>NZ_JBIVZM010000010.1:0-321251 GCF_044759525.1 Streptomyces sp. NPDC101110 | reverse complement strand
GCTGGACTGGTACAACTACCACCGACCCCACACCGGAATCAGCGGCCACACCCCAGCCAGCCGCGTCACCAACCTGTCCGGTCAGCACACCTAGGCCCCTTGCCCCGGGCCCGCCCGGGTCGCGTGGCGCGGCGCGCACGGCGGGAGGACCCCTGAGCCGCACGAGTGAGCCGGGGGAGCACCCCGGGTCACCTCCCGGGTACCCGTGCGGGACAATGGCCCCGAGCGTCCTGCTCAGACACGCACACAGCAACGAGGAGCAAGCAATGGCGGGCAGCAGCCACGGTCACACCCCGGCCGCCTGGACCGGTGTCACGATCGCCTTCATCGGTTTCTGCGTCGCGGGCGCGTTCATGGTGATGGACCAGCCGGTGGGCTTCTGGGCGGGCATGGTGGTCGTGCTGCTCGGCGGTGTCGTCGGCGCCATCATGCGGATGATGGGCCTGGGCCAGCCCAAGGACCTGCACCAGCCGCACCAGATGACCGGCGAGCGCGCGCCGGCCCGCGCCGAGGGCTGACCCCGCGGAGCACCGCGTTGTCGCGGGAGGGGCGGCCGGCACGGGGTGCCGGGACCGCCCCTCACGCGCGTGCGGGGCACAATGCCTGGCGTGAACGCCGAGAGCCGAAGGGTGACGCGGAGCCTCCCGAGCCGTCTGGCCGTCCCCGCCGGGGTGCTCGCCGCCGTCGGCGCCGCCTTCGCCTACGTGGGCGCCGTGGACCCCAACCGGCCCGGCCACTACCCCGTCTGCCCGCTGCTGCACTACACCGGCCTCTACTGCCCGGGCTGCGGCGGCCTGCGCAGCGCGCACGCCTTCGTCCACGGTGACGTCCTCACCGCGCTGCACGCCAACGCGCTCGCGACCCTGGGCTACCTGGGCTTCGCCGTGCTGTGGACCGTATGGGTGGTGCACGCGGCCCGTGGGCGCCCCCTGCGGATCGACCCCCGCCCCGGCCTGGTGTGGAGCCTCGGGGCATTGCTGCTGGTCTTCTCGGTTGTCCGGAACCTGCCCTTCGGTGGCTGGCTCCATCCTTGATCGACGGGCGGATGTCCAGGTACTGGGACCGGCGTCAACCGGATGCGAGGCCTACGCCCCGCTGCGGATACCATCGCTATGACCATCGGTTTCCGATCGGTCGCTGGAACTGTCAAGAGTCTGGAAGGGGGCCGCTCGCGTGAGTGTGCTCGACGAGATCATCGACGGAGTCCGTGCCGACCTCGCGGAGCGGCAGGCGCGCGTCAGCCTCGACGAGCTCAAGGAGCGCGCGGCGAAGGCTCCCGCGGCGAAGGACGGCGCGGCCGCCCTGCGCGGCGAAGGCGTCAAGGTCATCTGCGAGGTCAAGCGCTCCAGCCCCTCCAAGGGCGCGCTGGCCGCGATCGCCGACCCGGCCGGTCTCGCCGCGGACTACGAGGCGGGCGGCGCCGCCGTCATCTCCGTCCTCACCGAGGAGCGTCGCTTCGGCGGCTCGCTCGCCGACCTGGAGGCGGTCCGCGCCCGCGTGGACATCCCGGTCCTCCGCAAGGACTTCGTCGTCACGTCGTACCAGCTGTGGGAAGCCCGCGCCTACGGCGCCGACGTCGTGCTGCTGATCGTCGCCGCCCTCGAACAGCCCGCCCTGGAGTCCCTCATCGAGCGCGCCGAGTCCATCGGGCTCACCCCGCTCGTCGAGGTGCACGACGAGGACGAGGTCGAGCGCGCGGTCGACGCCGGTGCCCGCGTGATCGGCGTCAACGCGCGCAACCTCAAGACCCTCGAGGTCGACCGCGGCACCTTCGAGCGGGTGGCGCCGGAGATCCCCGACCACATCATCAAGATCGCCGAGTCCGGCGTCCGCGGCCCGCACGACCTCATCGCCTACGCCAACGCCGGTGCCGACGCGGTGCTGGTCGGCGAGTCCCTCGTCACCGGCAAGGACCCCAGGACGGCGGTCTCCGACCTGGTCGCGGCCGGTGAGCACCCGGCACTCCGGCACGGCCGGAGCTGATCTCCCGCTAGGGTTGGCCCGATGACTCCCATCATGACGACCGTGGACCGGTACGCCCGCCTCGCGCGCGGCTGCCGCCCCCGCGGCTGCCGCGCGCCCGCCCGCCGGGTCCACGGCCGCCGCGTCCGGTACGTCATCGGTGACGAGCCCGGGCAGGTCAACGGCATGCGATGGCAGGGCTTCTAGGGGCGCGGGGAACTGCGCGATCGGCCATACACGGCCCGCGGTCAACAGCAAACCCTGCCCCCCACGGCGACTAGTGCATTCCACACACACTCACCGTGAGGTATCCGCATGCCCAGCCAGTTCTTCATCCCCGACCCCGAGGGTCAAATCCCCAGCCCTGAAGGCTACTTCGGGGCGTTCGGCGGCAAGTTCATCCCGGAGGCCCTCGTCGCCGCCGTCGACGAGGTGGCCGTCGAGTACGACAAGGCCAAGCACGACCCGGAGTTCGCCAGGGAACTCGACGACCTCCTGGTCAACTACACCGGCCGTCCCAGCTCCCTCACCGAGGTACCGAGGTTCGCCGGACACGCCGGTGGCGCACGGATCTTCCTGAAGCGGGAAGACCTGAACCACACCGGCTCGCACAAGATCAACAACGTCCTCGGCCAGGCCCTGCTCACCAAGCGCATGGGCAAGACCCGGGTCATCGCCGAGACGGGCGCCGGCCAGCACGGCGTGGCCACGGCCACCGCCTGTGCGCTGTTCGGCCTCGACTGCACGATCTACATGGGCGAGATCGACACCCGGCGCCAGGCCCTCAACGTCGCCCGCATGCGCATGCTCGGCGCCGAGGTCATCGCCGTGAAGTCGGGATCGCGCACCCTCAAGGACGCCATCAACGAGGCGTTCCGCGACTGGGTCGCCAACGTCGACCGCACCCACTACCTCTTCGGCACTGTCGCCGGACCGCACCCCTTCCCCGCCATGGTCCGCGACTTCCACCGCGTCATCGGCGTCGAGGCCCGGCGCCAGGTCCTGGAGCGCGCCGGACGCCTGCCCGACGCGGCCATCGCCTGCGTCGGCGGCGGCTCCAACGCCATTGGCCTGTTCCACGCGTTCATCCCGGACGCCGACGTCCGCCTCATCGGCTGCGAACCGGCCGGGCACGGCGTAGAGACCGGAGAGCACGCGGCGACCCTGACCGCCGGCGAGCCCGGCATCCTGCACGGCTCGCGCTCCTACGTCCTCCAGGACGACGAGGGCCAGATCACCGAGCCGTACTCGATCTCGGCCGGTCTCGACTACCCGGGCATCGGCCCCGAGCACTCCTACCTGAAGGATTCCGGCCGCGGCGAGTACCGCGCGGTCACCGACGACGCGGCCATGCAGGCCCTGCGCCTGCTGTCGCGCACCGAGGGCATCATCCCGGCCATCGAGAGCGCCCACGCCCTCGCCGGCGCCCTGGAGGTCGGCAAGGAACTCGGCAAGGACGGGTTGATCGTGGTCAACCTGTCCGGCCGCGGCGACAAGGACATGGACACCGCCGCGCGCTACTTCGGCCTGTACGACACCGACGCCGAGGTCGCCGAGGACGCCTCCGGCACCGCCGAGATCGAGGGGGACGCCAAGTGAGCGGCAACATCAGGCTGTTGGGCGACACCCTCGCCGCGGCCAAGTCCGAAGGGCGCTCCGCCCTCATCGCCTACCTTCCGGCCGGGTTCCCGACCGTGGACGGCGGTATCGAGGCGATCAAGGCCGTCATCGACGGCGGCGCCGACGTCGTCGAGGTGGGCCTGCCGCACAGCGACCCCGTCCTCGACGGCCCCGTCATCCAGACCGCCGACGACATCGCGCTGCGCGGCGGCGTGAAGATCGCCGACGTGATGCGCACGGTCCGCGAGGCGCACGCCGCCACCGGCAAGCCGATCCTCGTGATGACGTACTGGAACCCCATCGACCGTTACGGCGTCGAGCGGTTCACCGCCGAACTCGCCGAGGCGGGCGGCGCCGGTTGCATCCTGCCCGACCTGCCCGTGCAGGAGTCGGCGCTGTGGCGGGAGCACGCCGAGAAGCACGATCTCGCCACCGTCTTCGTCGTCGCGCCCAGCAGCAAGGACGAGCGGCTCGCGCAGATCACGGCGGCGGGCAGCGGCTTCGTCTACGCCGCCTCCCTCATGGGTGTCACCGGCACCCGCGCCAGCGTCAGCAACCAGGCCCAGGACCTGGTGGAACGCACCCGGGCCACCGGCACCGGCCTGCCCGTCTGCGTCGGGCTCGGCGTCTCCAACCCCGCTCAGGCCGCCGAGGTCGCGGGCTTCGCCGACGGCGTGATCGTCGGCTCGGCCTTCGTCAAGGCGATGCTGGACGCGCCGGACGCGGCGGCCGGGGTGGAAGCCGTGCGGGCGCTGGCCGGCGACCTCGCCAAGGGCGTGCGCCGGCAGGCGTAGGAAGCCGGGAAGTCATACAGATCCCTCGTACGGGTGGACCTGGGGCCGGGGAGGCGCGGTGCGCCTCCCCGGTTCGTTTCCGGGGTGTGAGCGAGAAGAACCGTGAGGGAAAGCGCACCGCCCGGGAGAAGCTGGCGGTCGAGCGTGAGAAGCAGAGGTCCGCGGACAAGCGCCGGCGCGCACTGATCGTCGGCGGCGCCGTCGTCGGCGTCCTGGGACTCGCGGCGGTGATCGGCGTCGTGGCGGCCAACGCCGGGAAGGACGACGGCAGCGAGGCCTCGGGCCCGGTCGTCGCGCCCTCCGGAGCCCAGGGCAAGGACAGCCTCGCCATCCCGGTCGGCAAGGACGGCGCCAAGTCCACGCTCACGGTGTGGGAGGACTTCCGCTGCCCCGCCTGCAAGTCCTTCGAGACGGCGTACCGGCCGGTGATCCACGAGCTGACGACCGCCGGCGAGCTCAAGGTCGAGTACCACCTGGTCACCCTCATCGACGGCAACATGCGCGGCACCGGCTCCCGCAACGCGGCCAACGCGGCTGCCTGCGCCCAGGACGCCGGGAAGTTCCCCGCGTACCACGACGTGCTCTTCGACAACCAGCCCTCGGAGGTCGACGACGCCTACGCGGACAACGCCAAGCTGATCGAACTGGCCGGCAAGGTCGACGGCCTGGACACCCCCGCCTTCCGCACCTGTGTCGAGAAGGGCACGCACAACGGCTGGGTCGCCAAGTCCCACCAGGCCTTCGACAAGGGCGACTTCTCGGGTACGCCCACCGTGCTGTTCGACGGCAAGAACATCTACCAGGACCGGACGATGACCCCGGCCAAGCTGAAGCAGATGGTGCAGGAGGCGAACCAGGGGTGAGGGGAAATTCTCACGCCCCCGTTATGGACCCGTAGCCGGGCCGCCCGTCGCGGGCCCGGTGCGGCACGGTAGCGTCGACCTTGCCATGGAACTTGCCTTCATTCCCAGCCCGTCGCGCGGGGTGCTGTACCTCGGCCCCATTCCGCTGCGCGGCTACGCGTTCTGCATCATCATCGGCGTCTTCGTTGCCGTCTGGCTCGGCAACAAGCGGTGGATCGCCCGGGGCGGGCGGGCCGGCACGGTGGCCGACATCGCTGTCTGGGCCGTGCCGTTCGGCTTGGTCGGCGGCCGGCTCTACCACGTGATCACGGACTACGAGCTGTACTTCAGCGAGGGCCGCGACTGGGTGGACGCCTTCAAGATCTGGGAGGGCGGCCTCGGCATCTGGGGCGCGATCGCGCTGGGCGCGCTGGGTGCCTGGATCGGCTGCCGCCGCCGTGGCATCCCGATGCCCGCCTACGCCGACGCCGTCGCGCCGGGCATCGCCTTCGCCCAGGCGATCGGTCGCTGGGGCAACTGGTTCAACCAGGAGCTGTACGGCAAGCCCACCGATCTGCCGTGGGCCCTGGAGATCACCTCCTCCTCCGACGGGCGGGTGCCGGGCACGTACCACCCGACGTTCCTGTACGAGTCGCTGTGGTGCGTCGGCGTGGCGCTCCTGGTCATCTGGGCGGACCGCCGCTTCCGGCTCGGGCACGGCCGGGCGTTCGCCCTGTACGTCGCCGCGTACTGCACGGGCCGGGCGTGGATCGAGTACATGCGCGTCGACGACGCCCACCACATCCTGGGCCTTCGGCTGAACGTCTGGACCGCGATCCTCGTGTTCCTGCTCGCGGTCACGTACCTGGTGGTGTCGTCGAAGAAGCGGCCCGGGCGGGAGGAGATCGTCGAGCCGGGTGCGCAGGCCTCCGGCGGCGAGACCGACGGTGCCGAGTCGGCCGACTCGGCGGGCGAGGCCGAGCGCGCCGAGGACGCCGGTGAGGACGACGAGTCCGCGAACGAGGCCGGGGCGGACGGTTCCAGGAACGAGGCCGGGTCGGGGAAGAAGACCTGACGGTTCGCCGCGTGTGACGTGCCGAGGGCGCCCAGGGACTCTCCCCGGGCGCCCTCTGCGTCAGAGAGGTAGGCCGGGGCGTGGGCTCCGGTGTGTCGGTGGTGGTGGGCCGTGGGCGGGGTGGGTCGGGCCGCGGGCTTCGGTGTGTCAGTGGTGGCGGGCCATGGACAGGGTGCGGCGCGCCGCGGTGACCATCGCCGCGTCGATGAAGCGGCCGTCCGGCAGGGCCTGGGCGCCCTGCTCCGCGGCGGCCGCCTTGAGGACCGTTTCCGCCTGCTCGATCTCCTCCTCACCGGGCAGATAGGCCCGCTCGATCACCGGCAGCTGGCGGGGGTGGATGGCGGCCCGGCCCAGAAAGCCCAGGGCGCGGCCGTGCGCGCAGGACGCGGCCAGGCCCTCCTGGTCACGGATGTCGGGGTGGACCGACTGGGCCGGTGGCGGCAGGCCCGCCGCGCGGGCGGCCACGACCACCCGGGAGCGGGACCAGTCCAGGCCCGTGCCGTCGCGAACGCCGAGGTCGGCACAGAGGTCGGCCTCCCCCAGGGAGATGCCCCGCAGACGGGGGTGGGCGGTCGCGACGGCGTAGGCCCGCTCCACCCCGAGCGCCGTCTCCAGAAGCGCGTACAGGTCGGTCCGGGCCGCGCGGCGGGCCACGTGGACGATCTCGGCGGCCGAGGTCACCTTGGGCAGCCGCAACCCGGACAGGCCCGGCTTTCCCACGAGGGCGGCGATGTCCTGCTCGCCCCGGCCGCCCAGCGCGTTGACGCGGACGTGGACCGGCACCGGGGGCCGGTCCGTGAGCAGCTCCGCGGTGGCGCCGCGGGCGTAGGCCTTGCGGTCCGGGGGGACCGCGTCCTCGAGGTCGACGACGACGACGTCGGCGCCGCTGGTGAGGGCTTTCGTCACCACGTGGGGGCGGTCGCCCGGGGCGTAGAGCCAGGTGAGCGGGTACACCGTCACAGGGCGCCCTCCGTGCGCAGCGCCGTGAGGTCGTCCGCGGTCAGGCCCAGTTCGGTGAGGACCTCCTCGGTGTCGGCGCCGTGGGGACGGCCGGCCCAGCGGATCGCGCCGGGTGTCGCCGAGAGCCGGAAGAGGACGTTCTGCATGCGCAGCGGGCCGAGTTCGGGATCGTCCACGGTGGTGATGGTGCCCAGGGCCTGGTACTGCGGGTCCGCCATCACGTCGCGGACGTCCTGGACCGGGGCCACCGCCGCCTCGGCCTTCTCGAACGCGGCCATGACGTCGCCGCGGGTGCGCGCGGCGATCCAGGTACCGACCGCCTCGTCCAGGACGTCGGCGTGGCGGGCACGGCCGGCGCCCGTGGCGAACCAGGGTTCGTCGATCAGTTCCGGGCGGCCGACCAGGTGCATCACGCGTTCCGCGACCGACTGGGCCGAGGTGGACACGGCGACCCAGGTGCCGTCCGCGGTGCGGTAGACGCCGCGCGGGGCGTTGTTGGGGGAACGGTTGCCGGTGCGGGGCTGGACGTGCCCGAGCTGGTCGTACCAGAGGGGCTGCGGGCCGAGGGCGGCCAGGATCGGTTCGATCAGGGCCATGTCGACGACCTGGCCCTCGCCGGTGTGCTCGCGGGCTGCGAGTGCCGTCATCACGGCGTACGCCGTCGTCAGACCCGCGATGGAGTCGGCGAGGCCGAACGGCGGGAGGGTCGGAGGCGAGTCCGGTTCGCCGGTGATCGCGGCGAAACCGCTCATCGCCTCGGCCAGGGTGCCGAAGCCGGGCCGGTGGGCGTAGGGGCCGAACTGGCCGAAGCCGGTGACGCGGGCCAGGACCAGGCGGGGGTTGGCCGCCGACAGCTCCGGCCAGCCGAGGTCCCACTTCTCCAGGGTGCCGGGGCGGAAGTTCTCGATGATCACGTCGGTGCCCGCGGCCAGGCGCAGGAGGGTGGCGCGGCCGCCGGGCTTGGACAGATCGAGGGTCATGGTCCGTTTGTTGCGACCGAGCATTTTCCACCACAGACCCACGCCGTCCTTCGACGGGCCGTGACCGCGGGAGGGGTCCGGCTTCGCCGGGTGTTCGATCTTGACGACCTCGGCACCGAAGTCGCCGAGCAGGGTGGCGGCCATCGGGCCGGCGAAGAGGGTGGCCAGGTCGAGGACACGCAGGCCGGTGAGGGGCGCGGGCGCGGTCATGGGCGGCGGGTCTCCCGGTGCGTGAGGTGGGCGAGGGTGTCGAAGCCGATGCCGTTGAAGTCGCCGATGGACGTGGCCAGCCGGTTCTTCAGGGGGGCCGTCCAGCGGTCGGGGAGCGCCGCGGGGTGTCCGGCCAGCAGTCCGGCGATGCTGCCGGCCGTCGCGCCGTTGGAGTCGGTGTCCCAGCCGCCGCCCACGGCACGGCAGATCGAGCCGGTGAAGTCACCGTTCGCGTGGGTGAGGGCGGCGGCGATCAGAGCCGTGTTGGGGACGGCGTGCACCCAGTGGTGGGTGGCGCCGTAGGTGCGGTGGAGCGTGTCGACGACCGTGTCGAAGTCCTGGTGCTCGTGTGCGAGCCCGACGGCTTCGCGGACGGCCCGGGCGAGGCGGGAGCGGGGAGGGACGACGGTCAGGCCGGTGCGCACACAGGCGTGTACGTCGTGGCCGCCCGTCGCGGCCGCCGCGATGACGGCCGCCGTGAACATCGCGGCGTAGACGCCGTTGGCGGTGTGCGTGAGGGTGGCGTCCCGGTGGGCCTGCTCGGCTGCGCTGGCCGGGTCGCCGGGGTTGGTCCAGCCGTGGACGTCGGCGCGGATCAGGGCACCGATCCACTCACGGAACGGGTTGCGGTGGCGGGCGGTGTGCGGGGGTTCCACGCCGGTCAGCAGGTTGCGGTACGCGATGCGTTCGGCGGTGAACGTCCGCCCGGCGGGGAGTTCGTCGAGCCAGGTCCGGGCCAGGTCCGTGAGGGTGAAGGCCCTGCCGTGCCGCTGGAGCAGGACGAGGTTGAGCAGGGGGTAGTCGAGGTCGTCGTCCTCCGGCATGCCGTCGATGTTCTCGGCGAGGGAGGTGGCTGCCGAGCGGCGGTTCCAGGGGTGCCGGCGCAGGAGGTCCTCGGGGACGCCCCGGGCGGTGAAGTAGGTGGTGAGGGGCCAGTTGGCGGTGGACCGGGCCAGTCGGCGGATGGCGTCGAGGGGCAGTTTCTCAACGGGTTTGCCCAGGAGACAGCCGGCGGCCCGGCCGAGCCAGGCGGCTTCGAGGCGCTGCGGGGTCGTGACCCGGACCGCCACGGGCCGCGGCCACGCGGGGCAGGAGGCCCTGATCCTCTCCAGGTCGGTCGGTTCGTCGTCGGCCAGCCGGCTGGGAAGATCGGCCAGCTCGTCCAGGAGGTCCGAGGCCAGCCGGCGCAGGTAGCGGGACGTCGGGGTGGGGGACGCGCCGGCGGCGGCCGGGGCGTCCGCTCCGCCCGCCGCTCGCCAGCGGGCCGCGATCACCTTCGGCTCGCGGCCGTCCAGGGCCGCCTGGCGGAGTTCGTGGCCGATCAGGTCCTCCGGCTGCACCCAGGTCAGTCGGAGCATGCCGCGCCTCCGAGGGAGGCGAAGGCCTGTTCGTGGGCGCGGCGGCGGGCCACGTCCCGGCCGAAGATCTCGCGGGCCACGGCGGTGAGGGTGGCCGCGGGCTCCCAAAGGTCCAGCCGGCTCGCCTCCGCGACCGTCTTGGCCCAGTCCTCGGGGACCGGTGAGCCCAGGGCACCCGCCAGCGCCCCGGCCATCGTGGCGATGGAGTCGCAGTCGCGTCCGTAGTTCACCGCGCCGAGCACCGCGTGCCGGTAGTCGCCCCGCGCCACCACCAGCATGCCCAGTGCGACGGGCAGTTCCTCGATCGCGTGCAGGCGGGAAGGGCGGCGGGCGCCGAGCGAGGGGGAGCGGTAGTCGGGGCCCACCGTGTCGTAGGGGGCCACCGCCTCGCGCAGCGGGCGCAGCGCCGACTCGAAGTCCGTGTGGCGGGAGGCCTCCTCGCAGACCCGCTCGATCGCGGCCCGGGTGCCGTCCTTCGCGAGGGCGAGACACCGGGAGACGACCGAGTCCGGGGTCGCGCCGGGGGCGCACGCCGCCGCCACGCCCGCGGCCAGGACGCCCGCCGCCTCACGGCCGTACGACGACTGGTGCGCGCCCGCGATGTCGAGGGCCTCGGCGTAGGCCGCGCGGGGGTCGGCCGCGTTGACCAGGCCGACGGGGGCCATGTACATCGCCGCACCGCAGTTGACGATGTTGCCGGTGCCTGCCTCGCGCGGGTCGGCGTGGCCGTAGTGGATCCGTGTGACGAGCCACTTCTCCGCCAGGAAGACGCGCTGCAGGGGGAGCGCCTCGGCCTCCAGTTCCGGGATCCAGCGTGGTGCTGTCATCAGGTCGGGGACCAGATGGTCGGCGATCGCGTAGGCGTCGAGGTGGTCGCGGACCCGGGCGTAGACGCGGACCAGGGCGTGGGTCATCAGGGTGTCGTCGGTGACGTGGCCGTCGCCCTTGTGGTACGGGGCGAGGGGGCGGGCCGTGCGCCAGTCGTCGCCGTGCCACGGGCCGACGACGCCGTGGACGCGGCCGGCGTGGCGTTCGAGGATCTGCTCGGGCGAGTAGCCCTCGACGGGGCCGCCGAGCGCGTCGCCGACCGCGGCCCCGACCAGGGCACCGGTGATCCGCTCGTCCAGTGGGGTGTTTTGATGAGCTTTGGGCTGCATGGGGGCTTTGGGCTGCATGGCCGCATCATCCACCCGGACGGGCTGGTTGTACGGCTTCCAGGAGCTCGGCGAGTTCCACGAGGTCCGTGCCGCTCAGGCGGGGGAGGACGCAGCCGGAGAGGGTGCGGCAGGTCTCCCGCCAGGACTCGGGGATCGACGCGCCGCCGCCCAGGGCGCCGGTGAGGGCGCCCGCCAGGGCCGGGGCGGAGTCCGCGACGCGGGACAGACAGGCCGCCGCGGGGATCGCCTCCGCGATGCGGCCGCGGGCGGCGGTGGCCAGGGCGAGGGCGACCGGGACCGTCTCGGCGGCCGCGATGCCGTAGCTGTAGACGTGGTCGACGATCTGGTGCTCCAAGGGCGGGACCAGGGCGAACGCGCTCTCCGCGGCGGCGGCCAGGCGGAGGGCGTGGCGGGCGTTGCGGCCGATCTCCGTCTCCTCGGGGAGTTCGGCGAGGGCCGCGGTGACGCAGGCGTCGACGTGTGCGCCGGCCAGGGCGAGGGCGAGAGCCGCCGCCATGGCGCGGGCGCCGTGCACTCCGTCGTCGTCCTGGGTGTAGCGGGCGTCGAACTCGGCGAGGTCCGCGGCGCTGCGGGGGTCGCCGGGGTGGGCCACGGCCAGGACGCAGGCGCGTACGCAGGCGGCGTCGTCGAAGTAGTGGGGGTTGTCGTGGCCGGTGGCGGGCGGGCGCAGGCCGGTGGCGAGGTTGCCCAGGCCGGCGCGGACGGAGATGCGGGCGCGCAGGGGGAGGACGGCGGACTCGGTCTCGGGGGCGCGGTCCGTTGCGGCGGAGACCTCGGCGGCGAGGGCGTTCCAGGTGAGGTCGATGGCGGCCCGGGTGCGGCGTTCCCGGCTGAGGTCGTTCAGGACGGTGTCGTCGCCGGCGCGCAGGAGGGCTTCCGCGGCGAAGGCCGCCCACTCGGCGTCGTCGGAGGGGCCGAGGCGCAGGGGGCCGGGGGGCTGGTTGAGGGCGATGGGGACGGGGAGGGTGGTGGTGGCGTTGTGTTCGGCGAAGGTGTCGAGTTCGCGGGTGAGGCGGCGGGTCCAGTCGGGCATGCGGGCGGCTCTGTGGCGGGCGGCGGGCCAGCCGGCGGCGTCGCCCGCGGCGAGTCCGAGCAGGAGGCCTTCGGCCGTTCTGTCTCCCACCCGCGTACCGCCCTCGACCTCACGGGCGCTGGTCTCCCGTGCGCTGGTGCCGCCGTCTGCGGCTGCGGGTTCGTGTGCCTTCACGCAGTGGGTCGCCACGCCGAGTGCTGTCCCGCCGTGTGTTGAGCCGCCGTCTGCCGGCAGGTCCTGCGTGCTCCCGCTGTAGGCCGTCATGTCGCGTGCTCTCCCCGTGTGTGTGGTCATGAGGGGGTCTCCGTTCCGTCGCCCGCCAGGACGAAGTCCGTCGGTTCCGGGGGTGTGCCGCAGGGTGCCGGTGACAGCAGGTCCGCGACCTCCAGGACGTGGTGGCCGGCCATCGCCGGCAGACATCTGCCGTGGACCGGGCCGATGGGGGCCGCCCAGGCCGCAGGGATCGCCGACACGCCACGGGTCGCTCCCGCGAGTGCTCCCGCCACCGCTGCCGTCGTGTCCGCGTCGCGGCCCATGTTCACCGCGGTCAGGACCGACTCCTCGAAGTCGCCGTCGGCCGCCGCGTACGCGCCGAAGGCGAGGGCGACCGCCTCGGGGGCCAGGTCGGTCCAGGGGTAGCCGCCGATGACGACCGCGGAGCGGACCGCGCGTTCGCCGCGGTGGGCGACGGTCACCGCGCGGCGCAGACTGCGGGCCGTCCAGGAGTCGTCGGGGACGACCGCGAGGGCCGCCGCCACGACCGCGTCCGACGGGGCGCCCGCCATCGCCGCCGCGACGCCCGCGGCCACGGCCTGGCCGCCGTAGATGCCCTCGCCGTCGTGGCTCACCGAGCCGTCGATCGCTACCAGCCGGGCCGCCTCCGTCGGGCGGCCCGCCGCGAACACCCCGAAAGGGGCCGCGCGCATCGCCAGACCGTCGCTCCAGGCGTGCCGGTGCTGGGCGGAGATCGGGGCGGCCAGACCCCGGCGGAGGTTCTCCAGCGTGCCGCGTTCGCTGAAACCGGCGCCCCGGAAGCGGCCCTCGTCGCGGTCGGCGATCCACTCGTGCCAGGCCGCTTCCACATGGGCGGGGGTGAGCGTGGAGCCGTGCCGGGCCAGCAGCAGACCGGAGAAGATCGCGTACTCGGTGTCGTCCGTGCCGGCCGGCCTCTCGGCGACGTACCCGGTGATCCGGCCCCACCGCGCGCGGATCTCGGAGGGCTTCATGTTCTCGGCGGGGGCCCCGAGCGCGTCACCGACGGCCAGGCCCAGCAGTGCGCCCCGTGCCCGTGCGCGGAGCCCGATCGATGCCATACGGCATGTGTCCCACTCCGGTGACTCCGCCGAGCCTCACGAGCCCCAGCATCACCCGGTCGACATCTGTGCGCACTGTTGATCAAGTGAGCGGAAGACGGTAAAACCGCAGGTTAGCCCAGCCTTTCCTTGCTGGCGGGAAAGGAATCAGCAGCGTAGTTTTGGCGTTGTAAAACTCTGGAACTTGTCCAAAGGCAGGTCGAAGACGGGGAGTGGGGTTCCTTTCATGGCCATCATCGAGACCGAGGCGACGCTGCACGAGGCGCACCGGGACAACCACACGCACCGGGACGTGAACGGCGGCTGGCTGCGTCCCGCGGTGTTCGGCGCGATGGACGGCCTCGTCTCCAACCTCGCCCTGATGACCGGTGTCGCGGGTGGTGCGGTCAGTCAGCACACCGTGATCCTGAGCGGGCTCGCGGGTCTGGCCGCGGGTGCCTTCTCCATGGCCGCCGGCGAGTACACCTCCGTCGCCTCGCAGCGTGAACTCGTCGAGGCCGAGCTGGACGTGGAGCGGCGCCAGCTGCGCAAGCACCCCAAGGACGAGGAGGCCGAGCTCGCCGCGCTCTACGAGTCGAGAGGCGTCGAGCCGGGGCTGGCCCGCGAGGTCGCGCGGCAGCTGTCGAAGGACCCCGAGCAGGCGCTGGAGATCCACGCCCGCGAGGAACTGGGGATCGACCCCGGCGATCTGCCCTCGCCCACCGTGGCCGCGGTGTCGAGCTTCGGCTCCTTCGCACTGGGCGCGCTGGTTCCCGTCCTGCCCTATCTGCTGGGGGCGAGCAGTATGTGGCCGGCGGTGCTGCTGGCCCTGCTGGGGCTCTTCCTGTGCGGTGCGGTGGTGGCCAAGGTGACGGCACGCACCTGGTGGTACAGCGGGCTGCGGCAGCTGTTCCTGGGTGGCGCGGCGGCCGGTGTGACGTACGCCCTGGGCACGTTGTTCGGAACGGCCGTAGGATAGCGCGACCCGGACTTATGCAAGGGACCGCATAAGTAGTCGTTACTCGTTGGTTTCGGGTGTGCGACCACCGGGCATGAGCCGTAAGCGCTGCGGGCAACGACGCTCGCCGCGCACCCAGCGGGTGGGCGAAGAGGCCTGTCCCGCTCCCCGGGCCGACGGAAAGCGATCTCACCCGATCGTTCCGTGCGGCCCCTCCATAGCTTCCACTGCTGGCGCGGTACCCCCGCCGCGAACCCGCAGTGTCCGCATGCTGGAACGGATTATCCCGGTTCCCGAGAACCGCTCCATCATGTAACCTGCACGAAATTTTGCGATCACGCGAGGGCCAACGTCGTCCCTCGGCACTTGCATATGCCAGATGACGACGACGGGAGAGCCGATGCGTACGCCGCGCCAGCCGTCCCAGCATTCCGCGAATGGCCAGAACTGGTCGTTCATGGATGCTCGCCCTGCTGCGCAGGGTATGTACGACCCCCGCAACGAGCACGACGCCTGCGGTGTCGGCTTCGTCGCCACCCTCACCGGCGAGGCGTCCCACACCCTGGTGGAACAGGCTCTGACCGTCCTGCGCAACCTCGAACACCGTGGCGCCACCGGCTCCGAGCCCGACTCCGGCGACGGCGCCGGCATCCTGTCGCAGGTCCCGGACGCCTTCTTCCGTGACGTGGCCGGATTCGAACTGCCCGACGCCGGTTACTACGCCGTCGGTATCGCCTTCCTGCCGGAGGACTCCACCGCCGACGCCGTCTCACAGATCGAGACGATCGCCGCCGACGAGGGCCTCACCGTCCTCGGCTGGCGCGAGGTGCCGGTCGCGCCCCAGCTGCTGGGTGCCACCGCCCGGTCGACCATGCCGGTCTTCCGCCAGATCTTCGTCGGCGACGGCGCCTCGGAGGGCATCGCCCTCGACCGCAAGGCCTTCGTGCTGCGCAAGCGCGCCGAGCGTGAGGCCGGCGTCTACTTCCCGTCGCTGTCCGCCCGGACGATCGTCTACAAGGGCATGCTGACCACCGGCCAGCTGGAGCCCTTCTTCCCGGACCTGTCCGACCGCCGCTTCGCCTCCGCGATCGCGCTCGTGCACTCCCGGTTCTCGACGAACACGTTCCCCTCGTGGCCGCTGGCCCACCCCTACCGCTTCGTCGCGCACAACGGTGAGATCAACACCGTCAAGGGCAACCGCAACTGGATGGTGGCCCGCGAGTCGCAGCTCGTCTCGGACCTGTTCGGCGGCGACGACAAGACCATCGACCGGATCTTCCCGGTCTGCACGCCCGACGCCTCCGACTCCGCCTCCTTCGACGAGGTCCTGGAGCTCCTGCACCTGGGCGGCCGCTCCCTGCCGCACTCCGTGTTGATGATGATCCCGGAGGCGTGGGAGAACCACGACTCCATGGACCCGGCCCGGCGCGCCTTCTACCAGTACCACTCCACGATGATGGAGCCCTGGGACGGCCCGGCCTGCGTCACCTTCACCGACGGCAAGCAGGTCGGCGCGGTCCTCGACCGCAACGGCCTGCGCCCCGGCCGCTACTGGGTCACCGACGACGGCCTGGTTGTCCTCGGCTCCGAGGTCGGCGTCCTGGACATCGACCCCTCCAAGGTCGTCCGCAAGGGCCGCCTCCAGCCCGGCCGCATGTTCCTCGTCGACACCGTCGAGCACCGCATCATCGAGGACGACGAGATCAAGGCCGAACTCGCCGCCGAGAACCCCTACGCGGAGTGGCTCGAAGCCGGCGAGATCGAGCTCGAGGACCTGCCCGAGCGCGAGCACATCGTGCACACGCACGCCTCCGTCACCCGCCGCCAGCAGACCTTCGGCTACACCGAGGAGGAGCTGCGCGTCATCCTCGCGCCGATGGCCAAGGCCGGTGCCGAGCCGATCGGTTCGATGGGCACCGACTCGCCGATCGCCGCCCTGTCGGACCGCCCGCGGCTGCTCTTCGACTACTTCACCCAGCTGTTCGCGCAGGTCACCAACCCGCCGCTGGACGCCATCCGCGAGGAACTGGTCACCTCCCTGCGCAGCTCGCTCGGTCCGCAGGGCAACCTGCTGGACCCGAACGCGGCCTCCTGCCGCAGTGTTCTGCTGCCCTTCCCGGTGATCGACAACGACGAGCTGGCCAAGCTCATCCACATCAACGCCGACGGCGACATGCCCGGCTTCAAGGCCGCCACGCTGTCCGGCCTGTACCGGGTGCACGGCGGCGGTGACGCCCTGGCCGCCCGCATCGAGGAGATCTGCGCCGAGGCCGACGCCGCCATCGAGAACGGCGCCCGCCTGATCGTCCTGTCGGACCGCCACTCGGACGCCGAGCACGCGCCGATCCCGTCGCTGCTGCTCACCGCGGCCGTCCACCACCACCTCATCCGCACCAAGCAGCGCACCCAGGTGGGCCTGCTGGTCGAGGCCGGTGACGTCCGCGAGGTCCACCACGTCGCCCTGCTCATCGGCTACGGCGCCGCCGCGGTCAACCCGTACCTGGCGATGGAGTCCGTCGAGGACCTGGTCCGCGCCGGTACCTTCCTGCCCGGCATCGAGCCCGAGAAGGCCATCCGCAACCTCATCTACGCCCTCGGCAAGGGCGTGCTGAAGGTCATGTCCAAGATGGGCATCTCGACCGTCGCCTCCTACCGCGGCGCCCAGGTCTTCGAGGCCGTCGGTCTCGACGAGGCCTTCGTCGAGAAGTACTTCAACGGCACGGCCACCAAGATCGGCGGAGTCGGCATCGACGTCGTCGCCAAGGAGGTCGCCGCCCGGCACGCCAAGGCCTACCCGGCCTCCGGCATCGCCCCGGCGCACCGCGCCCTGGAGATAGGCGGCGAGTACCAGTGGCGCCGCGAGGGCGAGCCGCACCTGTTCGACCCCGAGACGGTCTTCCGCCTCCAGCACTCCACGCGCTCCGGCAAGTACGACATCTTCAAGAAGTACACCGAGCGCGTGAACGAGCAGTCCGAGCGCCTGATGACACTGCGCGGCCTGTTCGGCTTCAAGTCGGACCGCAAGCCGATCTCCATCGACGAGGTCGAGCCCGTCTCCGAGATCGTCAAGCGCTTCTCCACGGGCGCCATGTCGTACGGCTCCATCTCCCAGGAGGCGCACGAGACCCTCGCCATCGCCATGAACCAGCTGGGCGGCAAGTCCAACACCGGTGAGGGCGGCGAGGACCCGGAGCGCCTGTACGACCCGGCCCGCCGGTCGTCCATCAAGCAGGTCGCCTCCGGCCGCTTCGGTGTGACCTCCGAGTACCTGGTCAACTCCGACGACATCCAGATCAAGATGGCCCAGGGCGCCAAGCCCGGCGAGGGCGGCCAGCTGCCCGGCCACAAGGTCTACCCGTGGGTCGCCAAGACGCGTCACTCGACGCCCGGCGTCGGCCTCATCTCGCCGCCGCCGCACCACGACATCTACTCCATCGAGGACCTCGCCCAGCTGATCCACGACCTGAAGAACGCGAACCCGCAGGCGCGGATTCACGTCAAGCTGGTCTCCGAGGTCGGCGTCGGCACGGTCGCCGCGGGTGTGTCCAAGGCGCACGCGGACGTCGTGCTCATCTCCGGCCACGACGGCGGCACGGGCGCCTCGCCGCTCACCTCGCTGAAGCACGCCGGCGGTCCCTGGGAGCTGGGCCTCGCCGAGACCCAGCAGACGCTGCTGCTCAACGGCCTGCGCGACCGCATCGTCGTCCAGACCGACGGCCAGCTGAAGACCGGCCGTGACGTGGTCATCGCCGCGCTGCTCGGCGCCGAGGAGTTCGGTTTCGCGACCGCGCCGCTCGTCGTCTCCGGCTGCGTCATGATGCGCGTCTGCCACCTGGACACCTGCCCGGTCGGCATCGCCACGCAGAACCCGGTGCTGCGCGAGCGCTACTCCGGCAAGGCCGAGTACGTCGTGAACTTCTTCCAGTTCATCGCCGAAGAGGTCCGCGAGATCCTCGCCGAGCTGGGCTTCCGCTCCATCGAGGAGGCCGTCGGCCACGCCGAGACCCTCGACGTGACCCGCGCGGTCGACCACTGGAAGGCGCAGGGCCTGGACCTGGAGCCGCTGTTCCACGTGCCCGAGCTGCCCGAGGGCGCGGTCCGCCACCAGCTGATCGCCCAGGACCACGGCCTGGAGAAGGCGCTCGACAACCAGCTGATCAAGCTGGCCGCCGACGCGCTCTCCGCGACCGGCGCCACCGACGCCCAGCCGGTGCGCGCCCAGGTGGAGATCCGCAACATCAACCGCACGGTCGGCACCATGCTCGGCCATGAAGTGACGAAGAAGTTCGGCGGTGCGGGCCTGCCCGACGACACCATCGACATCACCTTCACCGGCTCCGCCGGCCAGTCGTTCGGCGCGTTCGTGCCGAGCGGTGTCACGCTCCGCCTGGAGGGCGACGCCAACGACTACGTCGGCAAGGGCCTGTCCGGCGGCCGGATCGTCGTCCGCCCGGACCGCGCGGCCGACCACCTCGCCGAGTACAGCGTCATCGCCGGCAACACCATCGGCTACGGCGCCACCGGCGGCGAGATGTTCCTGCGCGGCAAGGTCGGCGAGCGGTTCTGCGTCCGCAACTCCGGTGCCACGGTCGTCTCCGAGGGCGTGGGCGACCACGGCTGCGAGTACATGACCGGCGGTCACGCGGTGGTTCTCGGCGAGACGGGCCGCAACTTCGCGGCCGGCATGTCCGGCGGTATCGCCTACGTGATCGACCTGGACCGCGACAACGTCAACGTCGGCAACCTGGACGCCGTGGAGGCGCTGGACGACACCGACAAGCAGTGGCTGCACGACGTGGTCCGCCGCCACCAGGAGGAGACCGGCTCGACCGTCGCCGAGAAGCTCCTGGCCGAGTGGGACACCGCCGTCGAGCGGTTCAGCAGGATCATCCCCAGCACGTACAAGGCAGTGCTCGCCGCCAAGGACGCCGCCGAGCGAGCCGGTCTCTCCGAGACCGAGACCCACGAGAAGATGATGGAGGCGGCGATCAATGGCTGACCCGAAGGGCTTCCTGAACCACGGGCGCGAGCTCGCCAAGTCCCGCCCCGTCGAGGAGCGCGTCAAGGACTGGAACGAGGTCTACGTCCCCGGCTCGCTGCTGCCCATCATCAGCAAGCAGGCCAGCCGCTGCATGGACTGCGGCATCCCGTTCTGCCACAACGGCTGTCCGCTCGGGAACCTCATCCCCGAGTGGAACGACTACGCCTACCGCGAGGACTGGGCGGCCGCTTCGGAGCGTCTGCACGCGACGAACAACTTCCCGGAGTTCACCGGCCGCCTGTGTCCCGCTCCCTGCGAGGCGGCGTGCGTGCTCGGCATCAACCAGCCGCCGGTCACCATCAAGAACGTCGAGGTCTCGATCATCGACAAGGCGTGGGAGACCGGGGACGTCGCCCCGCAGATCCCGGAGCGCCTCTCGGGCAAGACCGTCGCGGTCGTCGGCTCGGGCCCGGCGGGTCTCGCCGCCGCCCAGCAGCTCACCCGGGCCGGTCACACGGTCGCCGTCTACGAGCGCGCGGACCGCATCGGGGGCCTCCTCCGCTACGGCATCCCCGAGTTCAAGATGGAGAAGCGGCACATCAACCGCCGCATCGAGCAGATGCGCGCGGAGGGCACCCGCTTCCGCACCGGCATCGAGATCGGCCGCGACCTGAAGGCCACGGACCTGAAGAAGCGCTACGACGCGGTCGTCCTGGCCGTCGGCGCCACCACGGCCCGTGACCTGCCGGTGCCCGGACGCGAACTCAAGGGCATCCACCAGGCCATGGAGTACCTGCCGCTGGCCAACAAGGTGCAGGAGGGCGACTTCGTGGCGCCCCCCATCTCCGCCGAGGGCAAGCACGTCGTGGTCATCGGCGGCGGCGACACCGGCGCGGACTGCGTGGGCACCGCCCACCGTCAGGGCGCGGCCTCCGTCACGCAGCTGGAGATCATGCCCCGCCCGGGCGAGGAGCGGAACGCGGCCTCCCAGCCGTGGCCGACCTTCCCCATGCTGTACAAGGTCACCTCGGCGCACGAGGAGGGCGGCGAGCGGGTCTACTCCGTCTCGACGACCCACTTCGAGGGCGACGAGGAGGGCAACGTCCAGTGGCTGCACCTCACCGAGGTGGAGTTCATCGACGGCAAGCTGACCCCGAAGCCGGGCTCCGAGCGCAAGATCCCCGCGCAGCTGGTCACCCTCGCCATGGGCTTCACCGGCACCGACCGGGACAACGGCCTGGTCGAGCAGTTCGGCCTGGAGCTCGACGAGCGCGGCAACATCGCCCGCGACGCCGACTTCCGGACCAACGTGCCCGGAGTGTACGTCGCCGGTGACGCCGGCCGCGGCCAGTCGCTCATCGTCTGGGCGATCGCGGAGGGCCGCTCGGCGGCGCGCGGAGTGGACCGTGCCCTCACGGGCGCGAGCGAGCTGCCGGCGCCGATCCGTCCCACGGACCGTGCGCTGATGGTCTGACCGCCCTCACAAGACGTCCCGCACAAAGGCGTGCGGAACACTGACGGCGCCTGCCCCACAGTCCCCGACCGGACGCCCGGGCAGGCGCCGTCGCCTTTTCCGCCTGATGTACCTTCAGGGCCGACCGCGCCCTCTGCCGGACGGAAGCGCCGCAAGGGCTGCTTGTCGT
Organism: Streptomyces sp. NPDC101110; assembly: GCF_044759525.1. Taxonomy (NCBI): domain Bacteria; kingdom Bacillati; phylum Actinomycetota; class Actinomycetes; order Kitasatosporales; family Streptomycetaceae; genus Streptomyces; species Streptomyces sp. NPDC101110. The sequence goes on along the minus strand of NZ_JBIVZM010000010.1, from coordinate 300,365 downwards.
GGTCCCGCCCTTCACCGTCGTCCCGTGACAGGGGCAGCTGGCCGGCTCTCCCTTTGCCGTACTCTCTGGCCCAGCCCCGGTGATCGAGAGCCGGGCGGTAAGGGGGACCCCACATGGCCGCGATCAGTCTCAGCAAGGTCCAGGAGACCGCCCCCGCGCTGGTGAGCCTCTACAAGAACGCCGGGGTGTCCCTCGCGAAGCACGGGCTGGGCGGGCTGCGGGCCGCGGTCTACCTCGTCATCGACTACTCCGGCTCGATGAAGCCGTACTACAAGGACGGCAGTGTGCAGGCGCTGGCGGATCGGGTGCTCGGGCTGTCGGCGCACCTCGACGACGACGGCAGCGTGCCCGTCGTGTTCTTCTCCACCGACGTCGACGCCGAGACCGAGATCGCCCTCACCGACCACCAGGGGCGGATCGAGCGGATCGTGGCCGGCCTCGGGCACATGGGGAAGACCAGCTACCACCTGGCGATGGACGCCGTGATCGACCACTACCTCGACAGCGGCTCGGTCGAACCCGCCCTGGTGGTGTTCCAGACCGACGGCGGACCGATCAACAAGCTCGCCGCGGAACGCTATCTGTGCAAGGCGGCCAGGCTGCCGCTGTTCTGGCAGTTCATCGGGTTCGGCGACCCCGGCAGCAAGCAGTTCGACTTCCTGCGCAAGCTGGACGAGCTGGCCGTGCCCGCCAAGCGGGTCGTCGACAACGCCGGGTTCTTCCACGCGGGCCAGGACCCGCGGAAGGTCCCCGACGCCGAGTTGTACGACCGGCTGGTGGGCGAGTTCCCGAAGTGGCTCGTGGCCGCCCGGTCGCAGGGGATCGTCAAGGACCCCGGCAGCCGCTGACCGGTCCTCGCCCCCCTGGCCCAACCGCCCCGCCCCTTGGCCCACGCCCCGTTTGCACGGCCGCGCCGCCGTGCCACGCTGGGAAGGATCCGACGGGGAGGCGACGACGCATGGGCGACGACGGCGCACGACGGGTGTACGGGACGGGCTCCGCTGAGCGGAGACCTCCCGCCGGCAAGGGCGAGAAGCTCGCCGACTGGGCCGACGGACGGCTCGGGCTCTACGCCCTGGCCAAGGCCAACATGCGCAAGGTCTTCCCGGACCACTGGTCCTTCATGCTGGGCGAGGTCACCCTCTACAGCTTCGTCGTGCTGATCCTCACCGGCGTCTATCTCACCCTGTTCTTCGAGCCCAGCATGCAGGAGGTCGTCTACCACGGCTCCTACACCGAGCTCAACGGCGTCCTCATGAGCAAGGCGTTCGAGTCCACGCTGGACATCAGCTTCGACGTGCGCGGCGGGCTGTTGATCCGGCAGATCCACCACTGGGCGGCGCTGGTCTTCATCACCGGCATGCTGGTGCACATGATGCGGGTGTTCTTCACCGGAGCATTCCGTAAACCGCGCGAGCTGAACTGGCTCTTCGGCTGGAGCCTGCTGATGCTCGGCATCATCACCGGCCTCACCGGCTACTCCCTCCCCGACGACCTGCTGTCCGGCACCGGCATCCGCTTCGCCCAGGGCGCCATCCTGTCCATCCCGATCGTCGGGACGTACCTGTCGTTCTTCCTGTTCGGCGGGGAGTTCCCGGGCGAGGACATCATCTCGCGGCTCTACCCCGTCCACATCCTGCTGCTGCCCGGGATCATGCTGGGCCTGGTCACCGCCCATCTGATCCTGGTCTTCTACCACAAACACACCCAGTTCCCGGGCCCCGGACGCCAGGAGCGGTCCGTCGTCGGCATGCCCTTCCTGCCGGTCTACATGGCCAAGGCCGGCGGCTTCTTCTTCCTCGTCTTCGGCGTGCTGGCGGTGATGGGCGCGGTCGCCCAGATCAACCCCGTGTGGGCCTTCGGCCCCTACCGCCCGGACCTGGTCACCACCGGCGCCCAGCCCGACTGGTACCTCGGCTTCTCCGAAGGGCTGATCCGGGTGATGCCGGGATGGGAGATCAACCTCTGGGGGCACACGCTCGTCCTCGGCGTGTTCATCCCCTTCTCGCTGTTCCCGCTGATCCTGCTCGCCCTCGGCCTCTACCCGTTCCTCGAGGCGTGGATCACCGGCGACAGACGCGAGCACCACATCCTCGACCGGCCGCGCAACGCACCCGTGCGCACCGGCCTCGGCGTGGCCTGGCTGACCCTGTACGCGGTGCTGCTGATCGGCGGCGGCAACGACATCGTCGCCACCCACCTCCACCTGTCCATCAACGTGATCACCTGGTTCGTGCGAATCGGCGTCTTCGTGCTGCCGGTCGCCGCGTTCATCGCCACCAAGAAGATCTGCATGGGCCTGCAACGCCGCGACCGCGCCAAAGTGCTGCACGGCAGGGAGACCGGCACCATCAAGCGGCTGCCCACCGGCGAGTACATCGAGGTCCACGAGCCCCTCACCCAGGCCGAACTGTTCACCCTCACCCAGCACGAACAGCACCCGCCCCACGAGATCGGGCCCGAGGTCGACGCCGCGGGCGTCCGCCGCAGGATCAAACGGTCCGAGCGGCTGCGCGCCCGGCTCGCGAAGGCCATGTACGGACCCGACGCCCGCATCGAAAAGCCGACCGTGGAGCAGTACCGCGAGATCACCAGCGGCGAACACCCCCACTGACCGCCGGGATCCGGCGCGCACCCGCCAGGGCCTGTCGTTCGGATCAGGTCGGCCGGAGTGACTGCGCCTCTCGGCCTCCCCGCGACGCCGGCATGAACAAACGACAGGCCCTAGGTGTCGCACTCCAGCACGCTCCGGCACAGCGCACACCGCGCCCGGACCCGCCCCCGCACCGGCAGCCTGATCCGCTGGTGGCACGTGGGGCAGGGGAACGACACCCGCAGCCGGCCGCCCCCGTCGGGGGAGAACGTGTACCGCACCCCCGGCTGCGGCGGACCCGCCGGGGCGTGCCGCCGGTCCCGGGCGTACCGCCGCCGCCCCGCCCACCCCGCCGCCGTCAGCGGAGGCTCCTGCCCGTCACGGCGGGCCAGCTCCCTCCCCTTCACGTACGCCGTGTACGCCTGCGCACTGGTGAACCACACCGACGGGTCCTCCCCGAAGACCAGCGACCGCTTGGCCAGCACGTACCCGAACTCCTCCGGCGTGAGATACCCCAGCTTCTGCGAGGACGCCCCGTCCTCCCGGAACGCGTCCAGCAGCAGCCACCCCGCGCCCAGGTACGTCGTCGCGGTGTCCGTGAGGATCTCGTTGTCCCGCACGCCCGGGAACGACAGGCCGAGCCGATGCAGGTACACGTGCATCACCTCGTGCGCCAGGGCCGCGCCGATGTCCCGTCGATGCGTACGGAACCGGTCGTTCAGCTCCACGAAGTACTCCGGCCCGGCCGTCAGCTCCACGTTCGCCGCGTACCGCATCTCCCGGAAGCTCACGATCAGCCGGGCGTCCGGCAGCCGGTAGTGCCGCACCAGCTCGTGCGCCACCCGCTGCGCCCCCAGATACAGGTCGTCCGTGTCGCAGAACGCCACGTCGACGGGGAGCACGCTGGTCTCGAACGTCCGGACCGTGTCGTACGACAGCCGCCTGTACAACGCCGTGACGGCCGCCCGCACCGTCTCCAGATGCGGGTAGCCGTGCTCCACCGGCCCGTCGCTCGCCACGCCTCACCCCCAAGACGCCCCTGAACCCGGTTCCACTGTACGAGGGCAGCCCCGCCGTGGCCGGGCCCCGGCACGGCGAAAACCGGTCGCCGCCGCTCCGCCCGGCCCCGGCGGCCGAAACCGGTGGCCCCCGCCCGTGCCGCTGCGGCAGACTCCGGGCCGTGACCAGCGAACAGCACATCCCGGCGGGCTCGCTCCGGGTCGGCGGCCGGGACGACGACCTCGAGAAGCGGCTCGACGAGGAACTGACCGCCTTCAACACCGCCGCCGCCGGCGGGGCCGTCACCGAGCCCCTCTCCGTCTCCGTCACCGACGACAACGGCGACCTGGTCGGCGGGCTCACGGCCTGGACCTGGGGCACCCTGTGCTCCGTGGACCTGCTGTGGGTGCGCGAGGACCGGCGGCACTGCGGCTGGGGCGGCCGGCTCCTGCGCGCGGCGCAGGACGAGGCCGTCCGACGCGGCTGCACCGACATGATCGTCTCCACGTACAGCTTCCAGGCGCCCGGCTTCTACCCGAGGTTCGGCTTCCGGGAACGGGCCCGCATCGGGGGCGTCCCCGGCGGTCACGAGGACGTCTGCTTCCACAGACGGCTCACGCCGCCGAAGGATGAGACGGACCTCGGCCGCCCGGCGTGATCCCCGTAGGCTGACGCTCCATGACCACCAGCAACACCGGTTCCCCCGACGTCGACCCCGCCGTCCGCGCAGAGCTCGCCCGGCTGCGCGACAGCATCGACAACATCGACGCGGCCGTCGTCCACATGCTCGCCGAGCGCTTCAAGTGCACCCAGCAGGTCGGACACCTCAAGGCCCAGCACCAGCTGCCGCCCGCCGACCCGGCCCGCGAGGCCCGCCAGATCGCCCGGCTGCGGGCCCTCGCCGAGAACGCCAAGCTGGACCCCGCCTTCGCCGAGAAGTTCCTGAACTTCATCGTCGCCGAGGTCATCCGCCACCACGAGCGCATCGCCGACGAGGCGCTCAACGGCGCCGCCCCGGGCGGCAACTGACTCCGCGCGCGCCCCGGGGGGAGTGACACGGCGGCCCGCCCGGGGCATGCTGCGCTGTACACAGCATGTCAGCTGACGAGCACTGCGCGTCAGTGTCCCGGACTACTCTGGACCTCCACGAGGGAGGGGCGTCGGGCCATGCCGTCGGATACCAGGATCCTCATCGTCGACGACCACGAGGACACGCTGTACGCGCTCGAAAGCGCCCTGGCCCCGCTGGGCTACCTGCTCGGCCGGGCCACCAGCGGCGACGAGGCACTCAAGCAGGTGCTCCGCGGCCAGGTCGGCCTGCTGCTGCTCGACGTGCGCATGCCGGGCGTCAGCGGTCTTGAGGTCGTGCGCTACATGCGGCGCGTGGAGCAGACCCAGCACATCCCGGTGATCCTGCTCACCGGCTTCGGAGCCGACCACGAACTGACCACCACCGCCTTCCGGCTCGGCGTCGCCGACCTCGTCATGAAACCCGTCGACCCCTGGGCCCTGCGTACCAAGGTCCGCTACCTCTACGACGCCCACCGGCGCCGGCTCGCCCTGGAACGGGAGGTGCACCGCCTGCGCGCCCTCGTGGGGGAGCACACCGGGACCGCCGCACACCCCACGCGCCCCGCACTGCCGCACCCCGACGCGCGCGTGCCGACGCAGCGGCCCATGGGGGCGCACGCCGGGGAGCTCGAGAAGGACCGTACCTAGACCGGACATTGGGCACGTACCGATCCGCCTCTGTGCCTTCCCGACGGCATCAGGCAGCATGTCACGCATGTCCGTACTGACGCGCGACGAAGCGCAGACCCGAGCAGAGCTCCTCGACGTCCACCGCTACACGATCGAACTCGACCTGACCGGCGGAGACGAGACCTTCGACTCCCACACCCTGATCAGGTTCGCTGCCCGCGTGGACGGGGACACCTTCGTCGAGCTCAAGCCCGCCGAGCTGCGCTCCGTCACCCTCGACGGACACCCCCTGGACCCGGAGGCCCTGGACGGCAACCGGCTGGCCCTGCCGAACCTCACCGCCGGCGAGCACGAACTGCGCGTGGACGCGCGCATGCGCTACTCCCGCACCGGCGAGGGCATGCACCGCTTCACCGACCCCACCGACGGTGAGACCTACGTCTACACCCAGCTGTTCATGGAAGACGTCCAGCGGGTCTTCGCCGCCTTCGACCAGCCCGACCTGAAGGCCGTCTTCGAACTGTCGGTGAAGGCCCCGCAGAACTGGACCGTCCTCGCCAACGGCATCACCGAACAGGCCGACGGCGTATGGACGGCGGCCCCCACCCCGCTGATCTCCACCTACCTCGTCGCCGTCGCCGCGGGCCCCTGGCACTCCGTGCGCACCGAGCACCGCGGCCTGCCCTTCGGCCTGCACTGCCGCCGCTCTCTCGCCCCCTACCTGGACGCCGACGCCGACGAACTCCTCGACGTCACCCGCGCCTGCTTCGACCGCTACCACGAGAAGTTCGACGAGCCCTACCCGTTCGACTCCTACGACCAGGCTTTCGTCCCCGAGTTCAACGCCGGCGCCATGGAGAACCCGGGCCTGGTCACCTTCCGCGACGAGTTCGTCTACCGCTCCGCCGTCACCGACACCGAACGCCAGACCCGTGCGATGGTCATCGCACACGAGATGGCCCACATGTGGTTCGGCGACCTCGTCACCCTCAAGTGGTGGGACGACATCTGGCTGAACGAGTCCTTCGCCGAGTACATGGGCTACCAGACCCTCACCGAGGCCACCCGCTTCACCGACACCTGGACCGACTTCGGCGTCACCCGCAAGTCCTGGGGCTACGACGCCGACCAGCGCCCCACCACCCACCCCGTCGCCCCCGAGGCCGTCGACGACACCGCCTCCGCGCTGCTCAACTTCGACGGCATCTCCTACGCCAAGGGCGCCGGGGCGCTGCGGCAACTGGTCGCCTGGCTCGGCGAGAAGGACTTCCTCGCCGGCATCAACGCCCATTTCGCCCGGCACAAGTTCGCCAACGCCACCCTCGCCGACTTCATCGACAACCTCGCCGGCGCAACCGACCGCGACGTCCACGCCTGGGCCGACGCCTGGCTTCGCACCACCGGCGTCGACACCCTCACCCCGCGCGTCGCCCCCGGCGAGCACGGCACCTGCACCCTCACCGTCGACCGCACCGGCAGCCGTCCCCACCGCATCGCCGTCGGCCTCTACGACCGGGACCTCGGCGACGACGGCGGCCAGCTCGTCCTGCGCGAAAGCCTCCACCTCGACCTCCCGCACGGCGACGCCCACCCCATCGGCAAGCGCCCCGCCCTGCTCCTCCTCAACGACGGCGACCTCACCTACGCCAAGGTCCGCTTCGACCCCGAGTCCTTCGAAACCGTCCGCAAGGACCTGTCCGGCCTGCCCGAGCCGCTGACCCGCGCGGTCGTCTGGAACGCCCTCCGGGACGCCGTCCGCGACGGCGAACTCGCCCCCCACGCCTACCTGGAGACCGCCCGCGCCCACCTGCCGCTGGAGACGGACCTCGCCATCGTCCAGGGTGTGCTCGCCTTCGCCACCACGTACATCGCCGACCGCTACCTCGCCCCCGAGGAGCGGCCCGCCGCCCTCGCGACCCTCTCCGATCTGTGCCGCGACCTGATCCGCCGCACCGAGGACGGCGACAACCCCGGGCTGCGCCTGATCGCCGTACGCCACCGCATCGACGTGGCCGCCCACCCCGACACCATCGCCGCCTGGCTCGCCGACGGCACCGTCCCCGGCGGCCCCGAACTCGACCCCGAGCTGCGCTGGCGCGTGCTCGCCCGGCTCGCCGCCCTCGGCGCGACCGACGAGGCCGCCATCACCGCCGAACTGGAACGCGACCCGAGCGCCACCGGACAGGAGGGCGCAGCCCGCTGCCGCGCCGCCCTGCCCGACCCGGATGCCAAGGCCCGCGCCTGGCAGGCCATGTTCGGCTCCGACGAGCTGTCCAACTATCTCTTCACCGCCACCGCCCGCGGCTTCTGGCAGCCCGAGCAGGCCGACCTGGTGCGCGAGTACGTCCCGCGTTACTACGCCGACGCGGTCACCGTCGCCGACCGCCGCGGCCCGGCCATCGCCGATGCCGCGGGCCGCTGGGCCTTCCCCGCCCACGCCGTCGACGCCGACACCCTCCGCCTCGGCGAGGAATGCCTGCGCGACGCCGACCCGATCCCCGCGCTGCACCGCAAACTGGCGGACCAACTGGACGACCTGGCGAGGGCGTTGCGGGTCCGGGGAGCCGCAGGGAACTAGGGTCAGGCCGTCGACATGCAGATCAGAACCGGCGTGCGGGGCGATGTGGAGCAGATCGCCGCGCTGCACGCGGAGAGCTGGCGCACCGCATACGCGGGGATCATGCCGGATGACTTCCTGAACGGCCCCCTGTTCGAGGACCGGCTGGCGCTGTGGCACGGGCGGGTTGTCGAGCCGCAGCCGGCCGCAGGACTGTTCGTGGCCGTGGACGGGAGCGGGATCAACGGTTTCGCGTACCTCGCTCCGCGTCCCGACGGCCGTGTCCTCCTGGACAATCTGCACGCCAGACCCGGCCGCACCGGTTCCGGCATCGGGGGCCGGCTGCTCCGACACGCCCTCGCGTGGGCTGCCGCCGCCCATCCCGGGCGTGATGTCTGTCTGGAGGTACTGCGCGCCAACACACGCGCCATCGCCTTCTACGAGCGCCATGGCGCCGTGCGCACCGACGAGCGCGTCTGCCTGTTCGAGCAGGGCTTCGAGCTGCCCGAGTTCGAGTACACCTGGACGGCCGCGTCCGTGCCGACGGCTTCGGACCCGTCGGCACAGTGACCGCGTTCAGCCGGGGTCATGCTCCGGCGGAACCTCGAGCGCCGGGTCGGAGTGAACTGCGCTCGGCGGGACCGGGGTCGAGGAGAACAGCAAGCGGCGACACCGGGCGCTCGGCGGGTGGCTGGTCCCGGTCGAGTGAGATGGGGCGCTCGGCGGGTGGCTGATCCCGGTCGGCGGTCGGGCCGCTCCGGGCGGTTTCCCCCGCGGGAGATACCTCCACCCGGGTCGGGTCGTTGAGCCGTGCGGGCGTATCGCCCCGCTCCCCGGAGGTCAGCCCCATGAGCACGCCGCCCCTCGCCTCAGGCTCCGAAGGGCCCCACACCCTGCGGCCGTTGCTCGGCACCGTCCTCGACGCGCTGGACACCGGCGCCCGGGCGCGGGGCGGGCCGCTGCCGGCGGACGGACCCGAGGCGGTCGCCACGCGGCTCCGTGACGCGGTGGGGGAGATCCTCCCCGAGCAGGGCGACCCCCGCGCCCTGCACACCCTGGTCCGGGCCCTCGCGGAAGGCGCCGCCGACCCGGCCCACCCCCTGTGCGCGGCCCACCTGCACTGCCCGCCCCTCGCCGTCGCCACCGCCGCCGACCTCGCCGCCTCGGCCCTCAACCCGTCCCTGGACTCCTGGGACCAGGCCCCGGCCGCCACCGAACTCGAATCGATCGTCACGCGGACGCTCGCCCGGCGGGCAGGGGCCACGGACGCACTCGTCACCACCGGCGGCACCGAATCCAACCAACTCGCCCTGCTCCTCGCCCGGGAGAGACACGGCGGAGCCGTCCGGCTCGTGCACGGAGCCAACGCCCACCACTCGCTGCCCCGCGCCGCCTGGCTGCTCGGGCTGCCCGCACCCGTCGTCGTACCCGCCCCGGGCGGCACGCTCGACCCGGACGCCCTCGACGAGGCCCTCACCGGCCTGCCCGGCCCGCTGCTCGTCGCCGCCACCGCCGGTACCACCGACGCCGGACGCATCGACCCGCTGCCCGAGATCGCCGCCCGCTGCGCCGCCCACGGCGCCCGGCTGCACGTGGACGCCGCCTACGGAGGAGGCCTCCTCTTCAGCGACCGGCACCGCGCCCGCCTCACCGGGCTGGACGCCGCCGACACCATCACCCTCGACCTGCACAAACTCGGCTGGCAGCCGGTCGCCGCCGGCTTCCTCGCCGTCCGGGACGTCCGCGACCTCGCCGCCCTGCGGCACCACGCCGACTATCTCAACGCCCCCGACGACACCGAGGCAGGACTGCCCGACCTGCTCGGCCGCTCCCTGCGCACCACCCGCCGTCCCGACGTCCTCAAGGTCGCCGTCACCCTCAAGACCCTGGGCCGCAGCGGCCTCGGCGCCCTCGTCGACCGGGTCTGCGACCACGCCCGGCAGTTCGCCGCCCTCGTCGACCGGCACCCCGACTTCGAGCTGCACGCCCCGCCCGTCATCAGCACGGTGCTGTTCCGGCCCACCGGTGCCACCGACGCCGTCGTCGCCGCCGTGCGCCGCGCCCTGCTCACCGACGGCTCCGCCGTCCTCGGCCGGGCCCGCCTGGACGGCCGGCTCTGGCTCAAAGCCACCCTCCTCAACCCCGCCACCGGGTCCGACGACCTGGCAGCCCTGCTGCATCTCGCGGCAGCGAGCCGAGCCACCCTCGTGGAAGGACACACCCCCCGATGAACCCCGCCCCCGCCCCCGACGCCCCCCGCGACCTCGTCGGCATCGGCATCGGCCCCGCCAACCTCTCCCTCGCCGCGCTCGCGCACCCGCTCGACGGCCTCGACACGGTCTTCTACGACCAGAACCCCGCCTTCGCCTGGCACCCCGGCCTGCTCATCGACGGCGCCACCATCCAGGTCCCCTTCCTCGCCGACCTGGTGTCCCTCGCCGACCCCACCAGCCCCTGGACCTTCCTCAACCACCTCAGGTCCCGCGAGCGGCTCTTCCCCTTCTACTTCGCCGAGCGCTTCCACATCCAGCGCGCCGAGTACGACGCCTACTGCCGCTGGGTCAGCGAGAACCTCCCCGGGCTCCACTTCGGCCACCAGGTCGACGCCGTCCGCTGGAACCCCGAACGCAACCTCTTCGAAGTCGACTTCACCCAGCTCGACGCCGACGGGGAAGCGGAAGCCCTCGGCCGGACCCACACCCGCAATGTCGTCCTCGGCATCGGCACCGAGCCCTACGTCCCCGACCCCCTCAAGCCCCTCGTCGAAGCCCCCGGTGTGCCCGTCCTGCACGCCGCCGACTACCTCGGCCACCGCGCCGCGCTCCTCGCCGCCGAACACGTCACCGTCGTGGGCATCGGACAGTCCGGCGCCGAGATCTTCCTCGACCTGCTGCGCCACCGGCCCGCCGGACGCGAGGGACTGCACTGGCTGGGCCGCACCGAGGCCTTCACCCCCATGGAGTACTCCAAGCTCGGCCTGGAGCACTTCACCCCCGACCACACCCGCTACTTCCACGCGCTGCCCGAATCCACCCGTGACCGGCTCGTCGAGGGCCAGTGGCAGTTGCACAAGGGCATCGACACCGCCACCATCGCCGCCGTCCACGACGAGCTGTACCGCCGCACCCTGCACGGCGGCTGGCCCGACGCCGTCCTCACTCCCGGAGTACGCGTCCGCACCGCAGGCCGGGTCGCGACGACCAAGGTGGAACTCCACCTGGAGCACGGCCCGCAGGACAGCCGCTCCCGCCTCACGACCGACGCCGTGGTCCTCGCCACCGGCTACCGCGAGCGCCCCCTCGACCGGATCCTCGCCGGCCTCGACCCCTACATGCGCCGCGACAACCGGGAACGGCCCCGCATCGACGAGGACCACCGGCTCGTCCTCGACCCGTCCGTCACCGGCACCGTGTACGTCCAGAACGCCGAGACCCACACCCACGGAGTAGGGGCCCCCGACCTCGGCCTCGCCGCCTGGCGCAGCGCCATCATCCTCAACTCCGTGACGGGCGGGGAGGCCTACGCACTCCCCGCCCGCACCGCCTTCACCACCTTCGGCCTCACTCGGCGGGCCCACGTCCCGCCGCCCCGCGAGGCACCGGCTCTGACCCCCCTGGTCGACGACCGGAGGTGACGAAGCGCGCGGCTCAGAACACGGGCGTGCCGTTACGGGTGAGCTTCCAGTCCACCCCCGCGAACGCGGCCGGGTCGATCGACCCCTTCGCCTTCACCCAGGCGATCATGGTGTTGCGGATCTCCTCCGAGTTCGACCACAGCACCTGGGCCGCGGCGACGTGCGGGAAGTTGCCGCCACCGTTGGCCCGGTAGTTGTTCACCGCGAACACGAACTTCGCGTCGTCCGCCAGCGGCTGCCCCTCGAAACGCACGTTCGTCACCCGCGACCCGGCCGGCTTCGCGATGTCGATCTCGTACGCCAGACCGCTCACTACGTCGTAGTTGTAGTCCGGCGTGCCGCCCGCGTTCGTCAGCTTCGCCGGATCCACCGGGGCGTCCGCAGCGGTCTGCACGTAGTAATTCGCCGAGAACTCCAGGTACGCCTTCATCTGCGCACCCGTCATCAGACGCGCCTCCAGCGTGTTCTCGAAGACGTACAGACCCGCCACGTCCCGGATCGTCACCTGGCCCGCCGGGATCCGGGCACTGCGCGAGAAGCACGCCGCCTGCGACAGCACCGGCAGCGCGGCGTGCTCCGTGCCCGCCAGCGCCTGCTTCACCGTGTCCGCCTGGATGTGGTTGATCAGGTCGATGATCGGCACGTCCTTGTACGGCGCCTCGGCCGACGTCATCTCCGCCGCGTTCGTGCCGATGACCTGGTTGACGTACGCCACGACCTTCTCGTGCTCGTCCGCCAGCAGCTTCGTGATCTTCGGGTCCTCCTCCACGGTGTTGGAGTTGAGGACCTTCGCACCGACCTTCTCGACCTTCCAGCAGCCCTTCTCCCAGACCAGCTCGAAGTCGAACAGCGTCAGCCGCTGACCCCACTTCAGCGGCTCCGACAGCACGACCTGCTTGCCGGTCTTCTTGTTGGTGACGAAGTACTCGGGGATCTCCGTGTGCGCGTGCCCGACCAGGATCGCGTCGATGCCCGGCACCTGCTCGGCCACCAGAGCGGCCGCGTTCTCGATGTACGGCAGCTGGTCACCGTAGGACGACTTCCCCGACGAGCCGCTGTGCGCCGACACGATGACGACGTCCGCGCCCATCGAGCGGAGCTTCGGGACCCACTTCGCCGCCTGCTCCTCCAGACCCGGGAACGTCATCTTGCCCTGCACGTTCGCCTTGTCCCAGATCGCGATGCCCGGGTTGGTCAGCCCCAGCACCGCCACCTTCACGTCCCGCCCGTGCGGCGTGCGCAGCCGGTGCATGCTGTACGGCGCGAACGCCGGCCGCAGCGTCTTCGCGTCCAGCGCGTTCGCACCCAACAGCGGGAAATCGCACTGCTGCTCGAACTTCCGCAGCACCGGGATGCCGTAGTTGAACTCGTGGTTGCCGAGCGCGGCCGCGTCGTAGTCCATCGCGTTCATCGCCTGCGCCATCGGGTGCACCGGCCCGCCCTTGGCGGTGATCGGGTCCACCTTGGCGTAGTAGTACGACAACTGCGTGCCCTGGATGGTGTCGCCCGCGTCGATCAGCAGCGTGTTGCGGCGGCCCTTCTCCGCACGGACCCGGTTCACCAGCGTCGAGACCTTCGCGAGGCCGACGTCGTTGTGGTCCTTGTCGTCGAACTCCTTGTCCGTGAAGTAGTCCCAGTTGAAGACGTTGCCGTGCAGGTCCGTCGTCCCCAGCACCGTGAACGCGTACCGCTTGGCGCCCCGCTGCGCCTCGGCCGCCTGTGCACCCGGCGCCGAGACCGCACCGGCCAGCGCCACCCCCGCCCCCGTCACGGCGGACTTCTCCAGGAACTTCCGGCGGTTCAACGGCATGTCTGGCTCCCCTTGCGGAATCTCTGAACGACGCGCGTAGATAACGCGCGTAGATTCTGACCCGTCCATGACCTGCCGCAACAGACCCGGCAGGTTGCGATCTGATGACTCGGACCCCCGCATCACCGGCCGCCAACCAGCCCAGACATGACAGAGTGGGGCGTATGACCGCGGCCACCCCAGATGCCTCCCAGCCCGCCGTCCCCTACGGCACGCCCGATGCTCCCCGCATCGCCGTCCGCGGCGAGGCCCGCCTCGAAGTCGACCCCGAGATCGCCCGCATCGGCATCACCGTCGCCGCCCGCGGCCGCGACCGCCGCTCCGCCCTCGACGACCTCACCCGCCGCAACACCGGCGTCCTCGACCTCGTCAAGTCCTACGGCGACGCCGTCGAACGCCTGGAGACCGGCGCCTTCTCCATCACGCCCGAACTCGCCAAGCACGGCCGCGGCGAACGCGTCCGCACCTACCACGGCAACGTCCGCGTCACCGCCGAACTCACGGACTTCACCGCCCTCGGCGAACTCACCACCCGTCTCGCCGACCTCGAACTCACCCGCGTCGACGGCCCCTGGTGGACCCTGCGCCCCGACTCACCCGCCCACCGCGAGGCCAGGAAGAGGGCCGTGCACGAAGCCGTCCAGCGCGCCCGCGAATACGCCGAAGCCCTCGGCACCAGCCTCTCCGCCCTGGTCGAACTCGCCGACATCGGCGCCGAGAGCGCCCCGCCGGCCTACCCCCAGGCCCCGGGCCGCATGCGCTCGGCCGCCTTCGCCGGCGCCGCCGAGGACACCCCGGCCCCCCTCGACCTCGAACCCCAGCGCCAGCGCGTCCACGCCGCGATCAACGCCCGCTTCACCATGGTGCCGCCGCGCCTGTGACCCCCTCGGCGGAGCAATCCCCGAAAACGCGAACGAATTCCTGCGCGTGCTCATCGGAGCGCTCTCCCGCACAATTCAACACTTGTCAATAACGCTTCACGCAAAGTCTGTTGAGTAGTCATGCCCGGCCAATTCGCTACCAGTCGGTAACTCATAGGCTCTTTTCATGCGCCGAGCGAAAATCGTCTGCACCCTGGGACCCGCCACCGACTCCTACGACCGGATCAAAGACCTGGTCGACGCCGGAATGGACGTAGCCCGATTCAACCTCAGTCACGGCGGCCACGCCGAACACGAGGAGCGCTACCACCGGGTGCGCAAAGCAGCCGACGAGACCGGACGCAGCGTCGGCCTCCTCGCCGACCTTCAGGGCCCGAAAATCAGGCTCGGCCACTTCACCGAGGGCCCCGTACTCCTTGAACGCGGCGACACCTTCACCATCACCGTCGAGGACGGCGCCGAAGGCGACGGACGCATGTGCGGCACCACCTACGCCGGCCTCGCCGCCGACGTCACCACCGGCGAACGCATCCTCGTCGACGACGGCAAGGTCTGCCTCAAGGTGACCGCCGTCGACGGCCCCCGCGTCCACACCACCGTCCTCGAAGGCGGCATGATCAGCGACCACAAGGGCCTCAACCTCCCCGGCGTCGCCGTCTCGGTCCCCGCCCTCTCCAAGAAGGACGAGGACGACCTCCGCTGGGCCCTGCGCACCGGCTTCGACGTCATCGCCCTGTCCTTCGTCCGCTCCGGACGCGACATCCAGGACGTCCACCGCATCATGGACGAGGAAGGCCGCCGCCTCCCCGTCATCGCCAAGATCGAAAAGCCCCAGGCCGTCGAGAGCATCGACGACATCGTCGCCGCCTTCGACGGCATCATGGTGGCCCGCGGAGACCTCGGCGTCGAAATGCCACTGGAACAGGTCCCGATCGTCCAGAAGCGCGCCGTCAAACTCGCCAAGCGCAACGCCAAGCCGGTCATCGTCGCCACCCAGATGCTCGACTCGATGATCGACAACGCCCGCCCGACCCGGGCCGAGGCGTCCGACGTCGCCAACGCGGTCATCGACGGCACCGACGCGGTGATGCTCTCCGGCGAGACGAGCGTCGGCAAGCACCCCGTCGAGACGGTCCGCACGATGGCGCGCATCGTCGAGGCGGCGGAGGAGGACATCCTGGCGAAAGGCCTCCCGCCCCTGACCGAACGCAACAAACCCCGCACCCAGGGCGGCGCGGTGGCCCGGGCGGCAGCCGAGACGGGCGACTTCCTCGGCGCTCGCTTCCTGGTCGCCTTCACCCAGTCCGGCGACACCGCCCGCCGCCTCTCCCGCTACCGCTCCCCGATCCCCCTCCTCGCCTTCACTCCCGACCAGGCGACCCGCTCCCAGCTCAGCCTGACCTGGGGCGTCGAGACCTTCCTCGGCCCCTGCGTCGACTCCACGGACGCGATGGTCGACCAGGTCGACGAGCTGCTCCTCCGCTACGGCCGCTGCCGCCCGGGCGACACGGTCGTCATCACGTCCGGCTCCCCGCCCGGCGTCTCCGGCTCCACGAACATGGTCCGCGTCCACCACATCGGCGAGGACGACATCCCGAAGTAGAACACCGTCAGTACTTGGGCCCGACGTGGGCGTCCATGAGGGCTACTGAGGCTTTGCGGGCGACGGAGACGTTGCGCGCGTTCGCCATCTTCCAGTCGACGCCCACCTGGTCCAGGGCTGCCGTGAAGAGGCGGATAATGTCGGGCGAGAGGTTGGTGAGGAAGTACCGGGGATATTCATAGCGCTTGTGCTCACCGGCGACGGTGCGAGTCGTCCAGTTCGTGACGCGACAGCCGTCGGAATGGATGAGGCCGCGGATGAACTCCCAGGGATGGGCGTCCACGAGCTCCTGTTGCCAAGGTTCGAGAGTGATGAGTCGCTGGTGCTTCCGGCCGCGGCCGTGCTGGGGGAAGAGAGCCGGCCAGCTCCGGGAATAGCTGGTCACCATGACGCAGCCCTTCTTCCGCGCGAGGTAGACGCCTGCGCCGGGGCGCACCCTTCTGATGGCCTGACGGCACAGTTCGATGAGGCCGGGCCAGGCGTCGGCGCAAGCGATCCTGAGGTAATGGCCGCCGCGCGGGTGGGCGCTGATGCAACCGTCCCCCAGGTAGAGACCCAGCAGATAGCAGTAGGCGGGGCCGTCGGCCGGCGGCCCGGGTGGCGGGGGCCCTTCGCGTGGCGATGGTTCGAGACGTTGATGCCAGGAGCGGAGGGCGGCGCGCGAGATTCCTGTCTCGCGGCTCACCGAATTCAGGCTGCGGCCCTGGGCCACGAGTGCGAGTGCCCACTTGCGTGTGCTGACGTCGTACATGGGGCCACTGTGAATCGCTGGTCACGCCGACACGCAGAAAAAAGCGGATGTTCACGAGAACGTGGACATCCGCTGAGAAGTGCTGACCTTGGAAACCAAGGAAAAGTGCCCCGGGTCGGACTCGAACCGACACTGTATGGGTTTTGAATCCATTGCCTGCTGCCAATTGGGCTACCGGGGCCCAGTGAATCCAAGGTCAACCTCGACCCACTGCCTGACCACCATACCGCAGCTAGGTACGCTCTTGGGAGCAGTACCGGCCTGCCCCTACCAAGGAGCCCACGTGAGTGCCCCCGAGTCGCCCCAGCCTGTTGACGTGCCTGAAGAGGACAAGTCGCACGTGCCCCCGATGACGACGCGGGTCGTCATCGCCGAGGACGAGGCGCTGATCCGGCTCGATCTCAAAGAGATGCTGGAGGAGGAGGGGTACACCGTCGTCGGTGAGGCCGGGGACGGTGAGCAGGCGGTGGAGCTGGCGCGCGAGCACCGGCCCGATCTGGTGATCCTGGACGTGAAGATGCCGAAGCTGGACGGTATCTCCGCGGCCGAGAAGATCGCGGAGGAGAGCATCGCGCCGGTGCTGATGCTGACCGCGTTCTCGCAGCGCGACCTCGTGGAGCGTGCCCGGGACGCGGGCGCCATGGCGTATCTCGTGAAGCCGTTCAGCAAGACCGACGTCGTGCCCGCGATCGAGATGGCCGTCTCGCGGTTCACGGAGCTGAAGGAGCTGGAGAAGGAGGTCGCCGACCTCACGCTCCGCCTGGAGACGCGCAAGCTGGTGGACCGGGCGAAGTCGATTCTGCAGACGGAGTACGGCCTGTCGGAGCCGGCCGCTTTCCGGTGGATCCAGAAGACGTCGATGGACCGGCGGATGTCGATGCAGCAGGTTGCGGAGGCGGTCATCCAGGACGCCGACGAGAAGAAGGCCGACAAGGGCTGAGGGCCCGGTGCGAGAGGCCCGTTCCCCTTCTGCATGAGAAGGGGAACGGGCCTCTCGGCATAACCGGCCTCGGTATGACCGGCCTCGGTGCAACGGGCCTCTCGGCGTACGGACGGGCTTCAGTCCTCGCCCAGGTACGCCTTGCGCACCGACTCGTCGTGCAGCAGGTCCTGGCCGGTCCCGCTCAGGACGATGTTGCCGACCTCCATGACGTGTCCCTGGTCGGCCAGGGACAGCGCCGCCTGGGCGTTCTGCTCGACGAGGAGGATCGTCGTGCCCTGGGACTTCAGCTCCGAGATCGTCGCCATGATCTTCTGCATCATGATCGGGGAGAGGCCCATGGAGGGCTCGTCGAGCATGAGCAGCTTCGGCTGGGACATCAGTGCGCGGCCCATGGCGAGCATCTGCTGCTCACCGCCCGAGAGGGTTCCGGCGGCCTGCTTGCGGCGTTCCCCGAGGATGGGGAAGAGGTCGTAGGCGCGCTGGATGTCCTTCTCGATGCCGTCCTTGTCCTTGCGGAGGAAGGCTCCGAGCTGGAGGTTCTCGGCGATGGTGAGGCGGGGGAAGATGTGCCGGCCCTCGGGGGAGTGGGCGAGGCCGAGGGCGACGATCTTGTGGGCGGCGATGCCGTTGAGCGGCTTGCCGTCGAAGAGGATCTTCCCGGAGGTGGGCTTCAGCAGGCCCGACAGGGTGCGCAGGGTGGTCGTCTTGCCGGCGCCATTGGTGCCGATGAGGGTGACGACCTGGCCGGCTTCGACGCTGAAGGAGATGCCTTTGACGGCTTCGATCTTGCCGTAGGAGACCCGGAGGTCCTCGACCTCGAGGAGTGCGGTCACTGGGCTTCTCCCTTGGTGCTGCTGGTGGTGCTGGTCGCGTCGGCGGCGGCTTCGGCGGCCTCGACCTCGGCGGCTTCGGCTTCGCCGGGGTCGCCTTCGAAGGGTTCGCCCAGGTAGGCGGCGACGACGCGCTCGTCGGCCTGGACGACTTCGGCGGTTCCCTCGACGAGCTTCTCGCCCTGGACGAGGACGGCGACGCGGTCGGAGAGGTTGAAGACGAAGCGCATGTCGTGCTCGATGAGGAGGACGGCGATGCCCTTGTCGCGGATGGCGAAGACGAGTTCCTCGGTGGCCCTGGTCTCCTGGGGGTTCATGCCGGCGGTGGGCTCGTCGAGGAGCAGCAGGCCGGGCTCGGAGGCCATGGCGCGGGCGATCTCGAGCTTGCGCTGTTCGCCGTAGGGGAGGTTGCGGGCGAGGTGGTCGCGCTTGTGGGCGAGGCCGATGAACTCCAGGAGTTCCATGGCCCGTTCCTCGCTGGCGCGTTCGGCCTTCTTGAAGCCGGGGCCGCGCAGGAGGGCGGACCAGAGGCCTTCCTTGGTGCGGGTGTGGCGGCCGACGAGGACGTTCTCCAGGACCGTCATGTTGGCGAACAGACGGATGTTCTGGAAGGTGCGGGCGATGCCGGCCTGGGTGACCAGGTGGGGCTTCGGGGGGAGGACGGTGCCCTTGTAGGAGACGGTGCCCTCGGTGGGGACGTACAGGCCGGTCAGGCAGTTGAAGAAGGTGGTCTTACCGGCGCCGTTGGGGCCGATGAGTCCGACGATCTCGCCGGCGTTGACCGTGAAGTCGACGGAGCGTACGGCGGTGAGGCCGCCGAAGCGCATCGTGACGTCGCGTGCTTCGAGTACAGGTGTGGTCATGGTTCTTACGCCCCCGCCTTGGTGACGGCCGGTTCGTCGGTCAGCGTGGTCTGTTTGGGTACGTCGAGTTGGCCGGTCTCGTGGAATTCGAGCTGGCGCCGGCGGTTGGCGATGATGCCTTCGGGGCGGAAGCGCATCAGGAGGATGAGCGCGATGCCGAAGGCGAGGAGCGACTTGTCCTGGAGGAAGACCAGCTTCTCGGGGAGCAGGTAGAGCAGGGCCGCGCCGAGGAGCGGTCCGGCCACGGTGCCCATGCCGCCGAGGACGACCGCGGCCAGGAGGAACGCGGAGTTGGGCGGGGTGGAGCCGGCGAACTGGTACGGCGTGGGGACGACGCTGTAGGTGACGTGGGCGCTGACGGTGCCGGCGAGGCCGGCGAGTGAGGCGCCGAGGGCGAAGGCGACGAGCTTGACGCGGAAGCCGTTGATGCCCATGGCGGTGGCGGCGGTCTCGTCCTCGCGGATGGCGATCCAGGAGCGGCCGATGCGGGAGTCCGCGGCCCGTGTGTAGACCAGCACCACGATGGCCATGATGAGGACCATCAGCAGGTAGTAGTTGGCGAAGCGGCCGAGGGTGAATCCGCCGATGTCGTGGGCCTGGCCGAGGTTGAACCCGAAGAGGTTCAGGTCGGGGATGGAGGGGATGCCGTTCGGGCCGTTGGTGACGTCGGGTCCGGAGTCGCCGTCCATGTTGTTGACGGCGATGCGGAAGATCTCTCCGAAGCCGAGGGTGACGATGGCGAGGTAGTCGCCGCGCAGGCGCAGCGTCGGGGCGCCGATGAGGACGCCGAAGACGAGGGAGGCGGCGGCGCCGGCGAGGGCGGAGGCCCAGAAGGGCAGGTGGACGCCGGAGATCGTGGAGAACTCGGAGCCGGAGACGAGGGCGGCGGTGTAGGCGCCGACGCCGAGGAAGGCGACGTATCCGAGGTCGAGGAGTCCGGCGAGGCCGACGACGATGTTGAGGCCGAGGGCCACGGTCCCGAAGATCAGGATGTTGACGCCGATGTTGGCGTAGTGGTCGTCGGTCTGGGTGAAGGGGAAGGCGATGGCCGCGGCGAAGCCCATGGCGAGGGTGAAGCTGCGGTTGGCGGCGACGAGGGCCGAGAAGCGGTCCATGAGGCCGGCGGTGTGCACCGCCCACATCGCGAAGGTGACGACGAAGAGGTAGCCGATGAAGAGTTCGCCGTACTCGGTGTCGATGCCGTAGGTGAAGACGCCGAGGCCGATGATGGTGACCACGGTGATGACGGCCCGCTGGATCCAGGGCGCGATGGCCTGGGCGGCGGGGATGCGGTCGGGCTTGGCCACGTAGGCCTTGAGGACGTCCTTGGTGCCGTCGGTGCCGGTGCGCTCCTGGGGGAGGGCGAAGGCGCCGATGACGGGCAGCAGGGACGTGACGGCCGCGATCCAGCCACCGGGTTCGAGGTTGACGACGCCGCCGAGCTTGGCGCTGATGGCGATGACGGTGAACCAGGTGACGGCGAAGCCGCCGAGCGCGGTGAGGACCAGGGGCGCGTTGTTGCGGGCGGGCAGCAGCCAGCCCAGGCCGCGGACGCCGTAGGAGGCGAGCGCGAACAGGGCGGTGAGGACGCCGGCGGTGAAGGTCAGCCACTGCAGGCCACCGGGGTAGCCGTTGATGGTGAGGTCGCCGGGGAACTCCGCGGTCCAGGTCCAGGCGAGGAACGCGGAGGCGGCGGTGGCTATGCCGCCGGCGAGCAGCAGGCCGCGGGCGGCGGCCGTGGGCAGCGGGATGAGGCCGCGCAGTGCGGGCGTCGGGGTGGGGACGGCGTCCGGCACTTCGGTCTTGGTCGTCTCGGTCATGTGATCACGCCCTGTCCGCGACGCGCTCGCCGAGCAGGCCCTGTGGCCTGAAGAGGAGCACGAGGATGAGGAGGCAGAAGGCCCAGACGTTCGCCCAGCTCTGGCCGCCGAGCTGCTGCATGCCGGGGATCTCGTCGATGTAGGCGGAGGCGAGGGTTTCGGCGATGCCGAGGACGACGCCGCCGAGCATGGCGCCGTAGATGTTGCCGATGCCGCCGAGGACGGCCGCGGTGAAGGCCTTGAGGCCCATCAGGAAGCCCATGCGGTAGTCGACGTTGCCGTACTTGAGTCCGTAGGCGACGGCTGCGACGGCCGCGAAGAAACCGCCGATGGCGAAGGCGATGACGATGATGCGGTTGGTGTCGATGCCCATCAGCTGCGCGGTGTCGGGGTCCTGCGCGGTGGCCTGCATGGCGCGGCCGGTGCGGCTGCGGCGCACGAAGAGGGCGAGGGCGGCCATGCAGATGACGGCGGCGAGGATGAGGAAGATGTCGGCGTCCTTGATGGTGACGGAGCCGATGTCGTGGGTGGCGTCGAGGCCGGGGAAGGCGCGGGCACGGTCGGCGCCGGGGTAGAAGTTGCGCACGACCTCCTGGAGGGCCAGGGAGAGGCCGATGGCGGTGATGAGCGGTGCCAGGCGTGGTGCTCCGCGCAGTGGCCGGTAGGCGAACCGTTCCGCCCCTACGGCGATGAGGATGGCCACGAGGGCGCCGCCGAGGAGCATGAGGGGTACGGCGAGGGCCATCGAGGTGCCGTCGGGCAGGATGTAGAAGTAGACCGTGAGGGCGCCGAAGGCCCCGGTCATGAAGATCTCGCCGTGCGCGAAGTTGATGAGCTGGACGATGCCGTACACCATCGTGTAGCCGATGGCGATCAGCCCGTACATCGAGCCTAGAAGCAGCCCGTTGGCCAGCTGCTGCGGCAGGGTGTTCACCGCATGGCCTCCATGTCGCTGGTGGTCGTGTGCACTGGATGTGTGCGTGGTCGTGTGCTGTGTGGGGGTGTGGAAACGGGCCGCGCGGTCGGGGTCCCCTTCCGCGCGGCCCGTGGTGCGGCGTTGTGGCGGGCCGACTACTTCAGGTCGGCGGTACCGGTCTCCACGTCCTTCCAGGCACCCTTCTCGACCTGGTAGACCGTCAGCTGCTTGTTGGTGGTGTCGCCGTACTGGTCGAAGGCGATCTTGCCGGTGAGGCCTTCGAAGTCCGACTTCTGGACACCGTCGACGACCTTGGAGCGCAGGTCGTTGATGTCGGTGGGGACCTTGCCGCCGTTGGCGTCCGCGGCGGCCTTCACGGCCTTGATGATGGCGGTGGTGGCGTCGTAGGCGTAGGCACCGTACGCGCCGTAGTCGCCCTTGTAACCCTTGTCCTTGTACGTCTGGATGAACGTCTTGGCCGCGGGCAGGGTGTCGGCGGGGACACCGATGGCGGTGGCGAGGTCGCCCTCGGAGGACTTGCCGGCGGCCTCGATGTAGGTGGAGGCGAACATGCCGTCGCCGCCGAACAGCGGGACCTTGGCGCCGGTGTCCTTGAGCTGCTTGGTGATCAGGGCGGACTCGTCGTACTGGCCGCCGTAGTAGACCAGGTCGGCACCGGAGTTCTTGATCTTCGTGGCGAGCGAGCCGAAGTCCTTGTCGCCGGTGTTGACGTGGTCGGTGGCCACGACCTTGCCGCCGAGCTTCTTGAACTGCTCGGCGAAGATCTTCGCGAGGCCGGCGCCGTAGGTCTGCTTGTCGTCGACGACGAAGGCCTTCTTCTTCTTGAGGCCGTTGTACGCGTAGCCGGCGGCGAAGCTGCCCTGCAGTTCGTCGGTGGTGGCGGTACGGAAGTACGTCTTGTAGGGACGCTTCTTGTCCGTCTGCCAGTTCTTGCCCTGGGTCAGCTCGGGGTTGGTGTTCGCCGGGGAGATCTGGACCATGTTGGCCGAGGCGAAGACCTGCTGCATCGTCTGGGCGACGCCGGAGTTCAGCGGGCCGACGGCGCCGACGGCGGTCTTGTCGCCGACGATGCTGGTGGCGTTGGACTGGCCGGTGGCGGGCTGCGCCTTGTCGTCCAGGGCCTTGAGCTTGAACTTGACGCCGGGGACCCAGTTGTTCTTGTTGGCGTCGTCGATGGCGATCTGGGCGCCGTACTGGATGCCGAGGCCGGTGGTGGAGTTCTCACCGGAGAGGGGGGCGTCCACACCGATGGTCAGTGTGGTGCCGCTCCCGCCGTCTCCGCCCTTGTCACCGCTGTCGTCTCGGGAACCGCAGGCGGTGAGAGTCAGAGCTCCGGTCGTGAGAACGGAGGTAAGAATCACCAAGGAACGCTGTCGCACAATCAGTCCTTTCACAGGCAGGCCCCGCCCTGGTCGGGGGGTGAGTGCCGCGCTGGTACCGAACTCCCGATGTGGAGCGGTGACTGGCCGTGACTCTAAGCCCGGGGTTAGGGCAGGGTCAGCGGCGCGGGCTCGCTTGTGACTTTCTTGTTATGACGGCGTGGATGACCGGTCCGGGCGGCGGGCCGTCTCGGCGGGTTTGGTGGATTTTCGCCGAAGTCCGCATTCTGAGAACGCGCACTTCCGGTTGGCCCTGGCTGAGATCGTGTGCTACTCCGGCCGCATGCGGCCCCGAATAAGATCGAAAAGGCCGAGGGGCCGGGTGGGGGCGGAGTGGAAACCCCGGTGTTCCATTGCGTGCGCGTTACAGAGCGTTACGCCGATGAAAGGGACGGGCGGCGTCCGGGGAATGTCCGGGCAGTCGAAAACGGTGATCTCCACGGGGTTGCGGCGGGGTGTGCCGATGGCGTGCCGGGGGTGGGGCCGGGCAGGGGGAGGGGTGGGAGAAGGCGGGCGGTGGGGTGCCGGTTCGGGCCCGAGGGGGTGCGGCTCGGCGAGGTCGAAAGTGGCATCAACTGTGCTGTTCATCAGTTGAGTTGGCAGGCCCGGCAGGTGACATTGCGCTGACCGCCTGGCACGTTGACGCCGACTGACACCGAAATCTGTTCTGTTGCAGCAGAGTTGACGTGTTGAGCAGGTGAAAGCGTGATGCCCCGCCGCCTCGCGGGGGAGCGCGGAGCGACGGGGCGGGGGTGGTGCCGTGGCAGGGGCTAGGGCAGCTTCACGAACGGCGCGAGGAAGGCGCGGGCGCCGGGGGTGTCCAGGCGGTAGGTGACGTTGGTCGCGTAGCAGGGTGTGTCGCCGGTGATGGTGGTGGCGGCGAGGACGCTACGGCCGTTGATCACGGCGAAGTTGGGGCCGCCCGAGTCGCCGTAGCACGCGCCACCGTTGCCCTGGGGCGCGGTCATGGCGAGCCGGGCCCAGGAGTCGTTGAGGGCGTTGAAGGTGACGGGTGCCTTCATCCGGACGCCGCCGCCGGGGTGGGTCTGGCCGCCGGGGCCGTTGACGGCCTCCTGGGTGCCGTATCCGGCGACGACCCAGTCGGTGTCGTTCAGGCCCTGCGGGCCGAGCCTGCCGAGCTGGTTCGCCGTGGGCAGGGCGGCCGGGGTGAAGCTCCAGCGGGCCTTGACCTGGGTGGCGGGCAGCTGGATCACCGCGATGTCGTGGGTGTCGGAGGCGGGCCCCGGGTACGCGGGGTGCGTGTGCGCGGTGCCGGGGACGGCGACCGCGGCGGCCTGCGCGGCCGGGTCGCCCGGGTACTTCTTCGCCGCCGCGTCGAGTCCGGACTGCACGTCCTGGTCGAGGGAGACGTAGAACCGCACGTTGCCGGGCCAGTCCGAGGTGCAGTGCGCGGCGGTCAGAAAGGTGTCCGAGTCGACCATGGTGCCGGTGCAGACCCAGTCGACGCGGTCGGGGGTCGTGGGGTCACCGTCGTCGTCCCAGGTGGCCACGAGTGCGCCGACCTCGGTGCGCTCGGGGGCGGGTGTGGCGTTGTAGGAGTTGATGGCGGAGGACGGCAGCGCGGTGGCGAGCACGGCGGCGCACGCCGCCGCGGTCACGGTGAGGGCGCGTACGGAGGTCAAGAGAAACCCTTCTACGGGTGGGACGGGTCTTCTCCTGTGGGGGTGGAGCGCCAGTGAAAGGCCCCGGAGGCGGCCGCGGCAAGACCGCGCCCGGCCCTCCAGGGTTTTCCCTACGTCCGTCAGCCCGCGGCGCGGATGTGCTCCTCGTCGCCCGGCCGCACGTCGCGCAGCATGCAGGTCAGCCGGGCGGTGCACACCCGCTTGCCGCTCTCGTCCGTGATGACGATCTCGTAGGTGGCGGTGGAGCGGCCCCGGTGCACGGGCGTGGCCACACCGGTGACCAGCCCGCCGCGCACTCCGCGGTGGTGGGTGCAGTTCAGGTCCACGCCCACGGCGATCTTGGAACTGCCGCCGTGCAGCATCGACCCGATCGAGCCCAGGGTCTCGGCCAGGACCGCGGAGGCCCCGCCGTGCAGCAGGCCGTAGGGCTGGGTGTTGCCCTCCACCGGCATGGTTCCGACGACCCGGTCCGCCGACGCCTCGGAGATCTGGACACCCATCCGGTTCCCGAGGTGGCCCGCGGAGAACAGGGCCAGCAGGTCGACGCCGAGCGCCGCGTACTCGTCGATGACCTCTTGCGGGAACTTCACATGCTGCTGCTCACCCATCGGGCCCGGCTCCGTTCGTCCTCGTCACTCGGCTGCTCTGTCACTGAGCGAACGCTCAGTCGGTCGCCGATTGTTCCAGACGCACCACCACGGACTTGCTGGCCGGGGTGTTACTGGTGTCCGCGGTGGCGTCCAGCGGCACCAGGACGTTGGTCTCCGGGTAGTAGGCGGCCGCGCAGCCCCGGGCCGTCGGGTAGTGCACGACACGGAAACCGGGGGCCCTGCGCTCCACGCCGTCCTTCCACTCGCCGACCAGATCGACGTAGGCACCGTCCGCCACGTTCAGGGCGCGGGCGTCCTCGGGGTGGACCAGCACCACCCGGCGTCCGTTGCGGATGCCCCGGTAACGGTCGTCGAGGCCGTAGATCGTGGTGTTGTACTGGTCGTGCGAGCGCAGCGTCTGCAGCAGCAGACGGCCCTCGGGCAGCCGCGGGTACTCCACGGGTGCCGCGGTGAAGTTGGCCTTGCCGGTGGCCGTGGGGAAGCGGCGCTCGTCGCGCGGGGCGTGCGGCAGTGCGAACCCTCCGGGGCGGGCCACGCGGGCGTTGAAGTCCTGGAAACCCGGGACCACGCGCGCGATGCGGTCCCGGATCGTCGCGTAGTCCTTCTCGAACTCCGCCCACGGCGTGCGGCTGTTCTCCCCGAGCACCCGGCGGGCCAGGCGGCTGACGATGGCGGGCTCCGACAGCAGGTGCCGGCTCGCGGGCTCCAGCCGGCCCCGGGAGGCGTGCACCATGCCCATCGAGTCCTCGACCGTCACGAACTGCTCGCCGCCGCCCTGGAGATCGCGCTCGGTGCGGCCGAGCGTCGGGAGGATCAGGGCACGCGCGCCCGTGACCGTGTGCGAGCGGTTCAGCTTCGTCGACACGTGCACCGTCAGCCGGGCCCGCCGCATGGCCGCCTCCGTGACGTCCGTGTCGGGGGACGCCGAGACGAAGTTGCCGCCCATCGCGAAGAAGACCTTCGCCTCGCCGTCGCGCAGGGCGCGGATGGCGCGCACGACGTCATAGCCGTGCTCGCGCGGGGGCGCGAAGCCGAACTCCTTCTGCAGGGCGTCCAGGAACGCCGGCGCGGGCCGCTCGAAGATGCCCATCGTGCGGTCGCCCTGCACGTTCGAATGCCCGCGCACCGGGCACACACCGGCGCCCGGGCGGCCGATGTTGCCGCGCAGCAGGAGGAAGTTGACGACCTCCCGGATCGTGGGGACGGAGTGCTTGTGCTGGGTGAGACCCATCGCCCAGCACACGATGGTGCGTTCGGAGGCCAGGACCATCCGCAGGGCCTTCTCGACGTCCTCCCGCATCAGACCGGTCGCGGTGAGCGTCTCATCCCAGTCGGCGGCGCGGGCGGCCTCGGCGAACTCCTCGTAGCCGTGCGTGTGCTCCCGCACGAACGCCTCGTCGACCGCGCCGTCCGTCTCCAGGATCAGCTTGTTCAGCAGGCGGAACAGCGCCTGGTCGCCGCCGATGCGGATCTGCAGGAACAGGTCGGTGAGCGCCGCGCCCTTGACCATGCCCTGCGGGGTCTGCGGGTTCTTGAAACGCTCCAGGCCCGCCTCCGGCAGCGGGTTGACGCTGATGATCTTCGCGCCGTTACCCTTCGCCTTCTCCAGCGCGGACAGCATGCGCGGGTGGTTCGTCCCCGGGTTCTGCCCCGCGACGATGATCAGGTCGGCCTGGTGGAGGTCCTCCAGCAGGACGCTGCCCTTGCCGATGCCGATCGTCTCCGACAGGGCCGAGCCGGACGACTCGTGGCACATGTTCGAGCAGTCGGGCAGGTTGTTCGTGCCGAGTTCGCGCGCGAACAGCTGGTAGAGGAATGCGGCCTCGTTGCTGGTGCGGCCGGAGGTGTAGAAGACGGCCTCGTCCGGGGAGGAGAGCGCGTCGATCTCCTCGCCGATGATGTCGAAGGCGCGCTCCCAGGTGACCGGCTCGTAGTGCGTGCCGCCCTCGGGGAGGTACATGGGGTGGGTGAGCCGGCCCTGCTGCCCCAGCCAGTAGCCGCTGCGGCCGGCCAGGTCGGCGACCGGGTGCGCGGCGAAGAACTCGGGCGTGACCCGGCGCAGGGTGGCCTCCTCGGCCACGGCCTTCGCCCCGTTCTCGCAGAACTCCGCCTTGTGCCGGTGCTCCGGTTCGGGCCAAGCGCAGCCGGGGCAGTCGAAGCCGTCCTTCTGGTTCACGCTCAGCAGCGTCAGCGCGGTGCGCTTCACGCCCATCTGCTGCTGTGCGATCCGCAGCGTGTGCCCGATCGCCGGGAGCCCCGCGGCCGCGTGCTTCGGCCCGGCGACCTGCGGCGCGTCCTGGACCGGATCGCTCTTGGGCGGCTTCGACGCCATCGCACACTCCCCTTCGACTGCGCTGTGAGGTAGGCCCCCGAATCCTCGCACGGGGAAGTGACAGCGGGTGCGGTCGGGCCGGACGGCGGCGGTGGCGGGGTGAGCAGGGGTTCCCCGTGGGGTGTGCGGTCGGGCCGGGAGCCGCCGAGGGCGGACGGAGGGAGTGGGGGCTCGTGGGGTGCGCTGTCGGGCCGGGAGTCGCCGAGGGCGGACGGAGTGAGTGGGGGCTCGTGGGGTGTGCGGTCGGGCCGGGAGCCGCCGAGGGCGGGGTGCGCGGGGGCCCCCGTGGGGTGCCGCCCGGGCCCGGCGCCCGCGGGGGCGGGGCTGAGTGTCAGTGGGGCGTGGCAGGATCGGGGGCGTGGCAGAGACAGCATCGAAGACGACCGACCAGACCTCCGGCGGCAGCCGGCCGCGACTGATGCTCATGGACGGGCACTCGCTGGCCTACCGCGCGTTCTTCGCGCTGCCCGCGGAGAATTTCACCACCGCGACGGGCCAGCCGACGAACGCGATCTACGGCTTCGCGTCGATGCTGGCCAACACGCTGCGCGACGAGGCGCCCACGCACTTCGCGGTCGCCTTCGACGTCTCCCGCAAAACCTGGCGGTCCCAGGAGTTCACGGAGTACAAGGCGAACCGCTCCAAGACCCCGGACGAGTTCAAGGGCCAGGTCGAGCTGATCGGCGAGCTCCTGGACGCGATGGGCGCCCAGCGCTTCGCGGTGGACGGCTTCGAGGCCGACGACGTCATCGCCACGCTCGCCACCCAGGCCGAGGCCGAGGGCTTCGAGGTGCTGATCGTCACCGGCGACCGGGACTCCTTCCAGCTGGTCAGCGAGCACACCACGGTGCTGTACCCGACCAAGGGCGTCTCCGAGCTCACCCGCTTCACCCCGGAGAAGGTGTTCGAGAAGTACGGGTTGACGCCCGCGCAGTACCCCGACTTCGCGGCCCTGCGCGGCGACCCCTCCGACAACCTCCCCGGCATCCCCGGCGTCGGTGAGAAGACCGCCGCGAAGTGGATCAACCAGTTCGGCTCGTTCGCCGAGCTCGTCGAGCGCGTCGAGGAGGTCAAGGGCAAGGCGGGCCAGAACCTGCGCGACCACCTGGAGTCCGTCAAGCTCAATCGCCGGCTCACCGAGCTGGAGCGCCGGGTGGAGCTGCCCAAGGGCGTCACCGACCTGGAGCGGGCCGCCTACGACCGCAAGGCCGTCGCGATGATCCTGGACACCCTGGAGATCCGCAACCCGTCGCTGCGCGAGCGGCTCTTCGCCGTCGACCCGGGCGCCGAGGAGGCCGAGACCACCCCGATCAGCGCCGAGGGCGTGGAGCTGGACGGCACGGTCCTCGGCACCGGTGAGCTGCCCGCCTGGCTCACCGAGCACGGCACGGGACCCCTCGGCATCGCCACGGTCGACACCTGGGCCCTCGGCACCGGCTCGGTCGCCGAGATCGCCCTCGCCGCGGCCGAAGGCCCCGCCGCCTGGTTCGACCCCTCCCAGCTGGACGAGGCCGACGAGCGGGCCTTCGCCGCCTGGCTCGCCGACGCCGGGCGGCCCAAGATCCTCCACAACGCCAAGGGCGCCATGCGCGTCTTCGCCGAGCACGGCTGGAGCGTCGAGGGCGTGCGCATGGACACGGCCCTGGCCGCGTACCTGGTCAAGCCGGGCCGCCGCTCCTTCGATCTGGACGCGTTGTCCCTGGAGTACCTGCACCGCGAGCTCACCCCTGCCGCCGCGGCCGACGGCCAGCTGGCCTTCGGCGCGGACGAGGGCGCCGAGGCCGAGGCCCTGATGATCCAGGCCCGTGCCGTCCTCGACCTGGGCCAGGCCTTCGAGAGCCGCCTGGAGGAGGTCGGCGCCGCGGACCTGCTGCGTGACATGGAGCTGCCCACGTCCGCCCTGCTCGCTCGTATGGAGCGGCACGGCATCGCGGCCGACCGGCCCCACCTGGAGGCCATGGAGCAGATGTTCGCCGGTGCCGTCCAGCAGGCGGTCAAGGAGGCCCACGCCGCAGCCGGGCACGAGTTCAACCTGGGCTCGCCCAAGCAGCTCCAGGAGGTCCTCTTCGGCGAGCTGGCCCTGCCCAAGACCAAGCGCACCAAGACCGGCTACACCACGGACGCCGACGCCCTCGCCTGGCTCGCCACGCAGACGGACAACGAGCTTCCGGTGATCATGCTCCGCCACCGCGAGCAGGCCAAGCTGCGGGTCACCGTCGAGGGCCTGATCAAGACGATCGCCGCGGACGGCCGCATCCACACCACGTTCAACCAGACCGTCGCCGCCACCGGCCGCCTGTCCTCGACGGACCCCAACCTGCAGAACATCCCGGTCCGCACCGACGAGGGCCGCGCCATCCGCCGCGGCTTCGTCGTCGGAGAGGGCTTCGAGTCCCTCATGACTGCCGACTACAGCCAGATCGAGCTGCGTGTGATGGCGCACCTCTCCGAGGACGAGGGCCTCATCGAGGCGTTCACCTCCGGCGAGGACCTGCACACCACGGCCGCCTCCCAGGTCTTCGCCGTCGAGCCGACGGCGGTGGACGCCGAGATGCGCCGCAAGATCAAGGCCATGTCGTACGGCCTGGCCTACGGCCTGTCCGCGTTCGGCCTCTCCCAGCAGCTGAACATCGAGGCGGCGGAGGCCCGCGCCCTGATGGACGCGTACTTCGAGCGGTTCGGCGGCGTACGGGACTATCTGCGCCGGGCGGTCGACGAGGCCCGGGCGACGGGCTACACGGCGACGCTCTTCGGCCGCCGCCGCTACCTCCCCGACCTCAACAGCGACAACCGCCAGCGCCGCGAGGCCGCCGAGCGGATGGCCCTCAACGCACCCATCCAGGGCACGGCGGCCGACATCGTCAAGATCGCCATGCTGAGGGTGGACGAGGCCCTGAAGGACGCCGGCCTCACCTCTCGCATGCTCCTCCAGGTGCACGACGAAATCGTGCTGGAGATCGCTCCCGGGGAGCGGTCCGCCGCCGAGGAACTGGTCCGCAGGGAGATGGCGAACGCCGTCGACCTCCGCGTCCCCCTGGGCGTCTCGGTGGGCTCGGGCCCGGACTGGGAGTCGGCGGCGCACTAGGCCTGCGGCCGGGCCAGCCGGGCACTGGGGGCGGGGCGAGCCGGGGCGTCAGGATCTCCTGGTCACCGGCCCGTCCCGACGCCGCGGAAAACGTCACTCGCGTGGCCCCCGAGAAAGCGCCCCCGCCCCCGCCGGTCGCAAAGATGCGGGGCATGGGTATACGCACGCTCCTCAGCCGCACGGGCCCAGGCGTGGCAGTGCAGCCGGTCCCGGCGTTCGAGGCCGCCGCGAGTACGGTTCGCGTCCCCGTCACCTTCGGTACGGCATTGCGCCAGGCCACGGCGGACCTCCGGCAACGCCTGGCCGCCGCCCGACGACGGCCCACCGGCACCGGTGACCCTGCCGTGACGGCTGCTGTGCCCGGGGCGGGCGGCCCGGCCCCCGCTCACGCCGTCGTCGCCGCCGACGCGCTGGCGGCCCTGACCGGACTTGCCGGGGCCGACGCTGTGGCTGCCCTCTACGGTCTCGACCGTGCCGGCGCGCTGGCCGTCCTGACGGGGCTCCTCGGCACCGACACCCTGGCCGCCCTCGACGGCACCGAAGCGCTGGCCGTTCTGACCGGCCTCGGCGGCACCGACGCCACGCCGACCCGTACCGATCGGGCCGCCCCCCACAGCGTCACCGCGGATCCACCCGGCAGCCGTGAAAGGCCGCGCAGACCCTGTCGTCGCCCTTGGGTCCGGCTCGCCCGTGACTACCTGGCCCAAGTCCTCACCCTGCTCCCACGCCCCCGCCCGGTACGCACCAGCATCACCGTGTACATCACGACGAGCGACGGCTTCGTCAGCGAGCGGCCGGACGACTCGGCTCCGCATCGGCGGCAGGGGCCGGACCAGCGGGGACCGGAACCGGACGCCGCACCCTGACCACCATGGCGTAGAGCAGCAGCGCCGGGACGAGGCCCGCGCCCGAGCCGAAGCACACCGTCGGAATGATCTCCCACGGTTTCGCGGCCGGGCCCCAGTACGCCCACCACCGCGATGCCCGCTGCACCGCCCCCACCAACGCGAAGCCGCAGATCACGGCGGCGGCCGCCCACCGGTCCCGTACCGCCAGCGCGGGAACCCCGACCGGCTCGCCCCTGGGCGCCCGCCGCAGCGCGCGCCCCACGAACACGGCGATCACGACGGCGGCCACCGCCGAACCGCCGTACTGCAGGTACCAGTACAGCGGTGAGCCCGCCACCTCCCGGCCCAGCACCGGAAACAGCCGCATGCCCCACCGGTCGAGGTGCGTGAACGCGTCCCACACCACATGGGTCGACGCACCGAGCACGGCGGACGCGTACCACCGCGCCACCAGCGCGGGCCGCACCCGCGCGCGAGGTGCCCCGCACCGCAGCAGGGACGCCACCCGCCCCTGCCGGGCCCGCGGCAGCAACGCGACGAGCGGTTCACGCACCAGCAGCCACAACCCCACCAGCGCCCAGGCGATGAGCACGTCGACCGTGAACACACCCGGGAACCCGTGCGTGATGTCACCGAACTCCATGGCCCCGGTAAGGACACTTGCCGCGTAGTAGGTCATGTCGGGTGCGAAGGAACCCGCCACGAGCACGGCGGGGACCAGGGGGCCCCGGCCGGTGCCGTCGGTGCGGACGGCGGGCAGTACGGCTGCCGCATGGCTCAGCGTGAACGGCAACTCGGCTCCTCGCGACGGTCGTTGCACCCGGCCGGAGTGTCCGGCGGTCAGTGGCCCAGTATGCGGGATGTGGTCCTGCCGGCCGATGTCACCGGCGCACATGGCCAACTGGTGAAAAACGGTCACGAACGGGTGCCCGGGTAAAAGAAGTTGTCGTAGGGTCGCCAGAGTCGTTGCGCGGGGAGCGTGTCGAACGCGTGACCGCGGTCAAGTGCAGAACACGTAAGAGAACAGAGTTGTGGCCGCCGGAGGGCAACCCCTCGGGCGGTTGGATCGTCACAACAGGGCGAACACTGCAGACGTAGACGGACGCTCGGGCGTCCACGGGAGGGGTTCACTCTATGGCGGCGCAATTCGGCAGGAGGCTGCGCAAGGGGGCGGCGACCACCGCCGTGGCCGCGGTGGCGGTCGCGGCGCTGTCCGCCTCCCAGGCTCCGGGCGTGAACGACCACGGCAGACAGACCGCCGCCGACGCCACCCCCTCACCCGAAGCGAGTGCCTCCGACGACAGCGCCACCGGCAACTCGCCCTATTACACGGACCTGCCCCCGCTGAAGAGCCCGAATCCGTCTCCGTCCACGGGTCCCGGCCCCGGCGGCACGGGCGCCACGGAATCCGGCATCCCCGCAACCGTCCTCGACGCCTACAAGAAGGCCGAGGCTTCGCTGCGCGAGGCCAAGCCCGGCTGCAACCTGCCCTGGCAACTCCTCGCGGCCATCGGCCGGGTGGAGTCGGGGCAGGCCCGCGGCGGCCGGGTCGACGCCGACGGCACCACCATCAAGAAGATCCTGGGCCCGCAGCTCGACGGCAACGGCTTCGCCCTCATCAAGGACACCGACGACGGCGCGTACGACGGCGACAGCACGTACGACTCGGCCGTCGGCCCCATGCAGTTCATCCCCTCCACCTGGGCCTGGGCCGGCCGCGACGGCAACGACGACGGCAAGAAGGACCCCAACAACATCTACGACGCCGCGCTCGCCGCCGGCCACTACCTGTGCCGCAACAACTGGGACCTGTCCCAGCAGAGCGAGCTCGACCGGGCGATCCTCAGCTACAACAACTCGCGGGACTACCTGAACCTCGTCATGCGGTGGCTGGACTACTACCGCAAGGGCGCGCACGAGGTCCCGGACGGCACCGGCACACTGCCCGGCAACCGCAGCGACGACGGCGCGGGCGCGAGCCCGACGCCCACCGTCCCGGGTGCGACGACCCCGGCCGGCTCGACGCCCGGACCCAAGCCCAAGCCCAAGCCCGAGAAGCCCGGGACACCGCAGAAGCCCGGCGGTGGCGGCACGGCGCCCTCGAAGCCGCCCACGACACCGCCCGGCACGCCGTCCACGCCGCCCACCACACCTCCCACCCCCACCGACACGGTGGACCACCTGGAGGACGCCGGCACCGCGAAGCTCGCCGCCATGGCCGGCGACGCGTTCGACCGGCGGATCAGCACCCGCGCCGAGACGGAGGCCGGAAAGGCCGTCGCCAAGGTCAGGGTCCGCTTCACCATCGTCGGCGACACCGACACCACCTTCACCGGCGGCGAGGACGTGGCCACGGTCGTTACCAACAGCTCCGGCGTGGCCGTGGCACCCGCGTTGCAGGCGGGGGAGAAGACCGGGACCGTCACCGTCCGCGCCACCGTGGTGGGCCGCGCCGTCCCGGGTCTCGACTACAAGGCCACGGTCACCGAACGCGCCGCCGACGCCCTCGCCCGCACCGATGACGCCGCGCTGACCTGCGCCCCGGGCGGCACGTTCGCGAACCAGGTCGAGCTGAAGGCCACGTACAAGGGCGCCGTCGCCGACGGTGTCGCGGCCACCGCCACGCTGGTCAAGTCGGCGGACGACCCGACCGTCACCGACAAGGGCCCCTACTTCAAGGCCGCCGACGGCAAGACCCTCCGTACCCTCACGGGCCTCAAGACGGACGCCAAGGGCCTGCTGAGGCTGCCCAAGCTGTACGCGGACGACACGACCGGCACGTTCCTGCTCCGCATCACCACCGCGGGCGGGGCGACGCTCACGGTCGAACTGACCGTGGCCGCGGCCGAGACGTCCTCGCCGAGCCCGTCGGCCGACCCGGCCGGGTAGCTCCCAGGTACGACAGACGACGCCCCTCCGATAAGGAGGGGCGTCGTTGTGTGTGCAACGTGTTCTCATCTCCGCCGCGCGTTGCTACGGTGCCGAACAACCTGACGGTTCATCAGTTCTGGCCGTCGCCGCTCGTGGGGAGGCTCCGTATGCGCGCCCTCATCGCCGCCGCCACCGGTCTCGCCCTCGCCTTCGCCGTGGTCCTGACGCTGACCGCCCTCGGCTCCCCCTCGGGCGGGACATCTCCGAAGCCGCTGCTGACGACCGTGCCCGCACACCCCTGACCGCCCCGCCCGGGAGGGAGGCCGCGATGCGCCGCAAGGCCGGCCTGGTCCTGCTCGCCCTCGCCGTGTTCTTCGCGGCCCTGTCCCCGCTCCTGCGCTGGTACGTCTTCCCCCGCCTCGCCAAGGTCCCCGCGAACCAGTACCAGGACATGGTCCTGGAGGCGAAGGACGCCACCCTCCTCGACTACGGCACGATGAAGGCCGAGAAGGTCTCCAAGGTCACCATCGTCCAGACCCTCAAAGGCAACGTGGAGGCCTCCGAGCGGATCGAGGAGTCGGCGGGCCGGGACGTGGTCGTCTGGGACGGCCTCTCCTATGTCGTCGGCCCCGACGGCGCGATGGTCTCCAGGATCCCCGAGCGCTACATCTTCGACGCCCACACCCAGGAGCCCGTCCACGCCACCGGAGAGATGGTCGACGGCGACCCCGTGCGCCGGCGGGGCATCGAGTTCAAGTGGCCCTTCCTGACCGAGAAACGGGACTACGAGTACTTCGACGCCCAGGCCCGCGTCACCGCGCCCATCACGTACGAGGGCACCCGTGACTTCCGTGGCCTGGAGGTCTACTACTTCGAGCAGACCATCCCCTGGACCAAGGTGCGGTTCCCCAAGACCCTGCCCGTCAAGGGCCTGACCGCCGAGGCGGTGGCGAAGACCGGGACGACCCGCTGGTACACCACGGTCCGCAAGTTCTGGGTCGAACCCCTCACCGGCGCCCCCGTGTACGGGGAGGAGATCCACAAGGAGGAGCTGCGCGGCGGCACCCTCCTGGGCGACCGCGACAAGGTGACCGCGTTCGCCGGCCACGTGAAGATGCGCGAGGACTACCTCACGCACACGGTCGACCTGGTGAAGTCCCAGCGGCTGCTCGTCCTGCTGATGACGTCCTACCTGCCCTGGGGTTTCCTGGCCCTCGGTGTCCTCCTGGCCGCCCTCGCGCTGTACCTGGAGGCCCGGGCCCGCCGCCGCTCGGGGCCGGCCCGCGCGGCGGCCCGGAAACCGTCGTCGGTCAGCGCCTGAGCCGCGCGTTGGTGTGCCGCGTCGGCTCGGCACCCGCCGGGTCCTCGGGCCACGGATGTTTCGGATACCGCCCCCGCAGCTCCGCCCGCACCCCCTTGTAGCCGTCCCGCCAGAACGAGGCCAGGTCGGCGGTGACGGCGGCCGGCCGACCGGCCGGGGACAGCAGATGCACGAGCAGCGGCACCCCGGCGACCCGGGGCGACTCCTGGAGCCCGAACATCTCCTGCAACTTCACCGCCAGCACGGGCTGTTCGGGACGGGGGTAGTCGATCCGGACCCGCGACCCGCTCGGCACCGTCAACCGCTCCGGGGCCAGCTCGTCGAGCCGCCCCGCCTGACCGGAGGCCCAGGGCAGCAGCCGGGCGAGCGCCTCCCCGGCGTCGATCCGCGTCAGATCGGCCCGCCGTCGTGCCCGGCCGAGCTCCGGCTCCAGCCACTCCTCCACGCGCGCGTGCAGCGCCTCGTCGGACACGTCCGGCCAGGGCTCACCCAGATGCAGGTGCAGGAAGGCGAGCCGCTGCCGCAGCACACCGGCCTCCGCCGACCACCGCAGCAGCCCGACCCCCTCCCGCCGCAGCCCGTCGAGCAGCGCAGCGCGCACGAGGCCCGGATCGGCGTCCTTGAGCGCCCGCACCGCGAGCTCCACGGCCCCCAGCCGCTCCACCCGCCGCGCCACGACGTCTCCGCCGTCCCAGTGGACCTCGTCCCGCTCCTCCAGGAGTGCCCCCGCCGCGACACGGGCCGTCTCCTCGTCGACGACAGCCCCGAGCTGCACCCGCGCGTGCCCCCTGCCGACGGGCCGGTCGGCCATCGCGACGGCGATCCAGGGGGCACCGTGCAGCGCGCTGCCGGACCCTACCTCGGCACGGGTCCCGGACACCATGAGACAGGACCCGCCGTCGGCCTTGGCGACCCGCTCGGGAAAGGCGAGAGCGGCCACGAGCCCGGCCTGCTGCTCCTCGGAGAGGCCCGCCCGCGTCCCCGCTTCGGCCGCTGCCGCGTGGGACGCGCCGGAAACCACGGCCCGCAGTCGCCGGACCTCACCGCGCCACCGCGACGCATAGGCGTCACCCCCGTGCCGAGCACGACGCAAGGCACCCGCCAGGTCGTCCCCGTACTCTCGCGGAGCCTCCTCGCTGAGCAGCGCGACGACCTCGGCGGCCCGCTCCGCCCCGACCCGGCCGGACCCGTCCAGCAACGCCCGCCCCAGCCGGGGATGCAGTCCGAGCCGGGACAGAGCGACACCCCGCTCCGTGGCGCGCCCGGCGGAGTCCACCGCCTCCACCGCCGCAAGGACCTCCCGTGCCGCCGCCATGGCACCGCTCGGCGGCCCGTCCAGCAGCGCCAGCCCGGACGCGTCCGGATCCCCCCAGCACGCCACCTGCAGCGCGAACGCCGTCAGATCGGCCACCTTGATCTCCGGCGACGGATACCGCGGCAGACGCGCGTCCTCGGCCTCCGCCCAGCAGCGGTACACCGCCCCCGGAGCCTCACGTCCGGCCCGCCCCGCCCGCTGCCGCCCGGCGGCCCGCGACGCCCGCACCGTCGTCAGCGCGCTCAACCCGCGCGCGTGGTCCACCCGCGGCTCACGCGCCAGTCCCGAATCCACGACCACCCGCACCCCGGGCACCGTCAGCGACGACTCCGCGACGGACGTGGCCAGCACGACCCGCCGCCGCTCCCCGGGCACCAGCACCGCGTCCTGCACCGTCGCCGGCGCCCGCCCGTGCACCTGGAGCACCTCGACGTCCCCGAGCCCGCCGAGCTGCCCGGCGACCCGGGCGATCTCGCCCACGCCCGGCAGGAAACACAGCACGTCCCCGTCCCGCTCCGCCAGCGCACGCCGCACCACGGACGCCACGTGGGTCAGCAGCGCCGGATCGACCCGCATCCCGTGCGGCGGGCGCACGGGCCGCGCCGGAGGCGCCCACACGGCCTCCACCGGATGGGCCGTGCCGCGCGCCTCGACCACCGGCGCCCCGCCCAGCAGCCCCGCCCACCCCTGCGCGTCGGTCGTCGCCGAGGCGGCCACCAGCCGCAGCTCCGGCCGCAGGGTCTGCCGCACGTCCCACAGGAACGCCGCCGCCGTGTCCGCGTCCAGGTGCCGCTCGTGGCACTCGTCGAGCACCACCACGTCGGCACCGGACAGCTCCTGGTCCCGTTGCAGCCGCTGCACCAGCACGCCGGTCGTGACGACCTCCACGCGCGTGTGCCGCCCGACGACCCGCTCCCCGCGCACGGTGTAACCGACGCTCCCGCCGGGCTTCTCACCCAGCAGCCACGCCATCCGCCGGGCCGCCGCCCGGGCCGCGATCCGCCGCGGCTCGGCCACGACCACGCGCCGCCCGGGCCCCTCACCGAGCAGGCCCGCCAGCGCGAGCGGCACCAGGGTCGTCTTGCCGGTGCCCGGCGGCGCCACGAGGACGGCGGTGCCGTGCCCTTCCAACGCCTCGGTCAGGGCGGGCAGGGCACCGCGTACGGGCAGGGACTCCAGGGCGTCGTAACGGATCACGTCCTCAGTGTCGTACGACCGGGACGCGGTCCCACGCGCGCGTGCGTCAGTCCCGCTCGCACACGAAGATCGCCGTACCCGGGATCAGGTTCCCGCGCAGCGGGGACCAGCCGCCCCACTCCGAGGTGTTCCACGTGGGCCACTCCGGCTCCACCAGGTCGACCAGCCGGAAGCCCGAGGCGACGACGTCCCGGACGCGGTCGCCGAGCGTGCGGTGGTGCTCGACGTAGACCGCCCGGCCCTCGTCGTCCTGCTCGACATAGGGAGTGCGGTCGAAGTACGAGGCCGACACCGACAGGCCCTCCGGCCCCGGCTCGTCCGGGAAGGCCCAGCGGATCGGGTGCGTCACCGAGAAGACGAGACGTCCGCGGGGCCGGAGCACCCGGCGCACCTCGCGCAGGACCTGACGCGGAT
This sequence comes from Streptomyces sp. NPDC101110, assembly GCF_044759525.1. Classification (NCBI taxonomy): domain Bacteria; kingdom Bacillati; phylum Actinomycetota; class Actinomycetes; order Kitasatosporales; family Streptomycetaceae; genus Streptomyces; species Streptomyces sp. NPDC101110. The sequence goes on along the minus strand of NZ_JBIVZM010000010.1, from coordinate 261,427 downwards.
CGGCGACGAACGGCAGCGCCCCGTACGCCGAGCAGGCCAGGTCGAACGAGCCGTCGGCGAAGGGGAGGGCGCCCGCGTCGGCGCACACCAGGGGAAAGGAACCGCCGATGCGCAGCGCGTGCTGGAGCTGCCGGTGCGAGATGTCCAGGGCGACCGGGCGCGCGCCCTGGGCGGTCAGCCAGCGCGAGCACTGGGCGGCGCCGGCGCCGATCTCCAGGACGTCCCGGCCCTTCAGCTCCTCCGGCGGACCGAGCAGCTCGGCCTCCACCTCGTCCAGACCCTCGGGGCCCCACACGAAGCGGTCGTCGCCGAGGAATGTGCCGTGCTCGACCTGGTACTCGTCCGCGTTGCGGTCCCACCAGCCACGATTGGCGCGGGAACTCTCCGAGGCACCGGCATCGCGCCGGGTGGCCTCGGGCTCGGACGCTTCGGACTCTTGGATGATCGGCTCCCTCGTATTAGTCTGCGGCTCTTCCGCCCGGCCGGTCCCGGCGGTGTCGCAAAGGGGGGCGTCGCGCGCCGCGCGTGGCCTCGAACGACAGGACTTGTGCCGGGTTTGCGGCGTTCGCCCCGCGTGGGCGGCTTCGCGCATTGACCCTGCCCGGCTGCCCCCGTATGCTACAAGTTGCGCTGCGGGCCTGCGCACCTCAGACGTAGCAGGCTGCGCTCGCATCTGTATGTATGTCCCCTCGGTTGTCGAGGCGCCACCGTTTTACGGAGTGGCGCTTCCTTGGCTGTCCGGCTTCTGCAGAGCGAAACGGGCTCCCGGCGTAGCAGTACCTACGACTTCAATGTCCGTACCGGAGCCCTTTCCCACATGACGAGCAGCACCGAGACCACCGCCACCACCCCGCAGGTAGCGGTCAACGACATCGGTAACGAGGAAGCCTTCCTCGCCGCGATCGACGAGACGATCAAGTACTTCAACGACGGCGACATCGTCGACGGCGTCATCGTGAAGGTCGACCGGGACGAGGTCCTGCTCGACATCGGTTACAAGACCGAAGGTGTGATCCCGAGCCGCGAGCTCTCGATCAAGCACGACGTCGACCCCAACGAGGTCGTCGCCGTCGGTGACGAGATCGAGGCCCTCGTCCTCCAGAAGGAGGACAAGGAAGGCCGCCTGATCCTCTCGAAGAAGCGCGCCCAGTACGAGCGTGCCTGGGGCACCATCGAGAAGATCAAGGAAGAGGACGGGATCGTCACCGGTACCGTCATCGAGGTCGTCAAGGGTGGTCTCATCCTCGACATCGGCCTCCGTGGCTTCCTCCCGGCCTCCCTGGTCGAGATGCGCCGCGTCCGCGACCTCCAGCCCTACGTGGGCAAGGAGCTCGAGGCCAAGATCATCGAGCTGGACAAGAACCGCAACAACGTGGTCCTGTCCCGCCGTGCCTGGCTGGAGCAGACCCAGTCCGAGGTCCGCCAGACGTTCCTCACGACCCTCCAGAAGGGTCAGGTCCGTTCCGGCGTCGTCTCCTCGATCGTCAACTTCGGTGCCTTCGTGGACCTGGGTGGCGTCGACGGTCTGGTCCACGTCTCCGAGCTCTCCTGGAAGCACATCGACCACCCCTCCGAGGTTGTCGAGGTCGGCCAGGAAGTCACCGTCGAGGTCCTCGACGTCGACATGGACCGCGAGCGTGTCTCCCTGTCGCTGAAGGCGACCCAGGAAGACCCGTGGCAGCAGTTCGCCCGCACCCACCAGATCGGCCAGGTCGTGCCCGGCAAGGTCACGAAGCTGGTTCCGTTCGGTGCGTTCGTCCGCGTGGACGAGGGCATCGAGGGTCTGGTCCACATCTCCGAGCTGGCCGAGCGCCACGTGGAGATCCCGGAGCAGGTCGTCCAGGTCAACGACGAGATCTTCGTCAAGGTCATCGACATCGACCTCGAGCGCCGTCGCATCAGCCTCTCGCTGAAGCAGGCCAACGAGTCCTTCGGTGCCGACCCGTCCGCGGTCGAGTTCGACCCGACCCTGTACGGCATGGCCGCGTCCTACGACGACCAGGGCAACTACATCTACCCCGAGGGCTTCGACCCCGAGACCAACGACTGGCTCGAGGGCTACGAGACCCAGCGCGAGGCGTGGGAGACCCAGTACGCCGAGGCGCAGCAGCGCTTCGAGCAGCACCAGGCGCAGGTCATCAAGTCCCGCGAGGCGGACGAGAAGGCCGCTGCCGAGGGTGGCGAGGCCGCCGCTCCGGCCGCGTCCGGTGGCGGTTCGTACTCCTCCGAGGGCCCGGACAACTCCGGCGCGCTGGCCTCGGACGAGGCGCTCGCCGCGCTGCGCGAGAAGCTGGCCGGTGGCCAGAGCTGAACGCTCGCCGCTGAGGCATAGCCGATAGCTGAGGGGCCGTACCTTTCGAGGTGCGGCCCCTTCGGCGTGCTCGGGCTTCACCACCGTCGTTCGGCTGCCGGCCGGTGGGGGCCACTCGCGCAGTTCCCCGCGCCCCCGAACGGGCTGCCCCCCCCGCCGTCAAGATCATGAATCTCCTCCTGCGGGAATGCCTGCGCCCGCAAGGGCGTTGTGGAGTGTGAACACGAGGAGGAGCGGTCACTGTGCTTGATCCGCAGGATTTGTACGCCTGGGAGCCGAAGGGACTGGCGGTCGTCGACATGGCGCTCGCCCAGGAGTCGGCCGGACTTGTCATGCTCTACCACTTCGACGGATACATCGACGCGGGCGAGACCGGCGACCAGATCGTCGACCGGGTGCTCGACTCCCTGCCCCACCAGGTCGTGGCCCGCTTCGACCACGACCGGCTCGTCGACTACCGCGCCCGCCGCCCGCTGCTGACGTTCAAGCGCGACCGCTGGAGCGACTACGAGGACCCCGCTCTCGAAGTGCGGCTCGTGCAGGACGCCACCGGCGCGCCCTTCCTGCTGCTGTCCGGCCCGGAGCCGGACGTGGAGTGGGAGCGCTTCGCCGCCGCCGTGAAGCAGATCGTGGAGCGGCTCGGTGTCCGCCTCTCCGTGAACTTCCACGGCATCCCCATGGGCGTCCCGCACACCCGCCCCGTCGGCCTCACCCCGCACGGCAACCGCACCGACCTCGTCCCGGGCCACCGCAGCCCGTTCGAAGAGGCACAGGTCCCCGGCAGCGCCGAGTCCCTCATCGAGTACCGCCTGCTCCAGGCCGGGCACGACGTACTGGGTGTCGCAGCCCACGTGCCGCACTACATCGCCCGCTCTCCCTACCCGGACGCTGCCCTGACGGTCCTGGAGGCCATCACGGCCGCCACCGGACTGGTCCTGCCCGGCATCGCGCACGCCCTGCGCTCGGACGCGCACCGCACGCAGACGGAGATCGACCGGCAGATCCGGGAGGGCGACGAGGACCTCACCGCGCTCATCGACGGCCTGGAGCACCAGTACGACGCCGTCGCGGGCGCCGAGACCCGGGGCAACATGCTCGCCGAGTCGGTGGACATCCCATCGGCGGACGAGATCGGCCAGGAGTTCGAGAAGTTCCTGGCGGAGCGAGAAGGCGACAACTGAGCTGGGGGACTGAGCCGGCGAAGGGGCGACCTGGGACAGGCCCCGGGGCCGATCACGTGGTCCGGGCAGACGGGGTGGTACGACCCTGGTGAGGGGGTCGGCTCGGGTGAGGAGGTCGACGCGGCTCGGGTGAGGTGGCCCGGGCGCCGGGTGATGGAGGTGTTTCACTACGCCGGTGGCACGAACCCGGTGCCGGGCCGCTCACCGGCCGCAGCCCCCGGGCCTGGCCCGGGCGAGGACCCTGTCGGCGGCAGGGCCTAAGCTGCGCACCATGTTGAAGGTGGGTCTGACCGGCGGGATCGGTGCCGGCAAGAGCGAGGTGTCACGGCTGCTCGTCGCGTGCGGGGCCGTGCTGATCGACGCGGACCGCATCGCGCGGGACGTCGTCGCACCGGGGACGCCGGGGCTCGCCTCGGTCGTCGAGGCCTTCGGGGAGGAGATCCTCGCCGCCGACGGCAGCCTGGACCGGGCCCGCCTCGGCGCCATCGTCTTCGCCGACGCGGACAGACTCGCCGTCCTCAACTCGATCGTGCACCCTCTGGTGGGCGCGCGCTCCCGCGAACTGGAGGAGGCCGCAGCGGAGGACGCGGTCGTCATCCACGACGTCCCGCTCCTCACGGAGAACGGTCTGGCGCCGCTGTACGACCTGGTGATCGTCGTCGACGCGGCCCCCGAGACCCAGCTCGACCGGCTCGTACGCCTGCGCGGCATGACGGAGGAGGACGCCCGCGCGCGGATGGCCGCCCAGGCCACGCGCGAGCAGCGCCGAGAGATCGCCGACATCGTGATCGACAACGACGTGCCGCTGGAGACGCTCGAGCAGCGCGTGAAGGACGTGTGGGCCGAGCTGGTGCGCAGGTCGCAGGCATCCCGGTCGGCCTCCACGGAATAGCGGCAGTCCGCGGGGGCGTTGAATCCGTGCAGTGAGGGAAGGACTCAGCCGTGCCCGAGACCAGCGGTTCGACCGGACGTACCCCGGAAACGCATGTCATCGACTTCCGTGCCGCCGAGCAGCTCCTCGCGGCACGGGACCCCAGGGGCGCGGTGAAGCTGCTCGACGGCGTCATCGCCACGCACCCGGAGAACACCGCTGCGCGGCTGCTGCGGGCGCGTGCGTTCTTCGCGGCGGCGCAGCTGAGGCCCGCGGAGCTGGAGTTCCAGATCGTCCTGGAGCGGGAGCCGGACAACGCGTTCGCGCACTTCGCGCTTGCCCGTACGTATGAGCGCCAGAACCGCCCCGACCAGGCGAAACGCCACTTCCGCCTCGCTGCCGCGCTCGACCCCAACCCGGAGTTCCTGAAGGCCGCGCGCTTCGATTCGTAAGGGCTCGTGAGACGTGTTTCGTAAGGGCTCGTGAGACGGGTGGGGCCCTTGGCCGCGGGCGCCTCATGGGCGTGGGCGGTCCGCCGGCCGGCGGGTGGTGTGCCCTATGCGCCGTCATCGGGTGGTCGGCGGCGGGGTGGCGTGTCCCGTGAGTGCCGGTCCGGCGGCAGGCGGGGCGGTACGCCTCGTGGATGTTCGTCCAGTGGCTGGTAGGGCGGGATGTCGGGGCCCGGCTGGTAGTGCGGGCCCTGCCGGATGTGGCGCAGCACCACGACCAGGTCGACGGTGACGATCAGCAGCAGCACCCCGCAGGCGATCGCCCACCCGCTCCGCCCGGCGAGGGCGAACGCCACCGTCCCGAAGAGCGCCCAGACCAGCCCCCACAGGCTCAGCCAGAAGCGCGCCCGCAGGGCACTGCGCGCGGTCCGCGGTTCACTGCCTGTACGCATCGTCGATCACCACTCCTGTCTGCAACGTACTCTTCGGAACGAGGGTCCACCAAGGCGGACGGGGTGCGGAGCATGCTGCCGGGCGCCGAGAGGCTGGCAAGAGCCGAGGCCGACACGCTGCCCGGGGCCGAGGCCGACACGCTGCCCGGGGCCGAGGCCGACACGCTGCCCGGGGCCTAGGCCGATGAACTGCCAGGGGCTGGGGCTGGGGCTGGGGCTGGGGCATGGGCAGGGGCCGGAACCTGGGATCAGGGCCTGAGGCCTGGCATTCGGGACCTACCGACCCCACGAGCCTCCGAGCCGCCGCTGCTGTAGCCGCGGGGAACTCCGAGCTGCTGGGCACCTGGAGCCGCTGGGAACTTCGCGCTGCTGGGCACCTGGAGCCGCTGGGAACTTCGCGCTGCTGGGCACCTGGAGGCGCTGGGAACTTCGAGCTGCTGGGCGCCTCGCCCGCACAGCTCCTCCCCGCCCGTGTCCTCGACTCCGGCCTCGCCTGCCTCGTTCACTCGGTCGGGTGAAGGCGGGGGCTGCGGGAACGGGTGTGCGGAGGCCGCCCGTTGGACGGGCATGGAGATGAAGATGCGTGAGGGGTACGAGGGGACGGGACCCGGGGCCATCACGCCGGACGGCTGCGCAGTGGAGCTCTACGCCCGGCTGCCTGTCGGGGACGAACCGGAGGTTATCGCGGCGGCGGTCCCCGCGGGCGCCCGCATTCTGGAGCTCGGCAGCGGAGTCGGACGCATGACCCACCCCCTGCTGGAGCGCGGATTCACGGTCACGGCGGTGGACGAATCCGCGCCGATGCTGGAGCGCGTGCGCGGCGCACGGACGATATGCGGCCCGATCGAGGAGCTGGATCTGGGCGAGACGTTCGACGTGGTGATGCTGGCGTCCTTCCTCGTGCACGCGGGGGACGCCGATGTACGACGCGGCCTGCTGCGCACCTGCGTCCGCCACGTCGCGGAGGGCGGCTGCGTGCTGATCCAGAGAGAGGGCGAGGACTGCCACGAGAACGTGCCGCGCGAGCGGAAGGACCCCGGCGGCTTCACCGTCCGGATCACCTCGTCGAAGCCGGTCGGCGACGGGGTCAACTCCGTGCGCGGGAGTACGAGTTCCCGGACGCCGTCTGGACCCAGAGGTTCCGATCACGGCCCCTGACCAAGGAGCAGTTCGAGGAGGCACTGAAGGAGGCGGGCCTGAAGGTCGACCGCTACCTGACAGAGGATCGGATATGGGTACGCGCGATCCCGGCGGCCCCGGGCGTCGGCGGGGGGAGAGTCCGTGGCTGATTGATGCGTGGACTCAACTGCGCTGTCCATGGCGTGTGATGGGCTGAAAGCCCGGGGTGACTTTTCCTGCTCCACATCCTCCGAGGCGATGAGTTCCGGTGCGAGGGCCGGTCTACCTCTCCGACACCACGGCCGATCGCTTCCACCAGGAGACCTTCATGTCAGATACCACCGCTGCCGCCACCGCCGACTCCGCTCCGGCCGGCGCCGTCATCGCCGAGTCCGCAACCCCTCGCGGGCGGCGCGCGCGGATCGCCCTGCGCACTCTGGAGGTGCTGCTCGCCCTGTTCTACGCGGTCGCGAGTGCCCTGCCCAAGCTGATCGGGCACGAGTCTGCTGCCGAGTCGTTCGAGAGGCTCGGTTGGGGGAGCGCGGGGATGTACACCATCGGTGCGCTCGAACTGGCCGGGGCGATCGCCCTGTTGGTCCCGGTGCTTCAGTCAGTGGCGGCGATGGCGCTGGGCGCGTTGATGGTGGGCGCGTTCATCGTGCAGATAGCCGTCTTCGACGGGCAGTACGCGGCGACGCCGTTGATTCTCATCGTGCCGCTCGCCCTCATCGCGTGGGCGCGGCGCGGGCGCAACGCGGATCTGCTCAGCCTGCTGCGGCGTAGGGGGTGAACGTAGGACCAGGACCAGGACCAGGACCAGGGCCAGGTCCGGGTCCGGGGCCGATCCGTGGAGTGGCTTGGCTTCTCCGGTTTTGTCGGGACCACCCGCGTGCAGCGCGCTGCCCGTGGTGACCTGTCAACAGTGCACGGCTCGATCAACTCAGGGTCTCGTCTTGCCCGTAGCTCCGCCGAAGGGCCTGCCGGGTACAGGGCCGGGGCCGGACACGCTGCCCGGGCCCGTCACTCCACGCAGGCGTTCCATGTCGCGGCGCTCGCGCTTGGTCGGGCGGCCTGCTCCACGGTCGCGGATGCCCGCGGGGGCGACGGCCTCGCGGGGCGGAGGCGGCGGGGAGTTGTCGACGTAGCACTGGGTGGCGACGGGGGCGCCGACCCGCTTGCGGATCAACCGCGTGACGACGACGATCCGTTCACGGCCTTCGTGCCGCAGGCGTACCTCGTCACCGACGCGGACGGCATGCGCGGGCTTCACGCGCTCGCCGTTCACGCGGACGTGGCCGCCCCGGCAGGCGGTGGCTCCCATGGACCGGGTCTTGACCAGACGTACGGCCCAGATCCAGCTGTCGACGCGGACGGTCGAGCCGGCCTGCGGCCCGGCGGCCTCGGCAGCGGCGATGGCCGCGGCGACCTTCGGGTCCAGGGGCTCCGCCGCGCCCTGCCTGCCCGCCTCGGCGCCTGCGCCGACGGTCCCGGCGGATTCCGCGGGTCCCTCGGTCCCGTCCGCCCTGTCGTACTCCGCTCCTTCAGAAGCCATGTTCCCGACCTTAGTCCTCCCGGAAGCCTCGCCGGGCGGAACGGCGGCCCCCGACCATTCTGCAAAACAAATTCTGCAAAAACTCTTTTGCCAAGTGGACGCCGGTGCCTACCCTCCCGGCATGGACAGCGATGAGCACGTGCGTCGACTCGACCCTGAGCACGACACCGCCGCCTTGAAGGCCCTCACGCACCCTCTGCGTATCCAGCTGCTCGGGCTGCTGCGGCAGGACGGCCCGGCGACGGCGAGTGAACTGGCCGCGCGGACAGGAGAGTCGTCGGCGTCGACCAGCTACCACCTGCGGGTGCTGGCGAAGTACGCGTTCATCGGCGAGGCGGAGCATCGCGACGGGCGGGAGCGGCGCTGGCGGGCGCTGCACACCGTGACGTCCTGGAGCAACGAGTCGATGGAGTCCTCCGAGGCGGGCCGGGCCTTCGTCGGTCTGGCACGGCGGCGGCAGGTGGAGCACCTGGAGAGGTCCCTCGCCCGGCACGAGGCGGACCTGGCGGCCGGGCGCCTCGGCCAGGAGTGGGTGGAGCCGTCCGGGATCAGCGACCTCATGCCCCGGCTCACGGCTGAGTCGCTCACGGAACTCTGGGACACGGTGGCCGGGAAACTGGAGGAGCTGACGGCCCGGGACGCGCACGACCCGCGCGCGGAGAACGTGCTGCTCCTCACCGCGGGGCTGCCCCTCGCCCCGCCCGACCGTGAGGACACGGACCGGCAGGGCACCTCATGACCGAGCTGCCGGGGGCAGGGGAGGCTCGCCGGCGTTACGCCACCGTCTGCGCGCTCCTGTGGCTGCCATCGGGTCTCGGCCTGGCCTCGCTGGTTCTGCTGCTCAGCGAGCGCGGCATGTCACTGGCCACGATCGCGGGGCTCTTCGCCGCCCAGTCGCTCACCGTGGCCGCGCTGGAGCTGCCCACAGGAGGGCTCTCCGACGTGCTCGGGCGCCGGCCGGTACTGGCCGTGGCCGGTGTGCTCAACGCGGTCGCCGCCGTCCTGGCCGGCCTCGGCACCACCGCGGGGGTCCTCACGGCGGGCCTGGTGTTCATGGGGGTGGGCCGGGCCCTGTCCAGCGGCACGGCCGAGGCCTGGTACGTCGACACCGTCCAGGCAGGCTCGGGCCCGGACGCCGAGCTGCGCACGGGACTGGCCCGGGGCGGGTCGGCGACCTCGGGCGCGCTCGCGGCCGGCATGCTGCTCGGCGGCGCCCTGCCCTGGCTGCTCTCCTTGGGGCCCGACCTCGGCGGCCGGCTCAGCGAGGCGACGCACGGGGTGGTCCTGCCCCTGTCCGTTCCCCTGCTGCTGGGAGCCGCCGTCAGGGTCGTCTTCGTCTGCTACGTGCTGGCCGTCCTGCGCGAGCCGCCGCGGCCACCCGCCACCTGGGGTTCGGTGCTGCGCGACGTCCCGGGCACCGTCCTGGGCGGACTGCGCCTGGGCGGACGGGACGCGCTGGTACGCCGGATCCTGCTCACCGCAGCAGCCGTCGGAGGAGCCCTCACCACCATCGAACTGCTCGTCCCGGGCCGTACCGTCGAGCTGACCGGAGCACCCGGCTCCGGAGCGATGGCGTACGCCGTGCTCTCCTGCGCCGGATTCCTCTGCAACGGTGTGGGCAGTCACCTCGCGCCGCTCACCGCCCGCGTCGCGGGCGGTGGTGAGCGGGCCGTGCTGGTCTGCCTCGGCACCGGGGCTGCCGGCCTGGTGCTGCTCGCCGTCACCGCGACCTCCGTGCACCCGCTCGCGACGGCACTCGCGATCGTCGGCTTCTGCTTGCTCTATCTCGGCGTCGGCGCCGCCTCGCCGAACCAGAACGCCCTCCTGCACCGCCGCGTCACGGGAGCGGGCCGCGCCACCGCCCTGTCCGTCCAGTCCCTCGCGCTGCAACTGGCCGGCGCGCTCACCGGCCTCGTCGTCGGTGCGTTGCGACCGGGACCGCTGCCGTGGCTGCTGACCGGTGCGCTGCTGCTGACCGGGGCGCTGCTCTGGCTGCGCCGCGTCGGCGCACGGTCCGCGCCGGACACAGCCGTCTCCTCGGGTCGCGCGCCGGGATGTCCTGAGCGTTCTGTCCCCCGGTGAGAGGAATGGTCCCCGGCGCCTCTACGGTGGAGTGATGGACGTCAGCGGTCTTCCCCTCCTCGACCGGCGCATCGCGGACTGCAGGGCCTGCCCGCGGCTGGTCTCCTGGCGCGAGGAGACGGCCCGGGTCAAGCGGGCCGCCTTCGCGGACTGGACGTACTGGGGACGGCCCGTGCCCGGTTTCGGGCCGGCGGACGCCCGGCTGCTGATCGTCGGACTCGCCCCCGCGGCGCACGGCGGGAACCGCACCGGACGGATGTTCACCGGCGACCGCTCCGGCGACGTGCTCTACGAGGCGCTCTACGACGTGGGCCTCGCCTCCCAGCCGGCCGCCGTGCACGCCCACGACGGCCTGGAGCTGAACGGCGTGCGCGTCACCTCGCCCGTGCACTGCGCCCCGCCCGCCAACAAACCCACCCCGGAGGAGCGGGACACCTGCCGCCCCTGGCTCGTGCAGGAACTGCGGCTGCTGCGCCCGACGCTGCGGGCCGTGGTGGTGCTCGGCGGTTTCGGCTGGCAGGCCGCGCTGCCCGCGTTCGCCGAGGCCGGCTGGTCCGTGCCCCGGCCACGCCCGGCCTTCGCGCACGGGGTGCGCGTCCCGCTGGACGGACTGGAACTGTTCGGCTGCTTCCACGTCAGCCAGCGCAACACCTTCACCGGCCGGCTGACCCCCACGATGCTGCGCGAGGTACTGCGCACGGCCGGGAACGCGGCGCAACTGCCCACCAGAGGCGGTTAGAAGGCGGCCGGTTCCCGAGGCGGCGTGGTGCCGCGGCGCTAGGGAGCGGCCTCTTCGCCGAACAGGTGGCGGACCGTGGAGCGGTAGTTGGTCCGTACGTGCGTCAACGCGTGCGCGCGGGCCCGGTCCGGGTCGCCCGAGGCGATCGCCTCGTACAGCTCGCGGTGTTCCACGAGGAGCTGGGGCCACTCCTCGTTGCGCCGGGTCATCCAGCGCAGCCGGCCGGCGACCGGTTCCAGTGCCTCGGTCAGCAGGCTGTTGCCGGCCATCGCCACGATACGGTCGTGCAGCCGGCTGTTGACGTCGGTGATCGTCTCGGCGTCCCCCGCCTCGGTGGCGGCCGCCGCTCGGCCGATGAGTTCCCGGACCTCGGCCAGGTCCTCCCGCGTCGCGCGGGCCGCGGCGAGTCCGGCGGCGTAGACCTCCAGGGCTTCTCGCAGTTCGAACAGTTCCTTGACGTCGGTCGGGGTGAGGCGGCGTACTACCGTGCGGCGGGGTGTCTCGAAGTGGACGAAGCCCTCTGCCACCAAGGCCCGGATCGCCTCCCGGACCGGCACGCGCGAGACGCCGAAGCGTTCCGCCAGTTCGCGTTCGACCAGGCGGTCACCGGGAAGCAGGCTGCCCGCGATGATCTGCTGCCGCAGCTCGGACGTGACGCGTTCGCGCACCGCTCCCAAGGGTTCGATCTTCGTCATGCAGCCATCCTCGCCGACGCGAGGGGTCTTTTACGGAGCGTTAACAGGAGCGATATCTGTCAGAACGGTTGGCGGAGAGACCATGAGCGCAGTTTGGTATACCAAACACGTCGTGCAGCCCCCCGCAACGCAGTCCTCCGTCGTCCCCTTGCTCTGGAGGCCCCGTGTCCCTCGCCGATCGTGCCGCGCCCACCGGCACCGCATCCTTCGTCCCCGATCCCCGGCTCACCAACGAAGATCTCGCGCCTGCCGGCAAGCGCAACTGGAAGGTCTTCGACCTCTTCGCCATGTGGATGTCCGACGTCCACAACCTCGGCAACTACACGTTCGCCGCCGGACTGCTCTTCCTCGGCATGAACGTCTGGCAGATCTTCACGTCCCTGCTCGTCGGGTTCGTGATCATCTATATCGGCATGAACTGGATGGGGAAGATCGGCCAGCGCCACGGAGTGCCCTTCCCGGTGGTCAGCCGCATCGCGTTCGGGATCTGGGGTGCCAACGTCCCGGCGCTGATCAGAGCGGTGATCGCCATCATGTGGTACGGCATCCAGACCTACCTCGCCTCCGTCGCGGTCAACGTGATGCTGCTGGCGGCCTGGCCCGGCCTGGAGTCCTGGACGCACAACTCCTTCCTCGGCCTGGACGCGCTCGGCTGGGTCTCCTTCATCGCCCTGTGGCTCGTGCAGGCGGCGATCATCAGCCGCGGCATGGAATCGGTCCGCAAGTTCCAGGACTTCTGCGGCCCGGCGATCTGGCTCGTGATGATCGCGCTGGCCGTGTGGATCCTCTACAAGGCGGGCTGGACGATCTCCCTCACCTCCACCCCGCACCCGGTCTCGGTCGGTGAGCAGTGGCGCCAGTGGTTCGGCGCGATCGGCCTGGTCCTCGCCACGTACGGCACCCTGATGCTCAACTTCTGCGACTTCTCCCGCTTCGCCCCCGACTACAAGTCGGTCAAGCGCGGAAACTTCTGGGGCCTGCCCATCAACTCCACGGCTTTCGTGATCGTCTCGGTCATCGTCACCGCGGGCGCCTTCGAGGTCTTCGGCAAGGAGATCACCGACCCCGCCTACCTGGTCGCCGAGATCGGCAACACCTGGGTGCTGGTTGTGGGCGCGCTGACCTTCGCCATCGCCACCATGGGCGTCAACATCGTCGCCAACTTCGTCTCACCGGCGTACGACCTGGCCAACGTGTGGCCGCAGAAGATCACCTTCAAGGTCGGCGGCATGATCAGCACCGTCGCGGCGCTGCTCGTCACCCCCTGGAACCTCTTCTCCAACCCGACCGTCGTGAACTACTTCCTCGGCGGCCTCGGCGCCTTCCTGGGCCCGCTGTTCGGCGTGATCATGGTCGACTACTACTGGGTCAAGCGCGGCCGCGTGAACGTCGACGAGCTGTTCGACGCCTCCCCGGGGGCCCGCTACCACTACCGCAAGGGCTTCAACCCCAAGGCACTGTGGGCGTTCCTGCCGGCCGCCGGTGTCGCGGCGGTGCTCGCGCTGGTGAAGACCTTCAGCGACGTCGCCCCGTACTCCTGGTTCATCGGCACGGCGCTCGCCGCCGGGCTGTACGCGGCCCTGTGCCGTCCCGAGCGTGCGACTGCGGAGGTCTGACAACGTGCGGATCGTCGTCACCAACTGCAACACCACGCAGGAGATGACCGAGGAGATCGTACGAGGTGCCCGGGCCGCCGCAGGCCCGGGCACCACCGTGACCGGACTGACCCCCGCCTGGGGGCCGGCGTCCGCGGAGGGCTGGCTCGACAGCTATCTGTCCGCCGCGGCCGTCCTGGACACGCTGCGGACCTACGACGGACCGCAGTACGACGCCGTGGTCATGGCCGGATTCGGGGAGCACGGGAGGGAGGGCGCACGGGAACTGGTCGACGTACCGGTCGTCGACATCACCGAGGCCGCGGCCCATCTCGCCTGCCTGCTGGGACGCCGCTACGGCGTCGTGACCACCCTGGAGCGCTCGTGCGGCCAGATCGAGGACAGCCTGGAGACGGCCGGCGTCGCGCGCAACTGCGCGGCGATCGTCGGCACGGGCCTGAACGTGCTCGACCTCGGCGACCACGAGCGGACCGAGACGGCGTTCCTCGCCGCCGCCGAACGGGCCTGCGCGGCCGGGGCCGAGGTGCTCGTCCTGGGCTGCGCCGGCATGACGGGGCTGCAACGGGCCGTGGGGGAGAAACTGGGCCTGCCGGTCGTCGACGGGGTCGCCGCGGCGGTCCGGCTCGCCGAGTCGCTGGTGGCACTGGGCCTGACCACGAGCAGGACGGGGAGCTACGCCGGGCCGCTGCCCAAACGACGGGTGTGGGGGAGGCCCCCGGGACAGTAGTTCATACGGGGCCGTCCAGAACGACGTCGTCGTGATGAGCCGCGTAGAAGGCCGCCTGCCGGGCCATCACCTCCCGCATCGGCGTGCCGCGCGGGATGCCGTACACCGTGCCGGGGAAGTCCAGCGCCTCCTGGATCTGCCAGAGCTCGTCGTGCTCCCCGGGCGCGAAGAGCCGGGCCCGCGGAGCGCCCGCCGCGATCCAGCCGATGGGCAGGACCGTGCCGGGCGGCAGCACGGAGTTGACGTGCAGCACGCTGTGGATCCGCAGTTCCGAACCGGTACCGGCGACGGCCCCCGGGAAGACACAGGCGCCCGTGGCCACGAAGACCTCGTCCTCCAGGGTCGCCCCGTTGACATGGGCGTGCGGGCCGACGAGCACCGCGTCACCGATCACGGCGGGGTGCCGGGCCCGTCCCCGCACCAGCGCGTTCTCCATGACGACGACGTCCGAACCGGTCCTTACCTCCCCGTCCTCGGCGGTGAGCACGGCTCCGTGCAGCACCCGGCTGCGCTCACCGAGGACGACCGCCCCGCACAGCACGGCCGTCGGGGCGACGTAGGCGGACTCGGGGACGACGGGACGCCGCCCGCGGTGTTCGATCAACATGGCGGTCCTCGTCTGCTCGGGAACGACGGCCGTCCGCCGGCTCCGGGACGACGGCCGCCGGTCTTCTCGTGACGACGGCCGCCGGTCTTCTCGTGACGACGGCCGCCGGACTACTCGGGGACGACAGCCGTCGCCGTAATCTCCACCAACTGTCCCGTGTACCCGAGGCAGGCCACGCCGATCAGCGTCGACGAGTGCGGGCCCGTGCTGAGCCCGGACGCCTCGACCACGCTCCAGACGGCGGACAGCACGGCCGGCTCGCTGCTCACCACGTACACGTCGGTCGCCACGACATGAGCCAGATCGCTCCCGACGGCGCCCAGTTGCTCCCGCAGATTGTCGATGACCTGCTCGGCCTGCCGCACGGGATCTCCGGGCCCGACGAGCGCGCCGTCGGGGCCCAGCGGTACGGACCCGGCGAGGAACGCCAGCCGCGTGCCGGCTTCCACCACGGACGCGTGGGAGTAGGAGGGCGGCGGGAAGAGGCTCGGGACGGTGACGCGGCGAATCACGTGAGGTCTCCGATCTGCGGGCGGCGGCGGGACAACCCGATCATGCGGGCCATCCGCCGTGCCCGCACGCGTATTTCGGTACCCGGTGACGGGGCCGCCCTCCTACGCTGCCCGGGACCCGTCCGACCTGGGAAGCGTCTGCCGGGGATCCATCCGGCCCGGGCACGCCCGCCCCGGAGCCGGCCATTCGAAGCCCCCGACCTGGAGCCCGCCGTGCCCGTTCTCCCCGACCGCGCCCTCCCCGACCATTCCTTCCTCGCCGCCACCGCCGGCCGTCTGGCCGGCCTGCCCGCCGTCGAGGCCGTCACGCTCGGCGGCTCCGGGGCCCAGGGGACCGAACGGCCCGACAGCGACTGGGACCTGGCGCTCTACTACCGGGGCGCCTTCGACCCGGCCGACCTCCGGGCGGTCGGCTGGGAGGGCGAGGTCTGCGAGATCGGCGCCTGGGGCGGCGGCGTCTTCAACGGAGGGGCCTGGCTGACGATCGAGGGCCGTCGCGTGGACGTCCACTACCGCGATCTGGACGTCGTCGAGCACGAGGTGGCGGAGGCTGAGGCGGGCCGCGTCCGCGTCGAGCCCCTCATGTTCCACCTGGCGGGCATCCCGACGTACCGGCTCGTCGCCGAGCTGGCGGTCAACCGCGTGCTGCGGGGCGAACTGCCGCGCCCGGACGGCTATCCGCGGGCCCTGCGCGAGAGCGCCCCGGCGCACTGGCACGGCACGGCGGCGGCCACCCTCGCCTACGCCCGGGCCGGCCACGCCCCGAAGAACGCCGTCACGCAGGTCGCGGGCGCGATCGCCCTCGCCGCGACCCAGACCGCGCACGCGGTGCTGGCGGCGCGCGGGGAGTGGGTCACCAACGAGAAGGGGCTGGTGGCGCGGGCGGGGCTGGGCGAGGTGGACGTGGTGCTGCGCGGCCTGACGGACGGCCCGGACGCGCTCGCCCGGGCCGTCGCCGACACGCAGACACTTCTGGCCCGGGCCGTGGAAGCCGTCACCGCCGGGTGAACTGCACGCGGGTCGGCTGGACGGTGTCCGGGCGGATGGGGATGCCGCCCACGGTGAGTTGTTCGCCGTAGATGTCGGTGAGCCTGAGGGAGCCGCCGCAGCCGGTGCCGCCGGGGGAGAGGAAGTAGTTGTACTCGGTACGCGTCAGCCGGGTCCAGCCGCTGCCCGTCCTGACCTCCAGCCGGGCGAGCGGATTGCGGTGGCCCAGCGCCTGGACGCCGCACCAGTGGCTGCTGGAGCCGGTCTTGTAGCGGATCGAGAGGTTCTGGGACGTGTCGGGGCTCTGCAGGCTCCAGGTGATCGGTATCCGGCCCGCCGAGAGCCCGGCCAGCTTCGCGAAGGCCTCCTTGCTGAGGTCGAGTTGACCGGGGGCGCAGGGCAGGGGGCACTCGTTGGTGATCCGGACCGTGACGGAGGCGCCGTTCGCCGCCCGGACGAGGATGTACGCCCCGCACGCCCGGGACGTCTCGTAGTCGGTGTGGTTCATCGCCGCGACCATGAGGTCGGAGCTCGGGCCGTACAGGCAGGCGCCGTCACCGTCCTTGGCGTCGTAGTGCGTGGCGACCCCGTTGTAGGTGGTTCCGGGCTTGATCCGTCCCGCCAGGGGAGCCGTGCCGGACACCGGACGCGGTGCGGACGACCGGGTGGCGGCGGGCGAGGGCCGCGCCGAACGGGTGGTCGCGGCGGGCGCCGGAACCCGGGGGGCCTTGGAAGCTTCGGCGGCCTCGGAGGGCTTTGGGGCCGGTGACCCCGTGCGGGTCGACGGCGGGGCGGCCGGCCGGGCGCCGGTGGCGGCCTGGGCGTCGGTGCGCACCGTGTCCGGCTCGCCGCCGGGGCGCAGGGCGATCACGAGGGAGACCAGGAGACCCACGGCCGCCGCGGCGACCGTGAGGACGAGGGCCGTGCGCCGCTTGCGGAGGGGACGGCGGTGGGATCGGGATGCCACGGATGAGTCCTTCGGGTCCGTGCGTCGTTCGGGAGAACGCGCGCTCACGCCCCACAGTGGCCACCGGGTTCGAAAAGGTTGCCGCGGCTTCTCTCCCGGTCACCGGCTCTGATTGCGTACATAAAGAACACCGGTTCCACGGCGCCCGACACGTTCCGGAAACCTGTTCTCCAGGAACCCCGCCTACCGTGGACCACCACACCACACCACACCACGCCCCGGCCGCCGTCGCCCGAAGGCCCACCCCTGCCCTCGCCGAGACGACAGGAGCACCGTGCCCCGCCGCAACGCCCCGACGCTTCCGCCCTGGCTCGCGCACGCCCTGCGTGCCCAGCGGGGGCCGGTGCCCTGGAGCGCGGTGACGCGCGGCGCCCTGTCGGCCGGCCCCCTCCTGCTGGTGGCCGTGCAGACCGGGCTCACCTCCCTGGGCGTCGTCGCCGCCATCGCAGCCATGCTCGCCGGGATCAACGACCGGCCCGGGAGCCGGCGCCGGTCGGTCGAGCGGATCGGCGTGCCCGCCCTGGGCGGTGCGGCGGGGCTGGTGATCGGGACGTACACCGGGCAGGAGACCGGGGCGGTCGCGCTCACCGTGGTGCTCTCGGTCGTCGGGCTCGTCGCCGGGGGGATGAGCGCCGTCGGGCCCGTCGCGTCCGCCGCCGGAACGCAGGTACTGGTCGGCGCCGCGATCGGCGCCGGGATGCCCCTGCCGGAGCCAGGGTGGCAGCGGGCGCTCGCCTTCCTCGCCGGCGCGGGCTGGCTGCTCGCGCTGCGCCTCGTCCTGCCCACGCCCGGCTCGCTCGCCGGTGACTTCCGGTTCGACGGGGAGCGCACGGCCGTCGCCGGGGTGTACGAGGCCGTCGCCGAACTGCTCGACGCCGTCGGCGGTCCGGACGCCGTCCGCCGCCGGGCCGCGCTCACCGCCGCCCTCGACCACGCCCAGGACGCCCTCGCCGGGCCCCGGCTGCGGAAGTACGCCTCGTCCTCCGCCGAGCGGCGGCTGCACGCGCAGTACGCCGCGGCCCTGCCCCTCGCGGAGGCCGCCACCGCCCTCGCCTGGGCCGAGGAACCCGTCGCCGAACGGGCCTCCGAAGGCCCCCGCCGGCTCGCCGCCGCCGTGCGCGGCAACACCCACACCGGGCCGCTTCCGGCCCCCGCCCGTTCGGCGCCCGCCCTGCGTGCCCTCGACGACGCCCTCCTGCACGCCGCCGAGGTGTTCGACCAGGGCCGGGGCGGCGACCTGCACACCCGGCCCCGCAGCGTCCGGGACCGGCTGCGCGCCGTCCTCGGCAGTGCCGGTCGCGAGTACGGGCTGCGCGTCGCCCTCTGCTTCGGCGCCGGCTCGGCGGTCGCCCAGGCTCTGCACCGGAGCCAGTGGTACGGGCAGCACGATCACTGGTACTGGCTGCCCGCAACGGCCGTCTTCCTGGTCAAGCCCGACCTCGGGCCGCTCGCCTCACGCGTGCTGAACCGGGCCGCCGGGACCGTCCTGGGGGCGCTGCTCTTCGCCGGGCTCGCCGCCGCCCTGCCCCACCCGGAAGGGCTGATCGCGCTCGTCGCCCTCAGCGGAGCGCTGATACCCGTGGCCACACGGCACTTCGCCGCGCAGACCGCCGTCGTCACCGTCCTCGTCCTCGCGCTCGTCATGGTCGGCGGCGAGCCCCAGGCCTCCGCCGGCCGGATCGGCGAGACGCTGCTGGCCTGCGCGATCGTGCTGGTCGTCGGACACCTGCCGATACCCGGGCGGCGCGGCGGGGGAGTGCGCGCCCGGCTCGCGGCGGCGGACCGGGCCGCGCACGCCTACCTCACGCACGTGCTCGCCGAGGCCGGCGCCCCACGCATCGGGACCTCCGGCACCCCCTCCGGCCACCGCGTCACCCGCTGGACCCTGCGCCGCGAGGCCTACCGCACCCTGGCCGAGGCCCGTTCGGCGATCTCCCTCGCCGCCCACGAACTGCCCGCCCTCGCACGGCACACCGAGGGCGCCGACGAGGTGGCCGGCCTCCTCGAACGTCTCGTCGACACCACGACCGCCTGCGCCGTGCACCTCGACGACACCGGCCGGATCGGACCCGGCCACGAGGAGCGCCTCACGGCACTCCTCGCCGAACTCACCGGACGGGGAACCCGGGTGGGCCTGCGACCGCACCGGGCACCCCTCGCCGGCTAGGTGGTTTCCGACGGATCTGCGCGTCGCGACACCCGGTACGGTCACGGCGCTCAGCCGCCGACCCGCACCCACACCGGAGCGTGGTCCGACCCGGGCTCGCCCCGCCGTTCCGCCGGGTCCGGGCCGACCGAAGGCAGGCCGGGCGGGCCCTCGCCGGGCAGGCCCGTGCCCGCCGCCGTCGCCCGGTGCACCAGACGGTGGCTCAGCAGCACGTGGTCGATCAGCTCGTGCCGCCCGGAGTTCACCCGGGACCAGCGCTGCCCCGGAGGGATGAGCGGAGCCACGTCCCACAGCCGCGTGGCGTCGCCCCGGTCCGGACGGTCGTGGCCCGGTGTGCCGATCTCCGAGCCCGGCGGGCCGAGCAGGAGCTGCGTGGTCGCCGCCTGCACCTCGTCGTTCAGGTCGCCCAGGACCGCCACGTCCCGCCCCTGCCCGTCCCGGTCCAGCAACTCGTCGGCCAGGGCGCGCAGTGCCGTCGCCTCGGCGGCCCGCCGATAGAGGGCGTAGGCGCCGTAGCGGGCGCGTTCACCCTCGTCGCGTGGCTGGAAGCGGCCGTTCGGATAGGACAGCAACTTCGACTTCAGATGACAGACGGCCACCCGCAGCGGACCGTCCCCGCCCTCGGTCTCGACCGCCAGGACACCCCGCCCCGCCTGCCCCGCCGTCAGCCCCGAGTCGTCCGCCTGGACGGGACGCAGTTCCGCCGGGAGCGCCCGCGTGTCGGCCACCACGGTCATCGGCGTACGACTGAGGAACCCGACCCGTATCCCCCGGCTGTCCGGATGCTCGGACAGGGCGACGTGCCAGTCGTCGTCGAGCATCCCGGCCAGGTCCTTCAGGGCCTCCGGGTCCCCGACCTCCTGCACGCCCAGCACGGTCGGATCGAGTTCGGTGATCACGGCGGCGAGGGCGGCGAGCTTCGCCTCGTACCCGGCCTCGTCCCGTGGGCCGTACGGGCCGCCGGGCCGGTAGAGGTTCTCCAGGTTCCACGTGCCGAGGAGCATGCCGGGCTCCCTTCAGAAGCCGACAGTCGCGGTGGTGAGGCCAGGATGAGCGCCCGGGCCGTCCCGCGACAGAGCCGTGACGGGATATGCGGTCCGGCTCATGCCGCCCTACGACACCGTCGTACGTTGGCGTGGTGACGCCTTCCGCCGCGGACAGTCCCGCCGAGCTCATCATCAGCGCATGTACGGTCCTCGTGCACGACGATCAAGAGCGGATCGGGTTCGCGGAGGACTCCGCGATTGTCGTACGGAACGGCCTCGTCGAGGCGGTCACGACCACCGCCGAGGCAGCGGACCTGCCCGCCGCCGAGCGCATCGACGCCCCCGGCCAGGTCGCCCTGCCCGGCCTGATCAACTGCCACACGCACGCCTCGATGGTCGCCCTGCGCGGCCTCGCCGAGGACCTGCCGACCGACGCGTGGTTCAACGACGTCGTCTGGCCCGTCGAGTCCAACCTCACGGCCACGGACGTCTAGTTGGGGGCGCGCTCGCCTGCGCCGAGATGATCCGCGCGGGCGTCACCTGCTTCGCCGACCACTGCTTCGCCATGGACACCGTCGCCCGGGCGTTCGCGGAAACCGGCATGCGGGCGCTGCTCGGGGAGGCCTTCTTCTCGTCGCAGGGCCCCGAAGGCCGGGAGCGGTCACTACCCACGCCGCCGAGAACCGCGACCAGACCGAGGCCAGCGTGGCCCGCCACGGCGTCACGCCGATCGAGGTCCTGGAACGCACCGGCATCCTGGCCGCGGACGTACTCCTCGCCCACGGCACCGGCATCACCGACCGCGATCTGCCCGTCCTGGAGCGGGCGGGCGGTCGTACGGCCGTCGCCGGCGCGCCCCGCGGCTACCTCGAGTTCGCCTGGCCCGGCACCACACCAGTGCGCCCTGCGCGACATCGGCGTCGACGTCGGACTCGCCACCGAAGGCGCCGCCTCCAACAACAACCTCGACGTGTGGGAGTCCATGACCCTCACCGCCCTGGTGCAGAAGGCGGCCGAGGGCGATCCCCGCCGGCTGACCTCCCGCCAGGCTCTGCACCAGCC
The DNA here is from genome assembly GCF_044759525.1 of Streptomyces sp. NPDC101110. Classification (NCBI taxonomy): domain Bacteria; kingdom Bacillati; phylum Actinomycetota; class Actinomycetes; order Kitasatosporales; family Streptomycetaceae; genus Streptomyces; species Streptomyces sp. NPDC101110. The sequence goes on along the minus strand of NZ_JBIVZM010000010.1, from coordinate 240,345 downwards.
ACCCTGCAGAGCGCCCGGCCCGTGGGACTCGGGGACGACATCGGCAGCATCGCGCCGGGCCGGAAGGCGGACATCGTCCTGGTCGACCTCACGGGACCCCACACCCGTCCGGTCCACGATGTCGCCGCCACCCTCGTGCACAGCGCCCGTTCCGCCGACGTCCGCACCACGATCGTCGACAGGCGGATCCTCATGCACGACCGGGAACTGCTCACGATCGACGTGCCGACGGTGGTCCGGGAACTGGAGGAGCGGCTGCCCGCGCTCGTCGACCGCGGCCACGGCCATGGCATCCAGCAGTACGACACCTGTCGGCACACAGAGCACCCGAGGGGCGCGCGTCGGCTGTGATGCGCCTGTGAGGCATGAGCACTTCCGGTATCACGATTCGTGCGACGACTGATACGGAAAGTGAACACATGCGCCAAGAGGCTGAGAAGTTGGTCACACTAAGCGGTGAACGCGTGTCGAGTACGTCTCAGAACCGTCACTTCGCGAGCCGTTCACCCCATGGTTGGCGTTTAACTCTACGAGTACAGCGCGACATGGAGGTGCAGGGTGAACGGGCGAACGGTGCTCGAGCGCTTTCCCGCAGGTGGGCCGCGAGGCTCCTGGCCTGCGGAGGAGTTCGCGCAGGCACGGCGCAGCGAGGGCCTGCCCGCCGAGGTCGTCATGGACCTCGCCTCGGACATGTTCCTGGTGATCGTGCGCAGCGGGGACGCGGCCGACGCCACGGCCTGACGCGCGCCGTCAGCCCGCCTTCGGCGCCGGCACCTTCCCGGCCGGCGCGGGCGACGAGGCGAACTGCTCCGCCTGGAGCGCGTACAGCTCGGCGTAGAGCCCACCGGTCGTCAGCAGCTCGTCCGGTGTTCCCGACTCCACGAGCCGGCCCTGGTCCAGGACGTGCACCAGATCCGCGTGCCGTACGGACGCCAGCCGGTGCGTGATCAGCACGACCGTCTGGCCGCTGTCGGCCAGGGCCCGGATCCGCTCGAAGACCTCCAGCTCGGCCCGGGCGTCCAGGGCCGCGGTCGGTTCGTCCACGATCAGGATGCGGCCCCTGCGGTAGGCCGCCCGGGCGATGCCGAGCCGCTGCCATTGGCCGCCCGACAACTCGTGCCCGCCGCTGAAGTTGCGGGCGAGCAGGGTGTCCAGCCCGCGCGGCAGGTCCGCGATCACCGTCTGCGCCCCGGCCTCGGCGACCGACGCGGCCAGCCGGTCCTCGCACACGGGCACCGAGGGGCGCCCCAGCGCGACGTTCACCCGGGCCGTGAACGGCCATCGCTTGAAGTCCTGGGCCACCATCGCGATCCGTTCGGCCAGCAGACGCCGGTCGGCGGTCGCCGCGTCCACGTCGTCCCACAGGATCCGTCCCCGCTCCGGGGTGTAGAGCCCGGCGAGCAGCTTCACCAGGGTCGTCTTGCCTGAGCCGTTCTCACCGACCAGTGCCACGATGCGGCCCAGCGGCAGGGTGAGCGTCACGTCGTCGAGGGCGGGGCGGGCGGACTCGCCCGGGTAGCGGAAGGTGACGTTCTCGAAGCGGATCTCGCGCGGATCCTCCGGCAGCGGTGCGCCGCCCGCCGGGATCGCCCACTGGTCCGCCTCGGTGTACAGCCGGTGCAGGTCGCCGACGAAGAGCGCCTCCTCGTGCAGCGCGTTGACCTCCACCACGAGCGTGTCGAGGCTCTGCGACCCGGTCCGGATCGCGATCACGGCCGTACCCGCCACCGACAGGGCCATCGCGCCCGCCAGCAGCAGTCCGCCCAGCGTCGCGTACGTGGCCACCGTGGCCAGGCCCGTCCACGCCGCGGCGATCAGACCGGTGCGCGCGGCGAGCCTCGCCAGCCGGGCCTGCTCCGCCTCGGCCGTCTCCGACATCGCGCGGAAGTGCCGCAACAGAAAGGACCCCACCCCGTGCACCCGGATCTCGGGAGCCGCCTCGGGCTCGATGAGCAGGCTGCCGAGCAGCCGACCCGCACGGGCGTGCTGCACCCAGGCGTGGAAGGACTCGTAGCGCCGCCGGGCGACAGTCAGCGCGCTCCAGGCACTCGGCAGGGTCATCGTGACCAGCAGCGGCAGCAGGGCGGGGTGCAGAACGGTGAGCACGCCCGCCGCCGCGACCAGCGAGATCATCGCGTTGATCACGCGGGTACCGTAGGAGATCATCCGGCGCGCGGAGGCCGCGCCGTACTGCGCGGTGTCCAGCAGCTTGTGGAAGGCATGGTCCTCGATCGCGGCCAGCTCCACCGCCGCGGCCCGCTCCAGGTAGCGCTCGGTCGCCACACGCTCGACCTTGGGCTCCAGCCGGCCGGTGGCGTAGGTGCTCGCGGCCCGCAGCAGGGCGGCGAGGAACATCACGGCCGCGACCGTGACCAGGGCGGGGACCGCTCCGCGCAGACGGTCGTCGATCGGGCCGCCGCCCATCAGCCGGGCCAGGACGCTGTTCACCGCGAGCAGGCTCACCGCCTGTGCGACACCCCGGCCGGCCTCGGCGGCCAGCACGATCCGCGCGGCGCTCCGGTCCGCCTGCCGGGCGAGCCGGAGGCTGGCCGCGAGCAGGGACGGCAGCCGGGTGATCATGGCGCGGAAGCTCAGCTCGAGGAACGCGTCGGCGTGGCTGTTCCACCCCATGTCGTAGCGCAGCGGTCCGCCGAAGAGCAGCCGCTCCGACTCGGACACCTCCGGCGCGGTCCGCTTCTTTCCCACGGTCGACCGACCTCCCCCGCTCGGGCCCGCTGCTGAACGAACGGCCACTATCGCGGGGCGGGCACCGGCCCGGGCAGGGCGCAGCCCGGGGCGCCGGAGGCGCGCGGGCGCACGACCGGGCCGGGAGAGGTGCGGGGTGGCGCGGGGGTGCGGCGTGGTGTGGGTGGCGGAGCGGCTGCTCTTCGGCGGGCCGCCGCGCTGCGGGATACGACGGGCCAGGGGCGCGGAGGAGGAGTGTGGGGGGTGAGCCCGAGCCGTGGGTGGGCCGCGGCGGGCGCGGTCGGGTGCGCGCTGGTGTGCTGTGCGGGTGCGCGCCGGTGTGACTTGCGGGTGTGCGCCGGTGTGCTGTGCAGTGTGTGCCGGTGTGCTGTGCGGTTCTCCGGACATCGGTCGCGCTCACCGCGGACCGGGCTTGAGGCCGGCTTGCCCGAACAGGTCGGCTTCGCTTACGCGCTGACCGGACGCGACCAGGACGGCGCCGTCCCCGTCGCGCGGCACAGGGCCAGATAGAGGGGGATCGGCGGGGTGTACGGAAGGGTGCCGTCCGGGCGGTGGATCAGCTCCGGGAGCTCCAGCAGGTCCGGGACGACCGCGCCGGTGACGTAGCGCGCCGGGGCGGGCCACTCCAGGGCGTGGTCGGAGTCGGACGGCACCAGCCACCACCAGTGCGTCTCGTCGGCGTAGACGCAGCCCACACGGGGCAGCCGCGGCATGACCGGCGGGCCGAGGCGGGCGGGGACGGCGATTGCGTCGCAGCCGAGCGGGGCCGTCATGCCGTCGGGTACGGGCAGCCGCAGCGCCGGGCCGGGTGTCCGCAGCCCGCGGCGGACGCGCAGCAGCGTGTCCAGGTTCAGCACGCGGCCTCCCGGTGCGGGGCTCACGCGTGTCCCCGCTCTCGGCGGCGCTCCTGCCGGGGCACTTCCGGGGTCGCGCGCGTATGACGTGCCTGGTGGGCGCCGTCGTCGGAGTCGTCGGACGGGTCCCGCTTGGGACGGGTGCCCCAGCCCAGGTCGCCCCGGGGCTCGGTCCGATCGTGCGGGATCTCCGCCGCACGCGGCAGCTCGGCCCAGACCAGCAGCCCGGGGCCGTCCTCCTGGGCGCCCCAGGACCTGCAGAGGGCGTCGACGAGGAGCAGTCCCCTCCCGTGCTCCTCCTCGGGCTGTGTCCGGCTCGCGGCGTGGGGCTGGCCGGGAGCGCAGCCTTCGTCGCGCACGGCTATCCGCACCAGGTCGTCGCCGTCGTGCAGCTCGCACACTATGTGGGTGCTCGCCGTGTGCACGATGGCGTTGGTGACCAGCTCGGACACCACCAGGGCCGCGCTGTCGCACGTGTCCTCGCACACCGACCAGCCCGTCAGCCGGGCTCGCGTCAGGCGTCTGGCCTGTGCCGGAGAACCCGGATGTGCGGCCAGCTCGAAACGGAACCGGCGCTCGGCAGCGGCCCCGAGGGGGACCTCTCCCGTGGCGGCGCCGAGCCCGATCGGGGCTCGCGCGGCGTCTGTTCCTAAGGGCGCGGACGGAATCACGCTTGCCACTATCGCCGTGCCATGAACACTTGGCAAGTGTCACTCTGAAAATTGCAGAGTGCTGTGTGACGGTCTGGAAGGCCATGGCACACTGCTCGCAACAGCACCCCGCGCGGCGCCAGTTGAGATCGTCGAAGGTCAGTTCGAAACGTTTGTTCGGATCGGCTCTTCGGAAACGTCCTCGAATGGCGCCGCCGGGCTGTCGGCGTTCTTTTGTGACCGGCTCGTCAGAACTCTTCCTGGAGGTGGAGCGTGAGTGAACCGCGGTCCGCACCGACGGTCGGTCAGGTCGTCCTCGGCCGCCGCCTGTTGGACCTGAGGGAAAGCGCCGGGATGAAGCGTGAGGAGGCCGCGCGCATCCTCCGCGTCGCCCCTGCCACGGTCCGCCGCATGGAGATGGCCGAGGTCGCGCTCAAAATCCCCTATCTGCAACTGCTCCTCAAGGCCTACGGAATCTCCGACGAGGAGTCCGAGGACTTCGTCCGGCTGGCCGAGGAGGCCAACAGGCCCGGCTGGTGGCAGCGTTTCCACGACATCCTGCCCGGCTGGTTCTCGATGTACGTGAGCCTCGAGGGTGCGGCCAGCGTCATCCGCAGTTATGAACCCCATTTCGTCCCCGGGCTGCTGCAGACCGAGGAGTACGCGCGCGCGGTGCTCCGGTCGGGCGCCATCGGCCAGACCCGGCCCGACGACATCGAGCGCCACGTCGCCCTGCGCATGCGGCGCCAGGACCTGCTCACCCGCGAGGACGCGCCCCGGCTGTGGGTCGTGATGGAGGAGACCGCGCTGCGGCGCCCGGCCGGCGGCCCGGAGGTGATGCGGGCCCAGATCGACAAACTGCTCGACGCCACGCAGCTGCACAACGTGACACTCCAGGTCGCCCCGTTCGCCAACGGGCCGCACCCGGGTACGTACGGGCCGTTCGTGCTGTTCCGATTCGCCGTGCCCGAACTGCCGGACATGGTCTACAGCGAGTACCTGACCGGCGCGGTCTATCTCGACGCGCGCGCCGAAGTGGCGACCCACCTCGAGGTCATGGACCGCATGGCGGCGCAGGCCGCTACGGCACATCGCACGAAGGAGATCCTCCGGGATCTCCGCAAGGAGCTGTGAATGGATCGCATCAAGCCGCGCAAACAGGTCTACAACGGCATGCCCGCGCGTGACTTGGGCAGCGAAGGCTGGCACAAGCCGTGGAGCGGCGGAAACGGAGGCAACTGCCTGGAGGCGATGAAACTCGCCGACGGCCGGATCGCCCTCCGTCAGTCCACCGACCCGGACGGTCCGGCGCTGATCTACACCACCGACGAGATGACGGCCTTCATCGAGGGGGCGAAGTCGGGGCAGGCGGACTTCCTGCTGTCCTGAGCAACGGCCGCCGTCCTTGGGGTCGTGTTGTTCCCGTCCTGCGGTTGTTCTCGCTCAACTTTCCTACAGTGGTGCTGAATTGACCGCCCCCTGTGCCCTACGGAGTGCCTCATGACCGGGCAGAACCCCACGCCGGCCGCCCAGATCGACACGACCAGACCCCATCCCGCGCGGATGTACGACTGGTACCTCGGCGGCAAGGACAACTACCCGGTCGACGAGGAGATGGGCCGGCAGATGCTCACCCTCGACCCGAGGGTGCCGGTGATGGCGCGGGTCAACCGCGCGTTCATGCACCGGGCCACGCGCTGGCTGGCCCGCGACGGCGTACGGCAGTTCCTCGACATCGGCACCGGCATCCCCACCGAGCCCAACCTCCACCAGGTCGCCCAGGAGACCGCACCCGGAGCCCGGGTCGTCTACTGCGACAACGACCCGATCGTCCTCGCCCACGCGGCGGCCCTGCTGCGTGGCGCGGACGAGGGCGTGACCGAGTACCTCCAGGCCGACGTGCGCGACCCGGACGCCATCCTGGAGGGTGCGAGGAAGGTCCTGGACTTCACCCGGCCCGTCGCGCTGTCGCTCGTCGCGCTGCTGCACTTCGTCTCCGACGAGGAGGGCGCCCACGACCTGGTCCGCCGGCTGCTCGCCGCGCTGCCCTCCGGCAGCTACCTGGTGATGACCCACGCGACCGCCGACTTCACTCCGGAGGAGTCGAAGGCGGCCACCGAGAAGCTGCGTGCGGCGGGCGTCACGCTGGCCCTGCGCTCCCGCGAGGAGTTCACCCGCTTCTTCGACGGCCTCGACCTCGTCGAGCCCGGTGTCGAGGTGCCCCACCGCTGGCACCCCGAGCTGGGCGAGCGCGTGCCCGGACAGGACGACGGGGTGATCCCCGGCTACGGGGCGATCGGGCGCAAGGCGTAGGTGTGCTGTCCGGGGACGTTGGTGAAACGCGTGTCGGGTGCTTGAACGGGTGAGGGCCTTCCGGGGTTCAGCCTCGGGCCGGTCACGGCGGTGGCAGAGCTCCGCACAGTGCCTCCAGGGCCGGCCCGTAGGCATGCTCGGACGGGGTCGCGTAGCCCACGACCAGCCCGTCGTGCACCGGCATGTCCGTCTCCGGATGCCGGAACGCGGCGAGACCGTCGAGGGCGACGCCCTGCCAGGCGGCTGCTTTGACCGCCGACGCCTCGGTGCCGGGCGGCAGCCGCAGCACCGCGTGCAGTCCGGCCGCGACACCGGTGGCCGCGATGTGCGGCGCGTGCTCGGCGAGCGCCGCGACCAGCCGGTCCCGGCGGCCGCGGTAACGCTGCCGCATCCGTCGCACATGCCGGTCGTACGCCCCCGAGCCGATGAAGTCCGCCAGGCCCAACTGGTCGAGGACGCTGGCCCACGCCTCGCGCTCGCCCTTGGCGTCCAGCACGGCGCCGACGTACCGCTGCGGCAGCACCATCCAGCCCAGCCGCACCGCCGGTGACAGGCTCTTGCTCACCGAGCCGATGTGGATCACGTGCTCCGGGTCGAGCCCCTGCACGGCGCCGACCGGCTTGCGGTCGTAGCGGAACTCGCCGTCGTAGTCGTCCTCCAGGACCAACCCGCCCCGTGCGCGCGCCCAGTCGATCACGGCGGTCCGGCGCGTGGGGTGCAGCGGACCGCCGGTCGGGAACTGGTGCGCCGGCGTGAGCAGCACCGCCCGCTCCCGCCCCAGCCGGTCCACCCGGGCGCCGTGTTCGTCGAGGGGCAGCGGCACGGTCCGCACTGCGGCCGCGGCCAGGACCTCCCGGTGGAACCCGAGCCCGTACGCCTCCACCGCCAGAGGCCCGCGCAGGACGCCACCGCCGAACAGCAGCCGCAGCGCGTGCGCGAAACCGGAACAGATCACGATCCGGTCCGGCGCGGTCCGCACGCCCCGCGCGCGTGCCAGGTACTCCGTGAGCACCTCCCGCAGTTCCAGCCGCCCTGCGGGGTCGCCCGGCCCGAACACCTCGTTGGGTGCCTGCTGCAGGGCCCGCCGGTAGGAGGTCAGCCAGGCGGTGCGCGGGAACGCCGAGGCGTCCGGGGTGCCCTGTGTCAGGTCGTGCCGGGGGCCACGCGCCCGTGGAGGTGCCGTCACGGGCACGCGAGCGGCCGGCCGCAACGGCTCCGCACGCTTCGCGACCCGCGTTCCCGAGCCCTGCCGTGCGCTGAGCCAGCCCTCGGCCACGAGCTCCGCGTAGGCGTCCGCCACCGTGTTGCGGGCGACACCGAGGTCCGCCGCGAGCGAGCGGTACGGCGGCAGCCGGGTGCCCGGAGCGAGCCGGCCACTGCGGACGGCCTCGCGCAGGGCCCGGATCAGCGCCGCCCGGCGACCGCCCGGCCCGGTCAGCTCCAGATGCAGGTCGGACCCGATCCGCTCCGCCGAATTGACCCACGAATCCACCATGGAAATGCACCATACAGCGGGTCTTTATGGCTCGTAGGTTGAAGAGCATGACGACGAACACGAGCACGAACGGAACCCAAGTGGCCGCGAACCGGCTGAACTTCGGCACCTCGGCCCCGAAGGCCTTCCGGGCCCTCATCGCCTTCGACGCCGCCGCACGCGAGGGCCTCGACCCGGCCCTCGTCGAACTGATCCAGATCCGCTCCTCGCACCTCAACCACTGCGCGTACTGCCTCCACATGCACACCGCCGACGCCCGCAAGGCCGGCGAGAGCGAGGACCGGCTGCACATGGTCGCCGTGTGGCGCGAGGCCCGCCACTTCTTCACCGAGCGGGAGCAGGCGGCCCTCGCCCTCACGGACGCGCTGACCCTCGTCGCCGACGCCGGCGTCCCGGACGACGTCTACGCGCAGGCGGCCGCACGGTTCGACGAGCGGGAACTCGCCCAGGTCCTCGCTCTGATCTGCGCGATCAACACGTGGAACCGGGTTGCGCTGTCGACGGCGAAAGTAGCGGGGACGGACGAGCGGTGATGCCTGGGCGGCTGGGCGGCTGAGCGGCCGAGCGGCCGAGTGGCTGAGCGCCCGAGTGGCTGGGCGGCCGAGGCGGCTGGGGGCGTGCGTTACACCGCCATGGGTCGGTCGTACGGGCCGATCGGCGCCGGGAGTCGCGAACTGCCCGTCAGATGGCGGTCGACGGCGGCCGCCACCGCCCGCCCCTCGGCGATCGCCCACACGATGAGCGACTGCCCCCGGGCCGCGTCCCCCGCGGCGAACACGCCAGGCACGTTCGTGGCGAAACCGGAGTCCCGCGCGATCGTCCCGCGGGGCTCCAGGTCCAGTCCCAGTTGGTCCACGAGCCCGTCCTCGCGGTCGAGCCCGGAGAAGCCGAGGGCGAGCAGCACGAGGTCGGCAGGAAGCGTCCGCCCGGTGCCTTCCACCGGGCGGCGCCGCGCGTCCACCTCGACCAGGTGCAGCGACCGCACCCGCCCGCGCGCGTCACCGTCGAAGCGCAGCGTGGACGCAGCGAACAGCCGCGCGTCCGCGTGCGCGACCGGGGCGGTCCGCAGATCCCGGGCCTCCTCGTGGGCGGCGGACAGCCGGTAGACCCGCATCGGGTACGTCGGCCAGGGCTCGGTGTCCTCGTCGCGCTCCGCCTCCGGCAGCGCGTAGATGTCCAGCTGGGTCACGGACGCCGCGCCCTCCCGTACCGCCGTACCCAGGCAGTCCGCCCCGGTGTCACCGCCGCCGACGATGACCACGTGCTTCCCCGCGGCCGACAGCGGAGACGACTCCATGTCACCCTCACGGACCCGGTTGGCCAGCGGCAGGTACTCCATCGCCTGGTGGATGCCCGTCAGCTCCCGCCCCGGCACCTGCAGTTCACGCCACGCGGTCGCCCCGGTGGCGAGCACCACGGCGTCGTAACGGGTTCGCAGCTCCTCGGCCCCGATGTCCCGCCCGACGGCGGTCGAGGTCCTGAACTTCGTTCCCTCGGCACGCATCTGCTCCAGCCGCCGCTCCAGATGGTGCTTCTCCATTTTGAACGCGGGGATGCCGTACCGCATGAGCCCGCCGAGCCGGTCGTCCCTCTCGTACACGGCGACCGTGTGCCCGGCCCGCGTCAGCTGCTGGGCCGCGGCCAGCCCGGTCGGGCCCGAGCCGATCACCGCGACTGTCTTGCCGGACAGCCGTTCCGGCGGCCGCGGCGGCGCGAAGCCCTCCTCCATGGCCCGGTCGGCGACAGCGCACTCGACGTTCTTGATGGTGACGGCCGGCTGGTTGATCGCCAGCACACATCCCGCCTCACACGGAGCGGGGCACAGGCGGCCGGTGAACTCCGGGAAGTTGTTCGTGGCGTGCAGCCGGTCGGAGGCCGCCCGCCAGTCCTCCCTGGAGACCAGGTCGTTCCACTCGGGGATCAGGTTGCCCAGCGGGCACGCGTCGTGACAGAAGGGGATGCCGCAGTCCATGCAACGGCCGGCCTGCTTGCTGATGATCGGCAGCAGCGCACCGGGGACATAGACCTCGTCCCAGTCCCGCGTCCGTTCCTCGACCGGCCTGCGCGGCCAGTCCTGGCGGGGTGTGGTCATGAAACCCTTGGGATCGGCCATGGCCGTCTTCCTTGCGTGCGCGTATGGCTTCTGGCCACGATACGTCCGCCTCCGGGCCGGTGCCCGTCGCGCGGGGCACGGGCGGTGGGCCGGCCGCCGGGATCAGGTGAGCGCCAGCACGTACGCCAGTGCCGCCCCGGCTGAGGCGGCAGTGCGGACGTGGTTCCACAGCGTCCATTCGCGCAGGTACACCTGCCAGTACGCCGCCGCTTCCGGGGTGTCCGGGTCGAGGCCTGCCAGCTCGTCGTTGCGGGGCACGTTCGCGACCATGGTCAGGCCGAACGATCCGAACAGGTACAGGGCGCTGCCCACCAGCAGCTCCACCGTCCCCTCGTCCGGCCACAGCACGAACGTCACCACGGCGATCACCGCACACAGTGCGGCAGACCCGAGGAACACCATCATGAACGGCGGAGTCACCGCGGCCACGTTGATCGCCTTCATCGCGGCGACCCCCTGCGCGGGCGGCAGCATGCCGAGGCCCCGCATGACGAAGGTCGAAAACCCGCAGAACACCCCGGCCACCAGGCCGGTCCCGAGCACGCCCAGCACCGTCAGCACGAAGTACGGTCCGTCGATCATGTCCCTCTCCCGCCCGTCGAGCCGGGATCCTGCCCGGCACCCTTCCTCACCACAAGTGAAATTCCGTACGAGCACCGTGACCATGACCGAGCGGCGCGGGACCATGAGCAGACGTCCAGGCCCCACGGGGCGGCCGGCCGTGTCCGCACGCTCCGCCGAACGATCCGTCAGCCTTTCGCCCGCCGATCGCCCATCGCCCGTCGTCGGTCGTCCGTCGCCCTTGCCCCGTCGTCGGTCGTCCGTCGTCCTTGGCCCGTCGTCCGTCGTCCGTGGAACGGTGGGTGGGGCGGACGCAGGGCGGCACCGCGTCCCGGGGGTGTCAGGTCACCCCGCGGAATCGAGCCCTGCCTCGGTCCACCCGCTCAGCACCGTCGCCACCGCCGCCGCGATCCGCCGCCGCGCCTCGTGCCGCGGCACGCCGCTCATCAACAGCCGGTCGTACGGCGTGTCCAGGTGCCTTACGGACGCCACGACCGCCGAGGTGACCGCACTCTCGGTCAGCGCACGTCCCGCCGCGCTGCGGCCCACCCGCCCGCTGCCCCGTTCCGAGGCGTGCAGGGCGATGGCCCGTGCCCGGTCGGCCGGGCACCCGGGGAAGAGCCGGAGTATCTCCACGGCGAACGCCTGGGCGAACAGGGCGTCCTGCTCCGCCCGTCGCCGCGCGTCCCGCACCCGGCGTCGCCGTCTCGCCTCGGCGTCCGCGAGGCAGCGCTGCTCGGCCCGCGCGAGCGCCGCCTCCTCGACCAGGACGCCCTGTCGCTCGTACCGGCTCTTGCGCCGGTTGAACCGCACGACCACCGCCGACAGCACGCTCTCCGCCCGCGATCTGCGGGTCAGCGCGGTGTCGCCGCTCGGCAGGAACACCAGATGGGCGAGGTCGGCGCAGTCGAGGCAGCGCGGGGCGCCGTCCTCCAAGGCCAGGAGCGGCAGCGGCCCGCGTCGGCACTCGCCGCAGTGCCGCCGTTTGAGGGGCTGGAAGACGAGAAGCCCGGTGTGGGGCGGGAGCGAGGCGCGGGGGACCATGACCAGTTCATTCCCCGTCACGGTGGCGCGAAGTGCGCAGGACGTGACGGATCCGGGCGATCCCGGCGATCGCGGCGATCCAGACGGGCCTGGTGGTGCAGACGGGCATGGTGCAGATAGGCCTGTCGGAGGCGTGCCGGTGGTGCAGGTGGTCCTTGTGGCCCCTGTGGTCCGGCGAGACACCTTCGGTCCCGGCCTGACGCATCATGGGCCGTGTGCGACTCGAAGCGATCACCTGGGACCGGCTCAGCGACCGGCTCGCCGAGCGCCTGCTCGATCTGAAACCCGCCGACGGCAGCCCCTGGCCGCGCATCGCCTTCGACGGCGCCCCGGCCGCCCGCCCCGGAGACCTCGCCCACCGCGTCTGTGAGGCGCTTCGCATACGCGGCCGCTCCTCGCTCGTCGTGGGCACGGAGGGCTTCCTGCGCCCCGCCTCGGTTCGGCTGGAGTACGGGCACCAGGACGTCGAGGCCTATTACAGCGGCTGGTACGACACGGGCGCCCTGTGGCGTGAGGTGTTCGGCCCGCTCGAAGCCGACGGCAACGGCCGTGTCCTGCCCGACCTGTGGGACCCGGCCGCCGACCGCGCGACCCGCAGTCCGTACGTCGCACTCCCTCCCGGCGGCGTTCTGTTGTTGCACGGCCCCTTCCTCCTTCGGCACTGGTTCCCCTTCGATCTGAGCGTCCACGTCCTCCTCTCCCGGGGCGCCCTGCGCCGCCGCACACCCGAGACCGAGCACTGGACCCTTACGGCCTTCGAGCGCTACGAGCACGAGACGGACCCGGTGGAGACGGCGGACGTCCTGGTGCGGGCCGACGATCCGCGCCATCCCGCGTGGGGCGGCTGAGACAGGGCCGGTGTCGGTACCGCCGGTGGGCAGCCCCGCTTGCGTGTGCGGGCGTCCGGTGGCGCGACGAGAATGAGGGACACCGGGACTCGCGGTGCGTCCCGCTCCGCGCCGGCCGTCCGGCACCGGGAGGTACTTCATGACCACCGCCGGAGACATCATGCACCGCGGCGCCCAGTGGATCCCCGCCCACGAGACACTCGACCGCGCCGCCCAGCTCATGCGCGAGCTGAACGTCGGAGCCCTGCCCATCAGCGACGAGAACGAGCGGCTCTGCGGCATCCTCACCGACCGCGACATCGTGGTCGGCTGCGTCGCCATGGGCCACGACCCCGCCAGGATCACCGCGGGTGAGATGGCCAAGGGCACGCCCCGCTGGATCGAGGCGGACGCCGATGTAGGCGAGGTGCTCCGCGAGATGCGGGAGCACCAGATCCGCCGGCTGCCCGTGATCCGGGACAAGCGCCTGGTCGGCATGATCAGTGAAGCCGACCTCGCCCGGCATCTCGCGCAGGACCAGATCGCCTCCTGGGCGGAGAGCGTCTACTCCACGACCGCCATGCACTGACCGGCAAGCACTGATCGCCAGGCACTGGACGACCCGCGATGCGCTGACCGCTCGGGGATCCCCCCGCAGGCGGGCCCGGCCCGCCTCAGAGCCAGCCGCTCCGGCGGAACCCCCGGTACAGGGCGAGGCACGCGACGGATATGACGCCGATGACCATGCCATAGCCGTATCGCCAGTGCAGCTCCGGCATGTGGTCGAAGTTCATGCCGTAGACCCCGCAGACCATCGTCGGCACGGCGACGATCGCGGCCCACGCGGTGATCTTCCGCATGTCCTCGTTCTGCGCGACCGTGACCTGCGCGAGGTGCGCCTGGAGGATCGAGTTGAGCAGTTCGTCGAAGGCGGCGATCTGCTCCTTGGCCCGCAGCAGATGGTCCGAGACGTCACGGAAGTACGCCTGTATCTCCGGATCGACCGCACGGATCGGCCGGGTGGCGAGATCTTCCAGCGGCCGGCTGAGCGGCACCACCGCCCGCTTCAGTTCGAGGAGTTCACGCTTGAGCTGGTAGATGCGCCCCGGGTCGGTCCGCGCTCCGGACTCCGAGAACACATCCGTCTCGACCTGGTCGATGTCCGCCTGCACCGAGTCCGTGACCGTCAGGTAGTCGTCGACCACATGGTCCGCGAGTGCGTGCAGGACCGCCGAGGGGCCCTTGGCGAGCTGGCCGGGATCGGACTCCAGTTCCTCGCGCAGCGGGCCCAGTGAGCCGTGCCGGCCGTGCCGCACCGTGATCACGAAGTCAGCGCCGACGAACACCATGATCTCGCCGGTGTTCACCACTTCGCTGGTGGCCGTCAGCTCCTCGTGCTCGACATAACAGACCGTCTTGAACACGGCGAAGAGCGTCTCGCCGTAGCGCTCCAGCTTGGGGCGCTGGTGGGCCTCGATCGCGTCCTCGACGGCCAGTGGGTGCAGGTCGAAGAGCTCGGCGATGCCCGCGAACTCCTGGTCGGTGGGCTCGTGCAGACCGAGCCAGACGAAGCCCTCCCGGCTCTTGCGCACCCGCTCCACGGTGTCCACCAGGTCGCCGCCCGCGGGGGTGCGGACGCCTTCCCGGTAGGTCACGCAGTTCACCACGGAGGAACCCAGCGGGGACCGGGCCGGGTGACTCAGGTCGACGCGCGGGCGCCGCCGGGCCAGCCTGGCCACCTTGCGAAGGCCACCGACCCCGCCGAGGCTCGTGACCTTCCGCAGATTCCCTGCCATGGACATCCGGCTCTCCTTGCGTGGAACTTCTCGCGCCGTTCCTGCGCCTTGGCGGGCCAGTCTGCCAGGCCCGCATGAGCTGCGGGTCAGCCTGTGAGAACGACTCGTTCCGCTTGGTTCCGGGCTGTGGACGAACCGCGCGCCGACGCCACGGCTCCGCCGTTCTGTCGTATCTCTGCCGTATCGACGCATGCCCGGGCCGGGCGGTTCTCGGTCGGGCCCGGACGTCGCGCTTCTCCGCCGCGGAAGCCTCCCCCGCGGGTGGCCGTGCCGGAGCGTCAACGAGTACGGGTAAGTCGGATAAATGGGATGATCGCGGCATGACGCGAACCGACGGGCACCTCCTGGACAACCGGCAGACCGGAGCGGCGGAACACTTCAGCGCCTTCGCCGCTCTCTTCGATCCCACGACGTTCCGGCACCTCGAAGCGCTCGGCATCGGATCCGGCTGGCGGTGCTGGGAGGTCGGCGCGGGCACCACGGTGGTGTCCTGGCTGGCCAAGAAGGTCGGCCCGACCGGCCGCATCGTCGCCACCGACACCGACGCCTCACGGCTTGCTGTCGCGGCCCGGCCCCCCGTCGAAGTGCGGGCCCACGACCTCGACGCGCAGGAGCCGCCGGGGGAGGGCTTCGACCTGGTGCACGCCCGCATCGCCCTCGTCCACGTGACCGATCGGGAACGGGCTCTGCGGTCCATGATCAAGGCGCTGCGTCCCGGCGGGCGCCTCCTCGTCGAGGACGCCGATCCCGCCCTGCAGCCCCTTGTCTGCCCCGACGAGCACGGCCCCGAGCAGCAGCTCGCGAACCGGCTGCGGCAGGGTTTCCGCAGACTGCTCGCCGACCGTGGGACCGATCTGCCCCGCGGCCGCACCCTGCCGCGGCTGCTGCGGGACGCCGGGCTGACCGGGGTCCACGCCGAAGCTCATTTCCCCCTCGCCTCGCCGGCCTGCGCGGCGCTGGAGTCCGTCACGATCCGTCAGATCCGCGACCAGCTCGTGACGGCCGGCCTCGCCACCGACCAGGACATCGACCGGCACCTGGAGAACGTCACGTCCGGTGCGCTCGATCTGGCGACGGCACCGATGATCTCGGCGTGGGGACGCAAGCAGTAGCCGGGGCGCGCGAGGTGGCCCGTCTGGCGAGGTGGCTTCGTCAGGTGGGGTAGCCCGTCAGGCGAGGTGGCTTCGTCAGGTGGGGTGGCCCGTCTGGCGAGGTGGCTTCGTCAGGTGGGGTGGCCCGTCAGGCGAGGTGGCTCCGTCCGGTGGGGTGGCCCGTCAGGCGAGGTGGCTCCGTCCGGTGACGTGGTCAGTCCGGCACGGGTGGTCTGCCGCCCACCCACTCCACCGCTCGCGCACCCGCCCGGCAGCCCTCCGCCGCGGCGTCCTCCGGCCCGGCACCCGCCAGCAGGGCGGCGAGGAACGCGCCGGTGAAGGCGTCACCGGCCCCCGTGGTGTCCCGCGGCGTCGCCGGCACGGCCGGAACGCGGGCACTCACCTTTCCCGAGCGGGCCACGAGTGCCCCCTCGTGACCCTGCTTGGCGACGACCAGCGGCACGCGCAGACTCAGCTCGGCCGCAGCCTCGGCCGCGTCCGCCAGACCCGTCAGCAGGCACGCCTCGTCCCGGCTCGGCAGCAATAGGTCCACGCCCTCGACGAGCGACAGGAACCGCTCGGCGCCCAGCTCCGCGAGGAAGCCGGCAGAAGCGGGGTCCATGCTCACCGGCACCCCACGCGCGCGTGCGGCGTCGAGGGCCAACGTCACCAGAGCCCGGCCGGGCTCGGAGAACAGCAGGTAGCCCGAGAGGTGGACCCGGGCCACGTCGTCGAGCAGCGCGTCCGACCAGTCGGCGGGTCCGAGCCGCACCGACGCGCCCCCGTCGGTGAGGAACGTCCGCTCCGCCGAGGCGCCGCCGTCGACCACGCAGATCACCGTGCCGGTCGGCACCAGCGGGTCGACGACGAGCTGCGGACGCACCCCCTGGGCGACCAGCTCCCGTTCGTGCCAGGCGGCCGCGTCCGCCCCGACCCGCCCGAGCAACCGCACGTCCGCGGCTCCCCGGTGGGCCGCCCAGCACGCCACGTTGGCGCCCGCCCCGCCGGCCACGGTCCGGATCGAGGCAGCAGTGTCCGTGCCGGCCGCGAGCGGCCCGGCGTGCCGTGCGACGACGTCCGTGATGACGTCCCCGACGACCAGCAACCCCGGGCCCACCGCCACACCCCGGCCTCCGGGAGGCGTACTCCGGGAGCCGGTGCCCCCGTAGCCCGTGCTCCCGGAGCCGGTGCCCCCGTAACCCGTACTCCTGTAGCCCGACCGCCCGGATCCGGTACCCCCGAAGTCCGTACTCCCGGAGCCCGCCGGACCTTCCCGCCCCGTGCCGCCGGCCGTGGTCATCCCCGGGCCCGGGCCGCCGCGATCCTCGCTGCCAGGCGTACGTTCCCCCGGACGGCGGCCAGGTTGGCGCCGAGGGACGCGCCGTCCGTGTGCCGCACCAGATAGTCCAGCAGGAACGGCGTGACCGCCTGGCCGGTGACCCCCTCCGCCTCGCACGCGTGCAGCGCGTCCGCCAGCACGCGCGCGTGCAGCTCCGGATCGAGCTGCTCCTCCTCGGGCACGGGATTGGCGACGATCAGCGCCGATTCCGGCCCGCCGAGTGCGTCCTGCGCCCGCATGACGTCCGCCACCTGCTCCGGCGTCTCCAACGTCCAGTCCACCGGATGCCCGGAGTCGGAGAGGTAGAAGCCGGGGAACCGGCCGGTGCCGTACCCGGCCACGGCGACACCCAGCGTCTCCAGCCGCTGGAGAGTCGCCGGCACGTCCAGGATCGACTTCACCCCGGCACACACCACTGTGATGCGCGTACGCGCCAGCAGCCCCAGGTCGGCCGACTCGTCCTGCGTCACCGTCCACTCCCGGTGCACCCCGCCGAGCCCACCCGTCGCGAAGACCCGCACGCCCGCAAGCGCCGCCAGCAGCGCCGTCGCCGACACCGTGGTCGCCCCGCTGGCCCCGGACGCCACCGCGAGCGGCAGGTCACGGTGGCCGAGCTTGCGAATGCCGTCCTCGTTCGCGACCCGCTCCAGCTGCTCCTTGTCCAGGCCCACACAAGGACGCCCGTCCAGCACGGCGATCGTGGCGGGCACCGCGCCCTCCTGCCGCACGGCCGCCTCCAGCTCCAGGGCCACCTGGAGGTTCCGCGGCCGTGGAAGCCCGTGGGCGATGATCGTGGACTCCAGGGCCACGACGGGCCGGCGCGCGTCGATCGCCTCCCGCACTTCGTCGGACACCACCAGCACCACGCGCCTGCCTCCTGTCAGTCGGTCAGTCGTCTTCCCTCATCTCTGGCGAGCGGCGGACCGGGCCAAACCCTTGCGGGCCGGCGGAGTGGTCACGAGCCTGGGGTACATGACCGATCACACGCCACGTCTCGACCACGTCGTCCTCTGGGCGCGCGACCCGCTCGCAGCCGCCGACTTCTACGAGAAGGCCGTCGGCATGGAAACGCTCCGGCTCGCGGAATTCGCTGCGGGTGAGGCGCCGTTCCCCTCCGTGCGCGTCAACGGCGAGACCATCCTCGACCTCATGCCGCTGAGCCACGCGGAGCGCATGACGATGCTGCCCGGCTCCGCCGACAGCGCGGGGCACCCGGTCAACCACGTCTGCCTGTCCCTGACCCGCGGCGACTTCGACGCCCTTCTCAGCCGTCTCCAGGAGCGCTCCGTGCCGGTGTCGGACCTCGCGCACGGCTCGTTCGGAGCCCAGGGCCAGGCCACCCGCAGCTTCTACTTCCGGGACCCGGACGGCAACGTCTTCGAGGCCCGGCATTACGACTGACCGGGCCCGCTTCCTAGAAGAGCGGCTCCGGAAGCACACCTTCCAGGGCGAGCAGCCTCCGCTTGGTCTCCAGTCCGCCCCCGAAACCGCCGATGCCGCCGTCGCTCTCGACGACCCGGTGACAGGGCACCACCACCGGCAGCGGATTCGATCCCATCGCCATGCCCACGGCCTGGGCGGCGCCCGGCTGGCCGACCCGCCCTGCCAGGTCGCCGTATCCGACGACCGTGCCGTACGGCACGCCCGAGGCCAGTTCGCGCAGGACCTCCCGGTTGAAGCCGGAGATCAGCGACCAGTCCAGCGGCAGGTCGAAGTCCCGCCGCTCGCCCCCGAGGTACGCCTCGACCTGGCGTATCGCCTCGGCCAGCAGCGGGGAGCCGGGCGCCTCGACGGGCTCGGAGCCCAGCCGCGACGCCAACCGCTCGACGGCCCGCTCCCGTACCGCGTCCGTGGCGTGGAACACCACGTTGACCAGGCCGTCCCGGCTTGCGGCCAGCAGCAACGGCCCGATCCCGCTCTCGACGACCGCCCAGACGACCCGCGGCCCGACCTGCTCTCGGCTGTCCATGCGCCCACAGTAGGACCCGCCACTGACAACGCCGTCCGGCCGGGACGCCGGATCAGCCGCCCACCGCCTTGCGCACCACGTCCGGCCTGTTGGTGATGATCCCGTCGACCCCGTACCGGGCGACCCGCCGGGCCGTCCTCGCGTCGTCGACCGTCCAGGCGAAGACCTCCATCGGCTTGCCGTGCGGCCCGTCGAACGCCCGTACGGAGGACACGTACGCCGGGGAGAGCGAGCTGTGCGAGGGGTTGATCTGGTCGGCGAACTGGGCGTACGTGAGCAGGTCCGACACCGGCGGCGTCCCCAGGAGGGCCGTCTTCACGCCGGGCTTCAGCTGGTGCACCGTCCGCACGCTGTTCGCGCTGAAACTCTGCACGATCAGCCGGCGCGCCCGATGCGACCGGTCGAGCCAGCCCTCGTTGCTGAGGACCTTCAGCGTCTGCCGCTCGATGCCCGGGTACAGCTTCGGATTCTTGATCTCCAGGAGCAGCTTCTGACGGTGACGGTCCAAGCGGCGCACGAACTGCTCCAACGTCGGCACGCGCGCGCCCGCGTACGAGGGCCCGAACCAGCTGCCCGCGTCCAGCCGGGCGATCTCCGCTGCGGTGAAGTCCTTCACCTTCCAAGGAGCCCGGCCGGGGAAGACCTCCTCGGCGTCGGTGGTGCGCCGCAGGTTGTCGTCGTGAATGACGACCAGCTCACCGTCCCTGGTCCGCTGCACGTCGTTCTCCACCCAGCGGATGCCCAGCTCCGCCGCCCTGTCCACCGCGGCCAGGGTGTTCTCGGGCGCGTAGGCGGAGGCGCCCCGGTGCGCGATGACCAGCGGCGCCGCGCCGCCTTCCGCGGCATGCGCGGGGGAGAGGGGGAACAGCAGGGCGGCAGTACCCAGGAGTGCGGTGGTCGAGGCGGCAACAGCGCGCGCGTGCATGCGTACTCCTCGCGACGAACGAACGGCGACATCACAGACAGCACAACTGTGACAGCAGAGGGTCAACACGAGGGGGGTGCAGGATGGCCACACGTTGAACGGAGAGGACCCAACTCCGCTCACTGATAACGCACAACTGAGGCAAGGCCGTGTTTCTTTGCCGGAAAGTCGTTCGACCATTCCGGTGGGGGTCATACTCTCTGCGTCAACCCTGACCGCTCCTGCGGTCCTGGGAGGGGGCGCACATCAGGAATTCCGGGACGTACGAGGGCGGGAAGGGCAGCCGCGCATGCAGGGCACGGTCGACGGATTCAGCTACGGCCTGGTCACACCCCTGGTGGCCTACTTCATGGCCTGCCTCGGCGGCGCGCTGGGCCTGCGCTGCACCACGAGATCCATGCTCGTCGCCCAGTCCTGGCGCCCCGGCTGGCTCGCCCTCGGCTCCGCCGCCATCGGCTCCGGCATATGGACCATGCACTTCGTCGCCATGATGGGGTTCAAGGTCCGCGGCACCCCGATCCACTACGACAAGGCGATGACGTTCGCGAGCCTCGCCGTCGCGATCATCATGGTGGGCATCGGGATCTTCATCGTCGGCTACAAAGGTGCGCGCGGTACGGCGCTGTTCACCGGCGGCACCATCACGGGCCTGGGCATCGCGTCGATGCACTACCTGGGTATGGCCAGCATGAGCCTGGACGGAAAACTGGACTACAACACCGTCACCGTGGGCATCTCCGTCGCCATCGCCATGGGCGCCGCCACCGCCGCACTGTGGGCCGCCGGGCAGGTCAGGGGCTTCCTGTGGAGCGTGGGCGCCAGCCTCGTCATGGGGCTCGCGGTCAGCGGGATGCACTACACCGGCATGGCCGCCCTCAGCGTCCACCTGCACGGCACGGCCGAACCCGCCACGGGGGACTCGCCGGCGACTCTGCTGGCGCCCATGCTGATCGGCCCGCTCGCCTTTCTGCTCCTCGCCGCGGTGGTGGTCATGTTCGATCCGCTGATGGTCATGGGGAAGCCCCCCGTCGTCCCCGTCGAGCCCAAGCCCGGCGTCCCCGCCCACACCCACGTCCGTCACTCCGCTCGCCGGCTGCGGTTCCGCCCCCGCCGCACCGTGGAGCCCCGAGGGTCCCGCACCCCGCAGAACCGCTGATCAGAGCCCATTGTCAGTGCGGAGTCGTACGGTGGATCCCATGCGGCCCGTTTCAAAGATCGAACGCACGGTGGCGCCCTTCGAGGTCGTCAGCCCCTACCAGCCCAACGGCGATCAGCCCACGGCCATCGCCGAGCTCGCCCGGCGCATCGAGGCGGGCGAGAAGGACGTCGTGCTGCTCGGCGCGACCGGCACCGGCAAGTCCGCCACCACCGCGTGGATGATCGAGAAGCTCCAGCGCCCCACGCTCGTGATGGCGCCGAACAAGACGCTGGCCGCCCAGCTGGCGAACGAGTTCCGCGAGCTGCTCCCGAACAACGCCGTCGAGTACTTCGTCTCGTACTACGACTACTACCAGCCCGAGGCGTACGTCCCGCAGTCGGACACCTACATCGAGAAGGACTCCTCGATCAACGAGGAGGTCGAGCGGCTGCGCCACTCCGCGACCAACTCCCTGCTCACCCGGCGGGACGTCGTCGTGGTCGCGTCGGTCTCCTGCATCTACGGCCTGGGCACCCCGCAGGAGTACGTGGACCGCATGGTCCCGCTCAAGGTCGGCGAGGAGATCGACCGTGATGATCTGCTGCGCCGCTTCGTGGACATCCAGTACACGCGAAACGACCTTGCGTTCACCCGCGGCACCTTCCGCGTCCGCGGCGACACCATCGAGATCTTCCCGGTCTACGAGGAGCTGGCCGTCCGCATCGAGATGTTCGGCGACGAGATCGAGGCCCTGTCCACCCTGCACCCGGTCACCGGCGAGATCATCAGCGACGACCAGCAGCTCTACGTGTTCCCGGCCTCCCACTACGTCGCGGGCCCCGAGCGCCTGGAGCGGGCCGTCAACGACATCGAGAAGGAACTGGCCGAGCGCCTGACCGAGCTGGAGAAGCAGGGCAAGCTGCTGGAAGCCCAGCGCCTGCGCATGCGGACCACGTACGACATCGAGATGCTGCGCCAGATCGGCAGCTGCTCCGGCGTGGAGAACTACTCGATGCACTTCGACGGCCGCTCGCCCGGCTCCCCGCCCAACACCCTGCTGGACTACTTCCCGGACGACTTCCTCCTCGTCATCGACGAGTCCCACGTCACCGTCCCGCAGATCGGCGCGATGTACGAGGGCGACGCCTCCCGCAAGCGCACCCTCGTCGAGCACGGCTTCCGGCTGCCCTCCGCCCTGGACAACCGTCCCCTGAAGTGGGAGGAGTTCCAGGAACGCATCGGCCAGACGGTCTACCTCTCCGCCACCCCGGGCACATACGAGATGTCCCGCTCGGACGGCTTCGTCGAGCAGATCATCCGCCCCACCGGCCTCGTCGACCCGGAAGTCGTCGTCAAGCCCACCGAGGGCCAGATCGACGACCTGGTGCACGAGATCCGCCAGCGCACCGAGAAGGACGAGCGCGTCCTGGTCACCACGCTCACCAAGAAGATGGCCGAGGACCTCACGGACTACTTCCTCGAACTGGGCATCCAGGTGCGCTACCTGCACAGCGACGTCGACACCCTGCGCCGCGTGGAGCTGCTGCGTGAACTGCGAGCCGGCGAGTACGACGTGCTTGTCGGCATCAACCTCCTGCGCGAGGGCCTCGACCTGCCCGAGGTGTCCCTGGTGGCGATCCTGGACGCCGACAAGGAGGGTTTCCTCCGCTCCGGCACCTCCCTCATCCAGACCATAGGCCGCGCCGCGCGCAACGTCTCCGGCCAGGTCCACATGTACGCCGACAAGATCACCCCGGCCATGGAGAAGGCCATCGAGGAGACCAACCGGCGCCGCGAGAAGCAGATCGCGTACAACACGGAGCGGGGCATCGACCCCCAGCCGCTGCGCAAGAAGATCAACGACATCGTCGCCCAGATCGCCCGCGAGGACATCGACACGGAGCAGCTGCTCGGCTCGGGCTACCGCAAGGCCAAGAAGGACGGCGGGGGCACCAAGGCGCCCGTGCCCTCCCTCGGCAAGGCGGCCGGCAGCGCCAAGTCCGCCAAGGGCAAGGGCAAGGCCGCCGAGACCGCGCCGACCGACCGTCCGGCGGCCGAACTGGCCGGGCAGATCGAGGAGCTGACCGCTCGGATGCGGGCTGCCGCCGCCGAGCTCCAGTTCGAGATCGCGGCCCGGCTGCGCGACGAGGTCTCCGAGATGAAGAAGGAGCTGCGCCAGATGAAGGAGGCAGGCCTGGCCTGACAGCCTGCCGCGTACGCGCAGTGTTGCAAGACCGACACAAAGTGCGGACCGGGGTACGTCGCTGTCAGTGCCCCTGCGTAGGGTTCTGGTCAACCGCGAGCACGCGGCAACAGGGGAATTCGAGAGGGGAATCAGCGCGTGACCGTCAACATGACCAAGGGTCAGGCCATCAGTCTGCAGAAGAACGACGGCGGCAGCCTGACTGCGGTTCGCATGGGTCTCGGCTGGCAGGCGGCTCCCCGGCGCGGCCTGTTCGGCTCGCGCACGCGGGAGATCGACCTCGACGCCTCCGCCGTCCTGTTCGCGGACAAGCAGCCGGTCGACGTCGTCTTCTTCCGCCACCTCGTGAGCGACGACGGCTCCGTGCGCCACACCGGTGACAACCTCGTCGGCGGCGTCGGCCAGGGCGGCGACGACGAGGCGATCCTCGTCGACCTCGCGCGGGTCCCGGTCCACATCGACCAGATCGTCTTCACCGTGAACTCCTTCACGGGGCAGACCTTCCAGGAAGTGCAGAACGCGTTCTGCCGTCTGGTCGACGAGACCAACGGCCAGGAGCTCGCCCGCTACACGCTCGCCGGCGGCGGCCAGTACACGGCCCAGATCATGGCCAAGGTCCACCGCGCGGGTCAGGGCTGGACGATGACGGCCCTGGGCAACCCGGCCAACGGGCGCACCTTCCAGGACCTGATGCCGGCGATCCTGCCGGTGCTCTGAGCACACCCGGGCCCGGACCGGCGGGCCCGGCGAGCAGCACCCGACACCACACAACGACACAGGGGGACGAAGGCGATGACGGCCGAGCTGGTGCGGGGGCAGAACCACCCGCTCTCCCAGGCCCGCCTGGAGGTCCGGATCTCGGCCGGCACACCGATCGTGGCCGCGGCGGCACTCGGCGACGAGAACGGCCGGATCCACGGCGTGGAGTGGGTGGCCCATCCGGGCGCACCCACCCAGCCGGGTCTCGAGGTCTCACGGCAGGCCGCCGCCGACCACCGTCTCGCGGTGGACCTCGACGCCGTGCCCGAGACCGTCCACCGGGTCAGCGTGCTGCTCGCCCTGCCCGTCGGCGGGACGGGCCCCGTCCGTTTCGCCGCGGTGGCGGCCCCCTTCGTCGCGGTCACCGGCCTCGACGGCGAGGAGATCGCCAGCTACACCATCACCGGCCTGGAGGCCGAGTCGGCCGTCGTCGCCCTCGAGCTCTACCGCCGGCAGGGCGCCTGGAAGGTGCGCGCCGTCGGCCAGGGCTACGAGGGCGGCCTCGCCGAACTCCTCACCGACCAGGGCCTGTCGTCGGCCCACCAGCTCGCCGGGAGCATCAACGACGCGGTGGCCCAAGGGCTGGCCCGCTCCGTGCAGGCGCCCCCACCGCGTGCGGGGGACGGCGACCGTTCCCGTCAGGCAGCGGCACCCGCCCTCGGCCCGGACCAGGGCGGCACCGCACCTCAGACCGGCCCCGTTCCACCGCCGCCCCCCTACGGAGGGCAGACGTCCGGCGGACCCGGGCAGTCCGGCGGTCCTGGGCAGCCGGGTCATCCCGGCCGGCCCGCACCCCAGCAGCCGTCGTATCCCGCCGCCGCACCGGACCCCGACGCCGTGACCCAGCCGTCCGCGCCGACGGCCGGCGGCCCGATCGACTACAGCCACCCACGCCGCCGGAACGCCGCACCGCCGCCGCCCCCGCCGACCGCGCCCCCGGCCGCGCCCGGGCAGCCTGCCCAGCCCGTCGCGGGCGACGCGACCGGCTGGTCCATGGAGGAGCGGCTCTACAACCAGGTCTGGGGCATGTTCGAGGACCTGGCCCGCACGACCGCCGCCTACCGCAGTGCCGTCGACTTCGCCGAGTCCCGCATGGACAAGGAGCTGGAGCAGGTTCTCTCCGACCCGCGCAGCCGGATCGGCGGGCAGGGCGACGCCGCCCGCGAGGCGGCCCGCGCCCGGCACGCCGAGCTCGTCGCCCAGGCCCGGGAGGCGCTGGACCGGGACCTGGCCCAGCTCGCAGCCGAGGCCGACGTCGTCGAACCCGCCCTGCCACCGGCGTACGCCCGCTGGGACAACCCCGTGTGGCACGGCTACCGGGTGCCGATGGAGATCCCCATGGCCCTGCGCCTGGGCGATCTCCACCTCCCGGAGGCCGACCGGGTCCGCATCCCGATGCTGGTCCGGCTGCCGTTGGAGCGGGGGCTGTGGATCGACAGCGGAGCGGCCGGATCGTCCGACGGTTCCTTCACCGATTCCCACACCATGACCCGTCTCGCCATGGAGACGGCGGTCGCGCACGCGGCCCGGTTGCTGGCCGCCTATCCGGCGGGCGAGTTCACCGTCCACGTCATCGACCCGGCCGGTTCGGGGGCGCAGGCGCTGGTGCCCCTCGTGCAGACGGGTGTGCTCGCGGCGCCGCCCGCCCTCGGCGCCGCCGGGGTGGCGGACGTGCTGGGACGGCTCACCCAGAGGGTCGACCTGGTGCAGATGGCGGTCCGGGGCGGCGCCGCCGATTCCCTCCCGCCCGGCTTCGACACCTCCCAGCAACTCCTGATCGTCAACGACTTCCCGCACGGCTTCGACGACCGTGCCGTGAACCAGCTGCGCTACCTCGCCGACGAGGGCCCCGCCTTCGGTGTCCACCTGATGATGGCGGCCGACCGGGAGCAGTCCTCCGGGTACGGGCCTTTGCTCGACCCGCTGTGGCGTTCCCTGCTGCGACTGACGCCGGTGGCGGACGATCACCTCGCCGACCCGTGGGTGGGTCACGCCTGGACGTACGAGCCGTCGCTCGTGCCGCCCGGCAGCCAGATCCTCCAGCAGGTGCTCTCCCAGGTGGCCACCGCCCGCACCAAGTACACGTAAAGCCCTCCGACCAGGGATTTTGGCCTTTCTTTTACCAAGTGCTTTACCTGTTCTTGGTGATTGGGGTACTGTTGACGGCACGGAGGGGAGTACTCCCTGTCTGCTGCGGCGTACCCGTCAATACGGATCAGGCCAGATCCCGGGGCGTCGGCCCATCCTTGGGTGGAAGAGACCTCCGGCAGCGACGACGCTGACATTTGCCGTTAACGACTGCCGGAGGCGCAGTGGATGTTTCCGTGACCTTGTGGGTCCTGACGATCGTGGGCCTCGCCGCCCTCATCGCGGTCGACTTCTTCATCGGCCGCAAGCCGCACGACGTGTCGATCAAGGAAGCCGGGATCTGGACGATCGTCTGGATCGTGCTGGCCGCACTCTTCGGGTTCGGTCTGCTCGTCTTCGCCGGTGGCCAGCCCGCCGGTGAGTTCTTCGCCGGCTTCATTACCGAGAAGTCGCTCAGCGTCGACAACCTGTTCGTCTTCGTCCTGATCATGGCGAAGTTCGCGGTTCCGTCGCAGTACCAGCAGCGAGTCCTGCTGATCGGTGTCCTCATCGCCCTGGTCCTGCGGGCGATCTTCATCGCCGCCGGTGCGGCGATCCTCGCCAGCTTCTCGTGGGTGTTCTACCTCTTCGGCGCCTTCCTCATCTGGACCGCCTGGAAGCTCATCCAGGAGGCCCGAGCCGACGAGGAGGACGAGGAGTTCGAGGAGAACAAGCTGCTCAAGGCCGCCGAGCGCCGCTTCGGCGTGGCGGACCGATACCACGGCACCAAGCTGTGGATCGTGGAGAACGGCAAGCGGGTCATGACCCCGATGCTGGTCGTGATGCTGGCCATCGGCACCACCGACGTGCTCTTCGCCCTCGACTCCATCCCCGCGATCTTCGGCCTGACGCAGGACCCGTACATCGTCTTCACGGCCAACGCGTTCGCCCTGATGGGTCTGCGCCAGCTGTACTTCCTCATCGGCGGCCTGCTGAAGAAGCTGGTCCACCTCTCCTACGGCCTCTCGATCATCCTGGGCTTCATCGGCGTGAAGCTGGTGCTGCACGCGCTGCACGAGTCCGGGGTGCATGTCCCCGAGATCAGCATCCCGGTCTCGCTGGGTGTGATCTGCTCAGTCCTGATCGTCACCACGATCACCAGCCTGCGAGCTTCCAAGAAGCAGGCGGCGGCCGAGGGGGCGCAGGGCAAGAGCGGAGACGCTCCGAAGGACAGCATCGACGCCTGACCGCGTCGGGCGTAGGAACAACCATCACCGGGACCGGTGCGCGGCGAATTGCCGACCGCCGGTCCCGGTGCTTGCTTGTTTCCTGAAGCGTTCCCCGGCTCGGGGGCGCCGTGGCCGGCTGGAGGCGTCATGAAGTTCGTGCAGATCATCGAGTTCGAGACCGAGCGTCTGGACGAGATGCAGCAGGTGCTCGAAGAGGCGGGGCAGCGCAACGCCGGCCGTGCGAACGGCCCCACCCACAGCACGCTGCTGAAGGACCGGGACAAACCCGGCCGCTACCTGGCGCTGATCGAGTTCGACTCGTACGAGGAGGCCATGCGCAACAGCGACGACCCCGAGACCAGCGCGATGGCGCAGCGGCTGGACGCGCTCAGCACGGGCGAGCGGGTCTTCACCAACTGCGACGTCCTGGACGCGCGGGACCTCAAGTAGCGCCTCAGCAGCGTCTCGGGGCGTCCTCAAAGGCCCGGCAAACCGGAGTGCAAGGCCCGAGCACGTCTGCGACGATCGCTGCATGATCGTTCGGAGCGGGCGGCTCGCGGCACAGTGGACGACCCTGGTGCCCCTGCTGGCGGTCCTCCTGCTGGTCCTGACCTGGGGACGGGATCTGCCCGTGGCGGTCGTCGCCCTGGTGACCCTGGTCCTTGCGGGCGCAGTCCTGGCCGCCGTGCACCACGCCGAAGTGGTGGCCCACCGCGTCGGTGAGCCGTTCGGCTCTCTCGTGCTCGCCGTCGCCGTCACGATCATCGAGGTCGCCCTCATCGTCACCCTGATGGCCGACGGCGGGGACAAGAGCTCCACCCTGGCCCGGGACACGGTCTTCGCGGCCGTGATGATCACCTGCAACGGCATCGTCGGACTGTGCCTGCTCGTCGCCTCACTGCGGCACGGCACGGCCGTCTTCAACCCGGAGGGCACCGGCGCCGCACTCGCCACGGTCGCGACCCTGGCCACGCTCAGCCTGGTCCTGCCCACGTTCACCACGAGCAAGCCGGGGCCCGAGTTCTCCACCGTCCAGCTGACCTTCGCGGCGCTGTCCTCGCTCGTTCTGTACGGCTTGTTCGTCGCCACACAGACCGTGCGGCACCGGGACTACTTCCTGCCGATCACCCGGCACGGCGAGGTGATCACCGCCGAGGAGCACGCCGAGGCGCCGACCGTCTCCACCGCCCGCATCAGTCTGGCCCTGCTGGGCCTGGCCCTGATCGGTGTGGTGGGCCTCGCCAAGGGCGTCTCGCCCACCATCGAGTCGGGGGTGGAGGCGGCCGGGCTCCACCATGCCGTCGTCGGCGTGATCATCGCCCTGCTGGTGCTGCTGCCGGAGACCATCGCCGCGCTTCGCTCGGCCCGTCGCGACCGTGTGCAGACCAGCCTGAATCTCGCGCTGGGCTCGGCCATGGCCAGCATCGGCCTGACCATCCCCGCCGTGGCCCTCGCCTCCCTGTGGCTCTCCGGCCCGCTCGTCCTCGGTCTCGGTGCCACGCACATGGTGCTGCTCGCCCTGACCGTGGTGGTCGCCTCGCTGACGGTGGTGCCGGGCCGGGCCACGCCGCTCCAGGGCGGTGTTCACCTGGTGCTGTTCGCGGCGTACCTGGAGCTGGCGATCAACCCGTAGGGCGGCACCACCCGGCCCACCCCGCAGCGGCCACCCGGCTCACCCCGCCGCGGCCTCGGCCGCGCTGCCCACCCGCACCGGGCGAGTCTCCGGCAGCAACGCGAAGCACCCCAGGCTGAGAAGCGCGATCGCCGTCAGATAGGCGGCCACACCCCAGGGCACCCGCCCGCCCTGCTCGGCGAGGGCGGTCGCCACGATGGGTGTGAGGGCTCCTCCGACGACCCCGCCGAGGTTGTAGCCGACGGCAGCGCCGGTGCAGCGCACCCGCGGCTCGTACAGCTCCGGCAGATACGCGGCGATCACGGCGAACATCGTGATGAACGCGAGCATCGCCCCGAGGAACCCGACGAACATCGGCAGCGGGGCCCCGGTGGCGGGGAGCGCGACCATCGGAAACATCCACAGGGCGGCAGCCACACATCCGGCGAGGCACAGTGGCCGCCGGCCGTAGTGGTCACCGAGCAGCGCCACCAGCGGGGTGAGAGCACCCTTCACGAGCACCGCGCCCATGATGCAGGTCAGCATGACGCTGCGGCTCACCCCGAGCCGCTCCGTGCCGTAGGCGAGGGACCAGGTCGTCACGGCGTAGAAGATCGCGTAGCCGATCGCGAGCCCTCCGCCGGTCAGCAGCAGGAGCCGCCAGTGGTGGCGGACGACCTCGGCGAGCGGCACGCGCGCGTGGTCGTCGATCTTGAGGAAGCTCGGGCTCTCCGCGAGGGAGGACCGCAGCCACAACCCCGCGACGGCCAGTACCCCCGCCGCCCAGAACGGCACCCGCCACCCCCAGGCGGCGAACTGCGCCTCGGTCAGCGCCGAGGACAGCCCCAGCACCACACCGTTGGCGATCAGGAACCCCAGCGCGGGCCCGACCTGCGGGAAGCTCGACCACAGCACACGCCGTCGGGCGGGTGCGTGTTCCACGGCCAGCAGCACCGCCCCGCCCCACTCGCCGCCGAGCCCCAGACCCTGGAGGAAGCGCAGGACCAGAAGGAGCAGGGGAGCAGCCACGCCGATCGAGTCGTACGTCGGGACGCAGCCGACGGCGACCGTGGAGGCCCCGGTGAGCAGCAGGGAGGCGACCAGGACCGGCCGCCGCCCGCGACGGTCACCGATGTGCCCGAACAGGATCGAGCCGAGCGGTCGTGCCACGAAGCCCACGCCGAAGGTGGCGAAGGCGGCGAGTGTCCCGGCGACCGGAGAGAAGGTCGGGAAGAACAGCGGCCCCAGGATCAGGGCCGCCGCGGTGCCGTAGACGAAGAAGTCGTAGAACTCGATGGCCGTTCCGGCGAGCGAGGCGGCCGCGAGGCGCGGCATGGAGGGTGCCCTTACGGTGCGTACGTGGTGCATGCCGCGTCACTACCCACCGTGACCGCCGGTCAGGGGGGCGCGTAGAGGGACTCGGGGGTTCTCAGTACGTGACCGTGACGCGCCGGGCGGGTCCGTCCACGCGCACCGTGCCGCCATACGGAATCACCAGTTGTGGATCGGTGTGCCCGAAGTCCACGTCGAAGACGATCATGGTGTCGGGGGCGTAGGTCCGCATGGCGCGCAGGACGGCCTCGCGCTGGTCGGCCGCGTAACGAGCCGCCTGGTGAGGGGTGTTGGGGCGGTCGAGGGACCAGGTCTTGGGCCTGCCCATCAGCAGGGCGGGAAAGCGTTCCAGCAGCCCGCGCTCGCCCATGCAGCGCAGGGTGCCGAACACCTCCGTGGCGCTCGGCATGTCCTCCGAGGTCTCCAGCAGCAGCACGTTGCCGTCGTACTCGGACAGGTCCCGGGCGATCTCCCGGTCGGCCATCAGCAGCCAGGCGATGATCTCCAGGCAACCGCCCCAGCTGCGGCCCTCGGCCACCCGGTCGGGGTGCACCCAGGTCCAGCCGGTACCGGGCCGGGTATCCGGCTCGGCGTCGAAGGTCGCCGGATCCGCCCAGTCCCTGTCGATGTCGCGCCACCGCTCGGCGGGCCTCAACTCGTACGGTCCCGAGGTGAACAGGGCCGCGCGCAGGGACTCGGCGGTCTGCGGGTGCATGGCGCCGGGGCGGCCGAGTTCACACATCACGCTGCCGCCGTGGAAGGCGACGACGCCGCAGGTGCGCAGGAACGCGAGCAGGTTCGTGTTGTCGCTCATCCCGAAGAACGGCTTCGGGTTGGCCCGGATCAACTCCCGGTCCAGGTACGGCAGCACGGTGATCTGGTCGTCGCCCCCGATCGACGCGATGACCGCCTTGATCGCCGGGTCGGCGAAGGCGGCGTGGATGTCGGCGGCCCGCTCCCGTGGCGTGGAGCCCATGATGCGGGTCGCCGGGTACTCCACCGGTTCCAGCCCGAACTCCTTGCGCAGCCGCTGAAGGCCGAGCTCGTAGGGGAGCGGGAAGAGTCCCGGCAGGCCCGAGGAGGGCGAGATCACGGCGATGCGGTCACCGGGGGACGGCTTCGGTGGATAGGCCGGGCTGGTCAGGCTCGTCATGCCAGGAGGCTACGACCCGGCGCGCTGCCGTCGCACCGAGATAAAACCGGCCGCGCGCACGGACACGAGCGGCGTGCCGAGCGGGGGAGGCCGGTATGCGCACCGGGACGTGATCAGCGTGCCGAGCGGGCGAGTCCGGCAGGCGCCGGGACGTGATCAGCGTGCCGAGCGGGCGAGTCCGGCAGGCGCCGGGATGAGATCAGCGTGCCGAGCGGGCGGGTCCGGCGAGCGCACCGGGACCTGAGCGGCGTGCACAGCAGGGCGAGACCGGTACGTGCTCCGTGATAGACCGGCTGTGAGCAGCGGTCCGTCACGGGCCGCACGACCCTGAACGGACCGGAGGAACCGTGCCCCGCACCCTGGCCCACGCCCCGATCATGATCCTCAACGGCCCCAATCTGAACCTGCTCGGCCAGCGCCAGCCGGAGATCTACGGTTCCGACACCCTCGCCGACGTGGAGGCCCTGTGCGCCAAGGCGGCGGCCGCGCACGGCGGTACGGTCGACTTCCGCCAGTCCAACCACGAGGGTGAGCTGGTCGACTGGATCCATGAGGCCCGGCTGAACCACTGCGGCATCGTGATCAACCCCGGTGCCTACTCGCACACGTCCGTCGCCATCCTGGACGCCCTCAACACCTGTGACGGCCTGCCGGTGCTGGAGGTCCACATCTCCAACATCCACCAGCGCGAGTCGTTCCGGCACCACTCCTACGTGTCGCTGCGGGCCGACGGGGTCATCGCGGGCTGTGGCGTGCAGGGGTACGTGTTCGGCGTGGAGCGGGTGGCGGCGCTGGCAGGTACGGGCAAGGCGGACGCGTGAGCCGTCACCGGCACGCCCCGTAGCGACCCGGAGCCCCGTCGGCCACCCCGGTAAGCCCCGCCGGCCATGGCGAAAGCCCCTTACACGTACTTCGCGTCGGCGTGTGCCGGGGCCGCCGACCGAGGGCGGGGAACGACAGGCCGGCGGCCCAAACCGCCCAGGAGCCGTCATCCTGCGCGGGGCTGAGACCAGTTGACTGCGCAACTACGTGCGAGGGGAGCGCACGTGCGACACCGGCGTGTGCGAACACTTCACACGGGGCGCGTGCACGGCGCGCACGCTCGCCGACAGCGCCCCGCGCGGCCCCTCACGCCGAACAGCGCCTCACGCGACCCCTCACGGCGAACAGTGCCTCGCACCACCCCTCACGCCCAGCAGCGCCCGGCGCACACAGTCACCACCCGCGCGCGTGCCACTCCGGCAGATGCGGGCGCTCCGCGCCGAGGGACGTGTCGTGGCCGTGCCCCGGGTAGACCCAGGTCTCGTCCGGGAGTGCGTCGAAGATCTTGGTCTCGACGTCGTGGATGAGGCTGGCGAACGCCTTCGGGTCCTGATGGGTGTTGCCCACACCGCCGGGGAACAGGCAGTCCCCGGTGAACACATGGGGGTGCCCGTGCGGGTCGTCGTAGACGAGGGCGATCGAGCCGGGCGTGTGCCCGACCAGGTGGCGGGCGGTGAGCTCCACGCGCCCGACCCGGATGGTGTCCCCGTCGTCGACCGGCACGTCGGTCCGTACGGGGATGCCCTCGACGTCCTCCCGGCCCGCGTAGGTGCGGGCACCGGTGGCAGCCACGACCTCGGCCAGCGCCTGCCAGTGATCGCCGTGCCGGTGGGTGGTGACGACGGACGCGATGCCGTCGCCACCGATCATGCCGAGCAGTGTGCCGGCCTCGTTGGCGGCGTCGATCAGCAGCTGCTCGTCCGTGGCCCGGCAGCGCAGCAGATAGGCGTTGTTGTTCATCGGACCCACCGCGATCTTGGTGATCATCAGGTCCTTGAGCTCGTGCACATCGGCCGGCCCGCCGACCGTCACCTCTCCGCTGTACGTCATGTCCGCCAGCCTATAGCGGCGGCAGCGTGGGAAGCGGCCCGCCGGCCGACGACAGCGCGGAGCCGTCGCGGCGGCCCGCGAGCCAGCCCAGCAGGTCGGCCGGGGTACCGGTGACCGTCACCTCGGGCCCGTGCTCGCCCGGCTTCCGCCCGGTGCTCCACGCGCGCGTGCCGTCCGTGACGTGGGTGGCCGGCACGTCGGGGTGCCCGGTGAACCGGTCGGCCAGGAAGTCGATCTCCCGCTCGGTGAAGTCCTCGGGGAGGTCCTCCAGCTCGTAGCCGATCCCCAGGTCCACGTGGTGCAGCTCCACCTCGACCCAGCGCCGGAACGGCACCCGGGACGCGGAGTCCGTGACCCCGTTGCGCAGCTCCACCGTGCGCGTCCAGTCCGCCGGAGCGTCGCCGGCCTCCTGGAAGCGGGCCGCACTCTCGCGCAGGTCGGCGAGCTGGACGTCGAGGGCCCGCGGGGCGTCCCGCTCGATGTCGGCGTCCCGGGCCTCGCCGGAGACGTACATGGGGCGGCCCCGCAGGACGTTCACGAGGGCGTCCGCGTTGCGGGCGAGGTGGGCCAGGACGTGGCCGCGGCTCCAGCCGGGCAGCCGTGACGGCTCCGTCACAGCCGCGTTGTCCAGTGCACCGACTGCGGTCAGCAGCCGCTCCGTCGCGTCACGTACAGACGCCAGGTCATGAGCGTGATCAATCATGGTGCTGACCCTAGCCGCGCCACTCCTTCGGGTGAAGGTGGTGGAGGAGTGCCGTAAATCGAAAGCACGTGCTATATGGTCGGACGTGGCGTCGGGCATGCTGGAGAGCCGGGGTTTGTTGGCAACCCGTGAACCCGACCGGCGTTGTCAGTGGCTCCCCCTAGTCTGAGAAAGACGGGGGCCCCGCCCCTGTCACTTCTCTCAAGAAAGGTGCGGACCGGCGTGGCCGACCGTCTCATCGTTCGTGGAGCGCGCGAGCACAACCTGAAGAACGTCTCGCTCGACCTCCCGCGCGACTCGCTCATCGTCTTCACGGGCCTGTCGGGGTCGGGCAAGTCCTCGCTGGCCTTCGACACCATCTTCGCCGAGGGACAGCGGCGCTACGTGGAGTCCCTCTCCTCCTACGCCCGGCAGTTCCTCGGCCAGATGGACAAGCCGGATGTCGACTTCATCGAGGGCCTGTCCCCGGCCGTCTCCATCGACCAGAAGTCGACCTCGCGCAACCCGCGCTCCACCGTGGGCACGATCACCGAGGTCTACGACTACCTGCGCCTGCTCTTCGCGCGCATCGGCAAGCCGCACTGCCCGGAGTGCCGCCGTCCTATCTCCCGCCAGTCGCCGCAGGCCATCGTCGACCGGGTCCTGGAGCTGCCCGAGGGCAGCCGCTTCCAGGTGCTGTCGCCGCTGGTGCGCGAGCGCAAGGGCGAGTTCGTCGACCTCTTCTCCGACCTCCAGACCAAGGGCTACTCCCGCGCGCGGGTGGACGGCGAGACGATCCAGCTGTCCAGCCCGCCCACGCTGAAGAAGCAGGAGAAGCACACCATCGAGGTGGTCGTCGACCGCCTCACCGTCAAGGACGGCGCCAAGCGCCGCCTCACCGACTCGGTGGAGACCGCCCTCGGTCTGTCGGGCGGCATGGTCGTGCTCGACTTCGTCGACCTCCCCGAGGACGACCCCGAGCGCGAGCGCATGTTCTCGGAGCACCTGTACTGCCCGTACGACGACCTGTCCTTCGAGGAGCTCGAGCCCCGCTCCTTCTCCTTCAACTCGCCCTTCGGCGCCTGCCCCGACTGCACCGGCATCGGCACGCGCATGGAGGTCGACCCGGAGCTGATCGTCCCCGACCCGGACAAGAGCCTCGACGAGGGCGCCATCCACCCCTGGTCGCACGGCCACACCAAGGACTACTTCGGCCGCCTGATCGGTGCTCTCGCCGACGCGCTGGGCTTCCGCACGGACATCCCCTTCGCCGGCCTGCCGCAGCGCGCCAAGAAGGCCCTGCTCCACGGCCACAAGACGCAGGTCGAGGTCCGCTACCGCAACCGCTACGGCCGCGAACGCCGGTACACCACGGCCTTTGAGGGCGCCGTCCCCTTCGTCAAGCGCCGGCACAGCGAGGCCGAGAGCGACTCCAGCCGCGAGCGCTTCGAGGGCTACATGCGCGAGGTACCCTGCCCGACCTGTGAGGGCACGCGCCTCAAGCCGATCGTCCTCGCGGTCACGATCATGGACAAGTCCATCGCCGAGGTCGCCGCGATGTCGATCAGCGACTGCGCGGACTTCCTGGGCGAACTGAAGCTCACCGCCCGCGACAAGAAGATCGCCGAGCGCGTGCTGAAGGAGGTCAACGAGCGGCTGCGGTTCCTGGTCGACGTCGGCCTGGACTACCTCTCGCTGAACCGCGCGGCCGGCACCCTGTCCGGCGGCGAGGCCCAGCGCATCCGCCTGGCCACCCAGATCGGCTCCGGCCTCGTCGGCGTCCTGTACGTCCTCGACGAGCCGTCCATCGGTCTGCACCAGCGCGACAACCACCGGCTGATCGAGACGCTGGTCCGGCTGCGCGACATGGGCAACACCCTCATCGTCGTCGAGCACGACGAGGACACCATCAAGACCGCCGACTGGATCGTCGACATCGGCCCCGGCGCCGGCGAGCACGGCGGCAAGGTCGTGCACAGCGGCTCCCTGAAGGAGCTCCTCGCCAACGCTCGATCGGAGACCGGTCAGTACCTGTCCGGCAAGAAGGCCATCCCGCTGCCCGACATCCGCCGCCCGCTGGACCCCTCCCGGCAGCTCACCGTGCACGGCGCCCGGGAGAACAATCTCCAGGACATCGACGTCTCGTTCCCCCTGGGCGTGTTCACGGCCGTCACCGGCGTGTCCGGCTCCGGCAAGTCGACGCTGGTCAACGACATCCTGTACACGCACCTGGCCCGCGAGCTGAACGGCGCCCGGAGCGTACCCGGGCGGCACACGCGCGTGGACGGCGACGACCTCGTCGACAAGGTCGTGCACGTGGACCAGTCGCCCATCGGCCGCACCCCCCGCTCCAACCCGGCCACGTACACCGGCGTCTTCGACCACATCCGCAAGCTGTTCGCCGAGACCACCGAGGCGAAGGTCCGCGGCTACCTGCCCGGCCGCTTCTCCTTCAACGTCAAGGGCGGCCGCTGCGAGAACTGCGCGGGCGACGGCACGATCAAGATCGAGATGAACTTCCTGCCGGACGTCTACGTCCCGTGCGAGGTCTGCCACGGCGCCCGGTACAACCGGGAGACCCTGGAGGTCCACTACAAGGGCAAGTCCATCGCCGAGGTGCTGAACATGCCGATCGAGGAGGCCACCGCCTTCTTCGAGGCGGTCCCCGCCATCGCCCGGCACCTCAACACGCTCAAGGACGTCGGCCTCGGCTACGTCCGCCTCGGCCAGGCCGCGACGACCCTGTCCGGCGGCGAGGCGCAGCGCGTGAAGCTCGCCAGCGAACTGCAGAAGCGCTCCACCGGCCGTACGGTCTACGTCCTGGACGAGCCGACCACCGGTCTGCACTTCGAGGACATCAGCAAGCTGCTGACGGTCCTGTCCGGCCTGGTCGACAAGGGCAACACGGTCATCGTCATCGAGCACAACCTCGACGTGATCAAGACCGCCGACTGGATCGTGGACATGGGCCCCGAAGGCGGCGCCGGCGGCGGCCTGGTCGTCGCCGAGGGCACACCCGAGCAGGTGGCCGGGGTCCCGGCCAGCCACACCGGCAAGTTCCTGCGGGAGATCCTCGGCGCCGACCGCGTCAGCGACGCGTCCTCGGTGAAGGCACCGCGCAAGACCACGGCCCGCAAGACAGTCGCGGCCAAGACGGTCGCGGCCAAGACGGCACCGGCACGCAAGACCGCCACCAAGACGGTCACCGGCACCGCCGCCACCAAGAAGACAGCGGCCAAGGCCACCAAGACGACCAAGGCCGCCGCCAAGAAGACGACCCGGTCCAGCAAGGGCTGAGGTCACCCGCGCCGAACGCGCCGGGCCCCACGGGAAACGTCCCGTGGGGCCCGGCGCGTTCGCCGTGCGGTCAGACGCTCTCCCGCGGTTCCACGAACTGCATGTCGAGCTGGATCCTCACCACGTCACCGAGCAGGCCGGGAGCGAAGTCGAGGCCGAAGTCGCCGCGCCGGATCTCACCCGTCGCCTCGAACCCGGCGTGCCGGCTGCCGTCCATGGGCACCTCGACCAGCCCGCCGAACTCCACGGCGAGCGTCACCGGTCGGGTCACCTCGCCGATCGTCAGATCCCCCTCCACGGTCCAGTCCTCGCCCCCGCCCGACACCCGCGTCGAGCGGTACGTCATCGTCGGGCGCTTCTCCACGTCCAGCAGGTCGGAGGCGCGGACGTGCGCGTCCCGGTCGGCGTTGCCGGTGTTGATCGAGGCCAGGTCGACGGTCGCGGAGATCCGCACGTCCTCGACCCGCTCCCCGACGAACAGTCCGGCCTCCAGCCGTTCGAAGCGCCCCCGCACCTTGGCGATGCCCAGGTGCCGAACGGTGAAGTTCACGGAGGAGTGGAACGGGTCGAGGGCCCACTCGCCCGGGGCGAGCGGCAGGGGCGTCGGGGCGGTGTCATTCGTCATGCCCTCCACCCTGAGGGGCGGGCGGCCCGGGAGGGAGACCGGCCGGAGCCTGGTAGTGACGGGGCCACCCTCCGCGTCCGCCCACCCGGTACGTTCGGCGGGTGAGCGACAACGAGTTGGGCACGTTCCTGCGGACCTGGCGTGAAGCCGTCACCCCGGCCGAGGCGGGTCTGCCCGCAGGCCCCCGACGCCGCACGCCGGGCCTGCGGCGTGCCGAACTGGCCACCCTCGCGGGCGTCAGCGTCGAGTACATCACCCGGCTGGAACAGGGCCGCGACCGCAACCCGTCGGCCCAGGTGCTGGGAGCCCTGGCCGACGCCCTGAACCTCTCCCTCACCGACCGGATGCTGCTGCGCCGCCTGACCAAGGAGGCGGGCGGCGGCGACCCGCTGATCTGTGCGGCGGCCCCGCCGCTCAGCCGTACGGCGCGCCCCACCGTACGGGCCGTGCTGGACCGGCTGGAGCCGGCTCCCGCGCTGGTGGTCAACTGGATCGGCGACGTCCTCGCCCACACGGCCGGCTACGAACGGCTGGTCGGCCCTCTCGGCCTGCTCGACGACGAGCGGCCCAACCTGCTCCGGTACCTGTTCACCGACGACCGGGCCCGCAGCGCGTACCGCGACTGGGACCGGGTGGCCGACGACCTCGTCGCCCGGCTCCGGCACGGCGTCCCTCTCCGGGACCCCTACCTCGCCGAGCTGGCCGACGAGCTGACGGTGACGGCGGGGGCGGAGTTCACCGACCGGTTCGCCGATCTGGCGGCGGCGCCGCGCCGGACGGCCGCCCAGCACATCGAGCACCCGCAGGCCGGTTCCCTGCGGCTGCTCAGCGAGACGCTCGCCCTTCCCGACGAGGGGCAGCACCTCATCGTCCAGCTGCCCGCGGACGACGCCACTGCCACCGCCCTGGACCGCCTCAACGGCCGCCGCCCCGGCGCGCTGCGGGCGGTGGCGGCGGGGGAGACCGGCTGACCCGCCGACCGGGTACGAGGCACAGAACCCGAACCCCAGTTGAGCCGCCGACCGGGTACGAGGCACACAGGATCCGGCTGAGCCGCCGACCGGGTAGAAGGCGCACAGGACCCGGCGGTCCGGTCGTCGATGTGGGGACGTCTCGGGTTGAGGAAGGCGGGTGCCCGGCCCGTGTCAGCCCTCCAGCTCGTGCGCGTACGGCGGTTCCGCCCCGGCCCGTGAGCAGGTGATCGCCGCCGCGCGGGCCGCGAAGGTCAGCAGTTCCGTCCAGCCGCCGCGGCCCAGTCCCGCGAGGCCCCGCGTGCTGAGGGCGCCGCGTACGGCGAGTCCGTGCAGCAGGGCCGCGTTGACCGTGTCGCCCGCGCCGATGGTGTCCACGACCTCGACGCGTTCGCCCGGCACCGCGTACTCCCCGTCGGCGGTGAAGGCGGTCAGACCGTCACCGCCCCGCGTGATCACCACCGCGTCCGGGCCCGCCGCCAGCCATTCCCCGGGCGTGCCGCCGAGCCACTCCGCGTCCTCCGCGGACAGCTTCAGCAGCGACACCGACGGCAGCCAGCTCTTGAACCGCGCCCGGTAGGCGTCCGCGTCCGGGATCAGCCCGGGCCTGATGTTCGGGTCCAGCGCGGTGAACACGCCCTCTGCCGCCGCCCGGCGCATCATCTCCTCGTAGGCGCTCGCGCCCGGCTCCAGGACCAGCGAACAGGTGCCGAAGGACACCGCTCGGGTGCCGGACGGCAGCGCCGAGGGCGCCTGGAACAGCCGGTCGGCCGTCCCGTCGACGTAGAAGGAGTAGGCCGCCGAGCCGTCGGCGCCCACCGTGGCGACGGCGAGGGTCGTCGGCTCGGTGCCCCGCTGCACCGAGGACACGTCGACCCCGGTCTCGCTCAGTCCGTCCAGCAGAGCCTGCCCGAAGGCGTCGGACGACACCCGGGAGCAGAAGGCAGTGGGGGAGCCGAGGCGGCCCAGCGCCACGGCCGTGTTGTAGGGGCCGCCCCCGAGCGCGGGACGCAGTGCGGCCAGGGCACCCGTGCCCTGCGGTACCAGGTCGATCAGTGCCTCACCGGCGACGACGATCACGACGGGGTTCCTTCCTCGGACGGACTGGGGCAGCCGCACGACGTGCGGTGGACGAAGGCGCAGGGCAGCCGCACGGTCCGGACGGGCCGGTCCGGCTCGGCGAGCCGCTCCAGAAGCACGTGGACGGCCCGGGCACCGATGTCCCTGCCGGGCTGGGCGATCGCGGTGAGCCGGGGCGAGAACAGATCCGCCCACGCGAAGTCGTCGAAACAGCACAGGGCGATGTCACCCGGCACGGACAAACCGTGCGCGCGCAGGGCCCGCAGCACCCCGATGGTCATGGCGTTGTTGCCGGTCACCAGCGCGGTGGGCGGCACACCCAGCGACAGCAGGGCCCCGGCCGCCTGCTCGGCACCCGCCGACTCCGAGTCGCCGTGCACCAGCAGCCGCTCGTCGTACGCCAGCCCGGCGAAGGCCAGACCGCTGCGGTACCCGGTGATCCGCTCGCTCGTCGTGCTGAGCCCGGGCCGCCCCGCCACCAGCCCGATCCGCCGGTGACCCAGCCCGGCGAGGTGGGTGACCAGCCCGGACATCGGTTCTGCGTTGTCGGCGCACACCTGGTCGACGTGCCCACCGCCGTCCTTCCCCGGTGTGTCCACCACCCGGTCCAGGAACACGGCCGGTACGTCGTGCCGCCCCAGGTAGGCGAGCAGCCCGCGCGGATCGGCGGAGGGCGCGACGATCAGGCCGTCGACCCGGCGCTCGTGCAGCAGCTGGACGACCTTGCGCTCGTGCTCCGGGTCGTCGTGCGGATCGGCGATCAGCAGGCTGTAGCCGGCCTCCAGCGCGGCGGCCTCGACGCCTTGGAGGATTTCCGTGAAGTAGGGATTGCTGATCGCCGACACCGCCAGCCCGATGGACCGGGTGCGGGCCGTTACGAGGGAACGGGCCAGCGTGTTCGGGGTGTAGCCGAGCTCCTCCACGGCCTCCAGCACCGCCTGGCGGGTGTGCGGCAGCACCGGCCGGGTGCCGTTCAGCACATGCGAGACCGTCGCCACGGAGACACCGGCGCTGCGCGCTACGTCGGCCATGGTCGCCATGGGCGTTCCCTCCTCCGGTGGTTCCGGTCCGCTTCCGGCGGAACGTACCGCATCGAGCGCCAGACGTAAACGCTTGCGCAATCGTTTACGTCCGCCGCCTCCCGGCGCCGGAGCCAGATCCGGGCCGGGGGAGAAGGCGGGACCATGCGTCGGAGAGCCCAGATCCGGGCCCTGAGGCGGCGGACCGTGCGCCGGAGAACCAGCTCCGGCCCGGGAAGCGGACAGCTCCGGCCCGGGAGGCGGACCGTGCGGCTACTCCCAGTCCCAGCCGATGCCCAGGAACCCCGCCCGCACCCGGGGCTCGACCAGGTGCACCGAGTGGTGCCGGCCGCTGAGCGACAGGCCCTGGCATCCGCTGCGCGGCGCCGCCGCGGTGTGCTGGGCGAAACGGTGGCACCGCACCGGCAGGGCCGCCGGATCGAAGCACACCTGGAGGACGTACTGGCCCCCGGGGCAGTCGAAGCCGCGCACGTACTCGCGTGACGCACCCGCGGTGCCGTCCTCGACGCCATAGCGGAACAGGAAGGTGTCCCCGGCCCGCAGCCGGGTGTCGAAGAGGAGCTCGGCCGCCAGCACCCCGGTGTCGCGGTGCCAACGGACGCGCCCGGTACGGCAGTTCTCCAGGGCGTGCACCCGCATGCGCTCCGGCGCCGCACCCCGGTCCCCGTGGTGGACGGCCACGAAACGGTCGATGCCGTCCCGGTGGGCGCGCACGATGTGGTGCGACTCACGCTCGGCGAGCTCGCGCCGGGCCCCGATCCGGAGCCGTTCGTGGTGGCCGAGGGAGTGCAGGCCCCCGTCCGGCGAACAGTCCAACTCGGCGAGCAATTGGTCCAGGACCCCGGAGGCCTCGACGAGGGAGCGGTAGGAGCGGGCGGCGGACCGCAGCCCGGACGTGCTGTCCCCGCCCTCGGCGAGCAGCCGGATCAGCGACTCCTCGGGAAGCTCCAGGATCTCCTCCAGCGCGCGCACGGCCCGCAGCGACTCGGGGCGCTGCGGACGCCGGGCCCCCTGCTGCCAGTAACTCAGGCTCGTGACACCGACCTTCACCCCGTGCCGGGACAGGTGGTGCTGAACGCGCTGCAGGGGCAGGCCGCGGGCGGCGATGGCGGCCCGCAGGGCGACGTGGAAGGGGCCGCCTCGCAGGGCCGAGTCCAGTTCCGCGGTGGCGACGTCCGCGTGCTGTGGGGCGTGCGGCATGCAGGGGCCTCTTCTCTGAGTCGGCAACGGCTGGTCAGACCGCTAGCGCGGGGCCCTCCCACCGGCGCGGGCAGGTCTTCACATCCGTACGCCGTCGTTCAGGGCCCGAGTTCCCCCGCATTGAAGCGTGTTGACCCGGCCCCGACAACACCTGATGCCGGACAGTGACCCACCTGCGCTCGGCAGGCTCCACCCGGACATGCGAACGCCCGGGGCGTGCGCCCCGGGCGTTCGCATGGACGTGTGCTTCCGGAAGTGGCCGCCTAGGAGCGGTCGCCGCCGCCCTGCTCCCGCAGAGCCAGGCGCTTGGCCCGCACGATGTCGGGATCGCGCGGGTCCAGGGAGTCGGGCAGCGCGAACGCGTCGTCCGCGTACCGGCGGGCACGGACCGTCCGCCGGGTTTTCTCGATCCGCATCCGCTTCATCTGCGCAGCCCTCCGACCCGTGGCCCGCCCGCTCCCCACCGGGAACGACCGGTCCGCACCGACAACCTGTGCCTGCACCGGCACCGACTCCGCCCACCGGACGTCGCCCTGTGCCGTGGGTGAGCCACATTCCCGCTCCCGGTGGGCCGTAACCCCCGGGCGGCCCATGCCGTTGGAAACTGCCTGCCGCCGGGGCTCTGATCATGTCCCTCCGCCGAGCCTGACTGTCGGTGCTCGCCAGTAGGGTGTGAGACATGGCCGACCCCTCCAGCTACCGCCCCAAACCGGGTGAGATCCCCGACTCGCCGGGGGTCTACAGGTTCCGTGACGAGCACCGCCGGGTGATCTACGTCGGAAAGGCGAAGAGCCTGCGCCAGCGCCTGGCGAACTACTTCCAGGACCTGGCGGGCCTGCACCCGCGCACCCGCTCCATGGTCACCACGGCCGCGTCCGTGGAGTGGACGGTGGTGTCGACGGAGGTCGAGGCGCTCCAGCTGGAGTACTCCTGGATCAAGGAGTACGACCCCCGGTTCAACGTCAAGTACCGCGACGACAAGAGCTACCCGTACCTCGCGGTGACGATGAACGAGGAGTACCCGCGCGTGCAGGTGATGCGCGGTCACAAGAAGAAGGGCGTGCGCTACTTCGGGCCGTACGCGCATGCGTGGGCGATCCGCGACACGGTCGACCTGCTGCTGCGCGTCTTCCCCGTGCGCACCTGCTCGGCGGGCGTGTTCAAGAACGCCGCCCGTACCGGCCGCCCCTGCCTCCTCGGCTACATCGGCAAGTGCTCCGCCCCCTGCGTGGAACGCGTCTCCGTCGAGGAGCACCGCGAACTGGCCGACGAGTTCTGCGACTTCATGACCGGCCGGACGAACACCTACATCCGCCGGCTGGAGAAGCAGATGGCGGAAGCGGCCGACGAGATGGAGTACGAGCGGGCCGCCCGGCTGCGCGACGACATCGGGGCCCTGAAGAAGGCCATGGAGAAGAACGCGGTCGTGCTCGCCGACGCGACCGACGCCGACCTGATCGCGGTCGCCGAGGACGAGCTGGAGGCGGCCGTCCAGATCTTCCACGTCCGCGGCGGGCGGGTGCGCGGCCAGCGCGGCTGGGTCACCGACAAGGTCGAGGAGATCACCACCGGCGCCCTGGTCGAGCACGCCCTGCAGCAGCTGTACGGCGAGGAGACGGGCGACGCCGTCCCCAAGGAGGTGCTGGTCCCCGCCCTGCCGGACCCCCTGGAGCCGGCCCAGGAGTGGCTCACCGGCCGCCGCGGTTCGGGCGTCTCCCTGCGCATTCCGCAGCGCGGGGACAAGAAGGCCCT
Source organism: Streptomyces sp. NPDC101110 (assembly GCF_044759525.1). NCBI lineage: Bacteria > Bacillati > Actinomycetota > Actinomycetes > Kitasatosporales > Streptomycetaceae > Streptomyces > Streptomyces sp. NPDC101110. The sequence goes on along the minus strand of NZ_JBIVZM010000010.1, from coordinate 196,650 downwards.
CATGGAGACCGTGCAGCGCAACGCCCAGCAGGCGCTCGTGCTGCACAAGACCAAGCGCGCCTCCGACCTGACCACGCGCTCACGCGCTCTGGAGGAGATCGCCGACGCCCTCGACCTGGACAGCGCCCCGCTCAGGATCGAGTGCTACGACATCTCCCATCTCCAGGGTGACGACGTCGTGGCCTCCATGGTCGTCTTCGAGGACGGCCTGGCCCGCAAGAGCGAGTACCGCCGCTTCCAGATCAAGGGCTTCGCCGGGCAGGACGACGTCCGCTCCATGCACGAGGTGATCACCCGGCGCTTCCGGCGTTATCTCGCCGAGAAGGAGAAGACGGGGGAGTGGACCGACGGCGAGAGCGCCGCCGCTCCGGTGGCCGAGGGCGAGAGCGCAGCTCCCGTGACCGACGATGAGAACGCCGCGGCTCCCATGACCGACGGCAACGGCGACATCGTCGGCACCGGCCCCACCGAGGACGACGGCCGCCCCAGGAAGTTCGCCTACCCACCCCAGCTCGTCGTCGTCGACGGGGGCGCCCCACAGGTCGCGGCCGCCCGGCGCGCCATGGACGAACTCGGCATCGACGACATCGCCGTGTGCGGCCTCGCCAAGCGACTGGAAGAGGTCTGGCTGCCCGGCGACGACGACCCGGTGGTCCTGCCCCGCACCAGCGAGGGCCTGTACCTGCTCCAGCGCGTGCGTGACGAGGCCCACAGGTTCGCGATCACCTACCAGCGCACCAAGAGGTCCAAGCGCTTCCGTTCCAGCCCGCTGGACGACGTCCCCGGCCTCGGGGACACCCGCAAGCAGGCACTTCTGAAGCACTTCGGTTCGTTGAAGAAACTGCGATCCGCCACGATCGACCAGATCTGCGAGGTCCCCGGCATAGGCCGCAAGACAGCCGAGACGATCGCCGTGGCCCTCGCCCGGTCGGCCCCGGCCGCGCCCGCCGTCAACACGGCGACCGGAGAGATCATGGAAGAGGAACCAGGCACCATGGGTTCCAGTGGGGAACCCGTGGCAACGGGCGCCCCGGACGAACGACGGGGGCAGGAGACATGAATGTGAACGAGCACGACGCGCGACAAGAGCAAGCCGGAGACGGAGCACAGGTGAGTACGGGCACGCCCAACGAGAAGGCCCCGGTCCCGGACGCGGCCATCCCCGAACTGGTGATCATCTCCGGCATGTCCGGAGCCGGGCGCTCCACGGCGGCGAAGTGCCTGGAGGACCTCGGCTGGTTCGTCGTGGACAACCTGCCGCCCGCCCTGATCCCCACCATGGTGGAACTCGGCGCCCGTTCCCAGGGCAACGTGGCGAGGATCGCCGTCGTCGTCGACGTCCGCGGGCGCCGCTTCTTCGACAACCTCCGCGAGTCCCTCGCCGACCTGGAGGCGAAGAACGTCACACGGCGGATCGTCTTCCTGGAGTCCTCCGACGAGGCCCTGGTCCGCCGCTTCGAGTCGGTGCGCCGCCCGCACCCGCTGCAGGGCGACGGCCGCATCGTCGACGGCATCGCCGCCGAACGCGAACTGCTGCGCGAGCTGCGCGGCGACGCCGACCTGGTGATCGACACCTCCAGCCTGAACGTCCACGAGCTGCGCGCCAAGATGGACGCCCAGTTCGCCGGCGAGGAGGAGCCGGAGTTGCGGGCCACGGTGATGTCGTTCGGCTACAAGTACGGCCTCCCGGTCGACGCCGACCTCGTCGTCGACTGCCGCTTCCTGCCGAACCCGCACTGGGTCCCGGAGCTGCGGCCGTACACCGGCCTCAACGAGGAGGTCTCCGGTTACGTCTTCAACCAGCCCGGCGCCAAGGAGTTCCTCGACCGCTACACGGAGCTCCTCCAGCTGGTCGCCACCGGCTACCGCCGGGAGGGCAAGCGCTACGTGACCATCGCCGTGGGCTGCACGGGCGGCAAGCACCGCTCGGTCGCCATGTCGGAGAAGCTCGCCGCCCGGCTCGCCGCCGAGGGCGTGGAGACGGTGGTCGTACACCGGGACATGGGACGCGAATGACACGACGTACACCCCGGCTGAGCCGGCTGCGCCGGGTGGTGCCCGAGAGCAACGGCGACAAGGGCACCGCAGACCGAAAGGGCGGCCGGCCCGCCGAGGCCCGGGGCGGCAGGCCGCGCCGCCGGGGCACCCAGCCCAAGGTCGTCGCCCTCGGCGGCGGCATGGGACTGTCCGCCTCGCTCGCCGCGCTGCGCCGGATCACCGGTGACCTCACCGCCGTCGTCACCGTGGCCGACGACGGCGGCTCCAGCGGCCGGCTGCGCGACGAACTGGGTGTACTGCCGCCCGGGGACCTGCGCAAGGCCCTGGCGGCGCTGTGCGGCGACGACGACTGGGGCCAGACCTGGGCCCGGGTCATCCAGCACCGCTTCCAGTCCCAGGGCGACCTGCACGAACACGCGGTCGGCAACCTGCTGATCGTCGCCCTGTGGGAGCAGCTCGGCGACCATGTCCAGGCCCTCGACCTGGTCGGACGGCTGCTCGGCGCCCAGGGGCGGGTGCTGCCGATGTCCGCCGTGCCGCTGGAGCTCCAGGCCCTCGTCAAGGGCCACGACCCCAAGCGCCCGGAGGAGGTCGACACGGTCCGCGGGCAGGCGACCGTCGCCCTCACCCCGGGCGAGGTGCAGTCCGTGCACCTTGTGCCGTGCGACCCGCCGGCCGTGCCCGAGGCGGTCGAGGCCGTCCTGGACGCCGACTGGGTGGTGCTCGGCCCCGGCTCCTGGTTCTCCTCGGTCATCCCGCACCTGCTCGTGCCCGAGCTGCTGGACGCGCTCACGCAGACGAAGGCCCGCCGGGTACTCTCCCTGAACCTCGCGCCGCAGCCCGGAGAAACCGAGGGCTTCTCCCCGCAGCGTCATTTGGAGGTTTTGGGACGACACGCCCCTAAACTCGCCCTGGACGTGGTGCTGGCCGACGAGGCCGCCGTGCCCGACCGTGACTCCCTGACCGACGCCGCCAAGCGATTCGGGGCCGCGGTCGAGCTGGCGCCGGTGGCCGGACCCGACGGAACACCGAGGCACGACCCGGAGCTGTTGGCCGCCGCGTACGACCGTATTTTTCGGATGCATGGAAGGATCGGCCCATGGCGATGACGGCAGCGGTGAAGGATGAGATCTCCCGGCTCCCCGTCACCCGGACCTGCTGCAGGAAGGCGGAGGTCTCCGCCATCCTGCGGTTCGCCGGCGGCCTTCACCTCGTGAGCGGTCGGATCGTGATCGAGGCGGAGCTGGACACCGCGATGGCGGCCCGCCGTCTCAAGCGGGACATCCTGGAGATCTTCGGCCACAGCTCCGAGCTGATCGTGATGGCTCCGGGCGGGCTGCGCCGCGGCTCGCGCTACGTGGTGCGGGTGGTGGCGGGCGGTGACCAGCTCGCCCGCCAGACCGGCCTGGTCGACGGGCGGGGCCGCCCGATCCGCGGCCTGCCCCCGCAGGTGGTCTCGGGGGCCACCTGCGACGCCGAGGCCGCCTGGCGTGGCGCGTTCCTGGCGCACGGTTCGCTCACCGAGCCGGGCCGCTCCTCCTCCCTGGAGGTGACCTGCCCGGGTCCCGAGGCCGCGCTCGCCCTGGTCGGTGCCGCCCGACGGCTGTCGATCCCCGCCAAGGCCCGCGAGGTGCGCGGCGTGGACCGGGTCGTCGTCCGCGACGGCGACGCGATCGGCGCCCTGCTGACCCGTCTCGGCGCGCACGAGTCGGTGCTGGCCTGGGAGGAGCGCCGGATGCGCCGAGAGGTGCGCGCCACCGCGAACCGGCTCGCCAACTTCGACGACGCCAACCTGCGCAGATCGGCCCGCGCGGCCGTCGCCGCCGGCGCCCGGGTGCAGCGCGCCCTGGAGATCCTCGCCGACGACGTGCCAGAGCACCTCGCCGCCGCCGGCCGGCTGCGCATGGAGCACAAGCAGGCCTCCCTGGAGGAACTGGGCGCGCTCGCCGACCCGCCGCTGACCAAGGACGCCGTCGCCGGCCGGATCCGCCGCCTGCTGGCCATGGCCGACAAGCGCGCCTCCGACCTCGGCATCCCGGGCACGGAGGCCAACCTCAGCGAGGAGCTGGCCGACAACCTCGTCGGCTGATCCCACACGACGTCAAACAGCCGGTTCGGGCACCCACTTGGGTGACCGGAACCGGCTTTTGCGTGTCGCTGATGCGCCCTTGACTCGATCATGGTCTGTCATGAGCCTGGCATCTGTTCGCTGCTGTGGCGGACCCACGCTAGGGGGGTTCATGAGACGAAGAGCGAGATCGATCCTCGCTGTCGGCGCGCTCCTGATCGGCGGAGCGAGCTTCGCACCCATCGCCCAGGCACAACCGGGGAGTCCGGCCCCGTCCGACCCGGACGAAGTCAAGGTCTTCCGGGCCGACGTGAACCAGCAGCAGGTACCCCTGCTGCTCGCGGCCGGCCAGGACGGCCACGAACTGAGTGAGCGCGTCCCCGCCAAGGGCGTCGCGACCGTCGAGGTCTACCTGACGGACCGGCAGGCCGAGAAACTTCAGAAGCAGGGCGTCGAGCTCACCGAGCACGAACTCTCCTCCCGCGCCGAGGCCCGTGTCGAAGCCGCCGCCGAGGGTGTGTTCCGCCCGTTCAGCGGCAAGGGCGGCCTGCGGGAGGAACTCCTGCGCACCGCCCAGGAGCACCCGGACCTCACCAAGGTCGTCTCCATCGGCAAGACCGTCAAGGGTCAGGACATGCTCGCGCTGAAGCTCACCAAGGGCGCCAAGAGGACGAAGGACGGCTCCAAGCCCTCGGTCCTCTACATGTCCAACCAGCACGCGCGCGAATGGATCACGCCGGAGATGACCCGGCGTCTGATGCACCACTATCTGGACAACTACAAGAAGGACCGGCGTCTCAAGAAGATCGTCGACTCCACCGAACTGTGGTTCCTGCTGTCGGCCAACCCCGACGGCTACGACTACACCTTCGCGGACCCCGCCAACCGCCAGTGGCGCAAGAACCTGCGGGACGTCAACGGCGACGGCGTCATCGCCACCGGCGACGGTGTCGACCTCAACCGCAACTTCGCCTACAAGTGGGGCTACGACAACGAGGGTTCGTCTCCCAACCCCACCAGTCAGACGTACCGCGGCGCGGGCCCGAACTCCGAGCCGGAGACCCGGGCCCTGGATGCCTTCCAGAAGCGGATCGGCTTCACCTACGGCATCAACTACCACTCCGCCGCCGAACTCCTCCTCTACGGAGTCGGCTGGCAGGTGGCCACGCACACCCCGGACGACGCCCTGTACGAGGCGCTCGCCGGCACGCCCGACAACTCCGCGATCCCCGGCTACCACCCGCAGCTCTCCTCCGAGCTGTACACCACCAACGGTGAAGCCGACGGCCACGCGGCGAACGTCAACGGGCTGGCGATGTTCACCCCCGAGATGTCGACCTGCCAGACCGCCTCGGACCTGGACCCGAACGACGAGTGGAAGGCGTCCGACTGCCAGTCGGTCTTCACCTTCCCGGACGACGAGAAGCTGATCCAGCAGGAGTTCGCCAAGAACATCCCGTTCGCGCTCTCCGTCGCCGAGTCCGCCGCGCGCCCCGACCGGCCGTCCTCGTCGGTCGGTCTGAAGGCCGCCGACTTCACCCCGGCCGCGTTCACCACCTCCTACTCCCGCGGCGCCGACCAGGAGGTCTCCGTCGTCGCCCGGAAGGCCCTGCGCGACAAGGAACTCAAGTACCGCGTCAACGGCGGCCGCACCTGGGACATGGCACTCAGGCCCTGGAAGGGCGGCGAGACCTACGGCGGTGAGGACAACCTCTACTTCGACGAGTACCGGGCGAAGGTCAAGGACGGCGACCCGGGCGACAAGGTCGAGGTGTGGTTCACCGGCGAGGCGAAGAACGGCAGGAAGGTCTCCAGCGAGCACTTCACGTACACGGTCGCCGAACGGCCCCGGGCGAACACCCTCGTCGTCGCCGAGGAGGGCGCGACCGCCACGCAGGCACAGACGTACGTGGACGCGCTCAAGGCGAGCGGCCGCAAGGCGGCCGTCTGGGACGTCGCCGGGCAGGGCGCGCCCGACGCGCTCGGCGTGCTGAGCCACTTCGACACCGTCGTCCACGCCACGGGCGCGGGCGTCCCGGGCGTCGCCACCCAGCTCCAGTTGCGTGCCTTCCTCAACGAGGGCGGCCGGCTGATCGAGGCCGGTGAGCAGGCCGGTGGCACCGTCGACCTCGGCGGCGGCGCGCTGTCGGACGACTTCAGCCAGTACTACCTGGGCGCCTACACCCGCACCGCCACCCCCGGAGCCACCGGCTTCACCGGCTCCGGCGAGCTGGGCGGCGTCACCGGCCCGCTGGGCGCCGCCCCCGGCAACCCGCTGGACAAGGCCGGCACCTACAGCGTCACCTCCGACGAACTGCGGACCGACGAGTTCCCGCAGTTCGCGAGCAAGGGCGCCGGGCAGTTCGCCGGCACGGTCAACCCGTACGGTCCGTACGCGGGCACCTCGATGGCCGCCGCCGTCCACACCGACGACGCCTACAAGCGCCTCACCCGCACCGTGGACCTCACCGGTACCACCGCGGCCCAGCAGCCGGCCCTGCGCACCCAGCTCCTGTGGGACACCGAGTCCGGCTACGACCACGCAGTGGTCGAGGCCCATGTCACCGGCTCCGACGACTGGACGACCCTTCCCGAGGCGGGCGGCGCCACCAGGACCACCGTGCCGACGGAGTGCGAGGGCGGGTTCTACGTCAACGAGCACCCCTGGCTGAAGCACTACCTGACCGTGGCGGCCGACGGCTGCGCCGCGACCGGCACCACCGGCGGGTGGAACAGCCTCACCGGCAGCTCCGGCGGCTGGCGGCAGGTGAACTTCGACCTGAGCGCCTACGCCGGGAAGACGGTCGAGGTCTCGATCAGCTACGTCACCGACCCGGGCAGCGGCGGGCGAGGCGTCCTCGCCGACGACGCCTCGCTCGTCGTCGGCGGCACGGCGCGGGAGACCGAGGGCTTCGAGACCTCGCTCGGGGCCTGGAAGGTGGCCGGACCGCCCGCGGGCAGCCCGGCCGTCCTCAAGGACTGGGCTCGTACCGGCGCCCTGTTCCAGACGTACGGAGCGGTCACCACGGACGACACCGTGCTGCTGGGCTTCGGCCTGGAGCACGTCACCGCCGCGGCCGACCGGGCGGCGCTGATGAGGAAGGCACTCGCTTCCCTCGACGGGTGAGTTCCCTGGTCAACAGGGAACCCGTGAGGTAGCGAAATCGAGTGATCTTGCTCGCGGCGGTGGGCGGTCCGTACCCCTACTGGCGGGTAAGGGCCGCCCTGCCGTGTATGAGGCATCTGGATGTCACCACCAGGCCTTCAGAGAGGTAGGGTCGTAGGCGGTCGGGGACATCCCAAACAGAGCTCGCCGGCACTTCATGGCCGGCGTACCAACGAGGAGATCGGTTCGTGACGATCCGCGTAGGCATCAACGGCTTCGGCCGCATCGGTCGTAACTACTTCCGCGCGCTGCTGGAGCAGGGTGCAGACATCGAGATCGTGGCTGTCAACGACCTGGGTGACACCGCGACCACCGCTCACCTGCTGAAGTACGACACCATCCTGGGCCGCCTCAAGCAGGAGGTCACGCACACCGCCGACACGATCACGGTCGACGGCAGGACCATCAAGGTCCTGGCCGAGCGCAACCCCGCCGACATCCCGTGGGGCGAGCTGGGCGTCGACATCGTCATCGAGTCGACCGGCATCTTCACAAAGAAGGCCGACGCCGAGAAGCACCTGGCCGGCGGCGCGAAGAAGGTCCTCATCTCGGCTCCGGCCAAGGACGAGGACGTCACCATCGTGATGGGCGTCAACCAGGACAAGTACGACCCGGCGAACCACCACGTCATCTCCAACGCCTCCTGCACCACCAACTGTGTGGCGCCGATGGCGAAGGTCCTCGACGAGAACTTCGGCATCGTCAAGGGTCTGATGACCACGGTGCACGCGTACACCAACGACCAGCGCATCCTGGACTTCCCGCACAAGGACCTGCGTCGCGCGCGTGCCGCCGCCGAGAACATCATCCCGACCACCACGGGTGCCGCCAAGGCCACCGCGCTGGTCCTCCCGCAGCTCAAGGGCAAGCTGGACGGCATCGCCATGCGCGTCCCCGTCCCGACCGGCTCGGTCACCGACCTGGTCCTCGAGCTGTCCCGCGAGGTCACCAAGGAAGAGGTCAACGCCGCCTTCCAGAAGGCCGCGGAGGGCGAGCTGAAGGGCATCCTCGAGTACACCGAGGACCCGATCGTCTCCTCCGACATCGTGAACGCCCCGGCGTCCTGCACCTTCGACTCCTCCCTGACCATGGTCCAGGAGGGCAAGAACGTGAAGGTCATCGGCTGGTACGACAACGAGTGGGGCTACTCCAACCGCCTCGTGGACCTCACGGTCTTCGTCGGCAACCAGCTCTGATCGAATAGACCAGGCACCACGGTGTGAGAGCAGGGCTCGGGCAGCGCGCGGTCGCGCTGCCCGAGCCCTGACTCACGTACAGATCAGATCTGTTAGATCACGAGCGCTTCCGAGCGATCACGAGCTCTTTCAGGAGTCCCCTTTCATGAAGACGATCGACGAACTCCTCTCCGAGGGAGTGGCGGGCAAGCGGGTCTTCGTCCGCGCCGACCTGAACGTGCCGCTGGACGGCACGCGCATCACCGACGACGGCCGCATCCGCGCCGTGCTGCCCACGGTCAAGGCCCTCGCCGAGGCGGGCGCCCGGGTCGTCGTCGCCTCCCACCTGGGCCGCCCCAAGGGCGCCCCGGACCCGGCCTTCTCCCTCGCCCCGGCCGCCGCGCGCCTCGGTGAACTCCTCGGCGCGGAGGTGGCCTTCGCGACCGACACGGTCGGCGCATCCGCCCAGGACACCGTCGCCGGCCTGGCCGACGGCCGGGTGGCGGTCGTCGAAAACCTGCGCTTCAACGCCGGAGAGACCAGCAAGGACGACGCCGAGCGCGGCGCGTTCGCCGACCAGCTCGCCGCCCTCGCGGACGTCTACGTCGGTGACGGCTTCGGCGCGGTGCACCGCAAGCACGCCTCGGTCTTCGACCTCCCGGCGCGCCTGCCGCACTACGCCGGGTACCTCATCGCCACCGAGGTCGGCGTCCTGAAGAAGCTCACCGAGGACGTCAAGCGGCCCTACGCCGTCGTCCTGGGCGGCGCCAAGGTCTCCGACAAGCTCGCCGTCATCGACCAGCTGCTCGGCAAGGCCGACCGCCTGCTCATCGGCGGCGGCATGGTCTTCACCTTCCTGAAGGCCAAGGGCCACGAGATCGGCACGTCCCTGGTCCAGGAGGACCAGCTCCCGGCCGTCCGTGAGTACATCGAGCGCGCCGAGAAGAACGGCGTCGAGCTGGTCCTGCCGGTGGACGTCGTGGTCGCGCCGGAGTTCCCGGACCTCAAGACCAAGGCCCCGGGCCGGCCCAGCACCGTGCCCGCGGACGCCATGCCCGCCGGCCAGATGGGCCTGGACATCGGCCCCGAGTCCCGCACGCTGTACGCCTCGAAGATCGTCGACGCCGCCACCGTCTTCTGGAACGGCCCCATGGGCGTCTTCGAGCACCCCGATTTCGCCGAGGGCACCAAGGCCGTCGCCCAGGCACTCCTCGACTCGAAGGCCTTCACGGTGGTCGGCGGTGGCGACTCCGCCGCCGCCGTCCGCATCCTTGGCTTCGACGAGAACGCATTCGGCCACATCTCGACCGGTGGCGGCGCCTCCCTCGAATACCTCGAGGGCAAGACGCTCCCCGGCCTCGCCGCACTGGAGGACTGACCCTTTATGAGCACGCGCACGCCGCTGATGGCGGGCAACTGGAAGATGAACCTCAACCACCTCGAGGCCATCGCGCACGTCCAGAAGCTCGCCTTCGCCCTGGCCGACAAGGACTACGAGGCCGTCGAGGTCGCCGTCCTGCCCCCCTTCACCGACCTGCGCTCCGTGCAGACCCTGGTCGACGGCGACAAGCTCAAGATCAAGTACGGCGCCCAGGACATCTCGGCGCACGACGGCGGTGCCTTCACCGGCGAGATCTCCGGCCCCATGCTGGCCAAGCTGAAGTGCACGTACGTGGCCATCGGCCACAGCGAGCGCCGGCAGTACCACGCCGAGACCGACGAGCTGGTGAACGCCAAGGTCAAGGCCGCGTACAAGCACGGCCTGACGCCGATTCTGTGCGTCGGTGAGGAGCTGGAGGTCCGCGAGGCGGGCAACCACGTCTCCCACACCCTCGCCCAGGTCGAGGGCGGTCTGAAGGACCTGCCCGCCGAGCACGCCGAGACCGTCGTGATCGCCTACGAGCCCGTGTGGGCCATCGGCACCGGCAAGGTCTGCGGCGCCGAGGACGCCCAGGAGGTCTGCGCGGCGATCCGCGGCAAGATCGCCGAGCTGTACTCCCAGGACCTGGCCGACAAGGTCCGCATCCAGTACGGCGGCTCCGTGAAGTCGGGCAACGTCGCGGAGATCATGGCCCAGGCCGACATCGACGGTGCCCTGATCGGCGGTGCCTCGCTGGACGCCGACGAGTTCGTCAAGATCGTGCGCTTCCGCGACCAGTGAGTAGGCCCTAGCGGCGATCCGTCGTACCCTTGCGGGGTCCAGCGCTGTGCTGGGCCCCGCGTCGTCCATCCGAATCCGAGGAAGTTGGTCCAGCCGTGGTTTTGGGGTTCTCGATCGCCCTGATCGTCTTCAGCCTGCTGCTGATGCTGCTGGTGCTGATGCACAAGGGGAAGGGCGGCGGCCTCTCCGACATGTTCGGTGGCGGCATGCAGTCCTCCGTCGGCGGCTCCTCGGTCGCCGAGCGCAACCTCGACCGGATCACCGTCGTGATCGGTCTGCTGTGGTTCGCGTGCATCGTCGTGCTCGGCATCCTGATGAAGGTGAACAACTGACCGAGCCGCCATCCGCACGGAACTCGTACGTAGGGCCCCATGTTCGGTACGCGCAGCTGAGCGCGGCCTATCATGGGGCTTGCGTCTAGGTGTGAGGGTTGTAACTCCAATCACTGGACGCGCGTTGGGCCTTACGTAGACTGAGGCGCTCGCGGCGAAGCGGAACGCCGACTCGCTTCGCGGCACCATCACGCAGGGAGTTACGACCGTGGCAAGTGGCAACGCGATCCGGGGAAGCCGGGTCGGGGCGGGGCCGATGGGCGAGGCCGAGCGCGGCGAGTCCGCGCCGCGGCTGCGCATCTCCTTCTGGTGCTCCAACGGACACGAGACCCAGCCGAGCTTCGCCAGCGACGCGCAGGTGCCCGATACCTGGGACTGTCCCCGCTGCGGCTTCCCGGCAGGCCAGGACCGGGACAACCCGCCGGACCCGCCGCGCACCGAGCCCTACAAGACCCACCTGGCGTACGTCCGGGAACGGCGCAGCGACGCGGACGGCGAGGCGATCCTCGCCGAGGCGCTCGCCAAACTGCGGGGCGAGATCTAGAGGACGAGACCGGCCGGGCACCAGCGGGTGCCCGGCCGGAACTGCCTCCCGGGCATCAGCGGACGGCCGGCAGGTCCCGGCTTCTCGGCACCGGCGGGCGTCATCCGTGCCTCCTCGCCGTCACCGTCTCACCGTCGGCCGATTGTCAGTGGTGCCCTCTACGGTTTGTGCATCGGACGAACCATGAGGGGGAGCGGTGGCGACGGTCGAGGCGGGGGGCCTACGCGTGCCCGCGTGGCGCGGTGGCTTCGGACGGCTGTGGAGTGCCGCCGTCCTGTCCAGCTTCGGCGACGCGCTGCGCACGTCCGCGCTGCCCCTGCTGGCCGTCACCCTGACCGACGATCCGCTGCTCATCGCCTCCGTCACGGCCTGCGGCTACCTGCCCTGGATCGTCTTCGGCCTGCTCGGCGGGGCCGTCGCCGACCGGGTGGACCAGCGGCGGGCCATGTGGACGGTGGACGCGTCACGCGGGCTGCTGGTGGCCGCCTTCGCGGTGGCGGTCGCGCTCGGACACGCCTCGATCGGCCTGCTCATCGCCCTGGCCGTCGCGCTCACCACCCTCCAGACCCTCTTCGACAACGCTGCCACCGCGTTGTTGCCCGTGCTGGTCGACCGGGAGGCGCTCGGCAGCGCCAACGCCCGGTTGATGACCGGTCAGCGGCTCGCCGGAGGCCTGCTCGGCGGCCCCGTCGTGCCGTTGCTGCTGGCAGCGGGGGCCGCCGTGCCGTTCGCTGCCGACGCCGTGACCTTCCTCGTGGCCGCCGCGCTGATCGCCTCCCTGCCTGCCGCCGGATCCGACCGCGAGCCGAGGCCCGCGGGCAGCACCCTGCGCCGGGAGATCGCGCAGGGCCTGCGCACCCTGTGGCGCGACCGTGCCCTGCGTGCCCTGTGCACGTCCACGGCTCTGTGCAACATCGGCATGGGCACCATGCTCGCCCTGCTGGTCGTCCTCGTCACCGACTGGCTCCGGGCGGGCCCCGTGGGATACGCGGCGGCGGGCACCGCCTTCACCCTGGGCAGCCTGGCCGGGGGAGTGGTGAACGGCCGGCTGGTGGCGCGGCTCGGCCGTCTGCCAGCGGTGCTCCTCGCCGGATCGGCGCAAACCGTGCTCCTGGTCGTGATGGGCACCGTGCGCAGCCTCGCCGTGCTCGTGGGCGCGCTCGCCGTCTTCGGTCTCCTCGGCATGGTGTGGAACGTCAACACGACGACCCTCATGCAGGAGCGCAGCCCCGCCGGACTGCTGGGCCGGGTCAGTTCGGCCTTCCGGACCCTGGCCTTCGCCGGAGTACCCCTCGGTGCGCTGCTGGGCGGAGCCGTCGCCGCCGCCTGGGGGCCGAACACCCCGCCGCTGCTCACGGCCGTTTTCTTCGTCCTCGCCGTCATCGCGCTGATACCCGTGCGCACGGTGGACGTATCTGTGGTGGAGCCGGAGGACGGCGCCACGACAGCCGACGTCACGCGCTGATCAATTAGGTTGGGACCGGCAGCGGGGCAAGGTACGCAGGACAGGAAAGAAGGCTTAAGTCCGAGATGAACGCAGACAGCCGTACCAGACTCAACCAGACGCCTGAGTGGACGGCACTGGCCAAGCACCGCGAGGAGCTCGGCGACGTGGGGTTGCGCGAGTTGTTCGCCGCCGACTCCGGCCGCGGCACCGCGTACACCCTCCGGGTCGGTGACCTGTACGTCGACTACTCCAAGCACCTCGTCACCGACGACACCCTGCGGCTGCTGCGCGAACTGGCCGCCGCCACCGACGTCTTCGGACTGCGGGACGCCATGTTCCGCGGCGAGAGGATCAACACCACCGAGAACCGGGCCGTGCTGCACACAGCACTGCGCGCCCCTCGGGACGCGGTGATCGAGGTCGACGGCGAGAACGTGGTGCCGGATGTGCACGCCGTGCTCGACAAGATGGCGGACTTCGCGAACCGGGTGCGGTCGGGTGAGTGGACCGGCCACACGGGTGAGCGGATCCGGAACATCGTCAACGTCGGCATCGGCGGCTCCGACCTGGGTCCCGCCATGGCCTACGAGGTGCTGCGGGCCTTCACGGACCGCGCGCTGACGGTGCGTTTCGTGTCGAACGTCGACGGTGCCGACCTGCACGAGGCGGTCCGCGACCTGGACCCGGCTCAGACGCTGTTCGTCATCGCCTCCAAGACCTTCACCACGATCGAGACGGTCACCAACGCCACCTCCGCGCGCACCTGGCTGCTGGACGCGCTCGGTGACGAGGCCGCCGTGGCGAAGCACTTCGTCGCTCTGTCGACGAACACGGAGAAGGTCGCCGAGTTCGGCATCGACGTCGACAACATGTTCGAGTTCTGGGACTGGGTCGGCGGCCGCTACTCCTACGACTCCGCGATCGGTCTGGCCCTGATGATCGCCATCGGCCCGGACCGCTTCCGGGAGATGCTGGACGGCTTCCGCATCGTCGACGAGCACTTCCGGACAGCTCCGGCCGAGTCCAACGTGCCGCTGCTGCTGGGCCTGCTGGGCATCTGGTACGGCAACTTCCACGACGCCCAGTCGCACGCGGTCCTGCCCTACAGCCACTACCTGTCGAAGTTCACCGCCTACCTCCAGCAGCTCGACATGGAGTCCAACGGCAAGTACGTCGGCCGGGACGGGCGCGAGGTCGAGTGGCAGACCGGCCCGGTGGTGTGGGGCACGCCGGGCACCAACGGGCAGCACGCCTACTACCAGTTGATTCACCAGGGCACCAAGCTGATCCCGGCGGACTTCATCGGCTTCGCGAGGCCCGTCGCCGAGCTGAGCGAGCAGCTGAAGGCACAGCACGACCTGTTGATGGCCAACTTCTTCGCCCAGACGCAGGCGCTCGCCTTCGGCAAGACGCCCGAGGAGGTGCGCGCCGAGGGCGTGCCGCAGGAGCTGGTGCCCCACAAGACGTTCAAGGGCGACCACCCGACGACCACGATCCTCGCGCCCGAGCTGACCCCGTCCGTCCTCGGCCAGCTGGTCGCCCTCTACGAGCACAAGGTGTTCGTGCAGGGCGCGGTGTGGAACATCGACTCCTTCGACCAGTGGGGCGTCGAGCTGGGCAAGGTCCTCGCCAAGCGCGTCGAGCCCGCGCTGACCGGGGACACCGAGGTCGAGGGCCTGGACGCCTCCACCCGGGCCCTGGTCGCCACGTACCGGGAGCTGCGCGGCCGACGGTGACGAGCGCCGGGCGCAAGGCGGGCGGCAGCGCACCGGGCGGGAAGGCGGGCGGCAGCGCGCCGGGCACAAGGCGGGCGGCAGTGCGCCGGGCGGGAGAGCGGGCGGCAGTGCGCCGTCCGCTTCCCGTAGACTCCCGGGCGATCAGCACGGCGAGTGCCCGGGGGAGCGCGAAGTGGCACGCACACGCGGAAGTTGGACCGGCGGCACGCTGACGGTGGGGTCCGTCCTGAAACCCCAGGACGTGGCCCGGGCGGTGTTCCATCCCGCCTGGATCCCGCAGCCGCTCGACCCGTCCGTGGAGCGTCTGAAGCGGTTCCGTGTCATCGCCGGGGCGGTCGCCTCGCTCGGTGTCTACACCTTCGTCCAAGGCGGCTTCGACCTCACGGAGCTGCTGGAGAACGCGATGACGGCCTCCGTCGTCCTGCTCTTCCTCACCCCGCTGACGGTCGGGGTGATGCTGTGGGTCTGGCGGCGCGGGGGCACGGTGCGGCAGTTGCGGACGCCGCTGCTCAGGTCCCTCGCGCTGCTCGTGCTGTTCGTCGGCTGTGTGGCGGCCGTGCTGCTGCTGGTGCGGACGGTGAACGCGTCCGCGAACGTCGCCGTGATCATCGGGTTCGGCATGACGATGCTGTGGCTGCTCGCCTTCACGGCCTACGGAGCCGTGCGCGTCTCGGGCAACTTCTTCGGCACGGCCGCCGTGCACCGCTGCCTGCCGCCGCTGCTCGCCATGGTGACCAGCTGGCTGGTGGCCGTGCCGGACCTCGTGACCGGTGATCTGCACGGGCTCAGCCTGACCCTGGGCGTCGTCTTCATCCTGGGTGCGCCCGTGACGGTCACGGCCATCGCCCTGCTGGAGATGCGGCGGCTGAAGCGGCGGTACGGAATCCGGCTGAACGCCCATCCGGCGGCACACCCGCCCGTCCCGGGGCCGGTCCCGCCGATGTCCCCGGCGGGCTCGCCCCACCTGCCGCCGCAGGGGAACCCGTACGGGCATCCCTTCGCGCCGGGCGGACAGCATCCCTACGCCCCGCACCCCTCCCCGCACCCCCGGCCTCCGTACCACCCGCAGCAGCCGTACGGCGGCTGACCCCGGGGTCGTGCCGGCGTCAGGCCACCGCGCTCAGTGTGTCCGCGAGGCGCCGCCGGGCGGCCCGGGCCGCGGGAAGGGCGGCCAGTGCGGCGGCACAGAGGACCGCCGCCGTGCCCAGCAGCACCATCAGCACCGCGGAGGGCCCCTGGGCGATCCCCGCCCCGATGCCGCTGGAGCGGCCCTGGGTGTCGATCAGCCACCGGGCCAGGGGCAGGCCCAGGGCGAGGGCGGCGAGGACGGCGGCCAGAGCCGTGAGGCCAGTGGCCGTGACGGTGATCGCCGTGATCTGCCGGGGGGACAGCCCGATGGCCTTCAGGGCCAGCAGGTCCCGCTCGCTCTCGCGGACCGTGCCGCCGATCGCGGTCAGCAGTTCGATGAGCCCGATGAGGGCGAGGACGGCGATCAGCCCGGCGACCACCGCGCGCAGGGGGGAGAGGCCGTCGGCCGGGTTGGCCACCGGGTGCACGTCCAGGTGGCCGCGCCCCGCGGCGGCGAGCCGGTCGGCGACCTCCCGCGGGTCCGCGCCGGGTTCCAGACGGAGTTCGTAAAGGGTCGGGCGGAGCCCCGGGTCGTTCTCGCGGAGGGTGTCGAGGGAGGTGGAGATGACCCGGCCGGCGTTCTCCGGCTCGATGCTGCGGCCCACGATGTGCAGGATCTGCGGACGGTCGCCGACGGTCATCCGCACCCAGGCACCGACCCGCACGTCCAGCAGGTCGAGCAGCCCCTGCCCGGCCACCGCCTCGTCAGGGCCGCGGGCGGGGCGGCCCTCGGCGAGGGTGTGCGGGTAGGGGTCCTCCTGGGTGCCCAGCCCGCGCAGGGCGATGGTCGCGGTCTGGCTGGGTCCCAGGGCTGCCGTCTCGACGCCCGGGTAGGCGGCGGCGACCTGCGGGTCCTTCTCCAGGAGGGAGCGGACCCGCTGTTCGCCCAGGCCGGAATCGGCGCGGACGCTGAGCGCGGCCGGCAGGCCGATCCGCTCGGGCTCGCTGTGGAAGCGGTCGAGGGTGGTCCAGGCGCTCATCGCCACGACGATCAGCAGCAGCGGCAGCGTGAGCCGGGCGACGGTGGCCAGGGACCGGGGGCGGCGCGTGAACGCCTTGTGCCAGCCCAGCACCAGCGCGGGCGGGATCCGCACGCCGAGGGCCCGGCGCGCCACGCCGGACAGCCGTCCGCCCGAGGTCGCGGCCGGCCGGGGCACCGGCACGGGCGGCACCCGTCCGGCCCGCCACGCGGCCAGCCCGGTGGTCGCTCCGATGAACAGCACCGCGCCCACGGGCACCACGAGCAGCGCCGCGGTGTGGCCGGGCAGCCCCTGCCACACGCCGACGGCGTCCCCCAGCCGCCCCGGGATCCGGCTGCCCAGGGCCTCGGCGAGACCGGCCGCGGCCAGGGCGCCCAGCAGGGCGTAGGCGAGGTGCTGGAGCAGGAAGATGCGGACCACCTGGCCGGGGGTGAAGCCGATGGCCTTCAGGACGGACAGGTCGCGCAGATGCCCGCGGATGCGGGTGCCGATCGCCCCGTGGACGGCGAAACCGGCCGCGACGAGGGCGCCCAGCCCGAACAGGCCCAGCACCTGACCGAGCAGCCGGTTGTCGCCCTGCGCCTCGGCCCGCGCCTGCTGCCAGGTGGAGACCTCGCCGATCGCCCCCGGGCCCAGCACGGTCACGGCTCGCTGGACGATGTAGGACGTGTCGCCCGGGTCCGTCAGCCGCAGCCCGATCACCTGGCCGCCCGGGTCCGGCACGGCCGACGGAAGCGCCCACACCAGACCCGGCTGCTCACCCGGCCGGTAGCGCGGCTCGGCACTGTCGGCGAGGCCCACGACGGTCAGCTCGCGGGCGGTACCGGGCACGTCGAGGGTGTCGCCCGGCTGAGCCAGCAGAGCACGGGCGAGACGGCTCTCCAGCACCACACCGTCGGGAGTCGACGGGGTGAGCCAGTGCCCGGAGACGACCGGCGGGCGGCCGGGGGAGGGCTTCTGAGGCATGCCGCGCAGTTCGACGGCGGCGCGGCTGCCGCGCGAGGAGACGGTGGTGGCGGCACTGGGGTAGGGGCCGACGACGGATTCCACGCCGTCCAGACGGGCCAGCTTCCCCGGGTCGGCCGCCGTATCCGTGTGCAGCCACACATGCGCGCCGTGCGACTGCGTGAAGACGCGCTGCCAGGGGTTGGTCGCGTAGCCGAACAGTGCGGTGGCCAGCAGCAGGGAGGCGACGATGCCCGCGGTGGCGAGGACGAGGAACAGCGCCTCGCCGCGGTGTGTGCGCAGATCGGAGTGCGCCCAGCGCAGGGTGGCTCGCATCCGGGTCAGCCCCTCCGGGGTTCGTCGTACCCGCGCATGTCAGTCCTTCAGCTCCAGCACACCGGATATGCCGGCGCGGCGCGGCGGCGTGGTGCCGCCGTCGAGTGCCGCGTCGTCGGCGATCCGGCCGTCGAAGAAGCTGATCACCCGGTCCGCGGCGCTCGCCAGTCGGGCGTCATGGGTGACCAGCACGATCGTCTGGCCGCGCTGGTGGAAGCGGGACAGCAGCCGCATTACCTCGCGGGTGCCCTTGCTGTCGAGGCTGCCCGCGGGCTCGTCGGCCAGCAGCAGCGGCGGGTGATTGACCAGTGCCCGGGCCAGGGCGACGCGCTGCTGCTCACCGCCGGACAGCTCGCCCGGCATGCTGCGCTCCTTGCCCGTCAGGCCCAGCTCGGCCAGCAACGCCTCACGCTCGGTGCGCGCCTGCTTCGGCGGGGTCCCGGCGAGCAGGGCGGGCAGTTCCACGTTGTCGGCGACGGACAGGTTCGAGACGAGGTTGAAGAACTGGAAGACGATCCCGATCCGCTTCCTGCGCTCCACCGCCCAGCGCGCCTCGCTGTAGGTGTCGGTGGACTCGCCGTCGAGCCAGATGTGGCCCGCGTCCGGACGCTGGAGCCCGCCGAGCAGATGCAGCAGCGTCGACTTGCCCGCGCCGGACGGGCCGGTGATCGCCACGAACTCGCCCTGCCGTACGCAGAGGTCGACCCCGCGCACGGCGTGGGCCGGGGCGCCCTCGCCGTGGTGGGTCTTCGCCAGTCCCTCGGCGCGCAGCACAGGAGCGGGACGGTCGTCGCTCACTCCAGCTCCTCCAGCTCTTCCTGGCACCGTTCCAGCCAGTCGAGGTCGGCCTGCAGGTGCAGCATCGCGCCCTCGATCAGCAGATGGGCGATGCGGTTGTCGCGGTCTTCGGCGGCGGCCAGCTTCGACATCTGCCGCATGGTGTTCAGGTACTGGCGCCGCTGCTGGTTGATTAGGGTGATCTGCTCGGCGAGACCGGTCTGCGGAGCGAGCGCAAGCTTCATGAAGAACTCGTCCCGCACCCGTGGCTCGTCCTCGGGCTCCTCGAACCAGGCGCGCAGCGCCTCCCGCCCGGCGTCGGTGAGGTGGTAGACCTTTTTGTTGGGCCGGCTGGACTGCGCCACGTCCTCGCCCTCGATCAGTCCCGACTTCTCGAGGCGGCCGAGGGTCACATAGATCTGGCCGACGTTCGGCTGAGGGTACGCGGAGCCCAGCAGTTGCTCAAGGTCCTGCTTGAGCTCGTAGCCGTGGGCGGGTCCGCGGGCGAGGAGGGCCAGGAGGGGCAGGCGCACGCGTGCAGTCCTCCTGTCCGGTCCAATGTGCTCCAGGCCCTAGTATCGCCCATACCTAACAGGTATACATGGCCTCTGATTCCGGGCAAGGGTGCCCAGCGCCGGTGTACAGGGAGGAACCTATGCGGTGGATCCATGCCGCGGGTAGGGGCCTTCTCGTTCTCGTCGTGGTCCTGACAGGCTACGTTGCCGCCGGAGCGCAGGCGGGCGAGCCCCCGGAGGGCGGCCGCGGCCCCCTCACCCTGGCCACCGCCGGGGACCTCACCGGTTATCTCGGCCCCCTGCTGGAGGGCTGGAATCGTACTCATCCCGGCGAGAAGGTGACCCTGGTCGAGCTGCCGGACTCGGCCGACGAGACCCAGGCCCAGATGATCACCGACCTGCGCGACGGTGATCGCAGCCGGTTCGACGTGCTCAACATCGACGTCAACTGGACCTCGGAGTTCGCCGCGGCGGGCTGGATCAGGCCGCTGCCCCGGGACCGTTTCCCCCTGAAGACCTTCCTCCAGCCGGTCGTGGACACGGCGACCTACGACGGGCAGCTCTACGCGGTCCCGTACGTCACGAACGCCGGTCTGCTCCTGTACCGCAAGGACGTCCTCGCCCAAGAGGGCGTCGATCCGCCGCGCACCTGGGCGGAGCTGGAGCGGTACGCGAAGACCATCGCCCCGAAGCACGGCCTCGGCGGCTACGCCGGACAGTTCCTGCCCTATGAGGGCCTGACCGTGAACGCGGCGGAAGCCGTCTACTCGGCGGGCGGCTCGATCCTCGGCGACGAGGGCGAGCGTGTCACCGTCGACTCGGCGGCGGCCCGCGAGGGCATCGGGTTCCTGGCGCGCGGGGTGCGCGAGGGCTGGATCCCCAGGGAAGCGCTGACGTACAAGGAGGAGGAGTCCAAGCAGGCCTTCCAGGACGGCCGGCTGCTCTTCCTGCGGAACTGGCCGTACGCCTACGTCGGTGCCTCGGCCCCCGGCTCGAAGGTCGCCGGCAAGGTCGGTGCCGTTCCCCTGCCCGGGCCGGGCGGGCCGGGGACCAGTGTCCTCGGCGGATCCAACCTGGCTGTCAGCGCGCATGCGCGGCACCCCGACTCGGCGGCCCGCCTGATCGCGTACCTCACCGGTGAGCGCGTCCAGCGGCAGGTCCTCACACGCGGCGCGCTGCCGCCCGTGCGCGCGGATCTCTACCGGGATCCCGCGCTCATCCGCAGGTTCCCCTACCTGCCGACGCTGCGGACGAGCGTCCTCGCGGCCGCGCCGCGCCCCAAGAGCCCGCGCTACGACCAGGTCAGCCTCGTGGTGCAGGCGGTCGTGAACGACGCGATGGCGGGGCGCCAGACGCCCGAGGCGGCGGTCCGGCGGCTGGCGCGCGAGCTCGCCGTCATCTCGCGCGGCTAGCGCTTCCCGCGCCCCTCGGCACTCTCTCCTACTTACTTGTTAGGTAACGCGAGCATCTCATCTCGCTGAGTATCGACCAGTATGTCCTTATTTCAGCACCCCAACCGCTGGATACCTTCTGCCTTTTCATTGACACCCTCTCGACACGCCTACTTAACATGCATGCATAACCGCTGCCCTCCTCAGAGACAGGTCGATGGGTTGAACAGGCACCACTGGTGGCGTGACGCAGTGATCTATCAGGTGTACGTCCGCAGCTTTCTCGACAGCACCGGCGACGGCATCGGCGACCTCGCCGGCGTCCGGGCCGGACTGCCGTACCTCAAGAAGCTCGGCGTCGACGGGATCTGGCTGAGCCCCTTCTATCCCTCGCCGCAGCACGACCACGGCTACGACGTGGCCGACTACTGCGACGTCGACCCGCTCTTCGGCGACCTCGGCGAGTTCGACCAGCTGGTCGGGGCCGCCCGGCGGCTCGGCATCAAGGTGCTCCTCGACATCGTCCCGAACCACTGCTCCAGCGAGCACCCCTGGTTCCGCGAGGCGCTCGCCGCCCCCGCCGGCAGCCCCGCCCGGGCCCGCTTCCACTTCGCCGACGGCCGCGGCCCGGACGGCTCCGAGCCGCCCAACAACTGGCACGCCATGTTCGGCGGCCCGGCGTGGAGCCGGGTGACCGAGGCGGACGGCCGGCCCGGCCAGTGGTACCTGCACATGTTCACGCCCGAGCAGCCCGACTGGAACTGGCGCGACCCCGAGGTCGCCGCCGAGTTCGACCGGGTGCTGCGGTTCTGGCTGGACCGGGGCGTCGACGGCTTCCGCATCGACGTCGCCGCCGGCCTCTACAAGCACCCCGAACTGCCCGACTCCGACGACCCGGAGGCCGACGCCCGCACCCGCGACTCGGTCAACCCGCTCGCCTGGAACCAGCCCGAGGTGCACGACGTGTGGCGCCGCTGGCGCTCCATATGCGAGGAGTACACCGAGCGCGACGGCTGCGAACGCCTCCTCGTCGGCGAGGTCTCCGTGCCGACCGCCCGCGAACACGCCCAGTACGTCCGCTCCGACGAACTGCACCAGGCCTTCTTCTTCGACCTGCTCAGCGCCTCCTGGGACGCCGACGCCTTCCAGAAGGTCATCGCTGAGGCCATGCAGGACATCGCCGGCACCGGCTCGACCGTCACCTGGGTCCTCAACAACCACGACCAGGTCCGCACCGTCACCCGCTACGGCGAACCCGCGACCGAAGGCAGCGGCCTCGGCGCCGCCCGCGCCCGCGCCGCCGCACTCCTCATGCTGGCCCTGCCCGGCGCCGCCTACATCTACCAGGGCGAGGAGCTCGGCCTGCCGGAGGTCGTCGACCTGCCCGACGACGTGCTCACCGACCCGATCTTCCACCGCACCGGCAGCCGCGCCCGCATCCGCGACGGCTGCCGCGTGCCCCTGCCCTGGTCGGGCCAGGCCTCACCGTTCGGCTTCACACCCGGCGTGGAGAGCGCCAAGCCGTGGCTGCCGCAGCCGGAGTACTTCGCCGAGTACGCCACCGACCGCGCCCTGGCCGACACCCGCTCCTTCTGGCACCTGTACCGCGACGGCCTCCAACTGCGCGCCGCCCTGCCCCAGCTGGGTGAGGGGACGCTGCGCTGGCTGGACGCCCCGCCCGGCGTGCTGGCCTTCGAACGCGGCGACGACCTGGTCTGCGCCGTCAACTTCGGCACGGCCCCCACCCCCGCGCCGGTCTCCGGCACCCCCCTGCTCGCCAGCGGCTCCTGCCCGCCCGGAGTCCTCTCCGGCTCCACGGCCGCCTGGTGGATCCGTTCCTGAACGCCCCGCAAGCGAACGCCCCGCAAGTCAACTCCCCGAAGGGACATCAACGATGATGCGACGACGTACCACCCTGCTCACCGGCTGCACCGCTCTCGTCCTGGCGCTCGGCGCGACCGCCTGCGGCGGCGGCCCCGTCTCGGCCGGCGGCGGCGACAAGGCGCTCGACGGCCAGTCGATCACCGTCGCCGGCGTCTGGTCCGGCACCGAACAGAAGAACTTCCAGAAGGTGCTCGACGCCTTCACCGAGAAGACCGGCGCCAAGACGCAGTTCGTCTCCACCGGCGACAACGTCTCCACCGTCGTCGGCAGCAAGATCGAAGGCGGCAACGCCCCCGACGTCGTGATGGTCCCGCAGGTCGGCGTGCTCAAGCAGTTCGCGCAGAAGGGCTGGCTCAAGCCGCTGTCGCAGAAGACCGAGCAGGCCGTCGACGCGGGCTACGCCCCCGTGTGGAAGAAGTACGGCAGCGTCGACGGCACCCTCTACGGCCTCTACTTCAAGGCCGCCCACAAGTCCACCGTCTGGTACAGCCCCGACGCCCTCGAACAGGCCGGCGTGAAGCCCCCGAAGAGCTACGACGAGATGCTCAAGGCCGGGCAGACCGTGTCCGACTCCGGGCTCGCCGCGTTCTCCGTCGCCGGACAGGACGGCTGGACCCTCACCGACTGGTTCGAGAACGTCTACCTCTCCCAGGCCGGACCCGAGAAGTACGACGCCCTCGCCGCGCACAAGCTGAAGTGGACCGACGCGTCCGTCGTCGACGCCCTCACCACCCTCGGCAAGCTCTTCAAGGACAAGCAGCTCATCGCCGGCGGCCAGAAGGGCGCCCTGAACACCGACTTCCCCGGCTCGGTGGAGAAGGTGTTCGGCCCCGAGCCCGAGGCCGGCATGGTCTACGAGGGCGACTTCGTCGCCGGTGTCGCCAAGGACCAGTTCGGCAAGAAGGTCGGCGAGGACGCGAACTTCTTCCCGTTCCCCGCGGTCGGCGGCGGCGAGGCACCCGTCGTCAGCGGCGGCGACGCGGCCGTCGTCCTCAAGGACGGCAAGAACCAGAAGGCCGCCCAGGCTCTCCTGGAGTACCTCGCCACCCCTGAGGCCTCCGCGGTGTGGGCCGAGGCCGGCGGCTTCCTCTCCCCGAACAAGAAGCTCGACCTCGCCTCCTACGGCGACGACGTCACCCGTGCCACCGCCAAGTCCCTCGTTCAGGCCGGGGACTCGGTCCGCTTCGACATGTCCGACCAGGCCCCGGCCGCGTTCGGCGGCACCAAGGGCACCGGCGAGTGGAAGCTGCTCCAGGACTTCCTGCGCGACCCGTCCGACCCGAAGGGCACCGCGGCGAAGCTGGAGGCCGCGGCGGCCAAGGCGTACCAGGACTGATACGCCATGACAGCGACTCTCGTGCAAGAGACGAGTTCCCCACCACCCGGCCCGGTCGCCGACCGCACCCGGCGGCTGCGCCGGCGCGGGAAGATCATCGCCCTGCTCTTCGTGCTGCCCGCGCTGCTGCTGCTCGGCGCACTCGTCGTCTACCCCGTGCTGTTCAGCATCGGCCGCAGCTTCTTCGACGCCTCCGGGACGAGTTTCGTCGGCGGCGACAACTACGCCGAGATGTTCCGTGACCCGGCGACCCTCAAGGCCGTCCGCAACACGGCCATCTGGGTCGTCATCGCCCCGGCCCTGCTCACCGGCCTCGGGCTGATCCTCGCCGTGCTGGTGGAGAAGGTCCGCTGGGCCACCGCCTTCAAGCTGCTCCTCTTCATGCCGATGGCGGTCTCCTTCCTCGCCGCCGGCATCATCTTCCGGCTCGCCTACGACGAGGACCCCGACAAGGGCGTGCTCAACGCCGCCGTGGTCTCCGTCCACGATGCCTTCCAGGGGCAGTCCTCCTATCCGACGGCCCGGGCGCGTGACGCCCAGGGCCTGACCAAGGACAAGGACGGCTCGTACCGCACGAGCACGAGCGTGTCGCCCGGGGACGCGGTGGCGCTGGGCCTGGTCGGCGTGCAGCCCGACGACCTGCCGGGCGGGGCCGAACCGGCGTACGCGGCGGCCGGGCGGAAGGCCGCCTCCGACGAACTGCGCGGCGTGGTCTACCTGGACTTCACCCCCGGCGGGGGAGGGGAGCAGGGCAAGGTGGACCGGCGGGAGAGCGGACTGCCGGAGATGACGGTCGAGGCGGTCCGCGACGGCGAGCAGATCGCCTCGACGACCACGGCCGCCGACGGCTCCTTCCGCTTCGGGAAACTCGAACCCGGCTCCTACGAGGTGCGCCTGCCGTCGTCCAACTTCGCCCAGGCCTACGACGGCGTCTCCTGGCTCGGGCCGGCGCTGGTCACCCCGGCGATCATCGGCGCGTACCTGTGGATCTGGACCGGTTTCGCCATGGTGCTGATCGGGGCCGGTCTGTCGACGCTGCCCCGGGACGCCCTGGAGGCGGCGCGGATGGACGGCGCGAACGAGTGGCAGATCTTCCGGCGCATCACGGTGCCGCTGCTGGCACCGGTGCTCTCGGTCGTGTTCATCACCCTCGTCATCAACGTGATGAAGGTCTTCGACCTCGTCTACATCATCGCGCCCGGCCCCGTGCAGGAGGACGCGACCGTGCTCGCGACGCAGATGTGGCTGGTGTCGTTCGGCGGCGGCAACAACCAGGGGCTCGGCAGCGCGCTCGGTGTGCTGCTCCTGCTGCTGGTCGTCCCGGCCATGGTGTTCAACGTCCGCCGTTTCCGAAGGAGTCAGCGATGAACGCGGTCCGGCGCGGGCTGGGCAACGGGGCCGTCCAGGCCTTCCTCGTCCTGATCGGCCTGGTGTGGATGACGCCGCTGGCGGGGCTGTTCCTGTCGTCGCTGCGGTCCGCCGAGGACACGGCCAAGGGCGGCTGGTGGACGGTGTTCTCCAGCCCCGGGCAGCTGTCCTTCGACAACTACTCGGAGCTGCTGGGGAACGCCGGGATCACGCAGGCGTTCTGGAACACGGTGCTGATATCGGTGCCGACGACGGTGCTGGTCGTGGTGATCGCGGCCCTCGCGGGGTACGCCTTCGCGTGGCTGGACTTCCCCGGGCGGGAGACGATCTTCCTGGTCGTCGTGGCGCTGCTGGTGGTGCCCGTGCAGATCGGTCTGCTGCCGGTCGCCAAACTCTTCGGGCAGCTCGGCCTGTTCGGCACGATTCCCGGCGTCGTCCTCTTCCACGTGGCCTACGGCCTGCCGTTCGCGGTGTTCCTGCTCCGCAACTACTTCGCCGAGATGCCGAAGGAGATGCTGGAGGCGGCCCGCATGGACGGGGGCAGCGAGTGGCGTATCTTCACGCGGCTGGTCCTGCCCGTGGGGCGGCCGGCGATCGCCTCCCTGGCCATCTTCCAGTTCCTGTGGGTGTGGAACGACATGCTGGTGGCACTGCTGTTCGCGGACAGCACGTCGCAGCCGCTGACGGTTGAACTCCAGTCGCAGATACGCCAGTTCGGCAGCAACATCGACGTCCTGGCACCCGGGGCGTTCGTGTCCCTGGTCGTCCCCGTCGTCGTGTTCTTCGCGTTCCAGAGGCACTTCGTGCAGGGCGTGATGGCCGGCTCGGTCAAGTAGACCCCCCCCGGGGGGGGATTCCACCGGCCGTCCACCGCAGAGGCCCGCGCGCGTTCCACGTGAGCGCGCAGGCTGCGCGGCGGGCGGCCGGTGAGACGTTCGACCGTGTCGGTGACCCGGTCCTCGGCTCCTTTGGCGACGGCGCACTCCAGGGCCGCGAGCACAGCGCGAACTCCGGTGGGGAGGGACTGCGCCAGCCGCCCACTGCGACTGGTGGCACGGGACGCTCCGGGACGTCCTGGCGCGACTTTCCGGCTTCACCGACGCGGACTTCACCGCCCACGCGCTGCCGGCCGCGGTCCGTGCGGACCTCGTCGACCACCTGACCGACCGGCAGCGGATGACGCGCGAGCGACGGCGAGCCGACCTGGTCGCCTTCACCGCCCGGGTGCTGGGCGGAGACCGAGTCCGGGAAAACCGGAGCGGCCGGAACCCCCGCGCTCAGGGGTTCCGGCCGCTCCGGTGTGCGAACCGGTCGGCGCTCGTGCCGGTCAGGCCGACGCAGGCGGGTACAGGGAACGCGGCAGTTGCGAAGCCGCCGCCCCGTCCAGCAGCCACAGCGTCCGGCTGCGGCCGTACGCCCCGGCCGCCGGTGCCTGGACCTCGCCCGCGCCCGAGAGGGCGATCGCCGCTGCCCGGGCCTTGTCCTCGCCCGCCGCCAGCAGCCACACCTCACGAGCCGCACGGATCGCGGGCAGGGTCAGCGTCACCCGGGTCGGTGGCGGCTTCGGAGCGCCGTGGACGCCCACGACCGTACGCTCCGTCTCCCGCACCGCCGGCAACTCCGGGAACAGCGACGCCACATGCGTGTCCGGCCCGACGCCCAGCATCAGCACGTCGAACGCGGGCACGGGGCCGTGGTTCTCAGGCCCCGCCGCCTTCGCCAGTTCCTCCGCGTACGCGGCCGCCGCCGCGTCCACGTCGGTGCCGTGCGGCCCGTCCGAGGCGGGCATCGCGTGCACCCGCTCCGGGGTGAGCGGCACCGAGTCGAGGAGGGCCTCCCTCGCCTGGGTGACGTTGCGCTCCGGGTCGCCCTCGGGCAGGAACCGCTCGTCACCCCACCAGAGGTCGAGCCGGCCCCAGTCGATCGCGTCCCGGGCGGGTGCCGCGGCCAGCGCCGCCAGCAGGCCGTTGCCGTTGCGGCCGCCCGTCAGGACCACCGACGCCGAGCCCCGCGAGGCCTGCGCGTCCACGATCCTGGTGATCAGCCGGGCCGCCGCGGCCTGCGCCATCAGCTCCTTGTCGCGGTGGACGACCAGCTGCGGTGCCGTGCTCACTTCGTCGTCGCCTTCCGTACGGGCTCCAGCTTCGGCGGTTCCCGCTTCACCGGTGCCTGCGCCGTCGCTTCCGCAGCGGGTGCTTTCGCAGCCGCTTCAACGGGAGCGGGGAGGGCGAGTCCTGCTCGCCCCTCACTTTTGGGCACCGACGGCACCGACGACGCAGAAGCGGTCGACGCGGACTTCAGCCGGTCCACCCCGTACCGAAGCGCCGACGCGTACGTGTCGTCCGGGTCGAGACGCCGCAGCTCCTCCGCCATCAGCTCGGCGGTCTCCCTGCGCTTGAGCGCCACGGCCCGGTCCGGCTGGCCGTCGATGGACAGCGTCGCCAGCGAGCCGTCGGCCCGGTCCAGCTTAATCGGGCCGCAGTTGGTGTCCATCCGCACGGCCGTCAGACCCGGGCCGCTGGACAGCGAACGCTTCACGGGGACGTCCAGCCGGTCCGCGAGCCACATCGCCAGCAGCTCACAGCTCGGGTTGAACTCCTCGCCCTCCACCTCGACGGCCCGCACCTCGCAGGTCACCTGGTCGAGGGCCGCCGCCAGCATGGAGCGCCAGGGCGTGATGCGGGTCCACGACAGGTCCGTGTCGCCGGGGGTGTAGGTCCCCGACCGGGTGGCCAGGTCCCGGACCGGCTGCTCGGAGGCGTACGTGTCGGTGACACGGCGCTGCGCGAGGGCACCCAGGGGGTCCTTCGCCGGGTCGAGCGGCGCGTTCACCGGCCACCACACCACCACCGGGGCGTCCGGCAGCAGCAGCGGCAGCACCACCGACTGGGCGTGGTCCGCGACCTCGCCGTACAGCCGGAGCACCACCGTCTCGCCGGTGCCCGCGTCCGCGCCGACCCGGACCTCCGCGTCCAGGCGGGACTGCGTACGGTCACGGGGTGAGCGGGAGACGCGCTTGATGACGACGAGCGTGCGCGAGGGATGCTCGTGCGCGGCGTCGCTCGCCGCCTTCAGCGCGTCGTAGGCGTTCTCCTCGTCCGTCACGATGACCAGCGTGAGCACCATGCCGACCGCCGGAGTGCCGATCGCCCGGCGGCCCTGCACCAGCGCCTTGTTGACCTTGCTGGCCGTGGTGTCCGTGAGGTCTGTCTTCATGGCCGGCGCCAGCTCCGTCCGTGTCGCTCGAGCATTTCGTCCGCCTCGACGGGCCCCCAGGTACCGGCCGGGTACTGGGCGGGCTTGCCGTTCTTGTCCCAGTACTCCTCGATCGGGTCGAGGATCTTCCAGGACAGCTCGACCTCCTCGGTGCGCGGGAAGAGGTTCGAGTCACCGAGCAGAACGTCCAGGATCAGACGCTCGTACGCCTCCGGGCTGGACTCGGTGAAGGACTCGCCGTAGGCGAAGTCCATCGACACGTCCCGGATCTCCATCGACGTGCCCGGCACCTTCGAGCCGAAGCGGACGGTGACGCCCTCGTCCGGCTGGACGCGGATGACGATCGCGTTGGAGCCGAGCTCCTCGGTGGCGGTCGAGTCGAAGGGGGAGTGCGGGGCCCGCTGGAAGACGACCGCGATCTCCGTCACCCGGCGGCCCAGCCGCTTGCCGGTGCGCAGGTAGAAGGGGACGCCCGCCCAGCGGCGGTTGTCGATCTCCAGCTTGATCGCGGCGTACGTGTCGGTCTTCGAGGAGGCGTCGATACCGTCCTCGTCGAGATAGCCGATCACCTTCGCGCCGCCCTGCCAGCCGGCCGCGTACTGGGCGCGCACGGTGTCGCGGCCCAGGTCCTGCGGCAGCCGTACGGCGCCGAGCACCTTCGTCTTCTCCGCGGCCAGCGCGTCCGCGTCGAAGGAGGCGGGCTCCTCCATCGCGGTCAGCGCCATCAGCTGGAGCAGGTGGTTCTGGATGACGTCACGGGCGGCACCGATGCCGTCGTAGTACCCGGCCCGGCCGCCGATGCCGATGTCCTCGGCCATGGTGATCTGCACATGGTCCACGAAGGACCGGTTCCAGATCGGCTCGAACATCGTGTTCGCGAAGCGCAGCGCCAGGATGTTCTGGACGGTCTCCTTGCCCAGGTAGTGGTCGATACGGAAGACCTGGTCCGGGGCGAAGACCTCGTGGACGACCTTGTTGAGCTCCTCGGCCGACTCCAGATTGTGGCCGAACGGCTTCTCGATGACCGCGCGCCGCCAGGAACCGCTCGACTGGTCGGCCAGCTGGTGCTTCTTCAGCTGCTGGATGACCACGGGGAAGGCCGACGGCGGGACCGACAGGTAGAAGGCGAAGTTGCCGCCCGTGCCCTGCGCCTTGTCCAGCTCGTCGATCGTGGAGCGCAGCCGCTCGAACGCGTCGTCGTCGTCGAACGTGCCCTGCACGAAGCGCATGCCCTGAATGAGCTGCTGCCAGACCTCCTCGCGGAAGGGTGTGCGGGCGTGCTCCTTCACCGCGTCGTGGACCTCCTGGGCGAAGTCCTCGTGCGCCCACTCACGACGGGCGAAGCCCACCAGGGAGAAGCCCGGCGGCAGCAGACCCCGGTTGGCGAGGTCGTACACGGCGGGCATGAGCTTCTTGCGGGACAGGTCGCCCGTGACGCCGAAGATGACCAGGCCCGACGGCCCCGCGATACGCGGGAGCCGTCGGTCCGCGGGGTCACGCAGCGGGTTGCTGCTCGACACCTGTTCAGCCCTCCGAAGGCGCGAGGCGCTGAAGCTCGGCCTCGGTCGACTTCAGCAGGTCGTTCCAGGACGCCTCGAACTTCTCGACGCCCTCTTCCTCCAGCAGCTGGACCACGTCGTCGTACTTGATCCCGAGCTTCTCGACCGCGTCGAGGTCGGCGCGGGCCTGCTCGTACGTGCCGGCGACGGCGTTGCCGCGGATCTCGCCCTGCTCCTCGGTGGCGAACAGGGTCGCCTCGGGCATGGTGTTCACCGTGTTGGGCGCGACCAGCTCGTCGACGTACAGGGTGGGCTTGTACGCCTTGTCCTTGACGCCGGTGGATGCCCACAGCGGACGCTGCTTGTTGGCGCCGGCCTTCTCCAGGGCGCTCCAGCGGTCGGAGGAGAAGACCTCCTCGTACGCCTGGTAGGCCAGCCGGGCGTTGGCCACGCCGGCCTTGCCGCGCGCCGCCTTGGCCTCGTCGGTGCCCAGGGCGTCGATCCGCTTGTCGATCTCGGTGTCCACGCGGGACACGAAGAACGAGGCCACGGAGTGGATCTGCGACAGGTCCAGGCCACGCTCCTTGGCCTTCTCCAGACCGGTCAGGAACGCGTCCATCACCAGGCGGTAGCGCTCCAGCGAGAAGATCAGCGTGACGTTGACGCTGATGCCCAGGCCGATGGTCTCGGCGATGGCCGGGATGCCCGCCTCGGTCGCCGGGATCTTGATGAGGGTGTTGGGCCGGTCCACCAGCCAGGCGAGCTGCTTGGCCTCGGCGACCGTGGCCCGCGTGTTGTGCGCCAGGCGCGGGTCGACCTCGATCGAGACCCGGCCGTCCTGGCCGCCGGTGGCGTCGAACACCGGGCGCAGGATGTCGGCGGCGTCACGGACGTCCGCCGTCGTGATCATGCGGATGGCCTCTTCGACGGTGACCTTGCGGGCGGCGAGGTCGGTCAGCTGCGTGTCGTAGCCGTCGCCCTGCGAGATCGCCTTCTGGAAGATCGAGGGGTTGGTGGTGACGCCCACGACGTGCTGCTGGTCGATCAGCTCGGCGAGGTTGCCGGACGTGATCCGCTTGCGCGACAGGTCGTCCAGCCAGATCGCCACGCCTTCCTCGGAGAGGCGCTTGAGTGCGTCTGTCATGGAAATTCCATCTCCTACGTGTCGTATATGAGCGTCAGCGCTGAGCTGCGGCGATCGATTCCCGCGCGGCGGCGGCCACGTTCTCGGGAGTGAAACCGAACTCGCGGAAGAGCACCTTGCCGTCGGCCGAAGCACCGAAGTGCTCCAGGGAAACGATGCGGCCGGCGTCCCCCACGTACTTGTGCCAGGTGAGCCCGATCCCGGCCTCCACCGCGACACGGGCCCGTACGGACGGCGGCAGGACGCTGTCCCGGTACCCCTGGTCCTGCTGCTCGAACCACTCCACCGACGGCATGGACACGACGCGCGTGGGCACGCCGGCGCCCTGGAGCTGCTCGCGCGCCTCGACGGCGACGTGCACCTCGGAGCCGGTGGCGATCAGGATGACCTCGGGCTCGCCGCCCTCGGCCTCGAACAGGACGTAACCGCCCTTCGCGGCGTCCTCGTTGGGCGCGTACGTCGGCACACCCTGACGCGTCAGCGCCAGACCGTGCGGCTGCCCCTTGCCGAACTCCTTCGTCCAGCGCGCGAGGATCTCGCGCCAGGCGATCGCGGTCTCGTTGGCGTCCGCCGGGCGCACCAGGTTCAGGCCCGGGATCGCGCGCAGCGACGCGAGGTGCTCGACCGGCTGGTGCGTCGGGCCGTCCTCACCGAGGCCGATGGAGTCGTGCGTCCACACGTACGTCACCGGCAGGTGCATCAGCGCCGACAGCCGCACCGCGTTGCGCATGTAGTCGGAGAACACCAGGAAGGTTCCGCCGTAGATCCGGGTGTTGCCGTGCAGCGCGATGCCGTTCATCTCGGCGGCCATCGCGTGCTCGCGGATGCCGAAGTGGATCGTGCGGCCGTAGGGGTCCGCCTCCGGCAGCGGGTTGTCCGCCGGGAGGAAGGAGCTGGTCTTGTCGATCGTGGTGTTGTTGGAACCGGCCAGGTCGGCCGAGCCGCCCCACAGCTCGGGGATGACCCCGCCGAGGGCCTGCAGCACCTTGCCGGACGCGGCGCGCGTGGCGACACCCTTGCCGACCTCGAAGACCGGGATCTTCTCCTCCCAGCCCTGGGGCAGCTCACCCTTGGCGATCCGGTCGTACTCCGCGGCGCGCTCGGGGTTGTTGTCCCGCCACTGCTGGTACGCCTTCTCCCACACCGCGCGGGCCGCCTGGCCCCGCTCCAGCGCCTTGCGGGTGTGCGTGATGACCTCGTCGGAGACCTCGAAGGTCTGCTCCGGGTCGAAGCCGAGCACGCGCTTGGTCGCGGCCACCTCGTCGTCACCCAGCGCCGAGCCGTGTGCCGCCTCGGTGTTCTGCGCGTTCGGGGCGGGCCAGGCGATGATCGAGCGCATCGCGATGAACGACGGCCGGTCGGTGACCGCCTTGGCCGCCTCGATCGCGTCGTAGAGCGCGTTCGGGTCCAGGTCGCCGTCCGGCTTCGGCGCCACCCGCTGCACGTGCCAGCCGTACGCCTCGTACCGCTTCACGGTGTCCTCGGAGACGGCCGTCTCCGTGTCGCCCTCGATCGAGATGTGGTTGTCGTCCCACAGCAGGATGAGGTTGCCGAGCTTCTGGTGGCCCGCCATCGAGGACGCCTCGGCGGAGATGCCCTCCTGGAGGCAGCCGTCACCGGCGATGCAGTAGACGAAGTGGTCGAACGGAGACTCGCCCTCGGCGGCCTCCGGGTCGAACAGGCCGCGCTCGTAGCGGGCGGCCATCGCCATGCCCACCGCGTTGGCGACGCCCTGGCCGAGCGGCCCGGTCGTCGTCTCCACACCGGTCGTGTGCCCGTACTCGGGGTGACCGGGGGTCTTGGAGCCCCAGGTGCGGAAGGACTTCAGGTCGTCCAGCTCCAGGCCGAAGCCGGCCAGGTACAGCTGGGTGTAGAGGGTCAGGGACGAGTGGCCGGCGGACAGCACGAAGCGGTCCCGTCCGACCCAGTCGGCGTCGGCCGGGTCGTGGCGCATCACCTTCTGGAAGAGGGTGTAGGCGGCAGGCGCCAGGCTCATCGCCGTACCCGGATGGCCGTTACCGACCTTCTGTACGGCATCGGCGGCCAGGACACGCGCGGTGTCGACGGACCGCTGGTCCAACTCGGTCCACTCGAGGTCTGTGGTGGTCGGCTTGGTGCTCACCCTGGGTCAGGGCTCCTCTCCACATGTCGGATGCCGGTGTATCGGGGCGCCCACCGGCCGCAGTCGAGCCTACCCCCGTGGGACGTGCGTTTTTTCGAGTCACTCCAGAGTGACGGGGCTGATCCCGATCCGCCTCCTGACTGGGCCGTACCGCATTCGACAGGTGAATACGGAGCCGCTCATCCGGGTGCTCAATCGAGCTTCCGGGCGCCCTTTCGAAGGCGTCCGGCACGACGAGGGTCCGGGTGCTCAATCGAGCTTCCGGGCGCCCTTCCGGAGGCGCTCGACAACACGAGCCGACCCCCGCGAATGTCCGAGTCTGGGCAACGTCTAAAGTGGCGTGGTACGCGCGAGCCTTTACCGGGACTTCACAGCGGTGAGGCTTGCTGGGATGTCTCTGTAGGGGTGTGCGTGACGGCCGTTGAATCCCGTCCAGCGGGGATGACCGGGGCGGACCAGAGCCCGGCCCACCGGCCGCTCGGGGCCCGTGTCATGGCATTCGTGGCTCTCACCAAGCCGCGGATCATCGAGCTGCTGCTGATCACGACGGTGCCGGTGATGTTCCTGGCGCAGCAGGGCGTGCCCGACCTGACACTGGTGCTGCTGACGTGCCTCGGCGGCTACATGTCCGCGGGCGGCGCCAACGCGCTCAACATGTACATCGACCGCGACATCGACGCGCTGATGGACCGCACCTCGCAGCGGCCGCTGGTCACCGGCATGGTCAGCCCGCGCGAGTGCCTGGCCTTCGGCATCACGCTGGCCGTCGCCTCGACGCTGCTGTTCGGCCTCACCGTCAACTGGCTGAGCGCGTGGCTCGCCCTCGGCGCGCTCCTGTTCTACGTCGTCGTCTACACGATGATCCTCAAGCGCCGCACCTCGCAGAACATCGTGTGGGGCGGCATCGCCGGCTGTCTGCCGGTGCTGATCGGCTGGTCCTCGGTCACGAACTCCATGTCCTGGGCGCCCGTCATCCTCTTCATGGTGATGTTCTTCTGGACGCCGCCGCACTACTGGCCGCTGTCCATGAAGGTCAAGGAGGACTACGCGCGCGTGGGTGTGCCCATGCTCCCGGTGGTCGCCTCCAACAAGGTGGTCGCCAAGCAGATCGTGATCTACAGCTGGGTCATGGTCGGCGTCTCGCTCCTGCTCACCCCCCTCGGCTACACCGGCTGGTTCTACACCTCGGTGGCCCTGCTGGCGGGCGGTTTCTGGCTCTGGGAGGCGCACGGCCTGCAGAACCGCGCGAAGGCGGAGGTGACGGGCGCGAAGCTGAAGGAGATGCGCCTGTTCCACTGGTCGATCACCTATGTGTCGCTGCTCTTCGTCGCGGTCGCGGTCGACCCCTTCCTGCGCTGACACACGGACACCGGCGCACGAACACCGACACACGGACGTACGTCACAGAACCCTGCCCTCGCCAGTCGATCTACTGGTGAGTAGCATCCTGGTCATGGCAGACACGCAGCAGGTTGACCCGAAGGCCGAGCGCAAGGTGGCCCGGCTGGCCAAGCAGATCTCCTCCTTCTCCAAGGCCCACGGCGGCGCCGAGGGCCAGGTCGCCTACCTCGGCGAGCGCGGCGCCCGCATCGTCCTGGTCGGCGAGGACGGCAACTGGGGCGACCTGGTCGCCCCCTCCTACGAGATCGCCGAGCAGGCGGTGGACAAGTCGGGCATCACCCGCCACGAGTCCTTCGACGGCGACTTCGCGGCGAAGGTCAAGACGGGCCGCTACGAGTGGAGCCGCATGGCCGGTATCCAGGTGGGCGGCCCCAAGAACGACTGACCTTCCAGGGGCGCGGGGAACTGCGCGAGCGGCCACAGACGGCCCGCACCCGCCGCACGACATCGGGCCCCGCCCCGAGACCGCGACCTCACACCCGGTTCACCCGTTAGGACCCTTGAGAGCAAACAGGGTCCACACCGGGAGGCCCGGATGATCGAAACGCCGTCACTGGTGGACCAGTACTGCCACGGAGTGCTCCGCACGGAGCTGGGCCTCGGCACCTTCGAGGCCCACCTCGGCCACACCGAGGGCCCACCCGCCCCCGGCACCACCCTCTTCGACACCCAGACCGGCTTCGCCGTGCGGCGTTGGTGCCCGCCCCTGCTCGGCCTCGAACCTCACTGCGCACCCGCCCGCTACCTGGCCCGACGCCGGGAACTGGGCGTGCAGGAGTCGGGCCGCCGCCTCCTGCGCGGCAGCGGCATCACCACGTACCTGGTCGACACCGGCCTGCCCGGAGACCTGACGCAGCCCGGCGAACTGGCCGGCGCGGGTGCCGCGCAGGCCCGCGAGATCGTGCGCCTGGAACTCCTCGCCGAGCAGGTCGCAGACACCTCCGGAAGCGTCGAGTCCTTCCTCGCGAACCTCGCCGAGTCGGTGCACGCGGCCGCCGCCCATGCCGTCGCCTTCACCTCGGTCGCCGGCGTACGGCACGGCCTCGCGCTGGCTCCGGAGCCGCCCGGGCCGGGGGAGGTGCGCGGCGCGGCCGGCCGCTGGCTCGCCGGGCGCGGCGTCGGCGGTGAGCTGAGCGACCCGGTGCTGTTACGGCATCTGCTGTGGAGCGCGGTCGCCTCGGGGCTGCCGCTCCAGCTGCACGCGGGGCTGGGCGCACCGGGGCCGCGTATCGACCGTACGGACCCGGTGCTGCTGACGGACTTCGTACGGGCCACCGCCGGTCTCGGCACGGACCTGGTCCTGCTGCACGGCTACCCGGACCACCGGCAGGCCGCCCATCTCGCCGGTGTCTTCCCGCACGTCCACGTGGACTGCGGTGCCGCCCTGGTCCGCACGGGTGCCGGGGCCGCGACCGTCCTCGCGGAGATCCTGGAACTGGCCCCCTTCGGCAAGATCCTCTTCTCCACCGGCGCGCGAGGGCTGCCCGAACTGCACGTGGTGGGCGCCCGCCTGTTCCGCGAGGCCCTGGGCCGGGTGCTGGGCACCTGGGTCGCCGAGGGCTCCTGGTCACTGGCCGACGCGCAGCGGGTGGCGGGCATGCTGGCGTCGGGGAACGCGCATCGGGTGTACGGACTCGACCAGGGCCTGTCGTGCGCCGATGTGCGTGCCATGCCCCGCGACGTCGGCATGATCCAAGCGACAGGCCCTGGCTAGGCCTTGGTCAGGGTCGACTCGGCGCTGGGGCCGGGCAGGCCGGCCACGGCCTCCGGCCGTTCCCGCAGCGACAGCACCACGCGCAGCACCCAGATCCACATCACGGCCGATCCCAGCATGTGCGCACCGACCAGGATCTCGGGCAGGTCCGTGAAGTACTGGACGTACCCGATGACGCCCTGCGCGAGCAGGATCAGGAACAGCTCCCGGGTGCGGTGCAGCGGGTTCCTCGGCGCGTCGACCGCCTTCAGGACGAACCAGAGGGCGAAGGTCAGCGTCACCACGATCCAGGCCAGCACGGCGTGCAGCTTGCTGACCGTCTCCCAGTCGACCGGCATCCGTTCGACCTCGCTGGAGTCGCCCGCGTGCGGGCCCGCGCCGGTGACGACCGTGCCGACCAGGATGAGCAGGACGGCCGCCGCGACCAGGAACCACACCAGCTGCTGCACGGCCTTGCCGACCAGCGGGCGCGGCGCGGCGTCGCCCTCCCGCGCGCGCTGCCACATCACCGTGGCCACCGCGATGAGCGCGGACGTCGCCACGAAGTGGGCCGCCACCGTGTACGGGTTGAGACCGACCAGCACCACGATGCCGCCGAGGATCGCGTTGCTCATCACGATCCAGAACTGCGCCCAGCCAAGCCGCACGAGACCCCGCCGGTACGGCTTCTGCGAGCGCGCGGCGATGATCGCCCAGCCGACGGCGGCACACAGCACGTACGTCAGCATGCGGTTGCCGAACTCGATCGCGCCGTGGAAGCCCATCGCGCTCGTGGCGGTGAGCGAGTCGTCGGTGCACTTGGGCCAGGTCGGGCAGCCCAGGCCCGAGCCGGTCAGCCGTACGGCGCCGCCGGTGACGACGATGATCACCGACATCAGCAGTGCGGAAAGGGCCGCGCGCCGGACCGTCCGGGGTTCCGGGGTCCAGCGCTCGGCGATGAAGGCGAGCGGGTTGCGCAGGGCGGCCTTGGCGTCGGCGCGGGTCACGTGTGGCACGCGAACCATCGTAGGCCGCCGCTTGTGCATGCGTTCACGAGGGTCCGTCACATGGCGCCGTCCCTACTCCCAGCGGAAGAACTTCCCGGCCGCCGCCAGGCCCAGGACCGCCCACACGGCCAGGATCCCCAGGTCGCCCCAGGGCATCCCGGCCCCGTGCTGGAGCACGTCCCGCAGACCGTCGGACAACGCCGAGATCGGCAGCAGGCCCAGCACGTCCTGCGCGCCGGAGGGGAACCTGTCGAGCGGCACGACGACCCCGCCGCCCACCAGGAGCAGCAGGAACACCAGGTTGGCCGCAGCCAGCGTCGCCTCGGCCTTCAGCGTCCCGGCCATCAGCAGGCCCAGGCCCGAGAAGGCCGCCGTGCCGAAAACCAGGAGCAGCAGGACGGCGACCGGGTTGCCCTGCGGGGACCAGCCGAGGGCGAAGGCGATCACCGTGAGCAGGATCACCTGGAGCACCTCGGTGACCAGGACCGACACCGTCTTCGCCGTCATCAGGCCCCAGCGGGGCAGGGGAGAGGAGGCGAGCCGCTTCAGCACGCCGTAGCGGCGCTCGAAGCCGGTGGCGATGGCCTGGCCGGTGAACGCGGTCGACAGCACCGCGAGCGCGAGGATGCCGGGCGCCAGGAAGTCGACCGCCTTCCCGGCGCCGGTGTCGACGATGTCCACGGTGCTGAACAGCACCAGCAGCAAGGTCGGGATGACGACGGTCAGCAGCAGCTGCTCGCCGTTGCGCAGCAGCATCTTCGTCTCGAGTGCGGCCTGCGCCGCGATCATGCGGGGGAGGGGCGCCGCGCCGGGCTTCGGCGTGTACGTCCCGGTGCCGGTGGCGGTCACGAGCGCAGCTCCTTGCCGGTGAGCTCCAAGAAGACGTCCTCCAGGGTGTGCCGCTCGACGGAGATCTTCTCCGGCATCACGCCGTGCTGGGCACACCAGGAGGTGACCGTCGCGAGCAGCTGGGGGTCGACCTTGCCGGCGACCCGGTAGGAGCCGGGCGTCAGCTCGGCGGCCGAGCAGTCGGCGGGCAGGGCCTTCAGCAGCGAGCCCACGTCGAGGCCCGGCCGGCCCGTGAAGCGGAGTGTGTTCTCGGCGCCGCCGCGGCACAGCTCCTCGGGGGAGCCCTGGGCGATGACCCGGCCGGAGTCGATGATCGCCACGTCGTCCGCGAGCTGCTCGGCCTCGTCCATGTAATGGGTGGTGAGCACCACCGAGACACCGTCGGCGCGCAGGTCCCGCACGAGGTCCCAGGTGGCGTGGCGGGCCTGCGGGTCGAGTCCGGCGGTCGGCTCGTCGAGGAAGACCAGTTCCGGCCGCCCGACCACGGCCATGGCCAGCGCCAGCCGCTGCTGCTGCCCGCCGGACAGCCGCCGGTACGTCGTACGGCCGCAGGAGCCGAGGCCCAGGCGCTCGATCAGCGCGTCCACGTCCAGGGGGTGCGCGTGCAGTTTCGCCACGTGGCGCAGCATCTCGTCGGCCCGGGAGCCCGAGTAGACGCCGCCGGACTGGAGCATCACGCCGATGCGGGGCCGCAGCTCCCCGGACTGTCTCACCGGGTCGAGGCCCAGAACGCGCACCGTGCCGGAGTCCGGCTTCCGGTACCCCTCGCAGGTCTCGACCGTGGTCGTCTTGCCCGCCCCGTTGGGGCCGAGCACGGCGGTCACGCCCGTCCGGGCCACCAGGTCGAGCCCGTCCACCGCGGTCTTCGTGCCGTACCGCTTCACCAGGGCCTGGACCTGGATCACGGGCTCACTTCGCATGGGTCCAGAGTCTAGGTAGGCCGGCCGGGGCTCAGACCGGCGGGTGGAGGAATTCCTCATCACGGGGCCGGTGGACCGCCAGCCACCGCTCGGCGTAGGCCACCGCGTCCGCCACCGGGAACAGCCGCACCTCGGCGGCACCGGCCTTTCCGCGGACGACGGGGCGGTCCCGTTCGAAGTCGTAGCCCAGCTCGTCGAAACGGTCCGAGCTGATGGACACCTCGGTCACGGTCTCCCAACCCTCCGGCCCCGGCCGGCCGACGGCGACGCGCGGGGACGGAATCCGGTACTCGGCGAGGTGGAAGCTCGTGCAGGAGGCGTAGCCGGCGCCGAGCAGCAGTACCCGGGCACCCATCGCCTCCAGTCTCGCCAGCGGGCTGCGCTCACCGAGCCTGCAGTCGGGCGCGTGCCCGTCGAGGACCTCCGCCGCGCGGGGACCGAGCGCCGCGAAGGAGGTCTGCGGATGCGCGCTGCGCAGCGCGCCGGGCCAGGTGCGCACGGTCTCCGGGACGGCGCCGACCCCGCGGCTGGGCGTGATCCGCGGGTCGTAGGCGGGCATGGTGGCGCGGATGGCCGCCCACCACTCCCGGGGCACGGGCGGGTTGCTCCACAGGGCGGGGTCGGACAGGTCGCCGGTCTGGGTGGGGACCACGAGCGTGCCCTCGGGACCGAGCGCGTCGAGCAGTCCCTGCACGACCGCGACGGCGCCGCCGTTGACCCAGCCGAGGGCGCTGAGGGAGGAGTGCACGAGGAGGGTCTCGCCCGGGCGCACGCCCAGCTCTTCGAGCTGTGCCCGAAGCGTCTCGCGGGTGACAAGAGGGCCGGTCGGAGGGGGTGTGGGCATGGTTGTGGAGTGTCCCCGATACGACTGCCGCCTGCCACCCGTTTGATCGATCAGAGATCATTTCCGCAGGTCAGCTTAGGTTTACCTAAGTGACGTAGGGCACCGTCGGGTGCCGCAGGCGCGCTTGCCCGCTCCGGAAGAATTACGCAACAATGGCGTTGTGAAAAACGTCGGCGAGGCACCCCACGAGGAGCTGGCGACCGGTGAGCGGTCCACCCGCAACCGTGTCGCCAGGTCCATCCTGGACCACGGCCCCTCGACCGTCGCCGAGCTCGCCGAGCGGCTGGGCCTCACCCAGGCGGCCGTGCGCCGGCACCTCGACGCCCTCACGGGCGACGGTGTCGTGGAAGCGCGCGAGCAGCGCGTGTACGGCGCGCGGACCCGCGGCCGGCCGGCCAAGGTGTTCGCCCTGACCGACTGCGGCCGGGACGCCTTCGACCAGTCGTACGACACGCTCGCCGCGGACGCCCTGCGCTGGATCGCCGACCGCGAGGGCGGCAACGAGGCGATCGCCGCGTTCGCCCGCGCCAGGATCGCCGCGCAGGCCGGTGCCTACCGCCGGGCGGTCGAGGGCGCCACGCCCGAGAAGCGGACCGAAGCGCTGGCCAAGGCCCTGAGTGCCGACGGGTACGCTGCTACGGCGCGCAGCGCGCCCCACCCGCAGCAGGGTGAGCAGCTCTGCCAGCACCACTGCCCGGTCGCGCACGTCGCCGAGCAGTTCCCGCAACTGTGCGAGGCGGAGACGGAATTTTTCGCCGAGCTGCTCGGTACACACGTACAGCGGCTCGCCACCATCGCGCACGGCGACGGCGTCTGCACGACGTTCATCCCCAAGATTTCCCACAACGCATCTGCAAGCACGGCCGGGAGGAACCCCGCATGACTCTCCCCACGGAGACTGCCCACCCCGAGCTGGAGGGCCTGGGCAAGTACGAGTACGGCTGGGCCGACTCCGACACGGCCGGCGCCTCTGCCAAGCGCGGCATCAACGAGGACGTCGTCCGGGACATCTCCGACAAGAAGAGCGAGCCGGAGTGGATGACCAAGCTCCGCCTCAAGGGCCTGCGCCTGTTCGAGAAGAAGCCCATGCCGAACTGGGGCTCGGACCTCTCCGGCATCGACTTCGACAACATCAAGTACTTCGTGCGCTCCACGGAGAAGCAGGCGGAGTCCTGGGAGGACCTGCCCGAGGACATCAAGAACACGTACGACAAGCTCGGCATCCCCGAGGCGGAGAAGCAGCGCCTCGTCGCCGGTGTCGCCGCGCAGTACGAGTCCGAGGTCGTCTACCACCAGATCCGCGAGGATCTGGAGGAGCAGGGCGTCATCTTCCTCGACACCGACACCGCGCTGAAGGAGCACCCGGAGCTCTTCAAGGAGTACTTCGGGACCGTCATCCCCGCCGGTGACAACAAGTTCGCGGCCCTGAACACCGCCGTGTGGTCGGGCGGCTCCTTCATCTACGTGCCGAAGGGCGTGCACGTGGAGATCCCGCTCCAGGCCTACTTCCGCATCAACACGGAGAACATGGGCCAGTTCGAGCGGACCCTGATCATCGTCGACGAGGGTGCCTACGTGCACTACGTCGAGGGCTGCACCGCCCCGATCTACAAGTCGGACTCGCTGCACTCCGCGGTCGTCGAGATCATCGTCAAGAAGAACGCCCGCTGCCGCTACACGACCATCCAGAACTGGTCGAACAACGTCTACAACCTGGTCACCAAGCGCGCCGTCGCCTACGAGGGCGCGACCATGGAGTGGATCGACGGCAACATCGGCTCCAAGGTGACGATGAAGTACCCGGCCGTCTACCTGATGGGCGAGCACGCCAAGGGCGAGACCCTGTCCATCGCCTTCGCGGGCGAGGGCCAGCACCAGGACGCCGGCGCGAAGATGGTCCACATGGCGCCGAACACGTCGTCCAACATCGTCTCGAAGTCCGTCGCGCGCGGCGGTGGCCGCACCTCCTACCGCGGTCTGATCGAGATCGGCGAGGGCGCCCCGGGCTCCAAGTCCAACGTGCTGTGCGACGCGCTCCTGGTCGACACCATCTCCCGCTCGGACACCTACCCCTACGTGGACGTCCGCGAGGACGACGTGTCCATGGGCCACGAGGCGACCGTCTCCAAGGTCTCCGAGGACCAGCTCTTCTACCTGATGAGCCGCGGCCTGAGCGAGGACGAGGCCATGGCGATGATCGTGCGCGGCTTCGTCGAGCCCATCGCCAAGGAGCTCCCCATGGAGTACGCGCTGGAGCTCAACCGGCTGATCGAGCTGCAGATGGAAGGTGCGGTCGGTTAATCCCACCGCAGTCCATCAAGCCCCTTACGGAACGGAAAGCGAGCACTACGACAGCCATGGCTGAGGCCCAGAACATCCCCGTGGGATCCACCACCGCGGGCTCGATCGCGGTCGCCGCGGAGTCGACCGTCGCCACGCGCATGAGCGCGCCCCCCTCCTTCGACGTCGCGGACTTCCCCGTCCCGCACGGCCGTGAGGAGGAGTGGCGGTTCACCCCGCTGGAGCGCCTGCGCGGTCTGCACGACGGCACCGCCGTCGCGAACGGCAACGGCGTGAAGGTCGACGTCCAGGCCCCCGAGGGCGTCACCGTCGAGGCCGTCGGCCGCGACGACGCGCGACTCGGCAAGGCCGGCACCCCGGTGGACCGCGTCGCCGCCCAGGCCTACTCGGCGTTCGAGAAGGCCTCGGTCGTGACCGTCCCCAAGGAGACCGTCCTCACCGAGCCCATCCGCATCTCGGTGCACGGCGAGGGCGGCACCCGCTTCGGTCACCAGGTGATCGAGCTGGGCGCCTTCGCCGAGGCCGTCGTGGTCATCGACCACACCGGTGACGCGGTGCTCGCCGCCAACGTCGACTACGTCCTGGGCGACGGAGCCAAGCTCACCGTCGTCTCCGTCCAGGACTGGGACGAGAAGGCCGTCCACGTCGCCCAGCACAACGCACTCGTCGGCCGCGACGCCTCCTTCAAGTCGGTCGTCGTCACCTTCGGCGGCGACGTGGTCCGGCTTCACCCGCGCGTGCAGTACGCCGGCCCCGGCGGC
Source organism: Streptomyces sp. NPDC101110 (assembly GCF_044759525.1). Lineage (NCBI taxonomy): Bacteria > Bacillati > Actinomycetota > Actinomycetes > Kitasatosporales > Streptomycetaceae > Streptomyces > Streptomyces sp. NPDC101110. Next base: position 153,606 of record NZ_JBIVZM010000010.1, on the reverse strand, counting down.
GAGGCCGAACTGTTCGGCCTGTACTTCACCGACCAGGGCCAGCACCAGGAGCACCGCCTCCTGGTCGACCACAACGCCCCGCACTGCAAGTCCAACGTCGTCTACAAGGGCGCGCTCCAGGGCGACGACGCGCACGCCGTGTGGATCGGTGACGTGCTCATCGAGGCCAAGGCCGAGGGCACCGACACCTACGAGATGAACCGCAACCTCGTCCTCACCGACGGTGCCCGGGTCGACTCCGTGCCGAACCTGGAGATCGAGACCGGCGAGATCGTCGGCGCCGGCCACGCCTCGGCGACCGGCCGCTTCGACGACGAGCAGCTCTTCTACCTCATGGCCCGCGGCATCCCGGAGCACGAGGCCCGGCGCCTCGTGGTCCGCGGCTTCTTCGCCGAGCTGGTCCAGCAGATCGGCCTCCCCGACATCGAGGAGCGTCTGATCGCCAGGATCGAGGAGGAGCTGGAGGCGGCGGTCGCATGACCTTCGTACGCGCCTGTGGACTGGGCGAGCTGGAGGCGGACACCCCGAAACGGGTGGAACTCGACGGCACGCCCCTGTCCATCGTGCAGACCGAGGGCGAGGTGTTCGCGATCCACGACATCTGCTCGCACGCGAACGTCTCCCTCGCGGAAGGCGAGGTCGACGACTGCCACATCGAGTGCTGGCTGCACGGCTCGCGCTTCGACCTCCGCTCCGGCAAGCCCGACGCCCTCCCGGCGACGCGTCCCGTCCCCGTATACCCCGTAAAGATCGAAGGGGACGACGTGCTCGTCTCCCTCACCCAGGAGTCCTGAGGCACCCATGGCAACGCTTGAAATCCGAGACCTGCACGTCACCGTCGAGGCCGACAACGCCACGAAGGAGATCCTCAAGGGCGTCGACCTCACCGTGAAGCAGGGCGAGACGCACGCCATCATGGGCCCCAACGGCTCCGGCAAGTCGACCCTCGCCTACTCCCTCGCGGGTCACCCGAAGTACACGATCACCGGCGGCACCGTCACCCTCGACGGCGAGGACGTCCTGGAGATGTCCGTCGACGAGCGCGCCCGCGCCGGCCTGTTCCTCGCCATGCAGTACCCGGTCGAGGTCCCGGGTGTCTCCGTGTCGAACTTCCTGCGCACCTCCGCCACCGCCGTCCGCGGCGAGGCCCCCAAGCTGCGCACCTGGGTGAAGGAGGTCAAGGAGGCCATGGAGCGCCTCAACATGGACCCCTCCTTCGCCGAGCGCAACGTCAACGAGGGCTTCTCCGGCGGTGAGAAGAAGCGCCACGAGATCCTCCAGCTGGAGCTCCTCAAGCCCAAGATGGCGATCCTCGACGAGACCGACTCCGGCCTCGACGTCGACGCCCTGCGCGTCGTCTCCGAGGGCGTCAACCGCGTCCGCGAGACGGGCGAGGTCGGCACCCTGCTGATCACCCACTACACGCGCATCCTCCGCTACATCAAGCCCGACCACGTGCACGTCTTCTCCGGCGGCCGGATCGTCGAGTCCGGCGGCGCCGAGCTCGCCGACAAGCTGGAGAACGAGGGCTACGAGGCGTATGCGAAGCTCGACGGAGTCGACACGAAGGGTGGCGCATCCGCGTGACACAGCTGCCGGGCCTCCTCGACACCGAGGCGATCCGCAAGGACTTCCCCATCCTGGACCGCCAGGTCCACGACGGTCAGAAGCTCGTGTACCTGGACAACGCGGCGACCAGCCAGAAGCCGCGCCAGGTGCTGGACGCCCTGAGCGAGTACTACGAGCGCTACAACGCCAACGTCCACCGCGGTGTGCATGTGCTCGCCGAGGAGGCCACGGCGCTGTACGAGGGCGCGCGCGACAAGGTCGCGGAGTTCGTCAACGCGCCCAGCCGTGACGAGGTGATCTTCACCAAGAACGCCTCGGAGTCGCTCAACCTCGTGGCGAACATGCTGGGCTGGGCCGACGAGCCCTACCGCGTGGACTCCGAGACCGAGATCGTCATCACGGAGATGGAGCACCACTCCAACATCGTGCCGTGGCAGCTGCTCGCGCAGCGCACGGGCGCGAAGCTGAAGTGGTTCGGCCTCACCGACGACGGCCGCCTCGACCTGTCGAACATCGACCAGATCATCACCGAGAAGACGAAGATCGTCTCCTTCGTGCTGGTCTCCAACATCCTCGGCACCCAGAACCCGGTCGAGGCGATCGTGCGCCGCGCCCAGGAGGTCGGTGCGCTGGTGTGTGTCGACGCCTCCCAGGCCGCGCCGCACATGCCGCTGGACGTGCAGGCCCTGCAGGCCGACTTCGTGGCCTTCACCGGCCACAAGATGTGCGGCCCGACCGGCATCGGCGTCCTCTGGGGCCGCCAGGAGCTGCTGGAGGACCTGCCCCCGTTCCTCGGCGGCGGCGAGATGATCGAGACGGTGTCGATGCACTCCTCGACCTACGCCCCGGCGCCCCACAAGTTCGAGGCGGGAACGCCCCCGATCGCCCAGGCGGTCGGGCTCGGCGCGGCGATCGACTACCTCAACTCGATCGGCATGGACAAGATCCTCGCCCACGAGCACGCACTCACCGAGTACGCGGTCAAGCGGCTGCTGGAGGTCCCCGACCTGCGCATCATCGGCCCCACCACGGCCGAGGAGCGCGGCGCGGCGATCTCCTTCACCCTCGGGGACATCCACCCGCACGACGTGGGCCAGGTCCTCGACGAGCAGGGCATCGCGGTCCGGGTCGGCCACCACTGCGCGCGGCCGGTCTGCCTGCGCTACGGAATTCCTGCGACCACGCGAGCGTCGTTCTATCTGTACTCCACGCCGGCCGAGATCGACGCACTGGTCGACGGCTTGGAGCACGTACGGAACTTCTTCGGCTGAGGGGCGTGCTAGACGGTGAAACTGGACTCCATGTACCAGGAAGTCATCCTGGACCACTACAAGAACCCGCACGGGCGGGGCTTGCGGGATGGCGACGCCGAGGTGCACCACGTCAACCCGACGTGCGGTGACGAGATCACGCTGCGCGTGAAGTACGACGGCACCACGATCGAGGACGTCTCGTACGAGGGCCAGGGCTGTTCGATCAGCCAGGCGAGCGCGTCCGTACTGAACGACCTCCTCGTCGGCAAGGACCTCTCCGACGCGCGGAGGATCCAGGAGACCTTCCTGGAGCTGATGCAGTCCAAGGGGAAGCTCGAACCCGACGACGCGATGGAGGAGATCCTGGAGGACGCGGTCGCGTTCGCCGGGGTGTCCAAGTACCCGGCCCGGGTGAAGTGCGCCCTGCTGAGCTGGATGGCCTGGAAGGACGCGACGGCCCAGGTGCTGGGCGGAGCCGACGCCGAGAAGGAGACGACGGCATGAGCGAGACCGTTGAGATGAAGCCGGCCTCGGAGGAAGAGGTCCGTGAGGCGCTGTACGACGTGGTCGACCCCGAGCTGGGCATCGACGTCGTCAACCTCGGCCTGATCTACGGCATCCACATCGACGACGCGAACATCGCGACGCTCGACATGACCCTGACGTCGGCGGCCTGCCCGCTGACGGACGTCATCGAGGACCAGGCGAAGTCCGCCACGGACGGCCTCGTGAGCGAACTGCGCATCAACTGGGTCTGGATGCCCCCGTGGGGCCCCGACAAGATCACTGACGACGGCCGCGAGCAGCTGCGGGCGCTCGGGTTCAACGTCTGAGACCCGCTGGACGCGACTGAGGGCGGCACCCTGTCCGGGTGCCGCCCTCACGCATGCTCAGCCCAGCCCGGACACGATCTGGAACGACGCGTCCGAGTAGTACTGGTGACCGTTCTCGAAGGGGTCGAGGCGGAGCTGGAAGTTGCGGTGGCGCAGGAAGCGGCCCGGGTAGTTGACCGACTCCAGCGTGAGCGTTCCCGAGCGGGACCAGACCCGGGGGCAGAAGGTGGCGTCCTGGCGGAACAGGGACGAGCCGTCGTTGCCGTCGGCGACCAGGACGAAGCTGCGGTGGCGGAGGTAGCGGCCGTCCGCGGTGGTGAAGGAGTAGCAGGAGGGGTCGGCGAGGCCGGCTACGCGCTGGAAGGTGGCGTCCTCGCGCTGCTCGGAGCCCGAGCCGATCCGGTCGAGGCGCACATAGCCGTCGCGCACCCGCCAGTAGCGGTCGGGGAAGTTGACCGCGCGTATGGATATGCCGGGGGCGGCGGGGGGCTTGGGGCGCTTCGGCGGGGCCGTGGAACCCTTCGGCGGCTTCGGGGCCTTCGACTGGGGCTTCGTCGCGCTCGGTGAGGCCGTGGGAGTGCTGGTGGTGGGCGTGGGGGACGGCTCGGCGCGGTCCGCGCCGGGCTTCGCGGTGCCGCCCTTGGAGGGGGTCGCGAAGGAGATCAGGCCGCCCGGGGCCGAACTGCTCAGCGTGTTCGGCTCGGCCGCCCGGTGGTCCGGCTCCTTGGACTCGCTGTTCATCACGGTGACGGCCGTGACGCAGGCGGTGATCGTGGCCAGGGCCAGCGCACCCGCCAGCCAGAGGCGTCGGGTGCCCGGTGCCCGCGTGGTGTCCGGTGCCCAGCCGCTCTCCCAGGGATGGCCCTGAGGCGGCCGGGACTTGTCTGCTGCCATGCGCTGTTCCTCCGGCGGGGCACCCTTGACGGCGGCGCAGTTGTGGTGACCCGGTGTTTGATCGGTGACACCGTAGTGGACGTCCGGGGCGCCTGTGACGCGTTTGATGAGAGCGGTTTCTCTCCGTTGCGAGAGCGGTTTCCCGTCGTGATCAAGGCGCCGTTGTGTACGGGTGTACAGATGGTGTGTACGCTCGTACATATGGGATATCTGCTGCTGGCCGGGGCCATTGCCGCCGAAGTCGGTGCGACCACCGCCATGAAGTACAGCGACGGCTTCAGCAGGCTCGGCCCGTCGCTGCTGACCGTCCTCGGATACGTCGTCTCCTTCGCGTTGCTCGCACAGACCCTCAGGACCGTCTCGGTCGGCACGGCGTACGCGATCTGGGCCGGGGTCGGCACCGCCGCCATCGCCACGATCGGGTTCGCGTTCCTGGGGGAGGGGATGACCCTGGCCAAGGCCGCCGGGATCGCGCTGATCATCGCCGGGGTCGTGGTGCTGAATCTGGGCGGAGCCCACTGATGGCCCGGCGGCACGACCCCGAGCGGCGGCAGCGGATCATCGACGCGGCGATCCGGGTCGTCGGGGCGAAGGGGATCGCCGGGCTGAGCCACCGCAGCGCCGCGGCCGAGGCCGACGTGCCGCTCGGTTCGACGACCTACCACTTCAAGACCCTCGACGAGCTGCTGGTCGCCGCGCTGCGGCAGGCCAACGAGGGCTTCGCCAAGGTCGTCGCCTCACGCGGGGGTCTGGAGGACCCCGGTACCGATCTCGCCTCCGAACTCGCCGCGTTGATGGGGGAGTGGCTCGCGGGCGACCGCACGGGGGTGGAGCTGGAGTACGAGCTGTACCTGGCCGCCCTGCGCCGTCCCGCGCTGCGGCCCGTCGCCGCCGAGTGGGCCGCGGGCGTCGCCGAGGTGCTGTCGCGGCGCACGGATCCGGTGACGGCCCGGGCGCTGGTGGCGGTCGTCGACGGAATCTGCCTGCAGGTGCTGCTGACGGGGGTGCCGTACGACGAGGAGTATGCGCGGGAGGTGTTGCGGCGGGTGCTGGCGGAAGCCGGTGGGTGATGCCGGCGGGTGGGGTGCGGAACGGCGTCCGGGACGGCCTCCGGCGGGGTGCCGGGGAGAGGGTCTGGAGTGGGGCAGGAGGCTCTGGAGTGGGGCTCCGAGGCGCTCCGCTGGGCTTCGGCGAACGTGTCCCGTGGGGTTGCGGCTCAGGCGTCCCGTGGGGTTGCGGCGGAGGTGTCCCGGGGGGTCGGCTCGGCATCGTCCGGCGCGTCGGCGGTGTCCCGCTGTCCGGGGCGGTGAAGGTGTCCCGTGGGGTTGCGGCGGAGGTGTCCCAGGGGGGTCGGCTCGGCATCGTCCGGCGCGTCGGCGGTGTCCCGCTGTCCGGGGCGGTGAAGGTGTCCCGTGGGGTTGCGGCGGAGGTGTCCCGGGGGGTCGGCTCGGCATCGTCCGGCCCGCCGGCTGTGTCCCGCTGCCCGGGGCCGGGCCTGTGGCGTCCGTGCTGCTGAGGCGTGTCGTCGCCGGGCCGATACCGCCCGTCCCGTGAGATGCCTCTGTACCGGTTCGCATCGACCGGTGTCCGCCGGTTAGGTTGCCCTCATGACCGACACGACTGCTCCTCGCACGACCGGCGCCGTGGCCGCCGGCCTCGCCACGATCGCCGCCGACGGCACCGTTCTCGACACCTGGTTCCCCGCGCCCGAGCTGGCCGACCAGCCCGGCCCGTCCGGCACCGAGCGGCTGTCCGCCGAGCGTGCCGCGGAGCTGCTCGGCGGTGGTGCGACCGCGGCGATCGGCCCCGACGCCCGCCGCGGCGTCGAGGTGGTCGCGGTCCGCACGGTCATCGCCTCGCTCGACGAGAAGCCGATCGACGCGCACGACGCCTACCTGCGCCTGCACCTCCTCTCCCACCGCCTGGTCAAGCCGCACGGCCAGAGCCTGGAGGGCATCTTCGGGTTCCTCGCCAACGTCGCCTGGACCTCGCTCGGCCCGGTCGCCGTCGACGACCTCGAGAAGGTGCGGCTGAACGCCCGCGCCGAGGGCCTGCACCTCCAGGTGACCTCCGTCGACAAGTTCCCCCGCATGACGGACTACGTGGCTCCCAAGGGTGTCCGGATCGCCGACGCCGACCGGGTCCGCCTCGGCGCCCACCTCGCCGAGGGCACCACCGTCATGCACGAGGGCTTCGTCAACTTCAACGCCGGCACCCTCGGCACGTCGATGGTCGAGGGCCGCATCTCCGCCGGTGTCGTGATCGGCGACGGCTCGGACATCGGCGGCGGCGCATCCACGATGGGCACCCTCTCCGGCGGCGGCAACGTCATCATCTCCGTCGGCGAGCGCTGCCTGATCGGCGCCGAGGCGGGCGTGGGCATCGCCCTCGGCGACGAGTGCGTCGTCGAGGCCGGCCTCTACGTCACCGCCGGCACCCGCGTCACCATGCCCGACGGCCAGATCATCAAGGCCCGGGAGCTGTCCGGCGCCTCCAACATCCTCTTCCGCCGCAACTCGGTCACCGGCACGGTCGAGGCCCGTCCGAACAACGCGGTGTGGGGCGGACTGAACGAGATCCTGCACAGCCACAACTGAAGCAACGCCCCACGCCGCGACCGGCTGTTCCGGCGTGATCCCGTATGGATGACTCGGCGTTACCTCGCGGTGGTTTCGGCAGATGAACGGGTGGACGCAGTGTCCGATCATTCGCCGAACCGACGAAACGAGGACCGGGGCATGAGGAACGTGCGGGGTCGTGCCAGGGCGCGCTTGCTGGTGGGAGCCGTCGTGGCGCTGGGGACGTGCTGGCTGCCGGTGGGGGCCGCGCACGCCGACGAGACCAACACCGGCTCCCACAACGGTCACCGGGTCGGTCTGGTCAACGTCAACACCGGACAGATCGACGACCCGGCGGAGGACGTGCTGGAGCACACGCTGCTGTTCGGGGACGGATACGCCTGGAACTGAACGGGCAGCGCAGACGGGACGGCCCGTGCCGCAGAGGACTGCGGTGCGGGCCGTCCCGCTTTTGTCGTCCCCGGGTGGCATAGCGGGGCGCCCCCGCACGCGTCACAAGGGGTACGGGGGGCGCGCACCGGGCCCGCCCCCGGGGGAGAGCGAAGGTGACGATGGATGCCCAAGCGCAGGAGAGTTTCCGGGAGTTCGTGGCGAACCGGTCGTCCGCGCTGCTGAAGACCGCCGTCCTGCTCAGCGGCGGCGACCGCCACGCGGGTGAAGGCCTGCTCCAGAACGCGCTGATCAAGGCGGCGGGCCGCTGGCACCGCATCGACGAACCCGAGGCGTACGTACGGCAGGTCCTCTACCGGCAGCAGGTCAGCCGCTGGCGGCTGAAGTGGCCGAGGCGCGAACTCAGCGTCGCCGCACCCCCGGAGACCGGCAGCGCCCCGGACGCCTCCGGTGCCGCCGAACTCCGATTGGTGATGCGCGGCGCGCTGGCCCGGCTGACCGCCCGGCAGCGCACCGTGCTCGTGCTCCGCTACTTCGAGGACCTGCCCGAGGGCGAGGTGGCCCGCGTCCTGGGCTGCTCCGTCGGCACAGTACGGTCCGCCACCCACCGTTCCCTCGCCCGGCTGCGCGCCCTCGCACCCGAACTGGCCGCCCTCGGCCCGGCCGCCGCCGAGCAGCGGCCTTCCCGTGACTACTCGCCCGTGGAGGTGCGTCAGTGAACGTCGACGAACTCGTGCGTGACGCCCTGCGCGACCAGGCCGACGGACAGCCGCCCGCGGCCCCCGGCTTCGCCGACCGGGTGCTGGCCGTGCGCCGGCGCCGGCGCAGCCGCCGGCTCGCGACCGCGGCAGCCGCGGCCGTCGCCGTGGTGGCCGTCGCCGTGGCCGTGCCGATGCTCGACTCGGGCAAGCAGGACGTACGCCCCGCGGGCGGGGGAGAGCAGACCGGGATCACGGCCCACCCCGATCAGTCGCCGCCGCGCGACCTGATCGCGGCCGGGCGGGTCGCACTGGCCGCCTACTACACCACCAGGAACGTCGAGCAGTCCGCCGACCGGGCCGTCGCGGAGCGGACGTACTGGCTGCTGAACCCCGCCACGAAGAAGTACGTGAAGGACGACCGGTGGTCCTACGTCGCGGTCGCCCCCGGGCTGCGGACCGCCGCCGTCCTGGAGCGGGACCTGCCCGTGCCGCGGATCGGGTTGCTCGATCTGGCGAGCGGCCAGGTCAAGCGGTGGATCCCCGTCGACCGGCCGGTGGCCGCAGTGGAGTTCTCCTCCGACGGCAGGAAACTCGTCGCGACGGCGTACAGCAAGAACCCCGACCGCCGGGTGAAGATCGACGGGTCGGAGGACTGGGACGCCCCGTTCACGGAGTCGTACCGGAGCGGCTTCCACGTCATCGACGTGGCCTCCGGGAGCAGTTCCTGGGCCGCGGTGGAGTTCGGCGGGGGCGCGCACGACCCCGACGCGTTCCTCAACTCCCGCCAGGACTTCGGGTTCACCCATGACGGCCGGCACGCCTGGTCCGGGATGCCCACCGAACCGGGCAAGAAGTTCTACGACTTCACCGGCAGGGAAGTCCCCGCGCCCGCCCTGGAGAAGTACCGGGACTGGTTCGTGGACGCCGGGGTGTCGCCGGACGGGCAGCTCGTCGCCGGTCAGTTCGCGGGACGGAAGTGGAAGACGTCGTCCTTCGTCCTCGACGCCCGTACCGGGAAGCAGCGCGAGGTGCGCGGGCAGCAGCTGCTGGCCTGGGCGGACGGGAACTCGCTCGTCGCCTGGGACGTCGGGCAGGACGGCAACGAGTACCACCAGCGGCTGGTCCTGGTGACCATCGGCGGCCGGAAGACCACCCCGCTCAGCGATTTCCGGTCGCCCAAGGACAACACCAAGGGGCGGTGGGAGCCGGTGTTCGCGCAGCGGTGATCATGTGCCGACCAGGGCGGCGTGGAGCGTGAGCAGTTCGTCGGCCCTCCCGCGGCCGGCCGGCTGAAGGGGGCTGCGGACCGGGCCCGCCGGGAGGCCCAGGGCGTTCAAGAGCGACTTCGCCGTGACGGTGCCCGGCAGGCCCGCCGACATGACCGCCTCGATGAGAGGGGTGGCCTGCTGCTGGAGGCGGGCCGCCCGGGCCGTGTCGCCCGCGTCGAACGCGTCCAGCACCGCTCGCAGCCGGTCCGGGACCACGTTCGCCACCGTGCTGACGTAGCCCGTGCCGCCCACGGCGTACAGCGCGAGGTTGTGTTCGTCGCAGCCCGCGTAGTACGCCAGGTCCGTGCGGGACAGCACCTTCTGGGCGCCCAGGAAGTCCTGGGAGCAGTCCTTGACCGCGATGATCCCGGGGTGCTCGGCGAGGCGGAGGAGCGTCTCCGGTTCGATGCGGGTGCCGGTGCGGGCGGGGATGTCGTAGAGCATGAGCGGGAGGCCGCAGGCGTCCGCGGTCTGGCGGAAGTGGGCCTCGATCGCCTCCTGCGGGGGCGTGCTGTAGTACGGCGCCACCACCAGCAGACCGTCCGCACCCGCCTTTTCGGCCTCCCGGGCCAGTTCGGCGGTGTGCCGGGTGTCGGGGGTGCCGACGCCGGTGATGACCTTCGCCCGGTCGCCCACCGCCTCGCGTACGGCTCGGACGAGGTCGGACTTCTCGGTGTCCGAGGTGGTGGGGGACTCGCCCGTGGTGCCGGAGAGGACCAGGCCGTCGCAGCCGTGTGCCACGAGGTGGTGGGCGAGGCGCTGGGCGCCGTCGAGGTCCAGGGCGCCGGAGGGGGTGAAGGGGGTGATCATGGCGCAGAGGGTGCGGCCGAGGGGTGGGGCGGGGTGGTGGGGTGCCGGGTTGTGCGGTGCGGGCGGTTGTGTGGTCATGGGAGTAGTGTCGGCGCCGTATTCATGTAGCTCTACTTAAAATTGCTACCAGCTATTGATAAGCAGTGCTTCATCGTGAGGGGGTGTTAGGGCTCGGGTGCCGCGTTCGCGGCGGGGGCGATCGGGTACTCGGGTGTTCCTGACGTCGAGAGGAGGCACCGTGACGGGGACCATCGATCATCGGGCCGTGCACGACGAGCGCCGTTCCGTGGGCGAACTCGTCGGGCAGGCCACGGAGCAGCTCTCCACGCTCATGCGGCAGGAAGTGGCTCTCGCCAAGGAGGAGCTCGCGGAGAAGGGGCGGCGTGCGGGGCGCGGCGGCGGGTTGCTCGGGGCGGCGGGCGCCGTCGCGTACGCCGGGCTGCTGGTGCTGTCCGGTGCGGGTGTCGCCGCGCTCTCGCTGGTCCTGCCGGTGTGGGCCGCGGCGCTGATCGTGACGGGAGTGCTGTTCGTGATCGCGGCCGTGCTGGCGGCGACCGGGCGGGCGCAGTTGCGGAAGGCCGCTCCGCCCACACCCGAGCGGGCTCTCGGCAGTGTCAGGGCGGACGTGGAGGAGATCAAGGAGAGGGCGCACCGATGACGGACGCGATGGGTGGGGCGAAGGGGCCCGATGAGCTGCGGCGGCAGATCGAGCGGACCCGTACGGAACTGGGCAACACGGTGGAGGAGTTGGCCGGGAAGGCGGACGTGAAGGGGCGTGCGCGGGCGCGGGCCGCTGATCTGCGGGACAAGGCCGGGGCGATGACGGTGCAGTTGCGCAGCAGCGCGGCGCAGGCGGGCCACACCGTGCAGGACAGGGCGGCGCATGCGGGGCCTCGGCCGGTGCGGACGGTTGTGCAGGCCGGGATGCGGCATCCCAAGCCGGTGCTGGTGGCCGGGGCGGCGGGGGCCGCGGTGGCGGTCGGGGTGCTGCGATGGAGGCACACGCACGGGCATCACTGAGTCCGGCTCCGGTTCTGGTTCCGGTTCTGGTTCGCGTTCCGGTGTGGTGGGGCGCGTGTGCCTTGCCCGGCGGTGGGTGGGGGTGCGCGTCTTCGCGTGACGCCGGGTGGTGGGTCGGGGCCGCATCGGGGGGCGTCCGTCCGCGGAACGGCGCGATGGGCCCCATACCGACTGACTGGCGTTGACGCGCCAACCGCTGCGGGCGGACACCCCCCCGACACGTCCCCTTCCGTACGACGGCGGGTGCGTGGGGCGGGCCACCAGTCCCGCTCCGCTGCGGGCATGCGTGCCGACGGGGCTGTGGACACATCGGTCGCTTGACCTCAAGCTTGGTCGAGGTTGGAAAGTGGGGTGTGTTCGCGACCGGCGCTACGACTGGAGTGTTCATGAGCCGTCGAACCGAGCAGCACCCCGATCCCACCGACCCCCGCGTCGGTGCCCCCCTCTTCAGTACCTGGCGAGTGGGTTCTCCCGAGCGGCAGCGGCAGACGGTCGAGGCCATCGGGCGGGCCTGGGAGCGGCGGCCCTGGCCCGCCGGGGACCTGCTGGGGTATCACGTGTACGCGGGGCGGGACGGATCCACCCTGATGCACTACTCGCAGTGGACCGGCGAGCAGGCGTACGAGTCCTTCGTCGGTACGCACCGGCAGGAGCGGATCGACGAGATCGACACGGCCGTGCCGGACATCGAGCGGGTAGGGCTCGGGCGGTACCGGCGCTACCGGAGCAGGGAACGCGCCGTCGGGGACACGCGGGTGCCGGGTCTGATCGTGACCGTGCGGATCGACTTCGAGGACGGAGCGCAGGAGCGCCGGGAGGAGTGGGTCGACCTGGTGGTCAAGGCACTGGGCGACGATCCGGTGGGGCACGCCGGGCTGATGTCCGCGCACTTCCACCTCAGCACGGACGGCGGGCACGTGCTGAACTACGCGGAGTGGGAGAGCGCCGAGGCCTACGAGGCCGCGATGGCCGCGCCGTCGACGGACTCCTGGGAGCGGGTGCGGGCGTATCCGGGGCTGCGGAAGGTCACCGGCACCCGGTACGAGCACGCTCTGGGGCTGGTTCCGGAGTGATCGCCACGCGTGGGCCCGGCCGGAGGGAAGCCCGGCCGGGCCCACGGGGTGTCACGGGCGGAAACGCAGGACCTGCGGGTCGTGGTCGCTGATCTGGTCGTTGAACTCCGCGTTGACGTGCACGCTGTCGTACTCGAAGTCGCAGTCACGACGGATCGACGGGCTGATCAGGATCTGGTCGAGGACCTGGCTGTTGCCCTGGTACACGTACGAGTAACGCTCGCTGCGCGGGAGCGACTTGATCGCCGACCAGAGTTCGCCGCGGCCCTCCAGGAGCTTCGCGGTCTCGGAGAACTCGAAGTCGTTGATGTCGCCCAGCGCGACGACGTCCGCGTTCTTCTGCGTGTCGAGGATGTCCTTGACGAAGGCGTTCACCAGGGTGGCCTGCTGGTGGCGCTGCGTCTCGGAGCTGCGGGACGGCGGCTGGTACTGGGAGGTCAGCCCCTGGTCGCCGCCCTTGGAGTTGAAGTGGTTGGCGATCACGAAGACCGTGCGGCCGCGGAAGACGAACTCGCCGGCCAGCGGCTTGCGGCTGTTCTTCCAGGCCTCGTCGGCGGGGGCGATGCGGCCGGGGCTGAGCGTCAGGTGGGCCTTGCCGCGGATCTTCGTCACGCCGGTGGCCGTCGTGGCGTCGCCGCCCGCCCGGTCCGCGAAGGAGACGCGCTCGGGGTTGAAGAGGAACGCCTGGCGGATGTTGCCGCCCGGCTCGCCGCCGTCGGTGTTGTTCGCCGGGTCGATCGCGCGCCAGTCGTACTTCGGGCCGCCGGCCGCGACGATCGCGTCGATCAGCCTGGTGAGGGTCTGGTCGGCGGCGACCGTACCGTCGTTCGTCGCGCCGTTGTTGTCCTGGATCTCCTCCAGGGACACGACGTCCGGCGACTTCAGGTTGTTCACGATCGCGGCGGCGTGCGCGGCGAACGTGTCGTCGGACGGGTCGAGGTTCTCGACATTGTAGGTGGCGACGGCGAGTTCGGAGGAGCGCTGCCTGCGGGTCGTCTCGCGCTCCAGGCCCGCGCTCTTCAGCGTGCCGAGTTCGCTCGCGACCAGGGTGTAGCCGCCGAACTGGTTGTAGTCCAGGGGGCCCGCGGTGGTGCCCGTGAGGGTGTCGCCCACGTTCGCCTTGGGGAAGTCCGCCGTCGCGCCGAGGGACTGGATCTGGAGGCGGCCCGTGTTCTGGTCGTCGTAGGAGCCGTAGACCGTGCCGCCGTGGCGGTTGCGGTTCTCGTGCGGCTTCACCGTCACCCACAGCTCGGTGTACGGGTCGGTGGCGCCGACGACGCGGGTGTCGGTGACCCGGACGGACATGCCCTCCAGTGCCTCGTAGTGGTCCAGGGCGTACTTGGCGGGCTGGAGCGGCAGCGCGTTGACGGAGCCGCCCGCTGCGGTGTCACCGTCGGGCGCGTAGGCGGCGGGGACCGAGCGGGAGGTGATCGCCGTGGCGGCGGGGAGCGCGTTGCCGCTGGAGACGACCGTGGTCGTCGGCTTGGTGATCTCCGTCACCGACTGGTTGCCGGAGGTCGCTCCGCCGGGGACGTACTCCGTGACGGTGCCGCTGACCGTGACGGCGTCACCGACGGCGACCCCCTTCGGCACGGAGCCGGTGAAGACGAGGACGCCCTCGCTGGTCGCCGGGTCGGCGTCCGGGGCCGAATCCTGGATCCAGAAGCCGCGGGACGAGCCGTAGGTCCGGATGCCGGTGACGATTCCGGCCACGTCCGTGACCTGCTTCCCGGCGTACGGGGACATCCGGGTGTTGCCCTGGATGTCGTGGATGCGGACCGACTCCGCGTGCGCGGGGCTGGTGAGAACGATCGTGGATGCCGCGGAACACGCGGCGGCGACGGTGAGCGCGGCGAGACGCGCGGACGACTTGCTCGGCAACGGGTTTCCCTCCGGGGACGTGACAGGGCGCCGGGACGAGGGCGGAGACGTGTGGAAAGGCTGGACGGTCGCTACCTGTGGGGCGGATGCGGTGACGCGCGTAGACGGGTCTGGACGGGTGGGCCTGGTGGGGCGACCCGGTGAACAACTGTCCGCCGACTTCTACGCGCGTCAATCTCCAGCCTGTGCATGTCACTTGTCAAGGTTTCGGCCATGTACCGCGGTCGACGGGGAGATGAAGTGGGCGGCATGGGTGGAAATCCGTCTAGGCTGAGCGGTTGAGTCACATGAGGCGCGCAAGGAGAACCAGCCGATGTCAGACAGCTCCCCCCTGCCGCCGGTCCGGCTGCACAACGAAGCGGAGCTGGCGCGCGACGCGCTGTCCACGCCGTTGCTGTCCCGGGCCGCCCGGCTCGCCCGCTGGGCCGGGCCGGACACCCGCGTCGACGCCGGCGGAGGGCTCGTGGACGAGCAACTGCCCGCGGCCGCACAGACGCTCGGGCTGAGCGGGGAGGACGCCGCCGCCGACGCCAGCGAGGCATGGCGGGTCGCCGTCGACGCCGGGCTCGTCGAGGTCGTCGACGAGCAGGAGGGCACGGTGACCGCCGGTGCGGACCTGGCCGCGCTCACCGGCGGTTCGCCGCAGGACGTGCTCGCCGTGTGGCTCGCCGCGCTGGAGACCGTGCTCGCCGACGCGAGCGTCCCCGACCTCGACGGGCTCGTGGACGAGGACGGCGAGGTCGATCTCTCCGCCCTCGACTGGGACCCCGAGGGTGAGGCCGAGTTCCTCGACGGCGTACTCGGCAACCTCTATCTGCTGACCGCCGGCGAGGACGCCGCCGACGCCGCCCCGGTGCCGCTGCCGGCGCTGGCCGCCTCGGTGATCGTGCCCAGCGACATGGGCGAGCCCACCAACGACGTCCTGGAGCAGGTGTCCGACGCGATGATGCGGTTGGACGACCAGTTCCGGATGCTGGAGCCCGTGGGCTTCGTCGAGTACCAGCCCGTGGACGAGGCGCTCATGGCCGACGCCGACGAGGAGCCCGCGGCGCCCGTCGACGACACCGACGTCTCCCGGTACGGCATGGTCCGGCTCACCCCGCTCGGGCTGTACGGCATGCGCGCGCGGCTGCTGGAGGCCGGGTTCGAGGCGCCGGCCGTCGGGGACCTCGCGGACAAGGGGGCAGACGCGCTGCTCGACGGCACGGCGGAGTTCCCGCCGGGTGCGGCGCAGGCCGAGACCGAGCAGTGGCTCCGGCGGCGGGAATCCCTGGCCGCGGCCAGGGAGTTGCTCGCGGCCGCGCGGGGTGCCGACGCCGGGGCACCGCTGCGGCGGCTGCGGTGCCAGCAGGCCCTGTCCCTGGTCGGCGCTTCCGCCGAGCCCGCCTTGCGGGAGGTGCTCGACGACCCCGAGCTGGGCGGGCTCGCGCGGGTGTGGCTGACCGAGCACGGTGCGGCGGACGTGCCCGCGCCGTCCGAGGCGATGGTGTACTGGCTGACCATCGACACGGTGGCCGCGCAGCTGGCCGCGGAAGGGAACTCCGAGGAGCTGCGGGCGCTGGTGGAAGGGCTCGCGCGGCAGCACGGTGGTTTCTTCGACGCCGTGTGGCGAGTCGATCACCCGGCCACGGCCGATGTGCTGGAGGCCATGGGGCGGTTGCATCCCGACAAGAAGGTGGCGAAGGAAGCGCGGAAGGCCGCGTTCAAGGCCCGGTCGCAGCAAGGGGGCTGAGCCTTCCGGCGAGTGCGGCGCCGTTGTGGGTTGGCGCGCAGTTCCCCGCGCCCCCAGGGTGTTGTTCAACTGGTGTTCACGGATGAGCGGGACGGTTTCGCCGAACGAGGTCCGCCACCTCCCACGGCATACTCACCGTCTCAGGAGACACACCATGTCGCTCACCCGCAGGGACTTCGCCAGAAACTCCGCGATCACCGGGGCCGGTGTCGCACTGGCGGGCAGTGTCGGCGCCCTCGCCACCGCGCCGAACGCCCTCGCCTCCGACGACACCGTCAGCGCGGGTGACGGGGCGACGGACGCACGGCACGGAGTCGGCTACGGACCGCTCGTCGCGGACCCCGAGGGCATCCTCGCCCTGCCCGCCGGCTTCACGTACGAGATCGTGACCTACAGCGGCAGGACCAAGCTGGAGTCCGGCGAGTTCACGCCCTCCAACCATGACGGCACCGCCACCTTCGACGGCCCCCGCGGCGCCACCCTGCTCGTCAACAACCACGAGCTGAAGGGCCCGCGCGCCAACTGGAAGTACCCGGTTCCGCTCACCGAGGGACTCGTCTACGACCCGGCCGCCGCCGGTGGCTGCACGGTCGTGGAGGTACGCCCCGGCGGACACGTCGCCGAGTGGGTGGGCATCGCCGGAACCTCCACCAACTGCGCAGGCGGCCGCACGCCCTGGGGCACCTGGCTCACCTGCGAGGAGAACTCCGACAAGGCCGGCGTCAACGGCATGACCAAGGACCACGGTTATGTGTTCGAGGTCGATCCGTGCGACCGGAGGGCCAATCGCAGCCCCAAGCCGCTGAAGTTCTTCGGCCGCTACGACCACGAGGCCGTCGTCATCGACCCCAAGCGCGGCCACGCCTACCTCACCGAGGACGCCTCCGGCCCCAACGGCCTGTTCTTCCGCTGGACCCCGCCCGAGGGCTTCACCTACGGCCCCGGGAAGTTCCGCAAGCTCGCCGACGACGCCGGCGTCCTCCAGGCGCCCAAGTGCTTCGACTCGGGCGGCAAGTTCGTCGACGACCTGTCCCGCGCCACGAAGACCGGCACCGTCTACGGCGTCGACTGGGTGGACGTCCCCGACCGCGACGCCCGCACCACGCCCGTGCGCAAGCAGTTCAAGGACGACGAGGTCACCCGCGCCCGCAAGCTGGAGGGCATGTGGTGGGGCGACGGTGGCGCCTACATCGTGTCCTCGTACGCCCGGGAGGAGAGCCCGGTCCAGCACGACGGCCAGGTCTGGTTCTATGACCCCAAGCGCCGCACGCTGACGCTCAAGGTCCTCCTCGGCGTGAACCCCGACCCGGCGAAGGACGGCGCGTTCGACGGCCCCGACAACATCACCGTCTCGCCGTACGGCGGCCTGGTCATCGCCGAGGACGGGGAAGGCGTGCAGCACCTGTTCGGCGCCACCGACAGCGGCCGCACGTACCCGATCGCCCGCAACGAGCTGAACATCGGCACCGAAGAGGAGCCGGAATACAGCGAGTTCACCGGCGTCACCTTCTCTCCCGACGGCCGGACCCTCTACGCCAACATCCAGACGCCCGGCATCATGCTCGCCATCACCGGCCCCTGGAAGCGCCAGAAGCGGTCATAAATTCGGTCGCGATTCCAGAGTTGCGCCTCCTACAGTGAGATCACAACGTCACGCACCTCCCGGTGCGATGGCAGCGGCTACTTCTCTTCCAAAGAATCCGACGCCGCCGCCGACTTGATCTCGGGAGGCGCGGCATGTGGTGGGTGCCCGGTGCGAAGGCAACGGCTACTTCCTGGATCGGACGGTTGCGGGTTCGAGTCCCGTCAGCGACTTCGGGTCGCTGTAGCTCAATGGGTAGAGCATCTGAATAAGTCCGTCGCCGACTTCTGTTCTCGGGCACCCACCTCTTTTCCCGCATGCAGCGCCTTCTCCGAAACACGAATGAATTCGGGGGAATTCACCATGGCGCGATTCAATTCCAAGGCGGCCCGTGCGCGTCCCGTCTCGCGCGTGACGTCCACCGGGCGTGTGCTGCGCACCTACGAGGGCGGCCGCGGCCGCGAGCGGGACGCCCGCTCCGAGCTTTTCCTGCTCGCCGTCTCCAACCTCGTCTCCCAGCAGACGTTCTACGAGACCGGCGCCGACCGCGACGACCGGTTCCAGCGGCTCGTGCGCGAACTCGCCGTCACCGATCCGGAGTGGACGGCCGGCCTGCTCGGCTGGCTGCGCGGAGCGGGCAACCTGCGCACGGCCTCGGTCGTCGGCGCCGCCGAGTACGTCAAGGCCCGCCTCGACGCGGGCGCGACCGACGGCCCGTCCAACCGGCAGGTCGTCGCCTCCGTCCTCCAGCGGCCCGACGAGCCGGGGGAACTGCTCGCGTACTGGACCGCGACGTACGGCCGCGGCGTGCCGAAGCCGGTCAAGCGCGGTGTCGCGGACGCCGTGCGCCGCCTGTACCACGGCAAGGCGCTGCTGAAGTACGACACCGCCTCCAAGGGCTACCGCTTCGGCGACATCCTCAACCTCGTGCACGCGGCGCCCGACCCGGACAAGCCGTGGCAGGGCGAGCTGTTCCGGTACGCCCTCGACCGCCGGCACCACCCGGAGACCGCCGTGCCGCCCGCGTCCGACCACGTCCTCACCGCGCACCGCGAGCTGATGGCGCTGCCCGTCGAGGAGCGGCGCGCGGTCCTGACCGCCGACGGCGGCGCCGAGCGGCTGGCCGCGGCCGGGATGACCTGGGAGGCGCTGGCGGGCTGGCTGCAGGGTCCGATGGACAAGGCGGCCTGGGAGGCCGTCATCCCCTCCATGGGCACCATGGCGCTCGTGCGCAACCTGCGGAACTTCGACGAGGCCGGGGTCTCGGACGAGGTGGCCGAGCGGGTCGCCGCGCGGATCGGGGACCCGGCGGAGGTCGCGCGCTCGCGGCAGTTCCCCTTCCGCTACCTCGCCGCCTACCGGCACGCGCCGTCGCTGCGCTGGTCGTACGCGCTGGAGCGGGCACTCGGCCACTCGCTGGCCAACGTGCCCGCTCTGACCGGCCGGACGCTGGTGCTCGTGGACCGCTCCGGCTCGATGTTCTGGTCGCGGCTGTCCGACCGCTCGGAACTGAACCGGGCCGACGCGGCGGCGATCTTCGGCACCGCGCTGGCGCTGCGGGCGGAGCGCGCGGACCTGGTCGAGTTCGGCTCGACGAGCGAGCGCGTGAAGTTCCGCCGGGGCGAGTCGGTGCTGAAGATCCTCGACCGCTTCGGCGACCTGGGCGGCACCGACACCACGGAGGCGGTGCGCCGGCACTACAAGAAGCACGACCGGGTGCTGATCGTCACCGACGAGCAGTACACACACCACCACCGGGGCGACCCGACCGAGCAGGTACCGGCCGACGTGCCGGTCTACACCTGGAACCTCGCCGGGTACCGGGCGGGCCACGGCCCGTCGGGAACCGGCAACCGGCACACGTTCGGTGGGCTCTCGGACGCGGCGTTCCGGATGGTCCCGCTGATCGAGGCCTCCCGGGACGCCGACTGGCCCTGGGCGGCCTGAGAGACCGTGGCCCGCACCGCGTGGGGAGTGCGGGCCACGGCTCGGTGCGCGCATCTTGTTGAGCGGTGTACTGACATCTAACATTTCAGTTCATGGAAGCCATCCGGCCCGTGCCCCGCACCCTGCTCAGGGACCGGGCGTACGCGGCGATCCGGGACGCCATCGTCGCCGGGGAGATCGAGCCCGGCGCGGTGGTGCGGGACGCCGACCTCGCGGGGCGGCTCGGGCTGTCCCGGGCGCCGGTGCGGGAGGCGTTCTCCCGTCTGGTGGACGAGGGGCTGCTGGAGAGCAAGCCGCAGAGCTACACCCGGGTGACCCCGCTGGTCGCGGCCGACGTCCGGGACGCCGCCGCCGTGGTCGGAGCCCTGCACGAACTGGCGACGAGGACGGCCGTTCCCCGGCTGGGTGCCGCCGACGTCACGGCGATGCGCGCCGCCAACGGACGGTTCGCCGCCGCCGTCGCCACCGGAGACGTGGATGCGGCGCTGCGGGCCGATGACGAGCTGCACGACGTCCTCGTCCGGGTGAGCGGCAACCGCGCGGCAGCCGCGACCGTCGCCCGCTACACCCCGCTCATCCGCCGCCTCGAGCGCAGGCGCTTCGGCGAGGGCGGCAGCTGCCGATCCGCGGGGCTGCACGAGCGCCTGATCGAGGCCTGCGCGGCCGGTGACGTGGACGGGGCGGTCAGCGTCACGGCGGAGATCTGGCGGGGGCTCGAAGAGCTCGCCGACTGAGGCCGGGCCACGCGCCCGGCCCCGACCCGACCCTGGGAGGACCCGTGCCCCTTTCCGCCTACCGGCGTTACCCCCTGCTCTTCGGGCCCTCGCCCGTCCACCGTCTGGAGCGGCTCACCGAGCACCTCGGTGGGGCCTCCCTCTGGGCCAAGCGCGAGGACTGCAACTCCGGCGTCGCGTACGGCGGGAACAAGACCCGCAAGCTGGAGTACCTGGTCGCCGACGCGCTCGCCCAGGGCTGCGACACCCTCGTGTCGATCGGTGGCGTGCAGTCCAACCACACCCGCCAGGTCGCGGCCGTCGCCGCCCGGGCCGGACTCAAGTGCGTCCTCGTGCAGGAGAGTTGGGTGGACTGGCCCGACGCCGTGTACGACAAGGTCGGCAACATCCTCATCAGCAGGCTCGCCGGGGCCGATGTGCGGCTGGTGAAGGCCGGATTCGGCATCGGCTTCAAGGAGAGCTGGGAGCAGGCGCTCAGGGAGGTCGAGGAGGGCGGCGGGAAGCCGTACGCCATTCCGGCCGGCGCCTCCGACCATCCCCTTGGCGGGCTGGGTTTCGCCGCCTGGGCGCATGAGGTGGTGCAGCAGGAACGGGAGCTGGGCGCCTTCTTCGACACCGTCGTGGTGTGCTCGGTGACCGGGTCGACCCAGGCCGGCATGGTCGCCGGGTTCGCCGCGCTGGAGGAGGCGGGCGGGCGGCCCCGGCGGGTGCTCGGCATCGACGCCTCGGCGAAACCGGCCGCCACCCGGGCCCAGATCGCCCGGATCGCCCACCGCACCGGCGGGCTCATCGGCCTGAAGCGCGAGCTGACCGAGTCCGACGTCGAACTCGACGAGCGGTACCACGCGGGCGTCTACGGCGTCCCCGACGAGACGACGCTCGCGGCGATGCGGCTCGCGGCCCGGACGGAGGGGATGGTGACCGACCCCGTCTACGAGGGCAAGTCCATGGCCGGGCTGATCGACCTGGTGTCGAACGGTGAGATCGGCCGCGATTCCACGGTGCTCTACGCGCACCTCGGCGGTCAGCCGGCGCTGAACGCGTACAGCGCGTTGTTCTGACTGCCGGGCCGGGCGGAGCCGGGTCGGTGTGGGCCGGTGCCGGAATCGCCGGTACGGGAATCATCGGGTGGGGCGCCGGGTTGTGCGGGACAACCGACGGCCTGGAGGTGCCCAATGTCCGACGAGCCCGCTGTCCGTGAACTCCGTCTGGTCGTGACCGCCGAGGACTACGACGCCGCGCTGCACTTCTACCGGGACGTGCTCGGGCTGCCCGAGCAGGGCGCGTTCGCCTCGGAGGACGGGCGGGTCACGATCCTCGACGCCGGGCGGGCCACGCTGGAGCTGACCGATCCGAACCACGCCGCGTTCATCGACGACGTGGAGGTGGGGCGGCGGGTGGCCGGGCACATCCGGGTCGCCTTCCAGGTGGACGACTCCGTCGCCACGACGGCGAAGCTGGCCGCCGCGGGAGCGGAGGTCGTGGCCGAGCCGACCCGGACCCCCTGGAACTCCCTGAACTCCCGCCTCGAAGCCCCGGGCGCACTGCAACTGACGCTGTTCACCGAGCTCGGCGGCTGACGGGTGTGAGCGTTCGGCGGGCGGGGTGCGCGTCTTCGCGTGACGTCGAGCCGGGGGTCTCCGCGTCGGGAGGGGTCCGTCCCCGGAACGGCGGGCTCGACCCGAGTGCCGGCTGACGGTTCGTCGTCGCGGCGGCCATTGCGGGCGGACACCCCCGGACACGTCCCGTTCGCGCCGTACCGGGCCCGGGCGCGCTCCGCCCCGCGGGGCGCCGGCCCCGCGCCGGATACAGTGCTGGACGTGCGGACGGACAATCAGCATGTGGAGCCGGGCGCCGAGCGGCCCGACGGTGTCCGGCGCCGGGCCACGATCCACGACGTCGCCCGCCTGGCCGGGGTGTCACGGCAGACGGTCTCCCGGGCGGTCAACGACAAGGGTGAGATCGACCCCGGCACCAAGGAGCGGGTCCTGGAGGCGGCGCGGATCCTCGACTACCGGCCGAGCCGGTTCGCGCGCGGGCTCGTGCAGAAGGGCGCCGTGACGGCCGGCCTGGTCATCCCGGACCTGCGCAACCCCTTCTTCCCCGAAGTGGCCGCCGGGGTGCTGGAGGCGGCCGAGCAGCGCGGCTGGCAGGTCGTGGTGTGGGACTCCCGGATCGACGAGGCCCGGGAGCGGGCGGCGCTCGACGTGCTCTCCCACCAGGCGGACGCGGTCGTGGGCTACTTCAGGGACCCGGACGACGTGCTCACCCGGCATCTCGGGGGCGTGCCGCTGGTGTTGCTGGAGCGCGGCCCGCAGCAGACCCGGTTCGCGGCCGTCGGCATCGACGCCGGTGCGGGCGTCGAACAGGGCATGAACCATCTGTTCCACGCAGGTCACCGCAGGATCGGCATGCTGGACGGCGTGCACCGCCCCGGACCCCGCAGGCAGGCCTTCCTGGAGCAGGCCAGGCGGCTCGGTCTGCCGGTCGACGAGGACTGGGTCGTGATATGCCCCGAGCACAGCGTCGCGGGCGGCGAGGCCGGCATGGAACGGCTGCTGGCCCGGCGGCCCGAGGTCACCGCGGTCTTCGGCTTCAACGACCTGATCGCGATCGGGGCGATGCGCACCGCCCGCCGACGGGGCCGCGGCGTTCCGGACGACCTGGCCGTGCTCGGCTTCGACGGTCTCTCCTTGGGCGAGCTGGTCGAACCCGCCCTGACCACCCTGCACATCGACAAGCGGCAGCTGGGACGACTGGCCGTGGAACAGGTGGCCCGGCTGCGCGCGGGTGAGGAGCCACTGCGGGGCGCTGAGGCGTGGGTGACACCCGAACTCGTGGTGCGCGACTCCGCCTGAGCACAAGGGGGCGACGCGTGCTCGTTGGCCCTGCGGCACATCTGCCGCGTCCCTGCCGCGCCCCTTCCTCGACCCTGCGGGACCCGGCGGCGGGGGTGAGGAAGATGCAGGGGACGGGGGCCGGTCGGTCGTCTCGGTAGAGTGCGGAGAGAATCCCCGGTCGGTGAGGAGTGGTCGCGTGGCGCAGGTCAGGCCCATGCGGGCGGATGCCCGGCGCAACCACGAGCGGCTGCTGAGGGTGGCCGTCGAGGCGTTCGCCGAGCACGGGGAAGGCGCCTCGCTCGACGACATCGCCAAGCGCGCCGGGGTCGGCTCAGGCACGCTGTACCGGCACTTCCCGACCCGGCAGGCGCTGCTGGAGGCCGCTTGTCTGGACCGCGTGGAGGCGATCGCGGCCCGGGCCGGGGTGCTCGCGGACGAACTGCCGCCGGGCCAGGCGCTGCGGGAGTGGCTGTACGAACTGGGCGTCGGGATGATCCGGATGCGGGGACTGAAGGCGCTGCTGGGCCCGGCCGTCACCGACTCGGGATCCCTGGTGAACCCGGCCTGCGGCGACTCCGTCAAGGCGGCGGCGGGGCGGCTGGTCGGGGCGGCGCAGGCCGAGGGCACGCTGCGGGCGGACGTCGAGGCGATCGACGTGTTGCGGCTGGCGCACGGGGTGGCGACGGCGTCGGAACTCGCTGACGGGGAGGACCGGCACGTCCGGCGCTATCTGACGCTGCTGCTGGAGGGGCTGGGAGCGGCGCCGGCGACCCGGTGAGCCGGACGCCCCCTGGTACGGGGGCGTCCCCGGGGCCGCTCCGGTGTCCTACAGGGCCTGGGCCGCCGGCTTGACCATCCCCCTGACCGTGCGGGACTTCACGAAGTCGCCCATGGCCGTCATCTCCCACTCGCCGGAGAACTGGCGGATGAGCTTGGCCATCAGGACGCCGGTCTGGGGCTCGGCGGAGGTGAGGTCGAAGCGGACCAGCTCCTCGCCCGTCGTGCCGTCCAGGAGGCGGCAGTAGGCCTTGGCGACCTCCGTGAACTTCTGGCCGGAGAAGGAGTTGACCGTGAAGACCAGGCCGGTGACCTCCTGGGGCAGGCGGCCGAGGTCGACCATGATGGTCTCGTCGTCCCCGCCGCCCTCGCCCGTGAGGTTGTCGCCGGAGTGGCGGATGGCGCCGCCCACGATCTGGAGCTTGCCGAAGTAGCAGCTGTCGATGTGGTTGCGCTGCGGTCCGTAGGCGATGACCGAGGCGTCCAGGTCGATGTCCTTGCCGCGGTACGCCGGCTCCCAGCCGAGACCCATCCTGACCTGGGAGAGCAGCGGGCGGCCGCCCTTGATCAGGGAGACCGTCTGGTTTTTCTGGAGGCTGACGCGGCCCTTGTCGAGGTTGATCTTCCCGGCGCCGGGCGCGGGCGGGGGAGGTGTGGCCGGGGCCGGGGGCGCGGCGGGGGCGGAGACGGGCGGGGCGGGCGGCTGCGCGGGGGCGGGCGGGGACACCGGCTGGGGCGGGGCGGCGGCCGGCTCCTCCACGGTGACTCCGAAGTCCGTGGCGATGCCCGCGAGGCCGTTGGCGTATCCCTGGCCGACGGCCCGGGCCTTCCACTGGCCGCCTCGCTGGTAGACCTCCACGATCACCAGGGCCGTCTCGCTGCCGAGCTGTGGCGGTGTGAACGTGGCCAGGACGGAGCCGTCGTCCGCGTTGCGGATCGTGGCCGTCGGCTCGATGCCCTGGAAGGTCTGGCCCGCGGCGTCCGGGCTCGCCGTGACGACGATCTTCTCGATGCCGGCGGGGAGGGCCGTCGTGTCGACCGTGATCGCGTCGGGGGCGCTGCCGCCGCCCGAGCGGTACGTCACGCCCGGGCCCGACGGCTGGTTGTAGAAGATGAAGTCGTCGTCGGAGCGCACCTTGCCGTCGGCGGTGAGCAGCAGGCCCGATACGTCGAGCCGCACCGGGGCGGCGACGTCCACCGTCACGCGGGCGGCGGACAGGGGGATGTTCGAGCCGGGGGTCATAGCTGTCATGCCGGGTGAACGAGCGAGGCGACTTTGCCGTTCCCTTACCCTGCGGCCAATCGGGTCAGCGGCGGTTGCGCGGGTGGTTGCGGGCGGTTCGCTCGTTGCCGCGCTTGTAGTTGCCGGTCCAGCGGGCCATGACGAGCTGAGGGTCGGAGGTCTCGACCTCGGCGAGGAACCGCGCGGCCCGGGGGCCGTTCAGGGTGGTGGCGGGGCGGCCGTGGTGGCTGATGCGGATCGTTCCGCCGGTGTGCTGCTCGTAGGTGAAGCCATGAGGTCTCGGCATGCCGTGAGGGTACGGGGCGGGAGGCAGGCGCCCCAGCGAATTTCGCCTGCCCCCGCCCACGGCGGTCCCGTCCCCGCTACGGCACGACGACGATCTTCCGGCCCACTCCTGCCGCGAACTGCTCCAGTGCCTGCGGGTACCGCTCCAGCGGTATGCGGTCGCTGATGAAGACCTGCGGGTCGAGGACGCCGCCCGCGAACAGCTCCGCCGCCCGCTCGAAGCTGTGCAGCACCGCCATCGAGCCGGTGATGGTGATCTCCTGGTTGTAGATGCGGTACGGGTCGATCGTCACGCGGGTCGCGTAGTCGGCCACGCCGAACTGCAGGAAGGTGCCCGCCTTGGCCACCCGGTCCAGGCCGTCCTGGATCGCCGCAGCGTTGCCCGTGGCGTCGACGACCAGGTCCCAGCCCTGCGGGCGGTCCAGTTCGTCGGGGTTCGCCGCCGACGCCGAGACGCCGAGGCGGCGGGCCGTCTCCAGGCGGGCCGGGTTCACGTCGACGACGTCCACGCTCGCCGCCCCGGTGCGCTTGGCCAGCTCCAGCATCATCAGGCCCATGGTGCCGGAACCGTAGATCAGCACGTGCGCGCCGAGGCGGGAGCGGAGCACGTCGTAGCCGCGCACCGCGCAGGAGAGCGGCTCGACGAGCGCCGCGTCCTCGGTGCGGACGTGGTCGGGGAGCTTCACGCAGTTCGCCACCGGGGCGACGGCGTACTGCGCGGCGCCTCCGGCCGTCGTCACGCCGATCGCCGCCCAGCGTTCGCAGAGGTTGTTGTGGCCGGTGCGGCAGTAGCGGCACTCGTAGCAGTACAGGGACGGGTCGACCGCGACCCGGTCGCCCACCGAGAGTTCCGTGACCCGGGTGCCCACCCCGACCACCTCGCCGGCGAACTCGTGGCCGGGCACGATCGGCAGCTTCGGGGCGAACTCGCCCTGGAGGATGTGCAGATCGGTTCCGCACAGGCCGCAGGCCGCGACCTCGACCACGACCTCGCGCGGGCCGGGCGTCGGGTCGGGGACCTCGGCGACGACGGCCTTGCCCACGGACTCGATGACGGCGGCCTTCATTTCACGGCTCCCAACGACAGGCCCTGGACCAGCTTGTCCTGGGCGGCGAACCCCGCGGCGAGCACCGGCAGGGAGATGACGAGCGACGCGGCGCACACCTTCGCCAGGAACAGGCCCTGGCTGGTGATGAAGCCGGTCAGGAAGACGGGGGCGGTCTCGGCGACCACGCCCGTGAGCACCCGGGCGAACAGCAGCTCGTTCCAGCTGAAGATGAAGCAGATCAGGGCGGTCGCGGCGATACCCGGGAGGGAGATCGGGGCGACCACGCGCGCGAGGATCGTGGGCAGCCGGGCCCCGTCCACCTTCGCCGCCTCGATCACCGCCACCGGGATCTCGGCGAGGAAGGACTGCATCATCCACACCGCGATCGGCAGGTTCATGGAGGTGTAGAGGACGACCAGCAGCCAGATGTTGTCGAGCATCCCGGCGTTCTTGGCGAAGAGGTAGATCGGGAGCAGGCCCGCCACGACCGGCAGCATCTTGGTGGACAGGAAGAAGAACAGCACGTCCGTCCATTTGCGGACCCGGTTGATCGACAGCGCGTAGGCCGCCGGGAAGGCCAGCAGCAGGACCAGCAGGGTCGAGGCCACGGACGCGACGGTGGAGTTGATCAGGGCCGGCCAGGGGCTCGCACCGCCGCCCGCGCCGAAGAACTCCCGGTAGCCGTCCAGCGTGAGGGCGGCCGCGAAGGAGGGCGGATTGGTCGCGGCGTCGGACTCCGAGTGGAACGACGTCAGCGCCATCCACGCGATGGGCAGGAAGAACACGAGCCCGGCCAGCCAGGCCAGCAGGCCCAGGCCGTTACGGCGTACGACGCTCATGCGCGGGACACCTCCTCGCGGAACAGGGACGACACCACGCGCAGGGCGAAGGTCGCGATGACGATCGAGCCGATGACCACCAGGACACCCGCGGCCGATGCGAGGCCGTTCTCGTGGGCCTGGTAGAAGCTCTGGTAGACGGTGTAGGGGAGGTTGGCGGTGCCGAGGCCGCCGGACGTGATCGTGAAGACCGCGTCGAAGTTCTGGACGATGTAGATCGAGCCCAGCAGGGCGCCCAGTTCGAGGTAGCGGCGCAGGTGCGGCAGCGTCAGATGGACGAAGATCTGCCAGTCGTTCGCGCCGTCGACCCGGGCTGCCTCGACCTGCTCGTGGTCGCGGCTCTGCAGCCCGGCGAGCAGGATCAGCATCATGAACGGTGTCCACTGCCAGACGAGGGACGCCTCGACGGCGAGCAGCGGTGTGTTGGAGATCCAGTCGGGCTGTGGACCGCCCACATAGTGCAACAACCCATTGAGCAGGCCGTATTCAGGGTTGTAGAGCACATGCTTCCAGAGCAGGGCCGCGGCGACCGGCACCACCAGGAAGGGCGCGATCAGCAGGGTGCGGACGATGCCGCGGCCGCGGAACCTCCGGTCCAGCAGCAGGGCGAGGACGAGTCCGAGGACCAGGCTGGCCAGGACCACCGCCACGGTGAGGAGCACCGTCGTCCACACCGAGTGACGCAGGTCCGGATCGGTGAGGACCTCCTGGTAGTTGTCGATCCCGGTGAAGTGCCGGGCGTCGGGGTAGAGGGCGTTCCAGTCGAAGAAGGAGATCACCAGCGTGGCCACGAAGGGCAGCTGGGTGACGACGATCATGAAGATCAGGGCGGGCAGCAGCGGGGCCCGGGTGGCCCAGGCACGCAGCCGGGCGGAGGGCCGGCGAACCGGGTTGCGTATCTCGGGGGAGGCCACGGGGGCCGTTGTCGTGGCGGTCATCGTCCCTCGTACTCCTCGGAGATCTTCTCGGCGAGCGCCTGGGACTTCGTCAGGGCCGACTCCACGGACTGGCGTCCGGCGATGGCCGCGCTGATCTCCTGGGAGACCTTGGTGCCGAGGTCGGTGAACTCGGGGATGCCGACGAACTGGATGCCGGGCGCGGGGCGCGGCTGTACGCCGGGATCGTCGGGCCGGGCCCCTTCGATGGCCTCCTTGGTCATCTCCTGGAAGGCGGCGGCCTCTTTTCGGTAGTCGGCGTTGGCGTAGGTCGACGCCCGTTTGCCGGCCGGGACGTTCGACCAGCCGACCCGGTCGCCGACCAACTGCTCGTAGCCCTTGCCGGACGCCCAGGAGACGAACTTCCAGGCGTTGCCCGGGTTGCGGGAGGCCTTCTGGATGCCCCAGGCCCAGGTGTAGAGCCAGCCGGAGGACTTCGTCCTCTCGACGGGGGCGGGCGCGTAACCCACCTTGCCCTTCACAGGGGAGTTCGCCGCCTCCAGGGATCCGGCCGCGGAGGTGGCGTCGTACCACATGGCGACCTTGCCCTGGGTCATGTTGTTCAGGCACTCGGCGAAGCCGGACTGAGCGGCGCCGGACTCGCCGTGCTCACGGACCAGGTCGACATAGAACTTCGTCGCCTTTTCGAAGGCCGGGGAGTCGAGCTGTGCCTTCCAGTCCTTGTCGAACCAGGTGCCGCCGAAGGTGTTCACGACCGTGGTGAGCGGGGCCATCACCTCGCCCCAGCCGGGCAGGCCGCGCAGGCAGATGCCCTTCATGCCCGGTTCGGCGCCGTCCGTCTTCGCCGCGAGGTCCGCCACCTGCTGCCAGGTGGGGCGCGCGGGCATCGTCAGGCCCTTCTCCTCGAACACGTCCTTGCGGTACATCAGGAACGACGACTCGCCGTAGAAGGGCTGGCCGTAGAGCTTGCCGTCGTCGCCGCTGAGGGACTGGCGCATCGGTTTGAGGATGTCCCGCTCGTCGTACGCCGGGTCCTTGGCGACGTAGGAGTTCATCTCGCGCAGCCAGCCGTTGCGGGCGTAGATCGGTATCTCGTAGTTGGACAGGGTGGCGACGTCGTACTGGCCGGCCTGGTTGGCGAAGTCCTGGCTGATCTTGTCGCGGACGTCGTTCTCGGGCAGGACCGTGAAGTTGACCTTGATGCCCGTCTCCCGGGTGAAGTGGGCGCGGGTCAGCTTCTGCAGCTCGACCATCTGGGGGTTGTTGACCATGAGGACGTTGATGGCGTCGCCGCCGGATCCGGCC
This sequence comes from Streptomyces sp. NPDC101110, assembly GCF_044759525.1. Classification (NCBI taxonomy): domain Bacteria; kingdom Bacillati; phylum Actinomycetota; class Actinomycetes; order Kitasatosporales; family Streptomycetaceae; genus Streptomyces; species Streptomyces sp. NPDC101110. Next base: position 124,106 of record NZ_JBIVZM010000010.1, on the reverse strand, counting down.
CCGCCCGCGCCGACCCAGCAGCCGGAGAGCAGCGGGGCGAGCAGCGTCCCTGCGGCGGCCAGGGCGAGCGGGGCTCGCGGTGGCCGTCGTCGGCTCTGGGTTCGCATGGATCGCTCCTGGAATGTATGGGGAGATAAGGGGCGCAACAGGGCGCGGCTGCGCCCCGTGGTGACAGAGGAGGGGTGGGTCAGACGCGGATGACCTGAGGTCCGAGCAGTGAGTAGCGGTGAGCCTCGGAGGCCGGGAGCAGGGTGCTCGTCACGATCGTCTCCAGCGCGCCGACCTCGGCGAACCGGCAGAAACTGACGGCTCCGAACTTGGTGTGCACGCCTGCGAAGACCACGCGCCGGGCGGCCCGGATGGCCTGTGCCTTGACCTCGCTGACGGCCGGGTCGGGGGTGGTGAGGCCGTGTTCGCGGGAGATGCCGTTGGCGCCGATGAACGCCAGGTCGACGACGAAGCCGGACAGCATCTTCGTCGTCCAGTGGTCGACGGTGGCGAGGGTGCCGCGCCGCACCCGGCCGCCGAGCAGCAGTACGCAGACGTGCTCGGCCTCGGCGAGGGCGCCCGCGACCGGCAGGGAGGCGGTGACCACCGTCAGCGGCCGGTCCCGGGGGAGTGCTTCGGCGATGAGCTGCGGGGTGTAGCCCTCGTCGACGAAGACGGTCTCGGCGTCACCGAGGAGTTCGGCCGCGGCGGCCGCGACGCGCCTCTTCTCGGGGACGTGGCTGGTGGCGCGGAAGGCGAGCGTCGTCTCGAAGCCGGCACTCTCCACGGGATAGGCGCCGCCGTGGGTGCGGCGGAGCAGGCCGTGGTCCTCCAGGACGCGCAGGTCCCTGCGTACGGTCTCCTTGGCGACGCCCAGCTCGGTGGCGAGCGTGGTGACGTCGACGGAGCCGGTGGTGCGGGCGGTCCGTACGATTTCCCGCTGGCGTTCTTCCGCGGTCATGTTCATGGCCGTCACCGCCTTCCTGCCGTGCTGCCCGTTCGGGCCCTCGGTCGGGCCTTGGGGAAGTTCTACAGGGGGTGTTCCGTGGTGGCCAGGTCTGTTGCGGGCGTGATCCTGCCCGGATGTGCCCGTTCGGTCGTGTGGACGCGCGGCGTCCCGCGGGGTGGCCGCGGCCGTCTGCGGGTGCGTTGTGGCTGGTCGCGCAGTTCCCCGCGCCCCGGGGCGTGGCGCTGTCGCGCCCACGGCCGGGGCACGGCTCGCGCCCGGATACGCCTGCGGGCGGGCCCGTTCGCTGCCCGCCCGCCGCCGTGGGGACTCTTTCCGGTCAGTACGGCCAGATCGGCGGGTCCGTCACGAACTGGCCGCCGAGGCAGGCGTGCGCCTCGTTGCCGTCCTGCAGTTCGCCCTGCTCGGCGATGAGCTTCTCGGCGTAGGGCTCGGAGTCGTCCTGCGGTTCGTAGCCGAGCGCCCGGGCGGTGCCGAGGTCCCACCACAGGCGGGTGTTGGCGGAGGAGCCGTGGACGACGGTGTGGCCGACGTGCTCGGCGGTCAGGGCCGCGTGGAAGAGGCGGGCGCCGTCGGCGGGGCTCATCCACACCGAGAGCATGCGCACACTGGTCGGCTCGGGGAAGCAGGAGCCGATGCGCACCGAGACCGTCTCCAGGCCGTGCCTGTCCCAGTAGAGCTGCGCGAGGTCCTCGCCGAAGCACTTGGACAGGCCGTAGAAGGTGTCCGGGCGGCGCGGGGTGTCGACCGGGATGAGGGGGTCGTCGCCCCGGGGGCGCGGGGTGTAGCCGACGGCGTGGTTGGAGGAGGCGAAGACGATCCGGCCGACGCCCTCCTCGCGGGCGGCCTCGTACAGGTGGTAGGTGCCCTCGATGTTGGCCTTGAGGATCTTCTCGAAGGGCGCCTCGAGGGAGATGCCCGCGAGGTGGAGGATCGCGTCGACGCCCCGGACCGCCTCGCGCACGGCGTCCCGGTCGGCCAGGTCGGCGGTGATCGCCTCGGGCTCGCCCTCGATCGGGCGCAAATCCAGCAGGCGCAGGTCGTAGCCGTAGGCCGGGAGCAGGTCCCGCATCAGGGTGCCGAGGCCGCCGGCGGCTCCGGTGAGCAGGACGGTGCGGGGAGCGGGCATCCTCGGGTCTCCTTGATCGCCAACCGTGCTGATCGCAAAGCATGCTGATCACCAGCGTGCACATGAGCGCACAGCATTCATATGCGTGGACACGCTAAGGAGGCGGGGCGGAACCCGTCAAGTATGGCGCGGAGTGGGTGAATCCGCAGGTGCGTCGCGGGTGCGCACGCTTGACCGGCGCCGAGAGGGCGCCTTAGCGTGGTGTCGTTCAGAAATATAGACGCCAATCATGAATATGGAACCGGGAGAGCTCGTGACGTCAGCCCCTCTCGCCGCTCGACTCGACATCCCCAGCGGACCGCTGTTCTTCCCGGTCACCGCCTACGGCCCCGACGGCTCCGTGGACCTCGACACCTTCCGCGCGCACGTCCGGCGCGGAGTGGAGGCCGGAGCCGCCGCCGTGTTCGCCTGCTGCGGCACCGGCGAGTTCCACGCGCTGACACCCGAGGAGTTCGAGGCCTGTGTCCGGGCCGCCGTCGAGGCCACCGACGGGCGCGTGCCCGTCGTCGCCGGCGCCGGCTACGGCACCGCCCTCGCCGTGCGCTACGCCCGCCTCGCCGAGGCCGCCGGAGCGGACGGCCTGCTCGCCATGCCGCCCTACCTCGTCGTCGCCGGGCAGGAGGGGCTGCTGCGGCACTACCGCGAGGTGGCCGCCGCGACCGCCCTGCCGGTCATCGTCTACCAGCGCGACAACGCCGTGTTCACCCCCGGGACGGTCGTCGAACTCGCCCGCTCGGACGGGATCATCGGCCTCAAGGACGGGCTCGGCGACCTCGACCTCATGCAGCGCGTCATCAGCGCCGTCCGCACCGAGGCCCCCGGCGACTTCCTCTATTTCAACGGCCTGCCGACCGCCGAACAGACCCAGCTCGCCTACCGCGCCCTCGGCGTCACGCTCTACTCGTCCGCCGTGTTCTGCTTCGCCCCGGAGATCGCCCTCGCCTTCCACCAGGCCCTCAGGTCCGGTGACGACGCCACCGTGGAGAAGCTGCTGGACGGTTTCTACCGCCCGTTCGTCGAGCTGCGCTCCCAGGGCCGCGGCTACGCGGTCGCGCTGGTCAAAGCGGGTGTACGGCTGCGCGGCCTGGACGTCGGGGAGGTGCGGCCTCCGCTGCACGAACCGGACGAGGACCATGTGAAACAGCTCGCCGACGTGATCGAGCGGGGCTACGCGCTGCTGGAGGAGAGCAAGTGAAGCTGCTGGAGGAGACCAAGTGAAGGCGTCGACATTCGTCTACCCCTGGGATGTCAACGGCGACCCGGCGGCACCCGCGCGGATCGCCGCGCTCGGCGTCGCGCAGGTGACGCTCGCCGCCGCCTACCACTCCACGCGCGCCCTCACACCCCGCCACCCGCGCCACCGCATCGTCACCGCCGAGCACGCCGCCGTGCTGTACCCGGCGGACGACCGCTGGGAGGGCCGGGAGCTGCGCCCCTGCCCCGCCGGTGACTGGGCCCCCGGTGACGCCTTCGGCGAGGCCGCCACCGCCCTCGCCGAGGCGGGGCTGGAGGTGCACACCTGGGTCGTCCTCGCGCACAACTCCCGCCTGGGCGCCGAGCACCCCGGCACCTCGGTCGTCAACGCCTACGGCGATCGCTACCCCTGGGCGCCGTGCATCGCGCAGCCCGCCACGCGCGCGTACCTGACCGACCTGGCGGCCGAGGCGGCCGTCCGGCCCGGGGCGCGTGGCACCGAGCTGGAGTCCCTCGGCTGGTACGGCCTGGAGCATCTGCACGCCCACGACAAGACCGGCGGCGTCGGGCTCGGGGAGGCCGGACAGTATCTGATGGCGCTCTGCTTCTGCCCGTCCTGCCGCGAGGGCTACGGCCGGCACGGCCTGGACCCCGACGAGCTGGCGGCCGCCGTACGGGCCGCGCTGGAGCCGGTCTGGCAGGGGGCGGCGCCCTCCGGCGGGGGCTGGCCGGGCATCGAGAAGCTCCTCGGCGAGTCCCTCGCGAACACCACGCGCGCGTACCGCGACGAAACCGCCCGCACCCTCCAGGAGCAGGCCGTGGCGGCGGTCCGGGCGGCCGCTCCCGACGGCTTCCAGGTGCTGCTGCACGCGGATCCGGTGTCGTACCACGTCGGGGCCAACCCGGGGGTCGACCCGGCGCACATCCTGTCCGTGGCGGACGGTGTGGTGGTGCCCTGCGCGGGCGGCACCGGCACACTGACGCCGTTCGCGCGGCAGGACCGCGAGGGCGCCGTCATCGCCGCCAACTTCCCCGTCGTCGCGGGCATGGGCGGCAGCCCCGGGACCCTCGCCGCCGACGCCGACGGGGCACGCCGGCAAGGAGCCGGCGAACTGCGGCTGTATCACGCCGGACTGGCGTCCGACGACGACCTGGGGGCCGTCCGCTCAGCCCTCGCCGGGCTCTGACCCAGCGCGGCAGCCGTCACCAGCAGGGCCACGCCCAGGGCCACCAGCACCAGCCGGTGGCTCACCGGTTCGACCAGGGCCGCTCCGGCGGCCAGCCCGACCACGTTCGGTGCGTACACCAGGGTGTGGGCGGTGGCGGTGACCCGGCCCAGCAGCGCGCCCGGTGTCTCGCGCTGCACGGACGTCAGCGCCGCGATCAGCACCGCGGGCAGCCCCATGCCGATCGCCGCGCCGCACACCAGCGCCACCGGGTCGGACGGCACCGCCCGAAGCGCCGTCGCCAGAGCCAGCAGGGCGATGCCGGATGCCGCGAAGCGCCGCGCCCCCAGCCGGCGCAGGCCGGGACCGCAAAGCAGGCCGACCGCGACGGAACCGGCGCCCTGCACGGCGTACAGCACGCCGGTGTACGCGGGGGAGTGCCCGAGGTCGTCGACGACGGCGTACACCATGGCCCCGTTCAGGCCGGCGCACAGCATCATGACGGCGCCCGCCAGGACCAGGGGGCGCAGCACGGGGTGAGCCCACAGGTGCCGGGCGCCCGCCGTGGTGCGCTGCCGACGGCTGCCGGTGGGGCGCGCATACCGGCTCTCCCGTACCCGCAGCATCGCGCACAGCCCCGCGGCCAGCACGAACGTCGCCGCGTCCAGGAGGGCGACGCCCGCGCCGCCGTACGCCGCGTAGAGGCCCGCGCCCGCCAGCGGGGCCAGGAGCTTCATGCCTTCGTTGGCGGTCATGCGCAGTCCGTTGAAGTCGCCCAGCAGGGACGGCTCGATCGCGCTGGCCACGAGCGCCGACTCGGCCGCGTCGTGGACGACGCCCACCGCGCCGTACACGAACAGCACCGTGTACAGCAGCCACAGGTCGCCCGGGGTGCCGACGCCCAGGAGGGCGAGCAGGAGGGCGGCGAGCAGCAGGTTCGCGCCGATCAGCAGGGGTCTGCGGCGGCAGCGGTCGGCGAGGGTGCCCAGCAGCGGCCCGGCCAGGGTCGGCAGCCACATGGCGAGCATGCACAGCGCGGCCAGGCCGTCCGAGCCGGTCAGGTCCTTCACCCACACGCCGGACGCCGGCCACAGGGCCGAGGTGCCGAAGCCGGAGACCACCACGCCGCAGAGGTAGAGCCCCGCGTCACGGTCGCCCAGGACGCGCACGAGAGGCCGGGTCGTCTTGGTCGTCATACCCGGCCATCGTGGGACTAAGGGCCGTGCCCGCGGATCGGGAGAGTGCCTTATTTGCCGCCGGCACGGGGCAGGCGGGAGGCGGTGATCAGTCCCATTGCGAGGCGAGCATCTCCCCGAGCTTGCCGAGGCTCTGAACCCAGCCCTCCTCGTGGAGAGCCCGCCGCCGCTCGGTGGCGAAGTCACCCTGGTCGAGGATGAGCTGGGACTGTCTGACGTTGGCGTCGTACACCGACAGCGTCACCACCGTCTCCCGGTCCTCGGGATCGGGATCCTCCCAGCGGAAGGTGTACGCCAGGCCCACCGGAGGATCGACGTCGATGTATTCGCCCACCAGGTGGAAGAGCTCGCCTTCCGGGGGCTGCATCGCGATCCGGTAGGCGCCGCCAGGGCGGAGGTCGATCTCCACGCTCGGGGTGCTGAACCCGTCCGGACCCCACCAGCGCGCCACTTCCAGCGGATCGGTCAGCTCTCGGAACACGCGCGTGGGCTCGTCCGCCAGCTCGTACTCCAGATGCAGTCTCAGCTCGCCGTCCTGTGCCATGACGCACCACCTGCCACCGCGGGTGCCTGGAATGACTCCTCTGCACATTTTAGGAAGGCCGGCCGGGGTCCACGATTCCGGAGCGATGAGTTCCGCGGCCCGCGTCGGTCCACCTTCCAGGACCGTACTTCCGAGGAGCAGGCATGACCGACATCACCGGGACGACCCTCGACCTCGGCCCCCAGGCGGAGGTGGTGGCGCAGCTCGTGGCCGGAGTCACCGACGAACAGCTGGCCGATCCGACGCCCTGCCCCGCGTACGAGGTGCGGCATCTGCTCGGCCACCTGGCGGGACTGGCCGTCGCCTTCCGGGACGCCGCCCGCAAGGACCTCGGCGCCACCACCGACACCGGCCCGGGCTCCGCGCTGCCGGAGCTTTCGCCCGGCTGGCGCGAGGAACTGCCCGGGGTCCTCGCCGAACTGGGTGAGGCCTGGCGCGACCCGGCCGCCCGGACCGGCATGACCCGGGCCGGGGGTGTCGACCTGCCCGGCGAGGTCGCCGGGCTCGTCGCCACCGACGAACTGGTCGTGCACGGCTGGGACCTGGCCCGAGCCACCGGGCAGCGGTACACCCCCGACCCGGCCGCACTGCGGGCCTGCCACGACTTCCTCGCCGCCTCCGTCGACGACCCGGGGCGCGACGCAGTCTTCGGCCCGGTCGTCACCGTCGACGCGGACGCGCCCCTGCTGGACCGTGCGATCGGGCTGAGCGGGCGGGACCCGGGGTGGGAGCGCTCCGCGTAGAACGCACCCTCCTGTCCCCCCTTGGCAGAAAGCGATTTCACCTTCCTCTGCCGGAAGCATTGACGAACCCCACGCGCCCTCCTACCGTCATCGCGTCGTACTTCGTACGTCATATATGAGACGCGATACGCGAGATCCGATACGCGATCCATCGAGACGCGAGATCCGAGAGGCGCGCATGACCTCTGTGCCCACGCCGATCCCCTCCCGCACGCAGTACGTGCTGGAGGGGATCAAACACCGCATCCTCACCGGGCAGCTGACGCCCGGGCAGGCGCTGGTCGAGACCGAGCTCGCCGCGCAGTTCGGGGTGTCGAAGACCCCGGTGCGCGAGGCGCTCAAGACCCTCGCCGGTACCGGCCTGGTCGTGATGAGCCAGTACAAGGGCGTCACCGTGCGCCTGGTGGACGCGGACATGGCGCGCGAGGTCTACGACGTACGGCTGCTGCTGGAGCCCGAGGCGCTGCGCCGGGCCGTGCGGCGCGGGGCCTCCCTGGACGTCGCCCGCGACGCGCTGACCCGGGCCGACGCCGCCACCGACACCGCCGAACGCTCTCTCGCCAACCGGGAGTTCCACCGCGCCCTGTACCTGCCGTGCGGCAACCCCCTGCTCGGCCGGATGCTCGACGAGGTCCGTGACCAGGCCGCCCTGGTCTCCGCCGTCGCCTGGGCCGCCTCGCCCTCCTGGGAACGGGAGGCCGGCGAGCACCGGGAGATCCTCCGGCTCGCCCTCGACGGCGACGCCGACGGCGCGGCGCGTGCCCTGCACTCCCACATCGCGTCCTTCGTGCAGCGCGCTTTCCCCGAGGCGGCACTGGAACAGGAAGGTCAGGAATGAGCAGCGTGGCGTTCGAGACCCAACGGGCGGCCCTGGCCGACGTGGTGGCGATCCCGGTGACCCCGTTCGCCGAGGACGGCTCCGTCGCACAGGACACCCACCGGGCCCTGCTGCGCCGCCTCCTCGACGGCAGTATCACCACCCTCACCCCGAACGGCAACACCGGCGAGTTCTACGCCCTGACCCCCGAGGAGCGCCGGCTCGTCACGGAGCTGACGATCGAGGAGGCCGGTGAGCGGGCCGTCGTCCTGGTCGGTGTCGGACACGACGTCCCGACCGCTGTCGCCTCCGCCCGGCACGCCCGGGAGCTCGGCGCCGGGATGGTGATGGTCCACCAGCCCGTGCACCCCTACGTCTCGCAGGCCGGCTGGGTCGACTACCACCGCGCCGTCGCCGAGGCCGTGCCCGAGCTGGGCGTCGTGCCGTACATCCGCAACGCGCAGCTCACCGGCGCCCGGCTCGCCGAACTCGCCGACGTCTGCCCGAACGTCATCGGCGTGAAGTACGCCGTGCCCGACGCGGCCAGGTTCGCCGCGTTCGCCCGGGACGCGGGCCTGGAACGGTTCGTGTGGGTCGCGGGGCTCGCCGAGCCGTACGCCCCGTCCTACTTCTCCGCCGGAGCCACCGGCTTCACCTCGGGGCTGGTGAACGTCGCCCCCGCGGTCTCCCTGAACATGATCGAGGCGCTGCGCTCCGGCGACTACCCGGCCGCGATGAAGGTCTGGGAGCAGATCCGCCGCTTCGAGGAGCTGCGGGCCGCGAACGGCTCCGCCGACAACGTCACCGTCGTCAAGGAGGCCCTCGCCTCCCTCGGACTGTGCCGCCGTGAGGTCCGCCCGCCCAGCCGCACCCTCCGGGACGAGCAGCGCGCCGAGGTCGCCGCGATCGCCGCGGGGTGGTCGATATGACCGGCCGTCTCTCCCCCGAGGAGCTCAGGAGCCACCAGTGGTACGGCGCCGAGGGACAGTTGCGCACCTGGTCGCACAACGCCCGGATGCGCCAGCTCGGTTACGAGGCGGAGGAGTACCGGGGCCGCCCGGTCGTCGCCGTCCTGAACACCTGGTCCGACATCAACCCCTGCCACGTCCATCTGCGTGAGCGGGCCGAGGCGGTCAAGCGGGGGGTGTGGCAGGCCGGCGGTTTCCCGCTGGAGTTCCCGGTCGCCACACTCTCCGAGACGTACCAGAAGCCGACCCCGATGCTCTACCGCAACCTGCTCGCGATGGAGACGGAGGAGTTGCTGCGGTCGTACCCGATCGACGCGGCGGTGCTGCTCGGCGGCTGCGACAAGTCGACGCCCGCGCTGCTCATGGGCGCGGCATCGGCCGACGTACCGTCCCTCTTCGTGCCCGCGGGGCCGATGCTGCCGGGCCACTGGCGCGGGGAGACCCTCGGGTCCGGCACCGACATGTGGAAGTACTGGGACGAGCACCGCGCGGGCAATCTAACCGACTGCGAACTGCGGGAGCTTCAGGGCGGGTTGGCGCGATCGCCCGGTCACTGCATGACCATGGGGACCGCGTCGACGATGACCGCGGCGGCCGAGGCCCTCGGCATGACGCTGCCGGGCGCCTCCTCGGTCCCGGCCGTCGACTCCGGGCACGAGCGGATGGCCGCCGCCTCCGGGCGGCGTGCCGTGGAACTCGCCTGGACCGCGCTCAAGCCGTCCCGGATCCTCACCCGCGAGGCCTTCGAGGACGCCGTCACCACGGTGCTCGGGCTCGGCGGCTCCACCAACGCGGTGATCCACCTGATCGCCATGGCGGGACGGGCCGGAGTCGAACTCACCCTGGACGACTTCGACCGCATCGCCCGCACGGTGCCGGTGCTCGCGAACGTCCGGCCCGGCGGACGGACGTACCTCATGGAGGACTTCCACTTCGCCGGCGGACTGCCCGCCTTCCTCTCCCGGATCACCGATCTGCTGCACCTGGACCGGCCCACCGTCAACGGGACCCTGGGGGAGCAGATCGAGGGCGCCGTCGTCCACGACGACGACGTCATCCGCACCCGCGACAACCCGGTCGCCGCCGAGGGCGGGGTCGCCGTACTGCGCGGCAACCTCTGCCCGGACGGCGCCGTCATCAAGCACATAGCCGCCGATCCCCGCCTGCTCAAGCACACCGGTCCCGCGGTCGTCTTCGACGACTACAAGACCATGCAGCGCACCATCGACGACCCGACGTTGAACATCACGGCCGACAGCGTCCTGGTGCTGCGGGGTGCCGGGCCCCAGGGCGGCCCGGGCATGCCCGAGTACGGCATGCTGCCCATCCCCGACCGTCTGCTGAAGCAGGGCGTGCGGGACATGGTCCGGATCTCCGACGCCCGGATGAGCGGCACGAGTTACGGCGCCTGCGCGCTCCACGTGGCACCGGAGTCGTACGTGGGCGGCCCGCTCGCCCTGGTCCGCACCGGCGACTCGATCACCCTGGACGTAACGGCCCGCACTCTGCAACTCAACGTGAATGAGGAGGAGTTGGAGGCCCGCCGTAAGGAATGGACGCCCCCGCCCACCCGCTACGAGCGAGGGTACGGCGCCCTCTACAACGACCAGGTCACCCAGGCGGACACAGGCTGCGACTTCGAGTTCCTGGCCAGGCAAGGCAAGGTCCCAGGCCCTTACGCAGGGTGACTGAGCCTACCTGAAGGGGCGCGGGGAACTGCGCGACAAACCAGAACGCACCCGCACCCGCCACGCCACCTCAAGTGGCAAGCACGCACATCGAGAAAGCGCTTCCTGCACGACCGTACCCAGATCGGAGACCCTGTCATGGCCCAAGCCGCAGCCGTGGCGAAACCGCCCGCGCCACCCCGGCGGCGCCGGGCCTCCGCCACGCCGCGCAGGCTCCCGTACCTGCTGATCGCGCCGGCCGCCCTGCTCATGCTGGGCTTCATCGCCTACCCGGTCCTCAGCGTCTTCTACTACAGCCTCCAGAACTACAACCCCACCAAGCCGTGGCGGAACGGCTTCGCGGGCTTCGACAACTTCGTCCACGCCTTCACCGAGGACCCCGTCTTCCGGGACACCCTGGTCTTCAGCGCCAAGTGGGTCTTCGTCGAGGTCGGCCTGCAACTCCTCTTCGGTCTCGCGCTGGCGCTGATCGTCAACCAGACCTTCGTGGGCCGGGGCCTCGGCCGCGCCCTGGTCTTCTCCCCGTGGGCCGTCTCCGGCGTGCTGACCTCCGCGATCTGGGTGCTGCTCTACAACTCGCAGACGGGCATCACCCGTTACCTGGCCGACCTGGGCATCGGCTCCTACGGGACGAGCTGGCTGTCGGACACCTCCACCGTGTTCCCGGCGGCGGTCGTGGCCGACCTGTGGCGCGGGGTGCCGTTCTTCGCGATCCTCATCCTCGCCGACCTCCAGTCCGTCTCGAAGGACCTCTACGAGGCCGCCGAGGTCGACGGCGCCAGCCGCATCAAGCAGTTCTGGCACATCACGCTGCCGCACCTGAAGGACGCCATCATCCTGTCCACGCTGCTGCGCGCGGTGTGGGAGTTCAACAACGTCGACCTGCTCTACACCCTGACCGGCGGCGGACCCGCGGGCGAGACGACCACGCTGCCGCTGTACATCGCCAACACATCCGTCGACGCCCACAACTTCGGCTACGCGTCGGCCCTGACCACGGTGGCGTTCGTGATCCTGCTCTTCTGCTCGATGGTCTACCTGCGGCTGAGCAAGTTCGGAGGCGGGAGCAAGTGAGCGTCAAGGAAGCCACCAAGGCCGCGCCCGCACCCGTGAGCGCCACCCCCGAACCGACCCGGCCCGTGCAGAAGAACCGCGCCTGGGACGAGGCCCCCCGCTGGCAGATCTACCTGCCCCTGGGCATCTACCTCCTCTTCACGCTCATCCCGTTCTACTGGATCCTGCTCTTCTCGCTGCGCCCGGCCGGGTCGACCTCGCTCGTCCCCTGGCCGATCACCTTCGAGCACTTCGAGAAGGTCTGGACGGAGCGCAGCTTCGGCACCTACTTCACCAACAGCGTCCTCGTCGGTGTCGCCACCCTGCTCATGACGACGCTCGTCGCGCTGGCCGGCGGCTACGCCCTCGCCCGGTTCGACTTCAAGGTCAAGCGGGCGTTCATGCTGGCCCTGCTGTGCTCCCAGTTCGTGCCGGGCGCGCTGCTGCTGGTGCCGCTGTTCGAGATCTTCGCCGAACTGCGGATGATCAACTCGCTGGGCAGCGTCATCCTCGCCGAGACGGTCTTCCAGCTGCCGCTGTCGATGATCCTGATCAGCAACTTCATCAAGAACGTGCCCTACTCCCTGGAGGAGGCGGCCTGGGTCGACGGCTGCAACCGCATGACGGCCTTCCGGATCGTGGTGCTGCCGCTGCTGCGCCCCGGTCTGATCGCCGTCGGCTCGTTCGCCTTCGTCCACTCCTGGAACCACTTCCTGTTCGCCCTGATGTTCCTCAACAACCAGGACAAGCAGACGATCCCCGTCGGCCTCAACTCCCTGATGAGCGCCGACAGCGTCGACCTGGGCGCGCTCGCCGCCGGCGGCATCATCGCGGCCGTGCCGGTCGTGATCGTGTTCGCCTTCATCCAGAAGTGGCTGATCACCGGCTTCAGCGCGGGGGCGGTGAAGGGATGAGATCGCTTCAGGTGGCCCTGGCGGGCCTGCTGGGGGCCCTGAGCATCCCCGCCCAGGCCGGGACCCGCGACCTCGGCCGCGACACCCTCCCGGCGGACGACGGCTGGGCCGCGTACGGCTCCGGCACCACCGCAGGCGCCGACGCCGACGCGGAACACGTCTGCACCGTCACCGACCCCGCCGGGCTCGTCCGCGCCCTCGACGGCGGCAGCGACACCCCGAAGATCATCAGGATCGCCGGGACGGTCGACGCCGACACCGACGACGGCGACCGGCTGGACTGCGTCGACTACGCCACCGGCGGCTACGCCCTGAAGCAGTACCTCGCCGCCTACGACCCCCGCACCTGGGGCTCCGCCAAGCCCGGCGGCCCGCAGGAGGCCCCCCAGGCGTCCGCCGCGCGCGAGGCCGAGCGGATCGTGCTGCCCGTCGGCTCGACCACCCTCATCGGCCTCGGCGACTCGGCCGTCCTCGAGGGCGCGAGCCGCCAGGTGAAGAACGCGGACAACCTGATCATCCGCAACCTCGACGTGCGCGACGATTACGACTCCGGCAGCGAGTATGACTCCGGCAGCGAGCGCGACCTGACGGCCGACGTCGGCTGGACGCCCGTGCCGCACGGGCGGATCGATAGTGCCCGGGAGGCCGACCGGGCCGTGGCCCGCGGCGCGGGTGCGGGGAGGCTCCCGTGACCGGCCGCATCATCGACGCCATGAGCACCCCCTCGATCACCCCGCTGCCCCTCGTCCTCGCCGGTGCCCGCGGCCACGGCCGCTGGCACGTCGAGAACATCCGCCGGCTCCAGAGGCAGGGCCTCGTACGGCTCGTCGGCGTCTGCGAACTGACGCCGCTGACCGAGGAGGAACTCGGCGACCTGGGCACGCCCGAGCAGTCCGCCGACTTCGGAGCCCTGCTGGACACCACCGGCGCGCGGATCGCCGTGATCTGCACCCCCATCCCGACCCACACCGACCTCGCGCTCACGGCGGCCCGACGCGGAGTGCACGTCCTCCTGGAGAAGCCGCCCGCCCCCTCCTACGCCGAGTTCCGCCGGATGGCCGACGGGGTGGCCGCCGCTGGAGTCGTCTGCCAGATCGGCTTCCAGTCGCTGGGGTCGCACGCCCTGACAGCCGTCCGCGAGCTGATCGAGAAGGGTGCGATCGGACGGCTCGTCGGCCTCGGCGGGGCCGGTGCCTGGGTGCGCGACGAGGACTACTTCAAGCGGGCCCCCTGGGCGGGCAAGCGGCGGCTGAACGGTGTCGACGTGATCGACGGGGCGCTGACCAACCCCCTCGCCCACGCCGTCGCCACCGCCCTCGCCCTGGGCGGCAGCACCCGCGCCGAGGACGTCACCGGCATCGAGGCCGAACTGCTGCGCGCCAACGCCATCGAGTCCGACGACACCTCCTGCGTCCGGATCACCACCGCGCAGGGCCACCCGGTCACCGTCGCCGCGACCCTGTGCGCCGAGGAAGCCGACGAGCCGTACGTCCTGGTGCACGGCAGCAGCGGCCGGATCACCTTCTGGTACAAGCAGGACCGCGTGCTGCTCCAGCGCGCGGGACACGGCCCGGAGGAGTCCGAGCACGGCCGCACCGACCTGCTGGAGAACCTCGTCGACCACCTCACCACCGGCGCGGACCTGCTCGTCCCGCCGGAGGAGACCGGCGCCTTCATGAAGGTCGTCGAGGCCATCCGCACCGCCCCCGACCCGGCGCCCCTGCCGGACACCGCCTGGCACCGCGTCCCCGGCGAGAACCGCCGGGTCGTCCCCGGCATCGACGGGCTCGTCGCGGCAGCCGCCGACACCCTCTCCCTCTACTCCGAGCTCGGCGCCCCCTGGACGCACCCGTCGAACGAGGTGAGCACCCCATGACCAGCAACGGCACCACGGTCCTGCGCGTCGCGGGCCGGCCGGTCGGACGCTACGTCACCCGGCCCGAGCTGCTGGCCCGGCTCTCCCCGCGCCCCTACCTGCACCCCGTCACCACCCTGGCCGGCACGGCGGTCACCGAACTGAGCCCCGCCGACCACCCACACCACCTCGGCGTCGGTGTCGCCGTTCCCGACGTCGAGGGGTTCAACTTCTGGGGCGGACGCACCTATGTCCGCGACCAGGGCCCGACCGAACTCGGCAACCACGGCGCGCAGCGGCACATCGCCTTCCAGTTGCGCGACCCGGACGGCTTCGTCGAGGAGCTGCGCTGGGTGGCCGCGGGCGGCGAACTGCTGCGTGAACGCCGTACCGTCGCGGCCACCGAACTCACCGACCGGGCCTGGGCCCTGGACCTCACGTTCTCCCTCACCAACGTCACCGGGAGCCCGCTGTCGATCGGCAGCCCCGCGACCAACGGCCGCCCGGGCGCGGCCTATGGCGGGTTCTTTTGGCGGGCCCGCAAGGAGCCCTCCGCGCCGGAGGTCTTCACGGCCGGGGCCGACGGCGAGGAGAGGGTCCACGGCCGCCCCGCCGACTGGCTCGCCCTGCGCGGCGGCACCTGGACGCTGGTCTTCGCCGGAGCCACCGAACAGACCCGGCGCGACCCGTGGTTCGTGCGCACCGGCGAGTACCCGGGCGTCGGCTCCTCCCTGGCCCACGACGAGCGCGTGCCGCTTCCGCCGGGCGACACCGCGGTGCGCCGGGTGGTCACCGTCGTCGCCGACGGCCGTCTCGACCGGGACGCCGCCGCGGCCCTCGTCCGCAAGGCGGTGAACCCGTGATCCCCGAGTCCTCCGGGACCTACCGCAACCCGGTCCTCGACGCGGACTGGTCCGACCCGGACGTCGTCCGCGTCGGCGACGACTTCTACCTGACCGCCTCCAGCTTCGGCCGTGTCCCCGGCCTGCCGCTGCTGCACTCCCGGGACCTGGTCAACTGGACCCTGGTCGGCCACGCCCTCGAACGCCTCGAACCCGCCGAGGAGTTCGCGGCCCCGCGTCACGACTGCGGTGTCTGGGCCCCCTCCCTGCGCCACCACGACGAACGCTTCTGGATCTTCTGGGGCGACCCCGACCAGGGCCTCTTCCAGATCAACGCCCCGCAGATCAGGGGCCCCTGGACCCGCCCGCACCTGCTGAAGGAGGGCAAGGGCCTCATCGACCCCTGCCCCCTGTGGGACGACGAGACCGGCGAGGCCTATCTGGTCCACGCCTGGGCCAGGTCCCGCTCCGGAGTCAAGAACCGCCTCACCGGCCACCGGATGCGGCCCGACGGCACCGGCCTCCTGGACGAGGGCAAGGTCATCGTCGACGGCGACCGCATACCCGGCTGGTTCACCCTCGAGGGCCCCAAGCTCTACCGGCACGACGGCTGGTTCTGGATCCTCGCCCCGGCCGGCGGCGTGGAGTCCGGCTGGCAGGGCGCCTTCCGATCACGCGGCTTCTTCGGGCCGTACGAGGAGCGCATCGTCCTGGAGCAGAAGGACACCGACGTCAATGGCCCCCACCAGGGCGGCTGGGTGCGCACCCCGTCCGGCGAGGACTGGTTCCTGCACTTCCAGCAGCGCGGCGCGTACGGCAGGGTCGTGCATCTCCAGCCGATGCGCTGGGGCGCGGACGGCTGGCCCGTGCTCGGGGATCACGGCGCCCCCGTCGCCGTGCACCAGCGGCCGGATCTGCCGCCGCAGCCGCCGGCGGCACCCGCCACCGACGACGACTTCCCCGGCGGGCGGTTCGGACGCCAGTGGCAGTGGACGGCCAACCCCCGTGACGGCTGGGCCACTCAGCACTCCGGGGACGGACTCCGGCTGACCTGCGTCCGTTCGACGGACACCCATGACCTTCGGAAACTCCCGAACCTCCTGACTCAGCGGCTGCCCGGCACCCCGTCCGCCGCCGAGGTGGAGCTGCGCCTGCACAGTGAGGAGCCGGGAGCGCGCGCCGGACTCGCGGTGCTGGGGGACGCGTTCGGCTGGATCGGCCTCCGGCGCGGGGCCGACGGCACGGTCCACCTCGTGCACCGGTTCGCCCAGGGGGTCGCCGAGCGGGAGCGCGACGCGGCCGACCCGTGCCTCGCTCCCGAGGGGCGCGTCAGGCTCCGCATCGAGATCGGCACCGGAGCCCGCTGCCGCTTCTCCTACGACCTCGGCGACGGCCCGGTCCCTTCGGGACCCGTGTTCGCGGCCACCCCCTGGCGGTGGGTCGGCGCCCTGCTCGGCCTCTTCGCCCTCGCGCCCGTCGGGACGGGACACGCGGGCGCCGCGACGTTCACGCACTTCCGGATCACCGACCTGTAAGCCACCGCATCCGCACGCCCATCACGCCTGTTGGGAGCCGCAATGACGCACTTCCGTAGCAAGCGCTTGCCCAGACCGGGTGCCGCCCTGGCCGCCGTGGTGAGCCTGGTCGCCGCCCTGGGGCCGGGCGCGACCGGTGAGGCGAGGGCCGCCGGACCCGCCCCGGTCGCCACGTCCGCACCGGCGGCCGCCCGCTGGGCCGACCAGGCCCATGGCTTCGCCTCGCTGGCGGGGGGCACCACGGGCGGGGCGGGCGGCAAGGTCGTCACGGTCACCGACCAGGCCGCGCTGGCGAAGTACGCGGCCGCCAAGGAGCCGTACGTCATCCGGGTGGCGGGGTCGGTCGCCGTCGCGCCCTTCGGCTCGGACGTCGTCGTCGCCTCGAACAAGACGATCATCGGCGTCGGCGACACCGCTGAGATCGTCCACGGCGAGCTGCACCTCAACCCCGGCACGCACAACGTCATCATCCGCAACCTGACGATCCGCGACTCCTACGTCGAGGGCGACTGGGACGGCAAGACCACCGACTTCGACGCCATCCAGATGGACGCCGTCCACCACGTCTGGATCGACCACAACCGCTTCACCCGCATGGGCGACGGCCTGCTCGACATCCGCAAGGACAGCCGGTACGTCACCGTCTCCTACAACCGGTTCAGCGACCACAACAAGGCGTTCGGGATCGGCTGGACGTCCGATGTCCGGACGCAGATCACCATCGACCACAACTGGTTCACCGGCACGAAGCAGCGCAATCCCTCGGCGGACAACTGCGCCTACGCGCACCTCTACAACAACTACGTCTCGGCCCAGGTGGCCGACGGCGACCCCGTGTGGACGTACGGGAACTGGTCCCGGGGCCGCACCAGGATGGTCATCGAGAACAGCTACTACGACCGGGTTCAGCACCCCTACCAGGCCGACGCCACCGCGGAGCTGGTGGAGCGGGGGTCGATCCTGAGGAGGACCACCGGGCGGACCGACGAGTGGGGCGCCGCCTTCGACCCGCGCGACTTCTACGACTACCGGCTGGACCCCGCCCGGGCCGTCCCCGCTCTGGTGAAGAAGTTCTCCGGGCCCCAGCGGCGGATCGGTGTGACCCTCGACGTCCCGCGCGCCTACCCGACCGTGCAGGCCGCCGTCGACGCCGTCCCCGACGGCAACGACGTGCCGGTGACGATCGCGGTCGCACCGGGCACCTACCGGGAGAAGGTGTTCATCCCGGCGACCAGGCCGAAGGTCCTGCTCCGGGGGACCGGCCGTGACCGCTCCGACACGGTCATCGTCCACAACACGCCTGCCGAGTACGGGGGTTCGAGCGGCAGCGCCACCGTGCGGATCGCCGCGAGCGACGTCACCGCCCGCAACCTCACCTTCAGCAACGACTTCGACGAGGCCTCGGTGGAGCTGAAGGGCGAGCAGGCCCTCGCGATGAAGACCACCGGCGACCGGATCGTCTTCGAGGACACCGCCTTCCTGGGCAACCAGGACACCCTGATGACCGACAGCCCAAAGCTGGACGTGATCAGCCGGGTGTATGTCCGTGACTCGTACATCGAAGGGGACGTCGACTTCATCTACGGGCGCGCCACGACCGTGATCGAACGGTCCGTGATCAAGGCGCTCAGCCGCGGGTCGACGACCAACAACGGGTACATCACCGCCGCTTCGACCTGGAAGGGCAACCCGTACGGGTTCCTGATCACCCGCTCCAGGATCGTGAGCGACGCGCCGGACGGCAGCTTCCACCTCGGCAGGCCCTGGCACCCGGGCGGCGAGCCGGACGCGGTGGCCCAGGTGCTGATCCGCGACACCCGGCTGCCCGCCGCGATCAAGTCCGCGCCCTGGACGGACATGAGCGGTTTCTCGTGGAAGGACGCCCGCTTCACGGAGTACCAGAACTACGGTCCCGGGGCCGCCGAGAACCCGGACCGCCCCCGGATGAGCGACGAGGACGCGAGGAGGCACACCGTCACCGCCTACCTGGCGGGTGCCGACGGCTGGGCGCCGCACGTCCGTCACTGACCCTTCACGCCCACAAGTTCCGCTGGATCCAGAAGAAGAGAGCCGACCAATGAAGATCAGCAATCGCACCGGCAGCAGAGGCGGACGCCGGACCCCGGCCGCTGTCGCCCTGGGGGCCGTACTCGCGCTGACCGCGACCGCCTGCGGCGACGACGGCAGCGGGGCGGGCGGTGACAAGGGCGCCGACGGCAGCGGCAAGGGGAAGATCGTCTTCTGGGACAACAACGGCGGTGTCCGCACCGAGATCTGGAAGGAGATCATCGCCGACTTCGAGAAGGCCAACCCGGACATCAAGGTCCAGTACGTCGGGATCGCCGCCACCGAGTACCAGTCCAAGGTCGACACCGCCCTCCAGGGCGGCGGGCTGCCGGACGTCGGCGGCGTGGGTGCGGCGATGCTCGCGGGGTTCGCGGCCCAGGGCGCGCTGGAGCCGCTCGACGAGCGGCTCGGCTCGTCCTCGCTGAACGGCAAGCTCAACAAGGACATGGTCGAGTCGCTGAAGGCCGCCGGCGGCGGGGACGACAAGCTGTACTCCATCCCGACCTCCGCGAACAACGGTGTGCTGTACTACCGCACCGACCTGTTCAAGAGGGCGGGTCTGCAGGAGCCGACGACGTGGGACCGGTTCTACGAGGCCGCGAAGAAGCTGACGAACCCGGGCAAGAACGAGTTCGGCTACACCATTCGCGGCGGTGCGGGTTCCATCGCCCAGGCGCTGGACGCCATGTACGGGCAGTCCGGCATCACGTCGTTCTGGGATGCCGGCGGAGAGAAGACCACGGTCAACGATCCGAAGAACGTGGCCGCGCTGGAGAAGTACGCGGCGCTGTACAAGAAGGTCACCCCCGCCGCCGACCTCAACAACGACTTCACGAAGATGGTCGCGCAGTGGGACTCCGGCACGATCGGGATGCTGAACCACAACCTCGGGTCGTACCAGGACCATGTGAAGGCGCTCGGCGTCGAGAAGTTCCGGGGCGTTCCGCAGCCGATCGGCGCCGGCGGCAAGCGGGTGCAGGTGTCCAACCCGGTGGACGGACTCGGCCTGTTCAAGAGCGGCAAGAACAAGGACGCGGCCTGGAAGTTCATCGAGTTCGCCATGTCCAAGGCGGAGAACTCGAAGTTCAACGAGGCGGCGGGGCAGGTGCCGTCGAACACGGACGCGGCGAAGGACGCGTGGATCACGAAGGCCGAGCCGACGAAGCTGGCCGCTGACGCGCTGTCCGACGGGTCGACGACGATCGTGCAGCTGCCGTACTACCTGCCGGACTGGAACACCATCTCCAAGGCGGACAACGAGCCGAATTTCCAGAAGGTGCTGCTCGGGAAGATGAGCGCGAAGGAGTTCCTCGACACGATGGCCGATCAGCTGAACGCGGCCCAGGAGGAGTGGAACCAGCAGCACGGCTAGTTCTGCATGTCGCCGCGGGGCGGCCCGTGGATTGCAGGCCGCGGGCCGTCCGTGGCGGTTCGCGCAGTTCCCCGCGCCCCTGAGGTGGGACAGCCGTCCCCGTTGAAAGGAACTCTGCGTGTCTCTCAGTCGTCGACAGGTCGCCGTTGGGGCGGCCGCCGTGCCGTTGGCCCTCTCCATGTCCGGCACCGCTCATGCCGGCGTCCGTCGTGTCCCCACCCTCCACATCGCCGGTGATTCCACCGCCGCGCAGAAGTACAAGGACGCCGCGCCCGAGACCGGGTGGGGAATGGCCGTCCCCTTCTTTCTGCAGTCCTCCCGGATCGCCGTCTCCAATCACGCCGTGAACGGGCGGAGCTCGAAGAGCTTCGTCGACGAGGGGCGGTTGAAGGCGGTTCTCTCCGCCGTCCGGCCCGGGGATCTCCTCCTCGTCCAGTTCGCACACAACGACGAGAAGGCGGAGGACCCCACCCGGTACACCGAGCCGTGGTCGACGTATCAGCAGTACCTGCGGATGTACCTCGACGGTGCCCGGGCCCGTGGGGCGCGGCCGGTTCTGGCGACCTCCGTGGAGCGGCGGCGGTTCGACGCCGCCGGGAAGGCCCTCCCGACGCACGGGGAGTACCCGGCGGCCATGCGGGCGCTCGCCACCGCGGAACGGGTCCCGCTGCTCGACGTCCAGTCGCTGTCCCTGGCCCTGTGGCAGCGGCTCGGGGCCGAGGAGACCAAGAAGTACTTCAACTGGACGGCGACCGAGCAGGACAACACGCACTTCAACCCGCCGGGAGCCATCGAGGTGGCCCGGCTCGTGGCGCGGGAGCTGCTGCGGACCCGGGTGCTCGGGCCGCGTGACGTGCGGCGGCTGGACGAGCGCGTTCCGGAGTCCTGGATCACCTGGCCGGAGTCCGCCGCGTAACACCCCCTGACAAGAAGGAAGAGAGCGGCACCATGAACGTTCGTAAGTGTCATGATCATGTCATTGCGAGAGTGGCCGTGCTCGTCGGCTGCACCGCGCTCGTGCTGTCCCTGAGCGGCACCGGTGCCCTGGCGCAGCCCCGGGACGCCGCCCGCCAGACCCTGGGCGCCGGCGACGGGTGGGCCTCCGAGGGCACCGGCACCACCGGCGGAGCGGCGGCGGACGCGCAGCACGTCTACACCGTCACCACCTGGGAGCAGTTCCGGGCCGCCCTGAAGGACGGCGGGACGGCGCCCAGGATCATCAAGGTCAAGGGAGTGATCGACGCCGTCTCCGAGGGCTGCGACGCCTTCGCCGCCGCGGGCTACGACTTCGACGCCTACCTCGCCGCCTACGACCCCGCCGTCTGGGGCCACGACAAGCCCGTCAGTGGGAAGCAGGAGGACCTGCGGGCCGCGTCCGCCGCCGCGCAGGACAAGACCATCAAGGCGAGCGTGCCCGCCGACACCACCATCATCGGCGTCGGCAAGGGCTCCGGGATCCGCGGCGGCAGCCTGCAGATCAGGGGCGTCGACAACGTCATCGTCCGCAACCTCGCCTTCGAGGCCCCGCTCGACTGCTTCCCGCAGTGGGACCCGACCGACGACAACAAGACCGGCGCCTGGAACTCCGAGTACGACGGGATCGTCGTCCACGGCTCCACGCACGTGTGGGTCGACCACAACACCCTCACCGACGGCCGTCACCCCGACAGCAGCCTGCCGGCCTACTTCGGCAAGACCTACCAGCAGCACGACGGACTACTCGACGTCGTGCGCGGCTCCAACCACGTCACGGTGTCCTGGAACGCGTTCAAGGACCACGACAAGACCATGCTGATCGGCAACAGCGACAGCGCCACCGCCGACGACGCGGGCAAGCTCAAGGTCACGCTGCACCACAACCGTTTCGAGGGCATCGTCGAGCGGGCGCCGCGCGTGCGGTTCGGGCAGGTCGACTCGTACAACAACCACTTCGTGGTCACCGAGGACCAGAAGTGGGGCTACGTCTACGGCATCGGCAAGGAGTCCCGGCTCGTCGCCGAGCGCAACGCCTTCACGCTGGCGAAGGGCATCAGCCCGGCGAAGATCCTGAAGAAGTGGATGGAGGCACCGGTCACCGCCGCGGACAACTACGTCAACGGCAGGAAGACCGACCTGATCGCCGTGCACAACGCGGAGATCCCCGACGAGACCCTCCAGTCCGGCGCCGGCTGGACGCCGACCCTGCGCGCGGACGTCGACCCGGCGAAGGCCGTCCCGGGCATCGTCGACTCCCGCGCGGGCGCCGGCCGCATCTGCTGACGACCCCTGGCCGGCCGGGCCGGGCGCACGCCACGAGGTGCGCCCGGCCCGGCTGCCGCTCATACCTTCACCCCCGTACCGGCCACACCGCGAAGGGACAGCCGCATGTCCTCGCACCTCCACCCCTCCCTCTCCCGCAGGGGATTCCTCGCAGCGGGCGCCGGGGCGGGTGCCGCACTCGCCCTCGCCCTCGCCCCCGTCCCCGCGCGGGCCACCGGGCCGCAGCGCCCGTTCGGCCGGTACGGTTCCCCGGCCGGCCGCCTCGGCCCCAGGACGCTGTACGTGGATCCGCTCGGCCGCGGCGACCACCGCTCGGTCGGTGCCGCCGTCGCCGCCACCGGCGGCAGCGGCTGGACGCTCGTCCTCGCCCCGGGCGTCTACCGGGAGACGGTGGCCGTCGACCGCGGCACCTCGACATCCCCACGCCGAGGAGCGGATACGGACGAAGACGTGGCCGGAACTCGGCCACGTCTTCACCGACGTGATGCAGGACAAGGTCGCCAGGTGGCTCGACGAGGTCCTGTGAGGCTCACCGCCGTACCGGCTTGATCCCCTCCAGCGTCGGCACCACCGGCTCGATGGTGCCGTCGGCCGCGAACTCCATGCGGTCGGCGGTCGTCTCGCGGTGCATGCCGTCGCCGCCCGGCAGGCCGGGGCCGTTGAGGGCGAAGCGGTGGTAGACCATGTACCAGTCGTCGGTGCCCGGGGTGTTCACCACGGAGTGGTGGCCGGTGGCGAGGATGCCGTACTCGGGCCGCTTCTCGAGGATCGTCCCGCGCTTGGTCCACGGGCCGAGCGGGGACGGTCCCGTCGCGTACGCCACGTGGTAGTTCTCGCTGCGGGTGTCGTCCTCCGACCACATGAAGTAGTACGTGCCCTTCCGCTTGATCACGAAGGAGCCCTCGCGGAAGTTGTCCGGGGTGATGTCCTTCATCTTCGACGCGTCGAAGGACACCATGTCGTCGTTCAGCGGCACCACGTATCCGTGGCCGTTGCCCCAGTACAGGTAGGCCCGGCCGTCGTCGTCCGTGAAGACCGCCGGGTCGATCATCTGGCCCTTCAGCGAACCGCCCTTGGCCACCAGGGGCTTGCCGAGCGCGTCCTTGAAGGGGCCGGCGGGGGAGTCGGCGACCGCCACGCCGATCTGCTGCTCGGCGCAGAAGTAGAAGTAGTACTTGCCGTCGCGCTCGGCGATCGCGGGTGCCCAGGCGTTCTTGTCGGCCCAGCCCACGTCAGGGCCCAGGTCGAGGATGACGCCGTGGTCCTTCCAGTGCACCAGGTCCTTCGACGAGTACGCCTTGAACCTGGTGCCGCTCCAGCCCTGGAAGCCGTCCGTCGTCGGGTAGATCCAGTACCGGCCGTTCAGGTAGTGCACGTCGGGGTCGGCGTTCAGGCCCGGCAGCAGGGGGCTGCGGGTGGGCACCGCCTCGACCGTCCAGGTGCGTTTCGTGCCGTCGGCGGCCGTCACGGTGTACTTCTGCGGCGTGCGGAAGTCGCGCCGGGTGCCGGACTTCGGGCTGAGCTTCGCGCCCTCACCGACCCACAGCTTCGGGGCGAGGTCCCGCAGACCGGCGTCCGGCTTCATCGGCAGGACGACCTTCGACGCGCTGTCCGTGACGATCGCGTAGCCCTTCTGGTGCTTCGCCGTCGCGTCCACGACCGAGGTGGACGTCGACGGATGCGCGGCCAGCAGGCGGTCGTACTCCTTCTGCGTCACCGGTAGGACCGTGCCGTGCCGGGGGCTCGCAGGGAGCTGGTAGTTCGTGGACGGGGTCCACTTGCCGGAGGCGAGGTCGGTGGTCTCGAAGGGCACGTAACCGCGGCCGCCGTATTCGTCGATGAACAGGTACCACTTCTTCTCGGTGTTCGACTTGAACACCGTCGGGCCCTCGCCGCGGTCCATCGCGCCCTTGCCGATGCAGTCGGCCACGAAGTCGTACGTCGTCGAGGTCAGCGAGGTCGACTTCTCGCCGGTGATGAACTTCGAGCAGGGGCTGGAGGAGTTCGGGTCCCGCTCGTCCTTGGTGTAGCGGTAGTACGCGTCCCCGTCCTTCACGACCGTGGAGTCGATCACCGAGTAGCCGGGGTCGTTCCACACCTCGGGCTCGCTGAAGCTCCGGAAGTCCTTCGTGGTCGCGTACATCATCTTGTTGTACGTGTCGCCCTTGTGGTCCGGGTCGTCGTCGGCGTACAGCTTCGACGCCCAGAAGACGACGTACGAGTCGAGCTCGTCGTCCCAATAGGCCTCCGGAGCCCAGGTGTTGCCCGCGTTGTCCGGGGAGACCTTCACCAGGCGCTGGTCGGTCCAGTGGACCAGGTCGGTGGACTCCCAAACCATGATCGACTTGCTGCCGTGCCGCTGCACCCGGTCCCAGCTGCCGCTGGAGTTCTGGTACATCCGCAGGTCGGTGGCGATCAGATAGAACTTGTCGCCCTCGGGGGAGCGGATGACGAACGGGTCGCGCAGACCCTTCTCGCCGATCGTCGACGTCAGCACCGGCTTGCCGGCGTTGAGTTCACGCCAGTGCAGCGGGTCGTTGCCGCGGCTGAGGGCGTAACGGATCTGCTCGCCGTCGGCGGTGCCCTCACCGGTGAAGTAGGCGAAGAGATAGCCGGCGTACGCGCTGTGCTTCACGGGTGGGGCTCCGGGGTCTGCGGTGCTGGGCGGTGCCGTGAGGAAGGCCAGCAGGAGGCCGGCCAGGGCCAGGAACGGGAGCAGGAGCGTGCGGGCGATGCGGGGGCGCATGACACTTCCTGTCGGAGTGTGGGGGATTCTGTTCGATAGTGGCCCTCGGAGTTTCACCGGAGGGACGCGGGGCGTCAACGGGTGTGCGTGAAGCCGGCGTCTCCGAAACTTTCGGAACACCCGGCGGCTCCGGCGCGCGAGGCGGCAACTCTTCCCGGAGCGGCGGCGGCCGGCTTCAGGGCCGTCGCGGATACGGCGACGCCCCCGCCGGTGCGTTGCGGCGGGGGCGCCCTGCCGGCCGGCCGAGGGGGGCTCGGCCGGTACCGTCCGGCCGTCCGGAGGGGGGCTCCGGAAGGCCGAGGTGCCGGGGTGTCCGACTGGGGGGTCGGGCACCCGGCGGTTCCGGTCGGCCCAAGGGGGGACGAGGGCCGACCGGAGTCACTGGGGCCGAGGCCCTACTGGTAGTTGATGTCGGAGGTTTTGAACCTGCAGCTCTTGCCGTCCGGCCCGGGCGGTGTCAGTTCCTTGGGCTCCTTGCCGGTGTTGTTGCCCTCGAAGCGCACACACGTCTTGATCTTCTTCTTGCTGTCGCCGTGGATGCGGATCCTCGACAGCGTCGCCGTGTCGCCGTAGTTGGCGTTCACCCCGACGATGGAGTTCATCGGCGCGGTCACATCGATGTCGCTGAGCACGATCGTGCGCTGGTACTGCGTCTTGCAGTTGCCGCAGGAGCGGATCAGTTTGCCCGCGTTCAGTACCTGGAAGCCCGACACGTTCAGCGTGCCGGCGCCGTTGAACTGCAGCACCTTGTCGTCGGCGTTCTTCGCCCCGCCGCCGATCACCTTGTACACCGCGGACGAGGACTTGCCCTTGAAGCTGGCGGCGTCCTCGCCGACGTCCGTCCACCACACGTTCTGCAGCGTGCAACTGCCCTTGCAGTGCACCCCGTCCGCCGCGGGGGTGCCGATGATGACGTTCTTCAGGACCGCGCCGTCGGCCAGCTCGAAGAGCGGGTCCTGGCCCTCGTCCTGGCTGCCGCCGCCGAGCGCGCCGGTGCCGTAGAACATCTTCATCCCGCCGTCGCGCACGCCGGAGACCGGGATGGTCTTGGAGACGGGGGTCTTCCCCTTGTCCGTGGGCCAGGAGGACGCCGCGCCCGCCGTCGACAGCATCGACGTGGTGACGACCGCCGCACCCGTGATGCCGAGAGCGGACACCGCGGCGATCACTGCCCGCCGCTTGGCGGCACTGCGGCGATGGCGGACGCGCTGTTCTGCTGGTGCAGTCATGTACCGATTCCTCAGATGGGGGTGGCTCTTGCGCACAGGGGTCGCCACCGGTGAGGAAAGGGTTGCCGCCGCTTCGAGAATTTTTCACGAGTCGCCGCCGTCGTCGTCCACGGCGGCGAAGCCACCGCCCACCGACAGCTGCCGGGCACCTGCGGCGGCCGTCACGGCATAGGTGTCCGCGCCCGCGTCACGCCCGCCGCGAGCGTGGTCGTACTGGCCCGCGAACACCCACTCGCCCGCGGGGACCGTGCGGCCCTCCTTGAGGGTCCAGGTGTAGACGAGGAAGCCGCCCCGCTCGGCGACCGTGAGGGTGAAGTCGTTCTCCGGCAGGGAGCGCCAGGCGCCCGCCTGGGAGACCCCGCCGGTCTGGGCGACCTGCAACCGCACGGTCAACGCGGTCAGTTGCTCACGGGTCTTGAGCGTGATGTCGCTCTGCGCCCAGAAGTCGTTGCTGTGCGGGTCGACCGAGCCGTCCGACCACAGCGGGCCGTCCTCGACGGTGGTGCGCGCCCGCTCGCCGGACGGGGCGCTCGGCGTCCTCGACGGCGGGGGCCCGGACGCGCGGTGCTCGGGCGACCGGCTCGGCGTCGGCCGCACCGGCGCCGTCTCGGGGGCCCGCCTCGTCGCCCCGGGGGACGGCGTGGGCGTCGGCGTCGGCGACGTCGCCACGTCACGCTGCCGCGGGGCGGCCTCGTCCTGCACCGCGGACGCCACCGCGTAGCCGCCCACCGCGAGGACACCGGCGACCGCGGCGGTCGCGCCCGCCACCCGCATCCAGCCGAACACCGGTGGGCGCGCGGCCCGATGAGCGGAAACGGCCGGACCGGCCATGCCGCGTTCGATCCGGGCCAGCATGCGCGCCCGGTCGGGGTCGTGCGCCCCGGCCGCCTCGCGCAGCCGGGCGCGCACCTCCTCGTGCACGTCCCGCCGCATGCTCATCGGCCCCGCCCTCCGCCCTCTCCGGTGCGCACGCCCTCCACAGCCGGCGAGCAGCGGGGACCACCCAGCGCCGCGTGCATCCGCTGCGGCACCCCCTGCGTCCCCAGCAACCGGTGGAGTTCGGCCATTCCCTTCGAGGTCTGGCTCTTCACCGTACCCACCGACACGCCGAGCGCCAGCGCGGTGTCCTTCTCCGACAGGTCGAACGCGTGCCGCAGCACCACACAGGCCCGCTTGCGGAACGGCAGCCGGCGCAACGCCTCCTGCACGTCGACCACACCGGCGACGTCCGGGTTCTCGGTGTTCTCCTCGCGCTGGGACCAGAACAGGGCGATGCGCCGCCGCTCGCGCACCGCGCTGCGGATGCGGGTACGGGCCAGGTTGGCGACCACACCGCGCGCGTAGGCCGCCGGATGGTCGGCCGCGCGCACCCGGTCCCAGCGGTGCCACAGCGCCAGCAGCGCGTCTGCGGCCAGGTCGTCCGCGGTGTCCGCCTCGCCGGTCAGCAGGTGGGCCAGGCGGGAGAGTTCGGCGTAGTGGCGCTCGAAGAAGGCATGGAACTCCACGGAGGCGGTGTCGTCGACGACCGTGCCCACGGGCGACCTCTCCTCCAGCGGCTACGGGCGCTCCCGGCCGGCGCACCCTGTGACTGTCATGTAGATGACATGTGCCCATCCGGGGGAGGCCCGGACGAGATCGGGAAGCGTAGCAGCGATCGTCGAACAGTTCGTACAGAGCCTCGAACGACGTATGGCGGGCCGGACTCTGATTCCGTAACACGGAGAAAACCTGAACGGGGTTCAGCACGGGCACAATCCGGCCAGCATCCGCACACCGATCACCCAGGCACCGAGGAGCACGCGCCATGTCAGAACCGCAGCAGGTCACCGACCGGCCCCCCGCGGACGAACCCCGGACGAACAGCGTCGACCGGTTCTTCAAGATCTCCGAGCGAGGCTCCACCTTCGGCCGGGAGATCCGCGGCGGCTTCGCCACGTTCTTCACGATGGCCTACATCCTTGTCCTGAATCCCATCATTCTGGGCAGCGCGAAGGACAAGTTCGGGCACCAGCTGGACGCCGTCCAACTCACCACCGCCACCGCCCTGGTGGCCGCCGTCATGACGATCGTCATGGGCGTCGGCGGCAACCTGCCCCTCGCGCTCGCCGCCGGACTCGGTCTGAACGCCGTGGTCGCCTTCCAGATCGCCCCGCTGATGAGCTGGGACGACGCCATGGGCCTGATCGTCCTCGAAGGCCTGCTGATCTGCGTGCTGGTGGTGACCGGCCTGCGCGAGGCCGTCATGCACGCGATACCCCAGCCGCTCAAGCAGGCGATCAGCGTCGGCATCGGCCTGTTCATCGCCTTCATCGGCTTCGTCGACGCCGGGTTCGTCAGCCGCATCCCGGACGCCGCGAACACCACCGTGCCCGTTCAGCTCGGCGGCACGGGCACCCTCGCCGGCTGGCCGATGCTGGTCTTCTGCCTCGGCGTGCTGCTGACGATCGGGCTGCTCGCCCGCAAGGTCAAGGGCGCCATCCTGATCAGCATCGTCACCATGACCGCGCTGGCGGTGGTCATCGACTCCGCCGCCGACATCAAGTCCTGGGGCCTGACCACGCCCGCCTGGCCGGACCGGCTCGTCGACGCCCCCGACTTCGGGCTCATCGGCGACTTCGACCTGTTCGGTGCCTTCGGCGCCCCCGGCGTCGGCGTCGTCACCGTCGTCCTGCTGATCTTCACGCTGATCCTGTCCGACTTCTTCGACACCATGGGCACGGTCGTCGGCATCAGCGCCGAGGCCGGCCTGCTCGACGAGGACGGCAAGGTCCCGAACCTCGGCCGGGTGCTGCTCATCGACGGTGCGGCCGCGGTCGCCGGCGGTGCGGCCTCCGCCTCCTCGGCGACCTCCTACATCGAGTCCGCCGCCGGTGTCGGAGAGGGCTCGCGCACCGGCTTCTCCAACCTCGTCACCGGCGGCCTGTTCGGCCTCGCGCTGTTCCTCACCCCGCTGCTCACCATCGTCCCGCTCCAGGCGGCCGCCCCGGCCCTGATCGCCGTCGGCTTCCTGATGATGACCCAGGTCAAGCACATCGACTGGGACCGCTACGACGTCGCCATACCGGCGTTCCTCACCATCGCCGTGATGCCGTTCACCTACTCCATCACCAACGGCATCGGCGCCGGCTTCCTCGCCTACGTCGTCATCAAGACCGTGCTCGGCAAGGCCAAGGAGGTGCACTGGCTGCTGTGGGGGACCTCGGCGCTGTTCCTCGTGTACTTCGCGATCGACCCGATCGAGCAGCTCCTGGGCGCGAAGTGACGCCGGACGCGCGCTGACACGAGGACGGGCCGCCCCCGGGGGGAAGGGGGCGGCCCGTCTCGTCCGTACAGACGGCGTATCGGCGGCCGAGGTTCAGTCCTTGAGCGCCGCTTGCATCATCGCCTTGGCGACCGGAGCCGCGAGCCCGTTGCCACTGACCTCCGAGCGGGCCGCGTTCGACTGCTCCACGACCACCGCCACGGCGACCTCCTTGCCCGAGGAGTCGGACTTGCCGTACGAGGTGAACCAGGCGTACGGCACCTGGCTGTTGTTCTCGCCGTGCTGGGCCGTACCCGTCTTGCCGCCCACGGTCGCGCCCGGGACCTGCGCGTTCGTGCCCGTGCCCTTGCTGACGACCGTCTGCATCGCCGACTGCAACTGCTCGGCGGTCGAGGAGCTGACGATCTCCTTCGAACCGGCGTCGTCGTAGTCCTCCAGCACATCGCCACCGCTGTCGGTGATCTGCGAGACCAGGTGCGGCGACACCAGCTTGCCGCCGTTGGCAATGGCCGCCGAGACCATGGCCATCTGCAGCGGTGTGGCCGTGACGTCGAACTGGCCGATGCCCGTCAGGGCCGTCTGCGAGGGGTACATGTCCGACGGGTACACGCTCGTGTAGGCCCGGACCGGCACGTCCAGTTTGTCGTCGTTGAAGCCGAACTTCTCCGCCATCGCCTTCACCTTGTCCTGGCCCAGCTTCACGGCCATCTTGGCGAAGACGTTGTTGCACGAGTACTCCAGCGCCGTACGGATGGTCGCGTTCGTGCAGGGCGCGTTGGGGTTCTCGTTCGTCAGGTCCCGGCTGGTGCCCGGCAGCGTGTACGGGTCGGGGCTGTCCGTCCTGACGTCCACCGACGAGTACAGCCCGTCCTCCAGCGCGGCCGCCGCCACCACCAGCTTGAACGTCGAGCCGGGCGGCAGCGGCTGCCGCAGCGCGCGGTTGACCAGCGGCTTCTCCGGGTCGGTGGTGAGCTTCTGCCAGGCCGATCCCGCGGTGTTGGCGTCGGTCAGCGAGGACGGGTCGTACGACGGCGTCGACACGGCCGCGAGGATCTTGCCGGTCTTCGGGTCGATGGCGACGGCCCCGCCCTTCTTGTCGCCGAGCGCGTCGTAGGCCGCCTTCTGCACGTCCGGGTCGACGGTCGTGACCACGTTGCCCGGTTCGGCCCGCTGGTTGGTGAGCGTGTCCAGCACGGACTTGAGCCGGCTGTCCGTGCCGTTGAGCAGATCGGTGTAGATGCCCTCCAGCTGAGTCGGGGCGTACGCCTGCGACGCGTAACCCGTCACCGCCGCGTAGAGCGGGCCGTCCGTGTACGTCCGCTTGTACTTCAGGTCGCCCGTCTTCGTCGGCGCCGAGCCGGTGACCGACCGGCCGCCCACGATGATGTTTCCGAGCGGCGCCGAGTACGTCTCGATCGCGTTCCGCCGGTTGTCCTTGTCGTCTGCCAGCGCCCGGCCCTCGTAGAACTGCACCCAGGTCGCCCTGACCAGCAGAGCCAACACCAGGAGCAGCGAGAAGACCGAAGCGCGCCTGATCGTCTTGTTCATTCCGAACAGGAGGACGAGCCACGCCGGGCGGATCGTTCCCGTCCGTCCCGGTTTCTCATCCTGAGGGACGGTTTTCTCATCCGCCGTTCAGAAAGCCCGCTTCGTACGCGGCGATCACCGCCTGGGTCCGGTCCCGGGTGGCGGTCTTGGCCAGGACCGCCGCGACGTGGGATTTCACTGTGGCCGGGCCGACCTCCATCCGCCGGGCGATCTCCGCGTTGGTCAGGCCCCGCGCCATGTGCCGCAGCACCTGTCCCTCGCGTCCCGTGAGCTTCGCCACCCACGCCGGCGGTGCCGGGTGCGCCCGGGCGTGCTCGGTGGCGAGGGTGCGCACGGCCGCCGGGAACAGCAGGCTGTCGCTGCGCGCGACCAGCCGGACCGCCTGCACCAGCGCGTCGGCGTCCGCCCGTTTCAGCAGGAACCCGGCGGCTCCGGCGCGCAGCGCGTCGTACACATAGGAGTCGTTCTCGAAGGTCGTCACGACGACGATCCTGGGCGGCTCGTCCATCGTGGCGAGGATCTGCTCGGTGGCGCGGATCCCGTCGGTCTCCGGCATCCGGACGTCCATGAGGACGACGTCCGGCCGCAGCTCCCGCACGACCGCCACCGCCTCGGCACCGGTGGCGGCCTCGCCCGCGACCTCCAGGTCCGGCTCGGCGGAGAGGATGGCGCGCAGCGCGGATCGCACCATGCGCTCGTCGTCGGCGAGGACGACACGGATCGGGTCCGGGCGGGTCATTCGGCGCCTCTCATACGGGTTCGCTCATACGGGTTCGCTCACGCGAGGTCTCTCCCGCGGGACGGGTCGTGCGGGTCCCTCTCGTGCGGTCTCTCTCGTGCGGGACGGGTCGTGCGGGTCCCTGTCGTGCGGTCCTCACCTGCGGATCCTCCCGCGCGATCCCTCTCCCGCGGGACGGGTCGTGCGGGTCCCCCGGGTGCGGTCCTTCTCATGTGGCCCCTCTCATACGGGCCCCCTCATCGGCAGGCGTGCGTGCAGCCGCCAGGTCTGTGCCGCGGTCGCTCCGGCCGTCGCCGTGCCGCCCAGCAGCCTCGCCCGGTCCGCGATGCCCCGCAGGCCGTGGCCCCCGCCGGTGCGGGACGGGGCGGCGCCGGTCACCGGGTTCTCCACGGTGATCTCCAGCTCCCCCTCCGCCACCACGATCCGCACCTGGACGGCGGCCCGCTCACCGGCGTGCTTGAGGGCGTTGCTCAGCCCCTCCTGCACGATGCGGTAGGCCTCACGGGACAGCAGCGGCGGCAGCGCCCGAGGATCGGCGTCCACGGTGGCACTCACCCGCTGTCCCCCCGCCCGGGTGCGACGCAGCAGTCCGTCGAGGTCGGCGGCGAGGGTCGGCCCCGGGGCCGTGCCGGGGGCGTCGCCCTCGCGCAGCACACCGAGCACGGCGTCGAGTTCACCGACCGTTCGCCGGGTCGTGTCCTCGATCGCGGCGAGGGCCTCCCGGACGAAATCCGGGTCGGAGTCGAGGACCCGGCGGGCCGCGCTCGCCTGGAGCGTGACCGCGCTCAGGGCGTGGCCGACGGAGTCGTGCAGCTCCCGCGCCAGCCGGTTGCGCACGGCCAGGTCGGCCGCGCGGGCCTCGGCGGCGGCGAGCCGCTCCCGGGGCGTGGGGCCGAGCAGCACGGGCGCCCAGCGGGCCAGCAGCGCACCGCAACCGGCCGCGCAGCCGGCGAGGGCCACGAGCGAGACCGCCCCCGCGACCGGGGCGAGCGCCAACACCCAGGAATGGCCGAAGACTTCGGGCAGCCCGAGACGGTCGCCGCGCACCCCCACGAGGACCGGCAGCACGATCAGCGTGACGGCGAACGGCGGCAGCGCCAGCGACATCCCCGCGATGATCCCGCCGAACCCCAGATGCAGCGTGAACCACGCGGCCGTACGGCCCTTCTCGCCTCGCGTGCGCGCCGGGCCGGAGGCGAGCCGGTCCGCGTCCACACCGCACAGCCAGCGCACGGCGGCCGACTCCAGCGGCCGGGTCAGCGGGAACAGCGAGGTGACGGCCGCGAGCGGCAGACCCAGGCCGAACGAGGCGAGTTGCAGGGGGAAGGAGCCGAAGACGTCGGTGGATCCGGTGGCCGGGCCGATGACCACGGAGCCGACCAGGACGTACGGCATGGCCAGCGCACCGCCGAGGATCAGATGGATCCAGCGCAGGCGCGCCCGTCGGCCGAACAGCAGCCGGGCGACTCCGCTCACGCCGCCCGCCGCACGGCCCCGGCCGAGCGCTCCGCGAAGTGGTAGGCGCCGATGGCGGCGACCAGGAGGCCGACGAGCATCTGGCCAGAGTAGGCGAGGTTCATCAGCGGTGTGGCGCGGTCGGCGAGGTCCGCCGGACCGCCGAGGGAGGCCAGCGACAGCCAGCCGCCCCAGCAGGCCACGGCTCCCGAACCGACCCAGGCGAGCGAGAGCGGCACCGCCACGGGCAGGGCCCGGCCGCGCCGGAAGGCCAGCAGCACCGCACCGCAGACCGCCGCGAGCAGGAACACGACGAACAGGGCCTCCAGCACGTAGAACTCACCGCCCCGGTCCGCGGCCCGGCCCGTACTGAGCCCGGTGGGGACGCCGCAGGCCCACAGGGAGTGGAGCGTGAGCGGCGGCAGGGCGAGCACGGCCGCGGCCCCGGCGAGAAACCGGTGGGCCGGCCCGGTGAAGCCGACGGGAAGGTCCCACACCCGCCCGCGCCACAACCGCCCCCAGCGGTCGCGCGCGTAGAGCACGAAGAGCCCGCCGAGGGCGAGACCCTGCGCGATGAACCCCGTGTACACGACGGTGAACACCCACTCGTCCAGGAAGGCCTCCCGGCCCGCCGACGAGGCGCCGCCCCGCCCCGACGCCCGCACCACCAGCTGCGCCGGGAACCCGGCCATGACGGGCGCGAGCAGCCCGGTCGCGACCCACATGGGGAACGCGAGCAGCCACGCGGGCACCTTCAGCCCCCATGGCCGGGTCAGTACCAGCGCCAGCACGATGACCGCGCTGTCCAGCAGGATCGAGAGGCCGTTGATCACGGCGATGGTGAGACGGTCGTCGAGCAACGGGCTGCCCTCGGGTATCCCGACGTGACTCCCGGCGACCCACGCGGCTTTGAGGGCGAGGTACGGCACACAGGAGGCGACGGCGACGGCACGGAGGATCCGCCGGGCGCGGCCGGGACCGGCGGTGGGGCGGACGGCGGGAGCGAGCGACTGCGTCATGCGATCAGGCTCCCGCGCGCAGGCCCGCCGCCACCTCCTGCCCGGCGACGATCCGCCTCCGCCGGGCGGGGGAGAGGCCCTCGGCGCCTCAGCCCTCCAGGATGAGCACCGTCTCGTCGATCTCGGCGCCCCGGGCCTGGGCGTACCCGCGGGCCGCCGCCGTCACCCGGAAGCCGCACTTCTCCAGCACGCGCAGCGACCCCGTGTTGTCCGACGCCGCCCGGGCGTACAGCGGGCGTTCGGGCACCTCGGCGAGCAGCGCCCGCAGCGCCTGCGTGGCAATGCCCTTGCCCCAGTACGCGCGATCGACCCAGTACGTCACCTCGCGCTCGCCCGGCACCCCGTACACCCCCGCGCTGCCGACCACGTCCCCGTCGGCCAGCACCGTACGCACGACGACGTCGGGCGAGGAGCGCATCCGGGACCAGCGGGTGTCGAAGGCGGCCCGGTCGGTGGGATCCTCCGGGGTGAAGGCCGCCATGCTCAGGGACTCGGGGTCGTTCATCTGCCGGAAGAAGACCGGCAGATCGCTGTCGTGGACCTGGCGCAGCTCGACATTCATGCCTCAGAGCCTACGGGTGGCCAGTGTCAGCCGGTCCCGTGCGTCGAAGAGCGCGTCCTTCACGAGCTGCTCGTGCGCCGGGGTCAGGCGGGCCACCGGCACCGAGCAGCTGATCGCGTCCCGCGCCGGCGTGCGGTACGGGATCGCCACGCCGAAGCAGCGCAGCCCCAGGGTGTTCTCCTCGCGGTCCACGGCGAAGCCCTGCTCGCGCACCTGGCGCAGCTCCTCGATGAGCTTCTCCCGGTCGGTGATGGTGTGCTCGGTCAGCGCGGGCAGCGTCTCGGGGAGCATCTTGCGGACCTGCTCGTCGGAGTACGTGCTCAGCAGGGCCTTGCCGAGGGACGTCGAGTGCGCGGGCAGCCGGCGGCCGACCCGGGTGAAGGGGCGCAGGTAGTGCTGTGACTGGCGGGTGGCGAGGTAGACGACGTTCGTGCCGTCGAGGCGGGCGAGGTGGATCGTCTCGGTCGTGTCGTCCGAGAGCCGGTCCAGCGTCGGGCGGGCCGCGGCGACGACCTCGTCACCGTCGATGTACGACGTGCCCACGAGCAGCGCCCGCACCCCGATGCCGTAGCGCGTGCCCGTCGCGTCCGTCTCCACCCAGCCCAGTTCGACCAGGGTGCGCAGCAGCATGTAGAGGCTGGACTTGGGATATCCGACGGCCTCCTGGACCGCCGCGAGGCTGTGCATGCCGGGGCGTCCGGCGAAGTATTCGAGCAGTTCAACCGTTCGTACCGCGGACTTGACCTGCGCCCCGCCGCCCGTCTCGCCAGCCGACATCGCCCTTGACCCCTTCGTTGGACGGGAAATAGTCTCCACAGCATATTCATCATCAGAGACAGCGTTCAGTATATCGAACATGCCTGGTGGATGACCCAGTACTGCGGCATTACATGTGTGGAGGGACCCGCGGTGGCAGCAGCACCAGTCTGGAGTGTCGACCCCCGAACCGGGAAGCAGCGTGAACAGGTTGCGGTGGAGGCCACAGCCCAGGAGGTGGACGCCGCCGTCCGTGCCGCACACGAGGCCCGCGGGGCCCTCGCCGACCGCACGGTTCGCTCGGCCTTCCTCCGCGCGGCCGCGGAGGAACTGGAGGCGGCAAAGGACGGGCTGGTCGAGACCGCCGACGCCGAGACCGCGCTCGGCCCGGTCCGGCTGACCGGCGAGCTCGCCCGCACCTGCTACCAGCTGCGCGCCTTCGCCGGCATCGTCGACGAGGGTGCCTTCCTCGACGTCGTCATCAACCACCCCGACGACACCGCGACCCCACCGATCCCGGACCTGCGCCGCTACAAGGTGCCGCTGGGTGTCGTCGCCGTCTACTCCGCGTCGAACTTCCCCTTCGCCTTCTCGGTCGCCGGCGGCGACACCGCGAGCGCCCTCGCGGCCGGCTGCCCCGTCGTCGTCAAGTCCCACCCGGACCACCCGGCCCTGTCCGAGTACGTGGCCAAGGTGCTGCGCCGCGCCGCCGCCCGGCACGGCATCCCCGAGGGCGTCGTGGGCCTGGTCCACGGCTTCGAGGCGGGCGTCGAGCTGATCAAGCACCCGCTGGTCGCCGCGGCCGGCTTCACCGGCTCCGTGCGCGGCGGCCGGGCGCTCTTCGACGCGGCGGCGGCCCGCCCCGTCCCGATCCCCTTCCACGGCGAGCTGGGCTCCCTGAACCCGGTCGTCGTCACCGAGGCCGCGGCGGCCGAGCGGGCCGAGGCGATCGGTGCCGGTCTCGCCGGCTCCATGACCCTGGGCGTCGGCCAGTTCTGCGTGAAGCCGGGCCTGGTCCTGGCGCCGGCCGGAGCAGCGGGCGACGCCCTGCTGAAGTCCCTGACCGACGCCGTCAGCGACACCGACGCCGGGGTCCTGCTCGACCACCGCATGCGCGACAACTTCGTGGCCGGTGTCGCCGAGCGGGCCGGGCTGCCCGACGTCGGCTCCCCGGTCACCCCGGGCGCGGGCGGCGAGCACACCGTCAGCGCGGGCTTCCTCACGGTGCCGGCGAGCAGGCTGGCCGCGGAGGGCGAGCACGACCTGCTCCTGGAGGAGTGCTTCGGGCCGGTCACCGTGGTGGCCCGCTACGAGGACGAGGGCGAGGTCAAGGCCGTGCTGTCGCGGCTGCCGGGCAACCTGACGGCGACGGTGCAGCTGTCCGAGGAGGAAGCCGCCGGGCAGGGCCGCGGCGCCGAGATCCTCGCGGAGCTGACACCGCTGGCCGGGCGCGTGCTGGTCAACGGCTGGCCGACGGGTGTCGCCGTCGCTCCTGCCCAGCACCACGGTGGTCCGTACCCGGCGACGACCTCGACGTCCACGTCGGTGGGCGGTACGGCGATCGAGCGGTGGATGCGGCCTGTTGCGTATCAGAACGCCCCCGAGGCGCTGCTGCCGGAGGAGTTGCGGGACGAGAACCCGCTGGGGCTGCCTCGTAGGTTCAACGGGCGTTTGGAGCGTTAGCGCCGTGGGGGTGGGTGGACTGCGGGCTGCGGGCTGCGGGCCCATCCGGGCTGATCGCGCCCACGCAGCGGTGCCGCAAATTGACACGGTCCCGCGTCCCTGAGGGGGCGGAGCTGAAAGACTTGGCCGAATGGATCTGATACTTCCCGAACTCCCCTTCGGCCTGCGCACCTACGGGCCCGACGGTCATTGGTCCCACGAGGACGGTGTGCTCACCGGGTGGGCCGGGGCGCGGCAGGATCGGTTCGTTCCGCCCACCGGGGAGGGCCTGGACCCCGCTACGGACGCGCCCCGGCTGCTCGGGGCGCCCGAAGGGGACTTCCAGCTGATCGCCAAGGTCACCGTCGGGTTCGGCGCGGCCTTCGACGCCGGGGTGCTCTACGTCCACGTGGGGGAGCGGGCCTGGGCCAAGCTCTGCCTGGAGTACTCCCCGGACGTCCCCACCGTCTGCACGGTGGTCACCCGGGGGCACTCCGACGACGCCAACTCCTTCACCGTGGACGGCAGTTCCGTCTGGCTCCGGGTGAGCCGCACCGGCCGTGCCTTCGCCTTCCACGCCTCCCGCGACGGCGAACGCTGGACCTTCGTGCGCCTGTTCACCCTCTCCGGCGAGAAGGAGAGCGGTGCGGCCCTGGTCGGCTTCATGACCCAGTCCCCGATGGGGGAGGGCTGCGTGGTGACCTACGACCACATCGAGTTCAGGCCGTCCTGGCCGGACGACCTCAGGGACGGCAGCTGAGGCCGCGCCCGGAACCGTCCCGGGCACGGCCACGTCCTCGGTTCCATGATCCAGGACCGAATGCCCCCAGGCCGTGTGATCCGTACCGTCCTGCCCGCCGAGCTGGCGGACGTCGTCGCGCTGCACGCCCGGGCCCGGGCGACGTACTACCCCGACGGGGTGCCCCAGGACGGCACCGACTGGACGGAGGCCTGGCGCGGCGCCCTCACCCGGCCGGACGGGCGGGTGCTGTGCGTCGTGGAGGCCGGGCGCATGGTCGGCCTGGCCTCCTTCCGCCGGCCCGAGGGCGCCCCGGCGGACGAGGTGAAGCTGCTCCAGTTCCACGTCGACCCCGGTCACTGGCGCCGCGGTGTCGGCACCGCGCTGCACGCCGCCTGCATCGAGGAGTGGCGGGGCGACGGCAGGCGGACGGCCGTTCTCGACGTGCACGTCGACAACCGGCGGGCGCAGGGGTTCTACCGGCGGCAGGGCTGGGTCCCGGAACCGGCCGGACCGGGAGACCACCACCTGCGGATGCGGTTCGCCCTGCGCGGGGAATGAAGCCCGCTGCTTGAACGTTCATCCACTCGGCGGAGGGAGTCTCCGTACCGTACGACCTGGAGAGAGCCGAGACATGCGCGTCGAGATCTGGAGCGACATCGCCTGCCCCTGGTGCTACGTGGGCAAGGCCCGCTTCGAGAAGGCGCTGCGGGACTTCCCGCACCGCGACGACGTCGAGGTGGTGCACCGCTCCTTCGAGCTGGACCCGGGCCGCGCCAAGGACGACATCCAGCCCGTGATCACGATGCTCACCAAGAAGTACGGGATGAGCGCCGCACAGGCCGAGGCCGGGGAAGACAACCTCGGGGCCCAGGCCGCCGCCGAGGGACTCGCCTACCGCACCCGCGGCCGCGACCACGGCAGCACCTTCGACATGCACCGCCTGCTGCACTTCGCCAAGGAACAGGGACGCCAGGACCAGCTGCTCGACGGGCTCTACCGGGCCAACTTCGCCGAGGAGCGCTCCGTCTTCGACGACGACGAGCGGCTGGTGGAGCTCGCCACGGCCGCCGGGCTGGACGCCGAGGCCGTGCGCACCGTGCTCGCCGACCCGGACGCGTACGCCGCCGAGGTCCGCGCCGACGAGCGCGAGGCCGCGCAGCTCGGGGCGAACGGCGTGCCGTTCTTCGTGCTCGACCGGAAGTACGGCGTCTCCGGCGCCCAGCCCGCCGAGGTCTTCGCCCAGGCCCTGGCCCAGGCGTACGGCGAGCGCCCGGCCCTGCGGATCGTCGACGGCGGCGCGGACGCGGACGCCTGCGGCCCGGACGGCTGTGCCGTGCCCCAGCACTGAAACGCCCAGGTCGGAGCCCACCCATAAGCGCTCCTTAGCGGCATCACGCAGAAATCGGCAATGGACGGGGAGATCCCGGGGACGCAGAGTGGTCCCATGGAGACCTTCGAGAACCTCGTCCGTGCCGAGTTCACCCCGAAGCACACCTACCTCAACACCGCGAGCAACGGGCTGCTGCCCGCCCGTACCGTCAGTGCCGTACAGCAGGCGGTGCGGATGCGTGCCGAGGGCACGCCCCTGGGTCCCCTGTACGAGGAGGTGGAGGCCGCCCGGGCGTCCTTCGCCCGGCTGGCCGGCGTTCCGGCCGAGCGGGTCGCGACGGGCGCGTCGGTCGCCGAGTACGGCGGGCTGATCGCCGCCTCGCTGCCCGCCGGCGCCGAAGTCCTCACGGCGGAGGCCGACTTCTCGTCGCTGGTGAACCCGTTCCACGCGCGCGGCGACCTCAAGGTGCGCGCCGTGCCCCTGGAGCGGCTCGCCGAGTCCGTCCGTCCCGGCACCGCGCTCGTCGCGGTCAGCGCCGCGCAGTCCGCCGACGGCCGTCTCGCCGACCTGCCCGCCGTACGCGAGGCGGCCCGGACGCACGGCGCCCGCACCTACGTCGACGCCTCCCAGTCGGCCGGCTGGCTGCCGATGGAGGCCGACGCCGACGACTTCCTCGCCGCCGTAGGATTCAAGTGGCTCATGGGCCCGCACGGGGCTGCCTTCTTCGTCGCCCCGCCGGACTTCGGCGGGCTCACGCCGCTGCTCGCGGGCTGGGTCGCCGGCGAACGCCCCTGGGACAGCTGCTACGGCCCCGTCGAGGAACTCGCCCACTCCGCACGGCGGTTCGACATCAGCCCCGCCCTGTTCACCTACGCGGGACTGCGCGCGTCCCTGCAACTGCTGGAGGAGATCGGGGTCGACGTCGTACACGCCCACGACGTCGGTCTCGCGGACCGCTTCCGTACCGGGCTCGCCCGGCTGGGGCACGAGCCGGTGGCGGCGCCGGGCTCGGCGATCGTGTCGGTGCCGGGACTCGGCCACCGGCAGGGCGAACTGAGCCGGTCGGGCATCGAGGTGTCCGACCGGGCCGGGAACCTGCGGGCCGCGTTCCACCTCTACAACACGCCCGCGAACGTGGACCGGCTCCTGGACGCGCTCGCGGCATGACAGAACCGGGTGGGGCCTCCCGTCCCACACGAGGAGGCCCCACCCGGCAGTTCTGTCACACGGTTGTCCCACCGGTGACGACGGTCACCTGAGCGGTCAGGTCACCGCTGACCCCCGTCCCTTCACCGGCGTGAAGTCCCGCGCCCCGATGCGGTGTCTTCCCGGGGGGCGACCCCCGGACCCCCGGCCGAGCGGGCTCACCGGACCGGCGTGAAGTCCCGCGCCCCGATGAACTCCGGACGGCGGATCGGGGCCGCGAAGGGTTCCACCGCCGTGTTCTCCACGCTGTTGAACACGATGAACACGTTGCTGCGCGGGAACGGCGTGATGTTGTCGCCGGAACCGTGCATTGCGTTGCAGTCGAACCAGGTCGCCGACCCGGCCTTGCCGGTGAACAGCCTGATGCCGTGCTGCGTGGCCATCTGCGTCAGCGCCTCGTCCGACGGCGTGCCCGCGTCCTGCATCTGCAGCGACTTCTTGTAGTTGTCCTTCGGCGTCTCACCCGCGCACCCGAGGAACGTCTTGTGCGACCCCGGCATGATCATGAGCCCGCCGTTGGTGTCGTAGTTCTCGGTCAGCGCGATCGAGACCGACACCGTGCGCATCCGCGGCAGACCGTCCTCCGCGTGCCACGTCTCGAAGTCCGAGTGCCAGTAGAAACCACTGGCACCGAACCCCGGCTTGACGTTGATCCGGGACTGGTGGACGTAGACGTCCGAGCCGAGGATCTGCCGAGCCCGGCCGACGACCCGCTCGTCACTGACCAGCTTGGCGAACACCTCACTGATCCTGTGCACCTCGAAGACCGAGCGGATCTCCTTGGACTGCGGCTCGACGATCGACCGTTCGTCTGCCCGAATGTCCGGGTCGTTGACCAGCCGGTTCAACTCGTTGCGGTAGACGGCGACCTCGTCGTCCGTGATCAGCTGATCGATGGCGAGGAAGCCGTCGCGCTCGAAGGACAGCAGGTCGCCGGGCACGATCGGCCCGGGCGCGTCGGGCGCGCCCCAGACGACCGGGTCCTGCCGCGGGGTGGGCACCTCGGTGGCACCGCGGGTGGGGTAGAGGTCGGGGATTCCGGCGGTGGTGGTCGTGTCGGTGGTGGCGGTCATGGAAACGTCACACCTCCTCGGTGAGCAGCGGGTAGACGCCGTTCTCGTCGTGGTCCTCCCGTCCGGTCACAGGCGGGTTGAACACGCAGAGGCAGCGGAAGTCCTGCTTGACCCGCAGCGTGTGCCTCTCGTGCCCGTCCAGGAGGTACATCGTGCCGGGCGTGATCGTGTGGGTCAGCCCGGTCTCGTGGTCGGTCAGCTCGGCCTCGCCCTCCGTGCAGACGACGGCCTCGATGTGGTTCGCGTACCACATCGACGTCTCCGTACCCGCGTAGAGGACCGTCTCGTGCAGGGAGAAGCCGACCTTCTCCTTGGCGAGGACGATGCGCTTGCTCTCCCACGTACCGGACGCCGCCTTCACGTGCCGGTCGGTACCTTCGATCTCCTTGAACGAACGGACAATCACGGTGCTGCGATGCCTCCTAGGTGAATGATGCTCTGGTTCGGTGTCAGGCGGTCTCGCGGACGGCACGGGCCAGGGTGCTCAGACCCTCGTCCAGCTCCTCGGGCGTGATGGTGAGCGCCGGGAGCAGCTTCACGACCTCGCTCTCCGGGCCGGACGTCTCGATGAGCAGCCCGAGCTCGAAGGCGCGCTTGGCGACCTTGCCGGCGCGGGCCTTGTCGTGGAACTCCATGCCCCACACCAGGCCGCGGCCGCGGTACTCCTTCACGTCGGCCAGGTTCTCCTCGGTGATGGAGATCAGCGCCTGCTCGACCTGCTCGCCGCGCTTGCGGGTCTGCTTCTCCATCGCGGAACCGTCGGCCCAGTAGGTCTCCAGGGTCGCGGTGGCGGTGACGAACGCCGGGTTGTTGCCGCGGAACGTGCCGTTGTGCTCGCCCGGCTCCCAGACGTCGAGCTCGGGCTTGAACAGGCACAGAGACATGGGCAGGCCGTAGCCGCTGATCGACTTGGAGACGGTGACGATGTCCGGCGTGATGCCCGCCTCCTCGAAGGAGAAGAACGCGCCGGTACGGCCGCAGCCCATCTGGATGTCGTCGACGATCAGCAGCATGTCCTGCCGCTCGCACAGCTCGGACAGCGCACGCAGCCACTCGGGACGGGCCACGTTGATGCCGCCCTCGCCCTGCACCGTCTCGACGATCACGGCCGCGGGCTTGTTCAGGCCCGAACCCTGGTCCTCCAGCAGCCGCTCGAACCACAGGAAGTCCTCGACGGTGCCGTCGAAGTAGTTGTCGAACGGCATGGGCGTGCCGTGCACCAGCGGGATGCCCGCGCCGGCCCGCTTGAAGGCGTTGCCGGTCACGGCCAGCGAGCCCAGCG
The DNA here is from genome assembly GCF_044759525.1 of Streptomyces sp. NPDC101110. Classification (NCBI taxonomy): domain Bacteria; kingdom Bacillati; phylum Actinomycetota; class Actinomycetes; order Kitasatosporales; family Streptomycetaceae; genus Streptomyces; species Streptomyces sp. NPDC101110. The sequence goes on along the minus strand of NZ_JBIVZM010000010.1, from coordinate 81,198 downwards.
ACATGCCGTGGAAGGCGTTGGTGAAGGACACGATCGACTCGCGTCCCTTCACCTTGCGCGCCAGCTTCAGCGCGGCCTCCACGGCGTTGGTGCCGGTCGGGCCCGGGAACATGACCTTGTACGGCAGGTCGCGCGGGCGCAGCAGCAGGTTCTGGAAGGCCTCCAGGAACGTGCGCTTGGCCGTGGTCGACATGTCGAGCCCGTGCGTGACGCCGTCCCGCTCCAGGTAGTCGATCAGCGCGCGTTTCAGGACCGGGTTGTTGTGCCCGTAGTTCAGCGACCCGGCTCCGGCGAAGAAGTCGAGGTACTCATGGCCGTCCTCGTCGTACATGCGGCTGCCCACCGCACGGTCGAAGACGGTGGGCCAGCCGCGGCAGTAGCTGCGCACCTCGGACTCGACGGTCTCGAAGACGCTCAGGTCGGGCTGGGTGATGGTCACGACGAATCGCTCCTCGGTACGTGGGGGAAGTCTGTGGGACGGGAGTGGGGTGGGGCGGGAAGTCTCAGTGGGGCAGCGGGCCGATGCGGTAGAGCACCTCGGGGTCGTGCGGCCCGTCGGGGAACACGGCCGTGTCGAACAGCACCTCGCGCTCCAGCCGCGCGCCGTGACGCTCGGCGAACGACGTGAACAGGCGCTCCGAGGCGGTGTTGCCCGGGGTGATGGTGGTCTCCACCGTGGTCACTCCGCGCTCGGCCGCGGTCCGCGCGACCAGGCCGTCGAGCAGCGCGGCGGCCAGTCCGCGCCCGCGGTGGGCCTCGTCCACCGCCACCTGCCAGACCAACAGGGTGTGCGGGCTGTCCGGCCGCACGTACCCGGTGATGAAGCCCATCGGCTCGCCCTGCTCGTCGCGGGCGACGGCCGTGGTGGCGGCGAAGTCCCGGCACCACAGCAGATAGCTGTAGGACGAGTTCAGGTCGAGAACCTTCGAGTCCTTCGCCATCCGCCAGAGTGCGGCTCCGTCAGCCACCGTGGGGCGGTCGATTTGCGGATCTGCTTGTACGGCAGTCATGCGAATTGAACTTACCCAGCGAAATTCAAAATTGCATCGTCGATCGGGGTTACATATGAGCCACGCATGTGTTATCGCGCGAGCGCGAGGCTGGGCACGGCGAAGCGGAGAGTTGCCCGATATTGTCCCGGAAATACCGGGCATAATGGTCAGGATGTGTAACGCGTCACAACCATGTAAGCCCCACAGGACCTGCCGGAATTCCCCCTCCGAGTGTCCTCAAAATCTGCGCGTTTAGGACCGGGAAAAGCGGGCAGAAGAATACGGGAAGCTTTTCTTGAGGGAATTTCTTAATTGTGTGCCAGCTTACATGTGGGATGTCGCGGAAAGCACGTGGAATTCAAGCCCCGGTCACTCCGTCGATGCGTTCCCGCAGGAGATCGGCGTGACCGTTGTGCCGTGCGTACTCCTCGATCATGTGGATCAGCACCCAGCGCAGGCTGACCTCCATGCCGGGCACCGGCCCCTCGGCGACCCGCCCGATGTGGTCCAGCGGCAGCCCGGCGCACAGCTCCCGCCCCCGTGCGATCTCCCGCCGCCAGATCCCGAGCGCCGCGTCCAGACCGCGCCCGGGATCCAGCGCGTAGCCGGTCGCGTCCTCGAACACGGGCGGTACGGCGAGCCCGCCGGCCACCCGCTGGAACCAGTTCCGCTCGACCTCGGCGAGGTGCTGCACCAGCCCGAGCAGGGTCAGCGACGACGGCTCGGCCGCCGCGATCCGCACCTGGGCGTCGTCCAGCCCGGCACACTTCAGCTCCAGCGTGGCCCGGTGGAAGTCCAGCCAGCTCTCGAGCATGGCCCGCTCGTCACCCGTGAGGCGCGGGACGGGGCGGCCGTCGGGCAGGACGGGTGGGGTGTCAGCAGGTGTGTCGGCAGTCATACGGGGAGCATGGCACGGGGCACCGACATCGGTGCCCCGGTACGCTCCAGCCGACGGCTACCGCCACGCCTCCTCGACGGCCCGCAGCGCCGCCTCCACGTCCACCGGCAGCCCCTGCTCGGAGAGCGCCACCCCCAGTGCGGCCAGACTCGCCCGCACCGCACCCGGAGTCGCGTCCGCGCCGTAGTGGTTGACCCGGATCATCTCCTTGCCCAGCGCACCCCCGCCGGCCGCGAGCGGCACCGCCGGATCCGCCTCCAGCGCCCGCCGGACCAGCTCCGACGCCACCACCTGGGAGGGTGCCCGCAGCGTCGTGGCGACCGGCGCCGCGTCCCGCGCCTCGTACACGTACGGCTCCAGTCCGCCGCCGAGCGCCACCGCCCCGGCCCGGGTCGCCGTCGCGGCGGCCGCGTGCCGGGCCATCACGGTGTCGAGCCCGGCCGCCTCGATCCGCTCCACACAGGCCTCCAGCGCCAGCATCTCCAGCTGCGCGGGCGCGTGCAGCAGGGCCTTGCGGCCGCCGTCGATCCACCGCTCCTTCCAGTCGAGGAGCGACAGGTACGACCGGCGCGGCGCCTTCGGGTTGGCCGCCATCCGCGCCCAGGCCCGCTCGCTCACCGACACCGCCGAGACACCCGCCGGACCGCCCATCGCCTTCTGCGCCCCGATCACGCACAGGTCCACACCCCACGCGTCCGGCAGCACCGGCTCGGCCCCGATCGATGCCACGGCGTCCAGGTAGAACAGCGCCCCGTGCGCCCGCACGACCTCGCCGATCTCCGCGACCGGGTTGGTGTTGCCGGTCGCCGCCTCCGCGTGCACCAGGGACACGAAGCCGATCTCTGGGTGCTCGGCGAAGGCCTGCCGGATCTGCTCGGCCGTCACCGCCGTGTGGAAGGGCACCGCCAGGTCGATCACCGTGGCCCCGCAGTCCCGCAGCCAGTCGCCGAAGGTCTGGCCGTACGGCCCCGTGATGACGTTCAGCGCCGTGGTGCCCGGGCCGGCCGCGGCACGGATCGCGCCCTCCAGCGGCAGCAGCGCCTCGCCCTGCATGATCACGACGTCCTGCCGGGTGCCCAGCAGCCGCGCCACGCGGTCCTCGATCGCGGCGAAGCGGTCCGCGCCGAGCGGGGCCAGGTCCAGAAACGGATGCGTCACGGCAATGCTCTCTTCACTCACAGCAGGTTCGGCCGCATCGAGGGTAACCGGCGGCCCCCGGCCCGCCGCGCGGCGAGTCCCGCGCACCCCGGCCCCCGTCGATCGGCCGCACCCGGCTCACTAAGGTGCGGTGCATGAGCGATCAGGTGGTGCTGCATGTGAAGGGGCGGGTGCTCGTCGGACCGGAGGACGTCCGGGACGAGCTGTGGGTGGTCGGCGGCCGCGTCTCCTACGACCGTCCCGCCGACGCCCGTGACATCCGCACGGTCGTCGGCTGGGCCCTGCCCGGACTCGTCGACGCGCACTGCCACGTCGGACTCGACCGGCACGGTCCGGTCCCCGCGGACGTCGCCGAGAAGCAGGCCCTGACGGACCGGGACGCGGGCACCCTGCTCATCCGCGACGCCGGCTCACCCTCCGACACCCGCTGGATCGACGACCGCGAGGACCTGCCCAGGATCATCCGCGCCGGGCGGCACATCGCCCGCACCCGCCGCTACATCCGCAACTACGCCTGGGAGATCGAGCCGGAGGACCTGGTCGCCTACGTCGCCCAGGAGGCACGCCGCGGCGACGGCTGGGTCAAGCTGGTCGGCGACTGGATCGACCGCGACCTCGGCGACCTCTCTGCCTGCTGGCCCCGCGCAGCCGTCGAGGCCGCGATCGCCGAAGCCCACCGGCTGGGTGCGCGCGTGACCGCGCACTGCTTCTCGGAGGACTCCCTCCAGGACCTCGTCGAGGCGGGCATCGACTGCATCGAACACGCGACCGGCCTCACCGAGGACCTCATCCCGCTGTTCGCGCAGCACGGTGTCGCCATCGTCCCGACCCTGGTCAACATCGCGACCTTCCCGCAGCTCGCCGACGGCGGCGAGAGCAAGTTCCCCCGCTGGTCGGCCCATATGCGCCGACTCCACGAACGCCGCTACGACACCGTGCGCAACGCCTATGACGCCGGGATCCCCGTCTTCGTCGGCACCGACGCCGGCGGCAGCCTCGCCCACGGACTGGCCGCCGCGGAGGTCGGCGAACTCGTCACCGCCGGCATCCCGCCCGTCCAGGCCCTCGCCGCGGGCACCTGGACGGCCCGCACCTGGCTGGGCCGCCCCGGCCTGGACGAGGGCGCCCCGGCCGACCTCGTCGTCTACGACGAGGACCCGCGGGCCGACGTACGGGTGCTCACCTCACCGCGCCGGGTCGTGCTGAACGGGCGCGTGGTCGGCTAGCCGCAGGCGGACAAGGGGGCACACCTGCGCCGTGCCGGTGGTCAAGGACCTTCACGGTCTTGCCACCTTGGAGTGAAGAGGCGTCAGGTCGCTAACGGTGCGGGCGCCGCGAGACGAAATGTTTCAAGACCTGCCTGTCTCTCCTGGAGCCTCCACCGTGAACAGCACTTTCCTCCGTGTGCCCGCACGCCGTCTGGCGACCGTCGCGACGGTCATGGCCCTGGCCGCCGGGCCCGTGACACTGACCGGCGTGGGCCCGGCGTACGCCGCGGACCCCGGCCGCGCAGGCGCGGTCACCCTGCGCACCGACCTGGACGTCTCCCTGCTGAACGAGTCGGTGAACGTCCCGCTCGACGTCTCCCTCAACGACGTCCAGGCCCCGGAGAGCGCCGAGGAGACCACGCTGACGGCCCGTCTGGACGCGGTGAACGGTGGCCAACCCTTCACCGTGCTGCGCGCCGAGGTGGCTCACGCGAAGGCCACGACGACCGCCACGACGGCGGAGGCCGAGTCCACCCTGGTCCATGGCAGCCTCCACGTCCCCGGCCTGGCGCAGCCGGCGGTGGTCGAGGTCGAGCAGGTCGCGTCGAAGGCCACCTGTGAGGTCGGGGAGGAGCCGGTCGCCACCACCGAGATGCCCGGCTGGGTGACCGTCCTCGGCGAGCGCGTGAACCTCACCGCCAAGGGTGAGGCGGACGTCACGGTGCGGGACGTCGGCGAGGTGCACCTGGAGCTGTCGAGCACCCGCACCACGGCCCGTTCGGCCGCCGCCACCGCCCTCGAACTCGAGGTGTCGATCAACCCGTTGAAGCTGAACGTCGCCGAGGTCGACGGCACGGTCACCCTGGCCGAGGCGACCTGCATGACGCCCACGCCCGCGACCGTGCCCGCGGCCGCCGCCCAGCCCTCGCCCGAGGCGTCCGCCCCGTCGGCCGCCGTACAGCCCCGGGCCGAAGCACCCGCCCCGCCGGCCGGCGCCGAGCCGCAGGGCGCACCCGCCGAGGAGAGCCTGGCCGAGACCGGCGGTGACTCGACGACGCCGTACCTCGTGGCCGGCGGGATCGCCCTGCTCGTGGCAGGCGGGGGAGCGGTGATGCGGGCCCGCCGCCGGAGCTGATCCGGCAGCGGGGGCGGCGACGGCATCGAGGAGGCGGCAGCCCGGGCTTCGGGGCCTGCTCCGGTGCCCACCGAAGAGCGGGCATCAGCGCCGCGGCGCCCGCTCGAGAGCCCGCAGGAACCCGTCGGTCGTCCTGCGGGCCTCAGTGTCGCAGCGCCCGCTCGAGCGCCCGCAGGAACCCGTCGGTCGTCCTGCGGTCCCGTACCGCGAGCCGCAGCCACTCCTCGTCCAGCCCGGGGAATGTGTCCCCGCGGCGTACGGCCCAGCCGAGGTCGCGCAGGCGCCGGCGGACCGCGGTCGCCCCCGGCAGGCGGATCAGGACGAACGGGCCCTGCGCGGGGCCTGCCACCCGCAGCCCGGCCGGGGTGAAGCGGGCCAGGCCGGTCAGCAGGTGCGCGCGGTCCGCCGCGATGCGGTGCGCCGCGTGGGCCGCCTCCGCCACCGCACGCGGCCCCACGCACGCCTCGGCCGCGGCCAGCGCCGGCGTCGACACCGGCCACAGAGGCTGCGCACGCTCCAGCTCCTCGATCGTGTCCGGCGCCGCCAGCACGTAGCCGATGCGCAGCCCGGCCAGACCCCATGTCTTGGTCAGGCTGCGCAGCACCACCAGGCCGGGCACGTCGACCCGCCCGGCCAGGGCCTCGCGCTCGCCCGGCACCGCGTCCATGAACGCCTCGTCCACCACCAGCACCCGCCCGGGCCGGGCGAGCCGGGCGATCGCGTCCGCCGGGTGCAGCACCGACGTCGGGTTCGTCGGGTTGCCGATCACCACCAGGTCCGCGTCCTCGGGGACCGCCGCCGGGTCGAGCCGGAAGCCGTCCTCCTCCCGCAGCAGCACCCGGCCGACCGTGTGCCCCGCGTCCCGCAGCGCCGCCTCCGGCTCCGTGAACTGGGGGTGCACGACCACCGGCCGCCGCACCTTCAGCGCGCGCGCCAGCAGCACGAACGCCTCCGCCGCGCCCGCCGTCAGCAGCACCCGCTCCGCCGGCAGCCCGTGCCGCGCGGCCACCGCCGCCCGCGCCGCCCGGCCGTCCGGGTAGGCCGCGAGCCCGCCCAGCGACGCGGCGATGTGCTCCCGCAGCCAGACGGGCGGCGTGTCCGCGCGGACGTTCACGGCGAGATCGACGAGCGAACCGCCGTCGTCCCGGACCTCCGCGTCCCCGTGGTGGCGCAGATCGTGCCCGTGGTCAGTGCGCATGCGAGTGAGCACCGTGGTGGTGCCCGTGACCGTGGTGGTGGTCGTCGTCGTCCGGGTGGAAGTGCGGCTGCTGCGGCATGCCCACCTTGTCCTCGAAGCCCGGCAGCGCGATGCGGTACACGCACGAGTCGCAGTTCATCCGCAGATCGCCCTTGACGGCTTCCTCGTACCGCTCCCACACCAGGTCGAGCAGCTCCGGCTCCGGCCCGATGACGTCGGCCGACAGCACCTCGACGTCCGGGTGCGCGGCGGCCCAGCCCTCCGTCTGGTGCCGCACCCGGTCCGGCAGGATGCCGGTGAACAGGAAGTAGGGCAGGACCACGACCCGGCGGGCGCCCAGCCGCACACAGCGGTCGAGCCCGCTCGGCACGTCCGGCGCGGCCAGCGACACGAACGCCGTCTCGACGCCCGCGTAACCGCGCCCCTCCCACAGCAGCCGGGCCGCCTTGTGCACCTCGGCGTTGGCGTCCGGGTCCGTGGAGCCGCGCCCGACCAGCAGCACCGTCACGTCGGACCGGTCACCCGGCGAGCGGTCCGTCGAGCCCAGGGCCTCGTCGAGTCGCCGCTCCAGCACGTTCAGCAGTGCCGGGTGCGGGCCGAGCGGGCGCCCGTAGGAGTACGAGATGCCCGGGTGCCGCTCCTTCTCGCGGGCCAGGGCCGCCGGGATGTCGCCCTTGGCGTGCCCGGCGGACACCAGCATCAGCGGGACGGCGGCGAAGCGCCGCACGCCCTGCTCCACCAGTTCGGTGACGGCTTCGCCCAGCGGCGGCGGGGACAGCTCGATGAAGCCGCCCGCGACGGGCAGTTCGGGGTGCCGGGCTCCCAGCTGCCGTACGAAGTCGCGGAACGCCTCGGCTCCGGCGTCGTCCCGGGTGCCGTGGCCGGCGATGAGCAGGGCGGGCGGGGTGGTCACAGTTTCTCCTCGGCGGAAGTGGGGTGGTACAGCAGGGCGTTGAGCGCGGCGGCGGCGACCGCCGACCCGCCCTTCTCGGACACGTTGCTCACGGCGGGCAGTCCGCTCTCGCGCAGCGCGGCCTTCGATTCGACGGCTCCGACGAACCCGACGGGCAGTCCGATGACGAGCGCGGGCTCTGCGTCGAGGGTCAGCAGCTCCTCCAGCGCGGTCGGCGCGTTGCCGATCACCCAGAGGGCGCCGGGGCCGACCTGTTCGTAGGCGAGCCGGATGGCATGCGCGGACCGGGTCAGGCCGGGACCGGACTCGGCGTCCCGCAGGCGGCAGACCGTCTCGCGCCGGGTGATCCCGGCGCCGACCATCTCGACGTCCACGACCACGGGCGCCCCGGCGTGCAGCGCCGCGTGCGCCTTCTCCAGGACGGCCTCGTCCATGACGAGGTCGCCGGCGTAGTCGAGGTCGGCGGCGGAGTGGACGACCCGCTCCACGACCGCGCGGGTCAGAGGCGGGAAGTGCGAGGTGTCCAGCCGGGCGCGCATGCGCCGGTAGGACTCCACCTCGATGGGATGGACGACGCGGTTCACTCGGTCCCCTCCTGCGCTGTCTGCCAGCGGTAGCCGCGCGGCGTCACCATGCGCCCCGCGATGTCCCGGGTCGCGGTGTTGCCCACGGTCACGACCGTCATCATGTCGACCGTGGCCGGGTCGAGGGAGCCCAGCGTGGTGAGCCGGCTGGACTCGTCCGGCCGGGAGGCGTTGCGCACGACACCGACCGGTGTCTGCGGAGTCCGGTGCTCGGCGAGGATGCCCAGCGCCTTGGGGAGCTGCCAGTCACGGCCGCGCGAACGCGGGTTGTAGAAGGTGACCACGATGTCCGCCTCGGCCGCCGCCCGCACCCGCCGCTCGATGACCTCCCACGGCGTGTGCAGGTCGGACAGGCTGATCGACACGTGGTCGTGGCCCAGCGGCGCGCCCAGGATCGCGCCGGCCGCGAGGGCCGCCGTCACCCCGGGCACACCGACCACGTCGATGTCGTCGGAGGCCTCGGCCAGCGCGGGGGAGGCCATGGCGTAGACGCCCGCGTCCCCGCTGCCGATCAGCGCGACGGCCTGCCCCTTGCGGGCCTCCTCGACCGCCGTGCGCGCCCGCTCCTCCTCGGCCCCGAGCCCCGACTCCAGGATCCGGGTGCCGGGCCGCAGCAGATCACGGATCTGGTCGACGTACTGGTCGAGCCCCACGAGCACGGAAGCGCGCCGCAGTTCGGCCTGTGCGCGCGGCGTCAGCAGGTCCCGGGCGCCCGGCCCGAGCCCGACCACCGCGAGCCGCCCGCGACCCGGCCGCCGTACGACCGCACAGGTCGCCATCGCGGGGTCGGCGGCCGACTTCCGCTTGGGGACGAGGAGTTCGCCGCCGCCGACGAGCGCGGCGGCCTCCGCCACGGACGGGGTCCCGACGGCCGCGAGCGGCGCGTCGGACGGGTTGGGCACGTCGACCCCGGCCAGCTCCTCCGCGGAGTACGTCACCAGCGGCACTCCGAGCCGCCGCGCGGCCTCGACGATGCCGGCCTCCTCGGCCTTCGCGTCCACAGTGGCGAGTTCGGCGACGGACGCCACCGACAGCCCGGCCTCCCGCAGGGCGTCCCCGACCAGCCCGAGGACCTCCTCCGTGGGGGCGCCCTTGGAAGCCCCGACCCCGACGACCAGGGTCGGCGGACGCAGCACGACCTCGTGCTCGGCCGCCGTCACGAGCCGGTCGGTGAGCCGGATCGTGTACGCCCCCTCCGCCGCGACCGGCAGCGGCGGCAGCGGCCAGGCCACCTCGGCCCGCAGCGCCACCGCCTCACCGTCCAGCAGCGCCCGCGACACCCCGGCGACATCGCCCTCCACGGGCAGGCCGAGGGTGTCCAGGCCCGGCAGGTCCACGGCGTCCGTGGCCGTCGTGACCACCGGCTCGGCGCCCAGCACCTCGCCCACCGCGCGGGCCAGTTCGTTGGCGCCGCCCGCGTGCCCGCCCAGCAGGGACACGGCGAACCGCCCGCCCTCGTCGAGGCACACCACGCCCGGGTCCTCTGTCTTGCCGGACAGCAGGGGTGCCACCAGCCGCACCACCGCCCCCGTCGCCAGGAAGCACACGAGCTGCTCGCACTGCGCGAACGCGGTCCGTACGGCGTCCGCGACGGGACCCTCGTACACCCGGGTGCGGTCCGGCCACGCGGCGGCCAGCCGGTCCCGCGCGGCAGCTCCCGCCGCCGTGGCGGAAATGAGGCCGATCACTGAGCGACTCCTTCTTCGACGGCTGCCGGGGGCCTGACGCCCCACAGCAGGAAAACGGGGTTGGTCGCCGCGAGCCGGGTCACGTCCCCGGGCAGCGGCGCGAGCCGCGACGACTGCAGCAGCACGCCGTCGCAGGAGAGACCGGCGCTCGTCAGAGCCTCGCGCGCGGCGGGCACCCGGTCGAGCGCCGCCATGGCGACGACCACCGTGCGCCGGACGCGCCGTGCGCACGCGGCGACGATCGCGGGCAGTCCGCTCCCGCCACCCCCCACGAACACGGCGTCCGGCGTCTCGGTGAGATCCGTCAGCGCGTCCGGCGCCGCGCCGTGCACGACGCGCACGTCCACACCGTGCGCGGCGGCGTTGGCGCGGACCCGGTCAGCGCCGTCCGCGGTCTTCTCCACGGCGGTCACGGCAGCGCCCAGCCGGGCGCACTCCACCGCCACGGACCCCGAGCCCGCCCCCACGTCCCACACCAGGTCACCGGGGCGCGGCCCCAGCCGGGCCAGGGCCAGGGCCCGCACCTCGAACTTGGTGATCATCGAGTCGCGGTGGCCGAACTCCGCTTCCTCCAGGGCCCAGCCGGCGGGCCGCTCCCCGGGCCCCGCGACCGTCCGCACGGGGCCGAGCGCCCGCGCCTCGTCCAGGCACAGCACCACGTTCACCGCCGTGCCCCAGTCCCGGGCGGCGGCCTCGGCGGGCGTCACCCGCTCCACGCGCTCCGCCCGCGAGCCCAGCCCGGAGGCGACGACCAGTACCCGTGGCACGTCCAGCAGCGCGGCACCCAGCTCCGCCGGACCCGCGCCCGGACCGGTCAGCACGGCCGTCTTCGCCTGTGCCCGGCACACGTTGACGGCCGTCCGCAGCTCCCGCCCGTGGGCGCTCACCACCACGGCGTCGTCCCACGGCAGGCCGATCCGCGCGAACGCGGCCGCGACGGACGACACCCCGGGCCGCACGTCCAGCCGCTCCGGCCCGAACCGCTCGGCCAGCACCCGCACGATCCCGAAGAACCCGGGGTCGCCGGAGGCCAGCACCACGACGGGACGGTCCTTCCCGACGTACTCGCCGATGGTGTCGAGAGCCGGCGCGAGAGGCCCGAGCACGACCCGCTCCGCCGTCTCCGGCAGGCGTGCGGCGTCGAGGTGCCGCCGTCCGCCCACGACCAGCCCGGCACCGGCGAGGACGTGGTCGGAAGACGCCGCCCCCGTCCCCGTGCCGACCACGGTGATCACGTACTCGCCCCCCGTTCGCGCAGCGCCCGCCGGGCCTCCGGGTCGGCCTTGCGGTAGCCGTGGAAGTGCCCCGGGTGGTACAGGTGCGAGCGCGTGCCGTGCGCGTCGAGCGCCGGGCCGACCAGGAACAGGGTGTGCTTCCAGAGCTTGTGCTCCTTGACCGTCTCCTCCAGCGTGCCGATCGTGCACTTCACGACCAGCTCCTCCGGCCAGGTGGCCTGGTACGCCACCACGACCGGGGTCGTCGTCGGGTAGCCGCCCTCCAGCAGCTCCCGCACGAGCTGCCCGCTGCGGGCGGCGGAGAGGAACACCGCCATGGTGGTGCCGTGCTTGGCGAACTCCCGGACCTCCTCGCCGGGCGGCATCGGCGTCTTTCCGCCGCCGAGCCGGGTCAGCACCACCGACTGCGCGACCTCGGGGATGGTCAGCTCGCGCTGTGCGAGGGCCGCGACGGCCGAGAAGGAGGACACCCCGGGCACGATCTCGGTGACGATGCCGATCGCGGCGCAGCGGTCGACCTGCTCCTGCGTGCCGCCCCACAGGGCCGGGTCGCCGGAATGGATCCTGGCGACCTTCAGCCCCTCGCCGCGGGCCCGCTCGTACACGGCGACGACGTCCTCCAGGGACATGGTCGCCGAGTCGAGGATCTCCGCGTCCTCACGGGCGTGCTCCAGGACCTCCTCCTGGACCAGGCTGGCCGCCCAGATCACGACGTCGGCCTCGGCGATGGCGCGCGCGGCACGGAACGTCAGCAGGTCGGCGGCGCCGGGGCCGGCACCGACGAAGGTCACTTTGCCGGCAGGGGCGTCGGCCATGGGATGGGTCCTCTCGTACAGGGGGTGGAACGGGGCAGGGGCGGCGGTGGGCGGACGGGTCAGAGCTTTCCGCCCCGGCCGCCGTCGCGCCGGGCCGGTGCGATGAGCGTCGACAGATAGGGCAGGGGCGCGTCGTCGAGCTCGGCGGCCGGCCGGATCGACTCCTCCGTGAGCCCCAGCGCCGAGCCCCAGACCGCGTCCTCGATCCGTCCGGTCTCGCGCAGCGCCTCGGCGACCTCGTGCGCCTGCCGGCCGAACTTGTAGGCGACGACGGTGCCGGGCCCGGCGAGGGCCTCCTTCAGCACCGTCGCCCCGGCGGTGACCGGTACGAGCGTGAGCGGCTCGGTCCCTTCGGTGAGGACGGCGCCCGACCGGGCGGCGAGGTCCTGCATGGCGGTGATCCCGGGCACGGTCTCGACGACGGTGCCGGGCACGAGCGCGTCGATGGTCTGCGCGAGGTAGGTGAACGTCGAGTACACGTTGGGGTCGCCGATGGTCGCGAAGGCCACGGCGCCGTGCGCGCGCAGCAGTTCGGCGACGCGCGCGCCCGCCGCGTCCCAGGCGGCCTCGCGCCGCCCCCGGTCGTTGCGCTCGTTCAGCGCGAACACGACCCGGACGACCTTCTCCTCGGGCACGTAGTGCAACACGGTCGCCTCGGCCCGGCCGCGCTCCATGGTGTCCATCACGGGTACGACGACAACGTCCGCCTCCCGCAGGGCGTTGACACCCTTGACGGTCACCAGCTCCGGATCCCCGGGCCCCACCCCGACTCCGACCAGCCTGCTGCTCATGACGTCCGGCACCTCTCGACGAACCGACGGGCGACACCGGGCTCGGACGCCCAGTGCGTGTGCAGATAGCTCGCGTGCACACCGCGCTGTACAAAACCTTCGACCCGCGGCCGGGGGCTGCGGACCCCCCAGGCGGGCTCCGCACCCGAGCCGGGCTCCACGGCGGTCCGGTGGAACTCGTGTCCCCGCATGCGCGTCCCGGCCGCCGCGAGCACACTGTCGCCCACGGCCACGGCGTCCCGGTAGCCCAGCGTGAGCCGCTCGGTCATCCGCGCCGAGGCGTCCAGTACCCCGCACATCGGCAGCCCGTCCAGCTCCCGGCACAGATACAGCAGCCCGGCACACTCGGCGGCCACGGGAGCACCGCTTCCCGCCAGCTCGGCAACGGCCTTGCGCAGCGGTGCGTTGGCGGACAGCTCCGAGGCGTACACCTCGGGGAACCCGCCCCCGATCACCAACCCGGCGGTCCCCTCGGGCAGTTCCTCGTCCCGCAGGGGGTCGAAGGTGACGACCTCTGCGCCGGCGGCGGTGAGCAGCTCGGTGTGCTCGGCGTAGGAGAAGGTGAAGGCGGACCCACCGGCGACGGCGACGACGGGCGCACGCGTTGCATCCGACCGCGTCGGGCCTGCGGGGGCCTCTCGTCTCTCATCCGACCGCGTCGGGTGGTGGGCGGGCGAGGCGGGCGTCCAAGGAGCGGAGCCCCCTGGTACAGCACCGGCCGCGCGCGCCAGCGCCTCCAACGCCCCCAGGTCACACCCGTCGGCCACCTGCGCAGCCATCGCTGCGACAGCCTCGACCGCCGCACCCTGCCGTTCGGCCACCGGAACCAGACCGAGATGCCGAGAAGGCGTGGAGACCTGCGCAGCCCGCCGCAAGGCGCCCAGCACCGGCACCCCGGCCTGCTCCAACGCCTCCCGCAGCAGTTCCTCGTGCCGGTCCGAGGCGACCTTGTTCAGGATCACGCCCCCGACCCGCACCTCCGGGTCCCAGGAGGCGAACCCGTGCACCAGCGCCGCCACCGACCGGGACTGCGACGACGCGTCCACGACCAGCACCACCGGCGCCCGCAGCAGCTTCGCGACATGCGCCGTGGAAGCCAGCTCGCCCTCGCCCGCGGCCCCGTCGTACAGCCCCATCACGCCCTCGACGACGGCGATGTCACACCCCTCGGCCCCGTGCAGGAACAGCGGCCCGACCAGCTCGGGCCCGCACAGGTACGCGTCGAGGTTCCGTCCCACCCGCCCGGTCGCGAGCGCGTGATACCCGGGGTCGATGTAGTCCGGTCCGACCTTGTGCGGGGACACGGCGAGCCCCCGCGCGGCGAACGCGGCCATCAACCCCGTGGCGACGGTGGTCTTGCCGCTGCCCGACGAGGGCGCGGCGACGACCAGCCGTGGGACGGAAGCACTCACCACTCGATGCCCCTCTGGCCCTTCTGGCCCGCGTCCATCGGGTGCTTGACCTTGGACATGTCGGTCACGAGGTCGGCGAAGTCCACGAGCTTCTCGGGAGCGTTCCGTCCGGTGATGACGACGTGCTGCGTCCCGGGCCGGTCGCGCAGCACGGAGATCACCTCGTCCGTGTCCACCCACCCCCAGTGCATCGGGTACGCGAACTCGTCGAGCACGTACAGCTTGTACGTCTCGGCCGCCAGGTCCCGCTTGACCTGCTCCCAGCCCTCCCGGGCCTTCTCCTCGTTGTCCATCTGGGCATCGCGCTGCACCCAGGACCAGCCCTCGCCCATCTTGTGCCAGTCGACGGACCCGCCCTCGCCGGAGGCACCGAGCACCCGCAGGGCGTTCTCCTCGCCGACCTTCCACTTCGCCGACTTGACGAACTGGAACACCCCGATCGGCCACCCCTGATTCCAGGCCCGCAGTGCGAGCCCGAACGCGGCGGTGGACTTGCCCTTGCCGACGCCCGTGTGGACGACGACCAGCGGCCTGTTCCGCCGCTGCCGGGTCGTCAGTCCGTCGTCCGGCACCACACTTGGCTGTCCCTGCGGCATTACGCGGCCCTCCTCTGCACGTCCTTCACGAGCCCGGCGATGCTGTCCGCCCGCAGCTCGTCCAATGTCACAGCGGTTCCGCCCAGTTCACCGGCGAGCTGCCCGGCGAGCCCGAGCCGTACCGGCCCCGTTTCGCAGTCCACGACGACCGAGGCGACCCCGTCGGCCGCGAACAGCCGGGCCGCGCGCGCGGCCAGGGCGACCGGCTCCGGGCCACCGGTGGCCCGCCCGTCCGTCACCAGCACGACCAGCGGCCGCCGCGCGGGATCGCGCAGCCGCTCCACGCGCAGCACGTCGTGCGCCCGCAGCAGCCCCGCGGCGAGCGGAGTGCGCCCGCCCGTCGGCAGCGTCTCCAGGCGGGCCGCCGCCGCGTCCACCGATGAGGTCGGCGGCAGCGCGACGTCCGCGTCCGTGCCGCGGAAAGTCACCAGGCCCACTTTGTCGCGCCGCTGGTAGGCGTCCAGCAGCAGCGACAGCACGGCGCCCTTCACGGCGCTCATCCGCTGCCGTGCCGCCATCGACCCGGAGGCGTCCACGACGAACAGCACGAGATTGCCCTCGCGCCCCTCCCGGGTGGCCTGCCGCAGATCGTCCCGGCGCACCACCAGGCCCGGCCCGGACCGTCCACGCGCCCGCTGGTGCGGCGCCGCCGCCTGCACGGTCGCCGCCAGGTGCAGCTTGGTCAGCGCGCCCCGGGGCCGCCGGGCCCCGGTCGTCCGCCCGTGCTCGGTCCGCGCCCGCGAGCGCCGCCCGGCGGCACCCTCGCCGATCCCGGGCACGCTCAGCACCTTGGTGCGAAACGGCTCCGACGCCCGTACGGCCGACTGCTCGCCGGCGCCCGAGGGCTGTGGCTGCCCGCCCTCGCCGGCCTCGGGCCGGGCCGCGGTGTCGTCCCCGCCCTGGGGTGCGTCGTCGGGCTCCGGCTGTCCGCCGCCGCCCCCGCCGGGCCCGTCCGGGCCGGGGTCCGGATCCGGGTCGTCGTCGTCCGAGCCACCGAACTCCTCCAGGGTCTCGTCGAGCTTGTCCTCGTCGAGCCCCGGTGCGTCGAAGGGGTTGCGCCGCCGCCGGTGCGGCAGCGCGAGCAGCGCGGCCTGGCGGACGTCCTCCGCCAGTACGTCCGTGCGCCCGGCCCAGGCCGCCAGCGCGGTGGCTGTCCGCGCCATCACGATGTCGGCGCGCATGCCGTCCACCTCGAAGGCCGCACAGGTCGCCGCGATCTGCCGCAGCGCCCCGTCGCCCAGCCGCACGGACGGCAGCAGCTCCCGCGCGGCGACGATCCGCGCCCTTACGGCGGCCTCGTCCTCGGCCCAGCGCGCGGCGAAGGCGGCCGGGTCGTCGTCGTAGGCCAGGCGCCGCTTGACGACCTCCACCCGCTGGTCCGGCTCCCGCGAGGCCGCGACCTCGACGGTCAGCCCGAACCGGTCGAGCAACTGCGGCCGCAGCTCGCCCTCTTCGGGGTTCATGGTGCCGACGAGCAGGAAGCGGGCGGCGTGCCGTACGGAGACCCCCTCGCGCTCGACGTACGAGGCGCCCATCGCGGCGGCGTCCAGCAGCAGGTCGACCAGGTGGTCGTGGAGGAGGTTGACCTCGTCGACGTAGAGGATCCCGCGGTGCGCGTCCGCGAGCAGGCCCGGCTCGAAGGCCTTCACGCCTTCCGCGAGGGCCCGCTCGATGTCCAGCGCGCCCACCAGCCGGTCCTCGGAGGCGCCGACGGGCAGCTCGACCATGCGGGCGGGCCGCTCGGCACCGCCACCGGCCTCGTGGGGCCCGTCCGGGCACCCCGGGTCGGGGGAGGAGGGGTCGCAGGAGAACCGGCAGCCGGGGACGACCGGGACCTGCGGCAGCAGCGCCGACAGCGCCCGCACCGCGGTCGACTTGGCCGTGCCCTTCTCGCCGCGCACCAGCACACCTCCGACCGCCGGGGACACGGCGTTCAGCAGGAGCGCGAGCCGCAGGTCGTCCTGGCCGACGACGGCCGTGAACGGAAAGGGAGTGGTCACTTGTCGTCGCCCTCCAGGTCGCCTTCGAGTTCCAGATACGTGGCGCGCAGCCGTTCCAGGGTGTCCGCGTCAGGCTCGGCCCACAGTCCGCGGTCGGCGGCCTCCAGGAGCCGTTCGGTGATGCCGCGCAGCGCCCACGGGTTGGACTTCTTCATGAAGTCCCGGTTCTCCGGGTCGAAGACGTACTCGGCGCTGAGCTTCTCGTACATCCAGTCGTCGACGACCCCGGCCGTGGCGTCGTACCCGAACAGATAGTCCACGGTCGCCGCCATCTCGAAGGCGCCCTTGTAGCCGTGCCGCCGCATGGCCGCCATCCAGCGCGGGTTCACCACCCGGGCACGGAAGACGCGGTGCGTCTCCTCGCCGAGCGTGCGGGTCTTCACCTGGTCCGGGGTGGCCGAGTCGCCGACGTACGCCTCGGGGCTCGCGCCCGTCAGGTGCCGCACCATGGCGACCATGCCGCCGTGGTACTGGAAGTAGTCGTCGGCGTCGACCAGGTCGTGCTCACGGGTGTCGACGTTCTTCGCGGCGACTGCGATCCGCTTGAACGCCGTCTCCATGTCGCCGCGCGCGGCCCGCCCGTCGAGCCCCCGCCCGTAGGCGTAGCCGCCCCACACCGCGTACACCTCGGCGAGGTCCGCGTCGGAGCGCCAGTTGCGGGCGTCGATCAGCGGCAGCAGACCGGCCCCGTACGCACCCGGCTTGGAGCCGAAGATGCGGGCCGTGGCCCGGCGCCGGTCGCCGTGCTCGGCGGTGTCCTGGTCGGCGTGCGCCCGCACATGGTTGGACTCGGCCGGCTCGTCCAGCTCGGCCACCGTCCGCACGGCGTCGTCGATCAGGCCCACCACGTGCGGGAACGCGTCCCGGAAGAAGCCCGAGATACGGACCGTCACGTCGATGCGCGGCCGGCCGAGCTCCGCGAGCGGGACCACCTCGAACCCGGTCACGCGCCGCGAGGCGTCGTCCCACACCGGCCGGCAGCCCAGCAGCGCCAGGATCTCGGCGATGTCGTCGCCCTGGGTGCGCATCGCCGAGGTGCCCCACACCGTCAGGCCGACCGACGTCGGGTACTCACCGGTGTCCTGGAGGTACCGCTGCACCAGGGAGTCGGCGAGGGACTGCCCGACCTCCCAGCTCAGCCGGGACGGGATGGCCTTGGGGTCGACGGAGTAGAAGTTCCGGCCCGTCGGCAGGACGTTGACGAGCCCCCGGGTCGGCGAACCGGACGGGCCGGCCGGGACGTAACCGCCCCGCAGCGCCCGCAGGATGTGCCCGATCTCGTCGGTCGTCCTCTCCAGCCGGGGCACGACCTCGGTGCAGGCGAACTCCAGCACGGCGACGGCGTCGGGCAGTTCGGTGCCGAGGACCTCACGGACCAGCGGCGCGCTCCCGTCGACCACCCAGCCGCGCTCCTCCATGCCCTCCGCGATCCGCCGGCACAGCTGCTCCAGCAGGTCGATCGCGTCCGCGGCGCTGCGCGCGGGGCCGTCCACCAGGTCCGTCAGCTCCACCGGCACCTTCACCGGGGCGCCCGGCTCGGCCAGCAGCTCCTTCTCCACCAGCCCGAAGTGCTCCGCCAGCGACGCCCTCAGGCCCGGCAGCGCGTTGGCCTGCCCGCCCCACACCTGCGAGGCGCGCAGCACGGCCAGCACGAGGTTCACGCGCGGCTCGCCGACCGGCCCGCCGCCCAGGATGTGCAGACCGTCACGGATCTGCACGTCCTTGATCTCGCACAGATAGCCGTCGATGTGCATGACGAACTCGTCGAACTCCTCGTCGTCCGGCTGCTCGTCGACGTGCAGGTCGTGGTGGAGTTCGGCCGCCTTCACCAGCGTCCAGATCTGGGCGCGCACGGTCGGGGCCTTCGCCGGGTCCAGGTCGGAGACCAGCGCGTACTCGTCGAGGAGCTGCTCCAGCTTGGCCAGGTCGCCGTAGGTGTCGGCGCGCGCCATCGGCGGCACGAGGTGGTCGACGACCGTGGCGTGCCCGCGCCGCTTGGCCTGGGTGCCCTCGCCCGGGTCGTTGACGATGAACGGGTAGATCAGCGGCAGGTCCCCGAGGACGGCGTCCGGGGCGCATCCCCCGCTGAGCCCGAGCCCCTTGCCGGGCAGCCACTCCATGGTGCCGTGCTTGCCCATGTGCACGATGGCGTCGGCGCCGAAGCTGTTCTCCAGCCAGCGGTAGGCCGCCATGTAGTGGTGGGACGGCGGCATGTCCGGGTCGTGGTAGATCGCGATCGGGTTCTCGCCGAAGC
Organism: Streptomyces sp. NPDC101110; assembly: GCF_044759525.1. NCBI lineage: Bacteria > Bacillati > Actinomycetota > Actinomycetes > Kitasatosporales > Streptomycetaceae > Streptomyces > Streptomyces sp. NPDC101110. The sequence goes on along the minus strand of NZ_JBIVZM010000010.1, from coordinate 62,321 downwards.
CGCGCGGCGGCTGGATCATCACGACGACGTTCCCGAACTGCAGGGACGCCAGCACGATGTCGTCGCCGTCGACGTAGAGGCTGCCCGGCGGCTCGCCCCACGCCTCGGTCATGGCGTCCTTCAGCTCCGGGTCGAGCTTCTCGAACCACGCCCGGTAGTCGGCCAGCGGCACCCGCGCGGGCGCGGCGGCCAGCTGCTCCTCCGTCAGCCACTCCACGTCGTGCCCGCCGGCGTTGATGAGCCGGTGGATCAGCTCGTCGCCCTGGTCCGGATGCCCCTCGACCACGTATCCGGCGTCCCGCAGCGCGTCCAGCACCCGCACCGCCGAGGCCGGCGTGTCCAGCCCGACCGCGTTGCCGACCCGAGAGTGCTTCGTCGGGTACGCGGTGAAGACCAGCGCCAGCTTCTTCTCGGCGTTCTCCTTGTGCCGCAGCCGCGCGTGCCGTACGGCGATACCGGCGACGCGCCCGGCCCGCTCCGGGTCGGCGACGTAGACGGGAACGTCGGCCTTGTCGTCGTCGACCCGCTCCTTGAAGGAGAACGGCACGGTGATCAGGCGCCCGTCGAACTCCGGGATGGCCACCTGCATCGCGGCGTCCATGGGGGAGAGGGCGGCGTCCGAGTCCGCCCAGGCCTGCCGCGAGGACGTCAGGCACAGGCCCTGCAGCACGGGGATGTCCAGCTCGGCGAGGGCGCCGATGTCCCAGGCCTCCTCGTCGCCGCCCGCCGAGGCCTGCGAGGCGTGCGTGCCTCCGGCGGCGAGGACGGTGGCGACGAGGGCGTCGGCCTGACCGAGGATCTCGTACAGCCCGGCGTCCGCGCCGCGCAGCGAACCGCAGTACACGGGCAGCGCGTTGGCGCCCCGCGCCTCGATCGCGTCGCACAGGGTGTCCACGAAGCCGGTGTTGCCGCTCAGCTCGTGGGCCCGGTAGAACAGCACGCCGACGGTCGGACGGCCCTCGACCAGGGCGCGCTCGCCGTGGACGCCGTACTCGGGCATCTTCCGCGGCTCGACGAACCCCTCGCCGGTCAGCAGCACGGTGTCGGAGAGGAACCGGGCGAGTTCCGTGAGGTTGTCCGGGCCGCCCTCCACGAGGTACCGCAGCGCCTCCGCGACGACACCGGCCGGGACGGACGACTCGGCCATCAGCTCCGCGTCCGGCACGGCCTCGCCGCCGAGCAGCACGGTCGGGATGCCGGAGGCCTTCAGCGCGGCGAGCCCGTCCTCCCAGGCCCGCTTGCCGCCGAGCAGCCGGACGACGGCGACGGACGACCCGTCCAGCAGGGCGGGCAGCTCCTCCCGGACGTCCACGCGGGTCGGGTTGCCGATCCGGTAGTCGGCACCGGAGGCGGCGCGGGCCGCCAGCAGGTCCGTGTCGGCGGTCGACAACAACAACACAGTGCTCATGCGGGTGCTCCCGGTGGAATGAAGGGCAGTCCTTGCGGCGCGCCGGACTCGATGAGCCGCCACAGCGCGTCGGTGTCCGCGTGCTGTTCGATCAGGTCGCCGAGCCGGTCGAGCTGCTCCTCGCGCAGCGCGGCGAACGAGGTGTCCGGCGCGGGCACGAAGCGGCGGCCCGCGGCGGCCGCCACCTCGCGCAGAAAGGCCCGCCGGAAGCCGTCCGACTCCAGCGAGCCGTGCCAGTGCGTGCCCCAGGTCTGGCCGACCCGGCAGCCGTCCAGGAAGGGGACTCCTCCGGTGACGTCGGCGACGCCGTGGTGGATCTCGTAACCCTCGACGTGTTCCCCGAGGGCTTCGCCGGCCGGCCGGGTGAGGGTCTTCTCGCGGGCGAACCGCACCCGCACGGGCAGGATCCCGAGCCCGTCGACGTGTCCCTGGCGGCTCTCCACGTCGTCCTCGATGTGCTCGCCGAGGATCTGGAAGCCGCCGCAGATGCCGAGCACGGGCCGCTGTTCGGCGGCCCTGCGGACCAGGGCGTCGGCGAGCCCGCGTTCCCGCAGCCACTCCAGCGCCCGGACCGTCCCGCGGGTGCCGGGCACGATGACGAGGTCGGCGTCGGACAGTTCCTCCGGCCGGTCCACGAACCGCACCACGACACCCGGTTCGGCGGCCAGCGCGTCCACGTCGGTGAAGTTGGACATCAGCGGCACGGCGCAGACCGCGACGCGCAACACGTCCTGCCCGACGGGCGGGGCGACGACGGACTCCCGCACCGCTCCCCGCAGGGAGACGCGCAGTCCGTCCTCCTCGTCGATCCCGAGCCCGTGCCGGAACGGCAGCACGCCGTACGTCTTCCGCCCGGTGAGCCCGTGCAGCATGTCCAGGCCCGGCTCCAGCAGGGAGACGTCCCCGCGGAACTTGTTGACGAGGAACCCGGCGACACACGCCTGGTCCTCGGGCGACAGCAGCGCCACCGTCCCGAAGAACGAGGCGAACACCCCGCCCCGGTCGATGTCGCCGACGACGAGCACGGGCAGCCCGGCGTTCCGGGCGATGCCCATGTTCACGATGTCCGTCCGCCGCAGATTGATCTCGGCGGGAGAACCGGCCCCCTCACAGATCACCGCGTCATACGTGCCCCGCAACTGCTCCAGACAGTCCAGCACCGTCCCGAGCAGCCGCTGCTGCCGGCCGCCGTGGTAGCCGCGCGCGCTCATCTCTCCGACCGGCTTGCCCAGCAGTACGACCTGACTGCTCTGCTCGCTGCCGGGCTTGAGCAGCACCGGGTTCATCAGCGCGGTCGGCTCGACGCGGCAGGCCTGCGCCTGCATGGCCTGTGCCCGCCCGATCTCGGCCCCCTCCGTCGTCACGAAGGAGTTCAGGGACATGTTCTGCGCCTTGAAGGGCGCGACCTTGACGCCTCGGCGCACCAGCCACCGGCAGATCCCGGCGGTCACGACGCTCTTGCCGGCGTCGGAGGTGGTACCGGCGACGAGAAGCCCACCGCTCATGTCATTTCCCCCTCTTCAGCGACCGCGCGCCCTTGAGCGACGGCGCACTCCCGAGCGAGTGCGCGCTCCTGAACAACCGCGCACTCGTCAGCAACCGCGCGCCCGCGCACACCCCGAACGCGAGCCACGTCACGCGCTTCGACAGCCGCACGGCCCGTTCGACGTCCTGCGTGCCGACCGCACGCCCCTGCGTGTTCAGCACGGGCCGGTGCTCCACCCGCCCGCCGTACGAGAGCGTCCCGCCGAGCCGCACCCCGAGCGCCCCCGCGAACGAGGCTTCCACGGGTCCGGCGTTGGGACTCGGATGTTTTGCCGCATCGGCCCGCCAGGCCCGCACGGCGCCCCGCGGATCCGGTCCGGCCAGGGCGGCGAGCACGGCGGTCAGCCGCGCTCCCGGCCACCCCGCGAGGTCGTCCAGCCGCGCGGAGGCCCACCCGTAGCGGCGGTACCGGGCCGACTTGTGCCCGACCATCGCGTCCAGGGTGTTGACGGCCCGGAAGCCCAGCAGCCCCGGCACCCCACCGACGGCGCCCCACACCAGCGCCCCCACCACCGCGTCGGAGGTGTTCTCGGCGACGGACTCGACCACGGCCCGGGCCATGCCGTCGGCGTCGAGAGCCTGCGGATCCCGGCCGCACAGGTGCGGCAGCCGGGCCCGGGCCGCCTCGATGTCCCCGGACTCCAGGGCCTGCCCGATGGCCCGTGCTTCCCGGGCGAGTGATGTCCCCCCGACGACGGCCCAGGTGGCGGCACCGGTCAGCGCTACGGAGGCGACGGAGGAGGTGCGCACGGCACGTGCGGCGACGGACCCGAGGGCGGCGGCCCCTCCGGCACACACTGCGGTGTGCAGCGCGCCCCACCCGCGGTGGTCCCGCCACAGCACCCGTTCCACGGCACCCGCGGCCCGCCCGAACGCGGCGACCGGATGCCCCCGGCGAGGATCACCGAGCAGCAGGTCACCGATCAGACCGGCGGCGGCGCCGTACGCGAAGACGCGACTGGCACCCATGGGCTCAGCCGGCCAGGAGGGCGGGCAGGGGTGGGGTGGTGAACCTCGATCGGCAGCCGCGCATGGCGATATGTGTCCTCACTCAGGGTGTCCACGCCCTGGTTCGACGAGATCGGCGGTGAGAGTTCCTGGCTCCCGGGGATTGCTACCCCGGTGACAGTGGCGGGACCGCGCCGGACTTTCACCGGCTTCCTCTCCTGCCGCCGTACTGGCCCCGGCAGTCCACCACGGCCGGGAACGGCCGTCAACTTGCCGTTGACCTGCGAGGGGAGAGTGTGGAGAACCCCACATCCCCCCTGCCCCACACGACGACCGGGCGGCACGGGACCTCAAGTCCCGTGCCGCCCGGCGGACACGATGTGCGCTGCGGTGCTCAGGCCACGATCAGATAGATCCCGTACCCGACGGCCGCCGCACACGCCGCGAAACACGCGTACGCGCCGGTGACCGCGAGGCTCGCGGACCCGCCCTCCGCCACCGCCCGCTCGCGGCGCGAGAGACCGGTGATGCCGAGGGTGAACAGTCCGACGAGGGCCACGGTGACCACGAGGCTGACGCCGAAGACGGAGCCGAGGGCCGCCCAGTCGATCTTCATATCGGAAACTCTTCCTTGTAACCGGGGGTCAGACCGTGGTGGTCGTGGTCGGCGTGCGCTCGGCGGTGGCCTGCGACGGGAACGCGGGGACCGGGTCCTCGGACGCCGTGGCCGATCCGCTCGCCGGGGGCGGCGTCACCGCGGCGATCGCCGTGGTGATCACGCCCGCGGGCTCCTCGGTCTCGATGCCGGTGTCGTTGACGTTGGTGTGGTCTACCACCTCGCGCCGCGACAGCTTCCAGATCGCCGCACTGGAGGCGACGAGGAAGACGGCCACCACGGCGGTGCCCCAGCTGCCGAAGCCGGTGACGTGCTCGGCGAGAGCGCCCACCAGGGCCGCCGCCGGCAGCGTCAGACCCCACGCGACGAACATCCGCGTCGCGGTGGACCAGCGGACCACGCCGCCCTTGCGGCCGAGACCGGCACCCATCACCGAACCGGACACGGAGTGCGTCGTGGAGAGGGAGAAACCGAGGTGCGAGGAGGCCAGGATGACCGTGGCCGCGGAGGTCTGGGCGGCGAACCCCTGCTGCGGCTGGAGGTCGGTCAGCCCCTTGCCCATGGTGCGGATGATGCGCCAGCCGCCCAGGTAGGTGCCGAGCGCGATGGCGAGACCCGCCGAGAGGATGACCCACATGGGCGGGTCCGAGTCGGGCGCCACGGCGCCACCGGCGACCAGGGCCAGGGTGATGACACCCATGGTCTTCTGCGCGTCGTTGGTGCCGTGGGCCAGGGAGACCAGGCCCGCGGAGGCGATCTGGCCGGCCCGGTAACCCTTCTTGGACGCCTTGCCGTCGGCCTTGCTGCCGAGGGAGTAGGTCAGCCGCGTGGCGAGCATCGCCGCGATGCCCGCGACCAGCGGGGCGGCGATCGCCGGGATCAGCACCTTGGTGACCAGCACGTCCCCGTGCACCGCGCCGACGCCCGCCGAGGCGATCGTGGCACCGATCAGACCGCCCATGAGGGCGTGGGAGGAGCTGGAGGGCAGACCGACGAGCCAGGTCAGCAGGTTCCAGAGGATCGCGCCGACCAGGGCGGCGAAGATGACCTCGGGACGGATGCCGGCCTCGTCGACGAGGCCCTTGGAGATCGTGTTGGCGACTTCGACCGACAGGAAGGCGCCGACCAGGTTGAGGACCGCGGACATGGCCACCGCAACCTTGGGCTTCATGGCGCCCGTGGAAATGGTCGTGGCCATCGCATTCGCGGTGTCGTGGAAACCGTTCGTGAAATCGAACGCGAGTGCGGTTACCACCACAATCGCGAGGATCAGCGAGAAGCTTTCCATTTACCCAGGCAATCGTTCGAGGTTGTTGGCTCGATGAACGTAGGGAACCTGAGTGAACGGAAGATGAACTGGGAGGGGCGCAGGGGTGACCGCAACAGGGGGTCGGCGTTCCGCCCCGACACGGCCGCCCGGCTCCCAGCCCGCCGGGCACCACGGGCGTTCCGTTTCACCCGGACGAGTGGCCCTTCGGGCGGATCCCGGTCACCCGGCAGGGTGCCGCCGCGGTTGTGTACGAAGCACGCCCCCGAAGTCCCCCGCCCCGCAGCGCTCCGGGGCCCCGCCTGGCAGGATCGCGGCATGGCTGAGCGGCGGGGCGACGAGCGGGGCACGGCGGACGTGCCGGGGGACGAGGCGGGTGCGGGGGAGCCGCACCGCAGGACAGCGCGCCCGGAGGAGGCACGCGCCTGGGACGACCTCGTCGCGACGGCCCGCCGGACGGTGTCGGAGGGGCTCGTCGTCGGCACGTCCGGCAACGTCTCGGTCCGCGTCGGGGACACCGTCCTGGTCACCCCGTCGGGCGTTCCCTACGACCTGCTGAGGCCCGAGGACGTGACGGGCGTCGGCCTGGACGGCCGGCAGGTCCTCGGCACGCTCGTCCCGACCAGCGAGCTGCCCATGCATCTCGCCGTCTACCGCACGACCGGCGCCCTGGCCGTCGTCCACACCCACGCCGTGCACGCCACGGCGGTCTCGACGCTCGTGACCGAGCTGCCGCTGATCCACTACATGGCCGCCGCGCTCGGCGGCCCCGTCCGCGTCGCCCCCTACGCCACCTACGGCAGCGACGAGTTGGCCGAGAACATGCTCCACGCCCTCACCGGCCGTTCCGGCTGCCTGCTCCAGAACCACGGCACCCTCACCCACGGCACCACCCTCGCCCAGGCGTACGACCGCACCGCCCAGCTGGAGTGGATGTGCCGTCTGTGGCTCACCGCCTCCTCGGTGCCCGGCCTGACCCCGAGCCTGCTGTCCGGCGAGCAGCTGACGGAGGTGGCGGAGCGCCTGCGCGGCTACGGCCAGCGCGGCTGAGCCGCCCCACGCCGCGCCGGCGCCACCCCGCCGCTCCCTCCCACTGGTCGCCCGGCCGATCCGCCGGGACACTTGAAGGCGTGCGCACTGTCAAAGCGACGGCCGCTGCCGTCACCGCCGTGATCGGGGCCGGTGCCGCCGCGGTGGCCGCCGGCCGGCTCGCCAGCGACGCCGCGCTCAAGGCACCCCCCGGCAGGCCCCTGCCCACCGAGCCCCGGCTCACCGTGCACGGCACCGCCCCCGGGCAGATCAGCCTCACCCGGGACCTCGCCGCCCTGCGCCCCGGCCGCTACGGCCTCTCCGGCGACGGCTCCCACGCCGTCGTCGGCCCCGTCCTGACCGGCGTCCGGCACCCCGCCGACACCGTCGTGCGCCGCCTGGAGAGCGTCACCCACGGCACGCTGGAATCCGGCGACAAGGTCTGGCTCACGCCGAACGTGTACGTCGGCAACCCCGGCACCGCCCTCGGACTCGAACACGCCGACGTCGACGTCCCCGGCGAACTCGGCTCCCTGCCCGCGTGGTTCGTACCGGGCAAGCGGGACACCTGGGTGATCGCCGTGCACGGTCTGGGCACCACCCGGGAACTCGCCATGAACGTCATGGGGTTCCTGCACCGCAGCCACGTCCCGGTGCTCGCCCTCGCCTACCGCGGCGACCTGGGCGCACCGCGCTCGCCCGACGGGCTGAACCACCTCGGCGAGACCGAGTGGCGCGACCTCGACGCGGCGATCCGCTACGCCGTGCGCTACGGCGCACGGCAGGTCGTCCTGCACGGCTGGTCCACCGGCGCCACCATGGCCCTGCGCGCCGCCGCGCACTCGGGGCTGCGCGACCGCGTCGCCGGGCTCGTCCTCGACTCCCCGGTGCTCAGCTGGGAGACCACCCTGCGCGCCCTCGCCTCGGCCCGCCGCACCCCCGGCGCGCTGCTGCCCCTCGCGGTCCGCGCCGCCCAGGGCCGCACCGGACTGACCGGCGAACGGGCCGCGGGCACGGACCCGTCCCACGGACTGCGCGTCCCGGCTCTGCTCTTCCACGGACCGGACGACACCGTCGCCCCCTGGCAGCCCTCGCGCCGGCTCGCCGACGCCCGCCCCGACATGGTCGCCCTGCGCACCGTGGCCGGCGCCCCGCACGGTGCCCTGTGGAACGCCGACCCGGAGGCCTACGAGGAGGCGCTCCGGCGCTTTCTGACGCCGTTGATGTGACTCCGCCGCGGCACGCCCTGCGCGCACCTCCTCGCCGCGGTGTCCCGCACCCTTCGTTCACGCCCCCTTCGCCCGGTCGCAACCCCGTCCCCATCCCGCCCGCGGCGGACCGGTCGCCACCATTCCGTTTAGTGTCGTACCACTGGCTTGTTCCCGGCCCTCGACCACTCCCGCGGGCCGGTGCGTTGGCCATCCCCGTCGCCCCCCGTGACATTCCGTTTGGGTTTTCGGACCGTCAACCGGAAGACTGCACCCGTGACGTCCCGTATCCCGCGCGACTCCAGGCTCCGACTCGTCCGCCCGCGACCCCTGGCCGCCGCCCCACCAGCGATGAACCAGCGGCGCTCGCGCCGCCCCGCGCCGCGCCCCCCGGAGGGCACCCCGGCACCGGCGGAACTGGCCAGAATGGCACGCTCAGGTCTCGCCGCCGCGGCCCGCGTCGCCCGCTGGGCGGACAGGGCGCTCGGCCCCGGCCGGGACAGCGCCACCGATGACGGCAAGGCCACCCTCTCCGACGCGACCGCCGAACGGGCGGCCCGCGACCTGGGCCTGACCCCGGCTCAGGTCAGAGCCGACTGGGACACCGCCCGCCTCGCCGGTCTCGTCGAGGTGCACGGCGACACCGCCCGCCCCGGCTGGCGGCTGCGCGCCTGGGACCGCGACGACAGTGCCGTGCTGCGCGGCTGGGTCGCGCTCTTCGACGCCTGGTCGCTCGCCCATCCGGAGCCCGCGGAACACGAGCCCGCCGCCGTCGCCGAGGTCGTCTCGGCCATGCCGCAGGCGCTCTCCTTCCTCCAGCTGTCCGCCGGGCCCGTCCCGGTCGAGCAGCTCCTCGACCTCCTGGAGCAGCGCGTCACCGAGCTGCGCACCGCCCGCTGCGAGATCCCCTACGGCCCCCAGCCCGAGCCGCAGGCCGAACCGGAGCCCACCGACGCCCCGCTCGCCCCGCTGCTCGACTGGGCCCTGCGCGCCCTGGCCTCCGTCGGCGCCCTCACCTACGGCGACGGCCAGGCCACGCTCACCCCCCTCGGCAACTGGGCCGTCTGGGTCAAGCTGGAGCAGATCTGCGTCGCCGCGCAGAGCCCCGCCGGGAACATCGAGCAGGCCGCCGAGGACATGCTCCGCGGCTGTGCCCAGCTGCGCCCCAACGCGGCCCGTGCCGAGTACCGCGCCTGGCTCGCCGCCCGCCCCGTCGGCAGCGCCGTCACCGAGCTCCTCGACGCCGCCCGCGGCGAGGACGCCCTGCTGCGCGGCCTCGCCTTCGAGGCGCTGCGCGTGGTCGGCGCCCCCGCCGAGCCGGACGTCCGCGGCGTGCTGGACGAGCCCACGCTCAGGCCGTACGCGCTGCTGTGGCTGGCCGAGCACGACGGCGCGGACCCCGAGGACGCCCATGAGGTCCTCACCCGCGCCGAGGCGACCTGGCTGTGGGTGGACACCGCCGCCGCCGTGGCCGACCACGGTGAGGCGCCGCTGCTGGTGCGCCACCTGGAGTCGGCCGTGCAGCCGACCGTCCCGATGCTGCTGGACGAGGTGCGCGCCGTGGGCCACCCGCGCACCGTGCAGGTCCTGGTCGCCCTGGCAGCCGCCCACCCCGACCCGGCCCTGGCGAAGGCGGTCCGCCGCGCCGCCTTCCAGGTGCACACCGGCGGCAGCTGAGGCCTGTTGCCGGGACGGGGCGAACGCCGCCCCGTGCGGCGCTAGACCCCCGTCTCGGGCGCGTAGGTACCGAAGCTCCAGACGTTGCCCTCGACGTCCCGGGCCATGTAGTCCCGGGAGCCGTAGTCCTGGTCCGTCGGGGGCATCAGGATCTCCACGCCGTGGTCCACGGCGTGGCGGTGGTGCGCGTCGACGTCGTCCACCACCACGTACACCCCCGTGGTGCCGGCGTCCTTCATGGCCGTGTCGAACGGACCGCCCCGGCCCTTGGAGCCGACCATCACCGCGCCGTTGCCCTGCGCCAGCTCGGCGTGCAGCACCGAGCCGTCCTCCCCCTCGTACACCGACAGCTCCGTGAAGCCGAGGGCCTCCGTGAGCTGCCGGATCGCCGCCTTGGCGTCCGCGTACAGCAGCGTCGGGTAGATGCTCGGACGCCCGCCGGACGTACCTGCCATGGCGATCACTTCCTCGTGTCTCGCGGGGCTGTCCCGCCCAGTGTTCCACCGGCCACCGACAACGACCCGGCCGCCGGCGAAGGCCCCGTCCGGCCGCTGGTGATCGAACACCCGCACACAGAAAAAGTGGTTGCACGTCCCCGTTAGACTGTCCCCCATGGCCATTCTCCTCGCGCATTAGACGGCGGGAACGTCCTCAGCCGTCCATCCCGCCCCCGTATCCGCCCTGGAGTCTGTCCGTGATCTCCGCCTCCGGTATCGAGCTGCGCGCCGGTGCCCGCGTCCTCATCGAAAACGCCTCGTTCCGCATCGCCAAGGGTGACCGCATCGGCCTCGTCGGCCGCAACGGCGCGGGGAAGACCACCCTCACCAAGTGCCTCGCGGGCGAGGGCATGCCCGCCGGCGGCGCCATCACCCGCTCCGGCGAGGTCGGCTACCTCCCGCAGGACCCCCGCACCGGCGACCTCGACATCCTCGCCCGCGACCGCATCCTGTCCGCGCGCGGCCTGGACGTGCTGATCCGCAAGATGCGCGACAACGAGCAGCGGATCGCCAACGGCACGGGCGCCACCCGCGACAAGGCGCTCAAGCAGTACGAGCGCCAGGAGACGGAGTTCCTCACCAAGGGCGGGTACGCCGCCGAGGCCGAGGCCGCCACCATCGCCGCCGCGCTCAATCTGCCCGACCGGGTGCTCGGCCAGCCCCTGCACACCCTCTCCGGCGGTCAGCGCCGCCGCATCGAGCTGGCCAGGATCCTCTTCTCCGACGCGGACACCCTGCTGCTCGACGAGCCCACGAACCACCTCGACGCCGACTCGATCGTCTGGCTGCGCGACTACCTGAAGACCTACCGCGGCGGCTTCATCGTGATCTCCCACGACGTCGACCTGGTCGAGACGGTCGTCAACAAGGTGTTCTACCTGGACGCCAACCGCGCCCAGATCGACATCTACAACATGGGCTGGAAGCTCTACCAGCAGCAGCGCGAGGCCGACGAGAAGCGCCGCAAGCGCGAGCGGCAGAACGCCGAGAAGAAGGCCTCCGCGCTGCATTCGCAGGCCGACAAGATGCGGGCCAAGGCCACCAAGACCGTCGCCGCGCAGAACATGGCCCGCCGGGCGGACAAGCTGCTGGCCGGCCTCGAGGCCGAGCGGAAGTCCGACAAGGTCGCCAAGCTGCGCTTCCCCGAGCCCTCCCCGTGCGGCAAGACCCCGCTCATGGCCGAGGGACTGTCGAAGTCCTACGGCTCGCTGGAGATCTTCACCGACGTCGACCTGGCCATCGACAAGGGCTCGCGCGTGGTCATCCTCGGCCTCAACGGCGCCGGCAAGACGACCCTGCTCCGCCTGCTCGGCGGCGCGGAGGAGCCCGACACCGGCAAGGTCATCCAGGGCCACGGCCTCAAGCTCGGCTACTACGCCCAGGAGCACGAGACCCTCGACCCGGAGCGCACGGTCCTGGAGAACATGCGCTCGGCCGCCCCCGACCTGGACCTGGTGGACGTCCGCAAGACGCTCGGCTCGTTCCTGTTCTCCGGCGACGACGTCGACAAGCCGGCCGGTGTCCTCTCCGGCGGCGAGAAGACCCGCCTCGCCCTCGCCACCCTCGTGGTGTCGTCGGCGAACGTGCTGCTCCTCGACGAGCCGACCAACAACCTCGACCCGGCCAGCCGCGAGGAGATCCTCGGCGCGCTGCGCACCTACAAGGGGGCGGTCGTCCTCGTCACGCACGACGAGGGCGCGGTCGAGGCGCTCCAGCCGGAGCGGATCATCCTCCTGCCGGACGGCGTCGAGGACCTGTGGGGCGCCGATTACGCGGACCTCGTCGCCCTGGCCTGACCGGCACCCTCGCTTGATCGAACGCGTGATCAACGGCGTATGGATCATTCGGCCCAGCGGTGATCCATCATCTGTGTGAGATCTCCTCGTACCGAGGTGTGTCCTACATCGATTTCGCGGTCGAGTCCCCGATTCTGCGGGGCTCGGCCGCGTCGCCTTTCTGACCAGGCCTTTTCCGGAACGATTCGTTCGGGCGTGCCGATACCGCCCTTCGGAATTTCGCATTCCGCATGTGGGGATGTGCTCCCGTCGTCACAACCTTGTCTCACGGACCTTGCCGAATGGGTGGCCATGAAGGCCCGGAGGGGTGATCATGAGGAGACCAGAGCGCACTTCCCATGAGGAGGCACGGGTGGCCGAGACTCTGAAGAAGGGCAGCCGGGTGACCGGCGCCGCGCGCGACAAGCTCGCGGCAGACCTGAAGAAGAAGTACGACGCCGGTGCGAGCATCCGGGCGTTGGCCGAGGAGACCGGCCGCTCGTATGGCTTTGTGCACCGCATGCTCAGTGAGTCGGGCGTCACGCTGCGAGGGCGTGGCGGGGCGACCCGGGGCAAAAAGGCCACGGCCTGACCCCGGGTGGCCCCACGGCTCCGATGGTGGCCACCCGGTCGGTCGACTGATCGCCCGGGTGGTTACTGTGCAGTCACTTAAGCGTGCCCGGTGCGGCGGTGCAGCCGTCGTACGGGCGCGTAAGACCGCACACATCGGAGGCGTCCCATGGCTTCGCCCGACAAGGACCTCGTTCCCGTACTCGACAAGGACGGCGTACGGCTCACCGTCGACGACACGATCGCCACGGTGACGCTGACCAACCCGGACAAGCGCAACGCGCAGAGCCCCGCTCTGTGGCGGGCGCTGACCGAGGCCGGTCGGCAGTTGCCGGGCTCCGTCCGCGTCGTGGTGCTGCGGGCCGAGGGCAAGTCCTTCTCGGCCGGGCTCGACCGGCAGGCGTTCACGCCCGAGGGCTTCGACGGGGAACCGTCGTTCATCGACCTCGCGCGCGGCTCCGACTCCGAGTTGGACGCGACCATCGCCGAATACCAGGAGGCGTTCACCTGGTGGCGGCGCAGCGACATCGTCTCCGTCGCCGCTGTCCAGGGGCATGCCATCGGGGCGGGCTTCCAGCTCGCCCTCGCCTGCGACCTGCGCGTCGTCGCCGACGACGTGCAGTTCGCCATGCGCGAGACCAGCCTCGGACTCGTTCCCGACCTGACGGGCACGCATCCGCTGGTGGGACTCGTCGGTTACGCCCGCGCGCTGGAGATCTGCGTGACCGGGCGCTTCGTCACGGCCGAGGAGGCCGTGAACACCGGTCTGGCCAGCCTCGCCGTGCCCGCCGGGCAGCTGGACGACACGGTCCGCGACCTCGTCTCGGCCGTGCTCGCCGCGCCCCGCGACGCCGTCATCGAGACCAAGGCGCTGCTGCGCGGCGCCCAGGACCGCACGTACGAGGAGCAGCGCGCGGCGGAGCGCCAGTCCCAGGCCCGCCGACTGCGGGACCTCGCGGGCGTCGAGGACTGACATCCGCCGGGCGGGGGCCGGGAGCGCGGTCAGCCGGTCGCGCTCACCACGACCGCCACCGTCGGGTGATCCGACAGCGTCCGTCTGACCGCCGTCCGGACCTCGCGGGCCACGTCCCTGGCCCGCTGGTCCGAGCTCACCGCCAGCTCCAGCCGGACATGGCGGTGCGGCAGCGCCGCGCCCTCGGGGAACAGGAGCTCGATGTGCACGGGGTGGCCCAGTGTGCCGGTCAGATGGAGCACGCCCGGGACATCGAGCGCGGCGGCCGCCACCCGGGCCTCGTCGTCGCCCTCGGCCCGTGCGGCAGGTGGAGGTTCGGGAAGGGCGACGGCAGCCCCGCGTTGCGCGGGCCCCTCCTCGTCCAGCAGCTCCGTCACCAGCAGGTCCACCTCCGACACGGTCAGCCCGAGCCGCCGGTCCGCCGCGGTCGCCAGTGCCTCCCGCAGCGCGGACGCCGTCGCCGGCAGGGGCCGCGAGGCCGTCGCGGCGAACTGCGCCGTCACCCGCAGCGGTCCGGGAGGCAGCGCACTCGGCGGAGCCGGTACGGCCGGCTCCGCGGTGTCCGCCGCGTCGGCGACCGCGACTCGGAGCGCATCGAGGCGCACGCCCGGCGCGTCCCGCGCCGCGCTCCGCAACGCCGCCTCCGCCGCCCGCTCCGCGATCCACGCGCCGTCCCGCGCGTCACCCAGCGGCAGAAGCCTGCCGATTCCCAGCTGATGTCTCACTGCCTGCGCCCATCGGTCGGCCGTCATTCCTCCAGCCTGCCGTATCAGAGGCGCGCTTCCCCGTAACCGTGCTTACGGTGGTCGAAGGACGACGACCGAAAAGGACGTGCGGCGATGACTGACATGACCGAGAACCGGGGCGGGGAGTCCGAGACGCCGGCGGCGCGCAGGAGCCCGCTGGTCAAGCGCGGGGGAGGGGACCCGGGTTCCCGGGGCCGGACCACCATCGCGGACGGCGTGGTGGAGAAGATCGCCGGGCTCGCCGCACGCGACGTCGACGGCGTGCACGCCATGGGCAGCGGCCTGTCCCGCACCTTCGGCGCCGTGCGCGACCGGGTGCCAGGCGGCGCCAAGTCGGTGACGCGCGGCGTGAAGGCCGAGGTCGGCGAGGTCCAGGCCGCCCTCGACCTGGAGATCGTCGTCGAATACGGCGTGTCGATCGCCGATGTGGCCCGGGGCGTACGGGAGAACGTCATCAACGCCGTGGAGCGGATGACCGGTCTCGAGGTCGTCGAGGTCAACATCGCGGTGAGCGACGTGAAGCTGCCGGACGAGGAGGAAGAGGAACCGGAGCGCCGGATCCAGTGAGGCGTGGGCCATCGGACAACACAGCGGCTAGGGAGCTGAGAAGCGCATGAGCATGGCCGTGGTCGGCATGATCGCCGGCATGGCGCTGGCCTTCGCCGGATACTTCGGCGGATTCGGTGCCTTCGTGCTGGTGGCGGCATTGGGCGCCGTCGGCTTCGTCGTCGGCCGGTTCCTGGACGGGGACATGGACTTCGGTGACTTCTTCCGCGTCCGTGAACGGCGGCGGTGACGCCCGTGAGCACGGGGGCCGGTGAGCTCGACAGACCTCTGCCCGTCGTCCCGCCGCGCGAGCGTGGCGCGACACGGATCGCCGACCGGGTCGTCGCGAAGATCGCCTCGCAGGCGGCCCGCGAGGCCGTCGGCACCCTGCCGCCCGATGCCGGGCGGCCCTCCGCGTCGGTCGTCGTCCACCACGAAGTCGCCCACGTCCGGGTCCACGTCGAACTCGACTACCCCTGCGACATCGGTGCCCGCTGCCGCACCGTGCGGCGCCGGGTCGTCGAGCGCGTGGCGGCTCTGGTGGGCATGCAGGTCCCGGAGGTCGTCGTCCAGGTGGAGCGGTTGCACCTGGTCGCGGCGCCCGGCACGGGACAGGGGAGGACGCGATGAACGAACCCCGGGACCCCGAACAGCCTCCCGAGGGCACCACACAGCGCCTGCCCGTCCTCGACGGGCAGGAGCCGCGCGACGGCGACGAACCCGGCCGGTCCGACGCGTCGGACACCCATGAGCCACCGGCCGAACCCGGTGAGGACGGCGGACCCGAGGGCCGCTTCTGGTCGGCGCGTCGCGTCCCCGCGGCCGTCGTGGCCCTGCTGCTCCTGGGCCTGACCGTGCTGTTCCTCTACGACATCGTCTCCGTGCGCGCGGGCCGGCCCGGTATGTACTGGCGCAAGGAACTGGCCAGGCAGCTGGCCGAACGGCCCCTCGACGACACCTGGGTGCTCGTCGGCGCCGGTGTCGCCGGCGTCCTCGGCCTCTGGCTTCTGGTCCTGGCCGCCACACCCGGCCTGCGGGCCGTGCTCCCCATGCGGCGCAGACACCCCGAGGTCCGTGCCGGACTGTACCGGGACGCCGCCGCCATCGCGCTGCGGGACCGGGCCATGGAAGTGGCGGGTGTGCAGTCGGCACGGGTACGCGTGCGCCGCAGGCGGGCGGACGTGCGCGCGACGGCGCACTTCAGGGAAGTGGACGACGTACGGACCGATCTGGACGCCGTGCTCGCCGACGCGGTCCGCGGACTGGGGCTGTCCCGCGCGCCCTCGCTGTCGGTGCGCGTCCGGCGGCCCGGCCGGAAGGGGTGAGCGACGGTGCTCCCGACCGTCAACCGTGTGTTCCTCGGCCTGGTGGGCCTGATCCTGCTGGTGCTGGGCGGCTCCGTCCTCGCCGTCGGCCTGGGCGCCCCCGTGCCCTCGTGGTGGATCCACGACAGCAAGCACGACGTGCTGCTGAGCAATGCCGAGCGCACCCGCTGGCGTGACGAGGGCTGGTGGTGGCCGGTCGTCATCGCCGTCCTGGCGATCCTGCTGCTGCTCGCCCTGTGGTGGCTCGTCGCGGTCCTGCGCCGGCGCCGCCTCGCCGAGGTCCTCGTCGACACCGGCGACGGCGAGGGGGCCCTGCTGCGCGGCCGGGCCCTGGAGAACGTCCTCACCCAGGAGGCGGCCCACGTCGACGGCGTGGACGGAGCCCACGCCCACCTGAAGGGGCGCCGCAGCACCCCCGAAGCCCACGTACGCCTCGCGCTGGAGCCGCACGTGGACCCGGGGACGGCCTTGACCGACTTCACGACCGGCGCCCTGGCCCACGCGAAGGCATCGGCGGGTCTCGGGTCACTTCCGGCAGAGGTACGACTGCGGGCCGTCAAGCACGGCGCGGAGAGAGTGAGTTGACGGCTCACCCCAGGGGCGCGCCCCGAGGGGCGCGGGGCTGGATCGATACGCGGCTCCGCCGCTTGGGCGCGACCCAGCCTCCCGCGACCCGCGGACGGCAGCGGTCAGAACCCGTGGCGCGCTCCCCCGTCGACGGGCACCATCACACCGGTCAGATAGGAAGCGGCCGGCGACAGCAAGAACGCCGCCACCCGCCCAAACTCCTCGGGCGCCCCGTACCGCCGCAGCGGAATGCGCGACTCCGACGCGGCCCGGGTCGCCTCGGGGTCCGCCGACAGCGCGTCCAGCTGCCGTACCCGGTCGGTGTCGATCCGCCCGGGCAGGACACCCACGACACGGATGCCCCGTGGCCCCAGCTCGTCGGAGAGCGACTTGGCGAAGCCAGCGAGCCCCGGCCGCAGCCCGTTGGAGATGGTCAGCCCCGGGATCGGCTCGTACACGGACCCGGACAGCACGAAGCCGATGACGCTCCCGGCCTCCATCTCGGCGGCCGCGGCGCGAGCCAGCCGCACCGCACCGAGGAACACCGACTCGAACGCAGTCTGCCACTGCTCGTCCGTGTTGTCCGCGACGAACCCGGCCGGCGGGCCGCCCACGCTGACGAGCACGCCGTTGAAGCGGCCGAAGTTCTCCCGCGCGGCCGCGATCAGCCGGGCCGCCGCCTCCGGGTGGGCGTTGTCGACGGCGACCCCGACCGCGTTCGGTCCCAGCGCGGCCGCCGCTTCGGCGACACTCTTCTCGTCCCGCCCCGAGACGACCACCTTCGCCCCGTCCGCGACCAGCTCGCGCGCGGTGGCGTTGCCGAGGCCCCGCGTGGCCCCGGTGACGACGTACACCCGGTCCTTCAGTCCAAGATCCATGGTCCCTATCCTGCCCCGTTCCCGCCGAACAGGGCGAGGGCGGTGTTCACCAGCCCGATGTGGCTGAACGCCTGCGGGAAGTTGCCGAGGTGCCGGCCGGTCACCGGATCGAACTCCTCCGACAGCAGCCCCACGTCGTTGGCGAGTCCCGCCAGCCGCTCGAACATCTCCCGGGCCTCCTTCGTTCGGCCCGTCATGTACAGGGCGTCCGCGAGCCAGAACGAGCACACCAGGAAGGCGCCCTCGCCGCCGGGCAGTCCGTCGACGTCCGCGTCGTCCGTGCTGTAGCGGCGCAGGAAGCCGCCGTGGGCCAGCTCCGCGCGGACCGCGTCGATCGTGCCGATCACCCGCGGATCGTCCGGCGGCAGGAATCCGACGCGGGGGATGAGCAGCAGCGCGGCGTCCAGTTCGCGTGAGCCGTAGGACTGCGTGAAGGTGTTGCGCTCGGCGTCGTAGCCCTTCTCGCACACCTCCTCGTGCACCTCGTCGCGCAGCGCCCGCCAGCCGTCCAGGTCGCCGTCCAGCTCCGGATGGCGCTCCAGGGTGCGTACGGCACGGTCGGCGGCCACCCACACCATCACCTTCGAGTGCACGAACTGGCGCCGGCCGCCACGCACCTCCCACAGCCCCTCGTCCGGCTGCTGCCAGTGACTGCGCAGGAAGTCCATCAGGGCCGTCTGCAGCGCCCACACGTCCGGCTGCGGGGACAGGCCCGACTCGCGGGCCAGCGACAGGGAGTCCATGACCTCGCCGTAGACGTCCAGCTGGAGCTGGTTCACGGCGTCGTTGCCGATGCGTACCGGGGCGGAATCTACGAAGCCGGAGAGCCACGGCAGTTCGAACTCGGGCAGCCGCCGCTCGCCCGCCACGCCGTACATGATCTGCAGGTCGGCCGGGTCGCCCGCGACCGCGCGCAGCAGCCAGTTCCGCCAGGCCTCCGCCTCCTCCTGGTAGCCCGCGGCGAGCAGCGCGTTCAGGGTGAGGGTGGAGTCGCGCAGCCAGCAGTAGCGGTAGTCCCAGTTGCGCACCCCGCCCGGTTCCTCGGGCAGGGAGGTGGTGGGGGCGGCGACGATGCCGCCCGTCGGGGCATAGGTGAGCGCCTTGAGCGTGATCAGGGAGCGGACGACGGCGTCCCGGTGCGGACCGTCGTAGCGGCAGCGCGACACCCAGGCCCGCCAGTCCTCCACGCTGTGGCGCAGCGCGTCGTACGGGTCGACGAGCGGCGGGCGCGGCTCGTGGGAGGGATGCCAGGTCAGGACGAAAGCGACCTTTTCCCCCTTCTTGACGGTGAACTCCGCGTGGGTGCCGAAGTCCTCGCCCCAGCTGGTCACCGCCGGCTCGCTGCGCAGCCAGGTCGAGTCCGGGCCGGCGACCGCCACGCGGTGGCCGTCGGCCTTGCGCACCCAGGGGACGATCGAGCCGTAGTCGAAGCGCAGCTTGAGGACGCTGTGCAGCGTCACCTCGCCGTCGAGGCCCTCGACGACGCGCACCAGGTCGGGGGCGCGGTCGCGTTGGGGCATCAGGTCGGTGACCCGGACGGACCCCCGCTCCGTCTCCCACTCGGTGTCCAGGACGAGGGTGTCGCGGCGGTAGGCACGCCGGGTGCAGCGGTCCGCCCCCACGGGGGAGATGCGCCAGTAGCCGTTGTCCTCGCCGCCGAGCATTCTGGCGAAGCAGGCGGCCGAGTCGAAGCGTGGCAGGCACAGCCAGTCGACGGACCCGTCCATACCGACCAGGGCCGCGGTCTGCTCGTCGCCGATGAGCGCGTAGTCCTCGATACCGGGGTGCACGGAGTGCGGGTTCCCGGCAAGCGGGCGCGGCAATCAGGGCCGGGGCCGGGGGAGTGACGTGCCCTGACCGGCAGCCCGCCTCCGTCGAGTCGGAGGGCCGACGGTGACGAGCCGGTCGGGGCGGGGCGCCGGGTCCCGCCACCCGGCGGCCGGTCGCGGGTGTCTACACCGCCGCCGGCTCGGTCTGCGTCGCGTCGGATTCCCCGGCCGCCTTCCGTGCCCGGTCCCGGGCCTCGCGGCGGGCCAGGACCACCCAGCCGACCGGGACGGCCGCGGAGAACAGCCACCACTGGATGGCGTACGCGTAGTTCAGTGCCGCGTCCTCCTTGCCCGGGTTGCCCATCAGCTCGGGGGTGTCGCCCTTGGGCTCGGGGGACGTCTGGGAGATGTAGCCGCCGAGCACCCTGGCGTCCAGGCGCCGGGCCTGCTGCTCGCTGTTGATCAGCATGATCTGCCGGTCCGGCAGGCCCTGGAGGTTCTTGATGCCGCTCGCGGCGGTCGTCTCGTCGGGCATCAGCCGCCCCTCGACCGTGATCTCACCGCCCGGCGGTGCGGGAACCTTCGGGAACGTGGTCTGGCTCGGGCCGTCGGAGGGGATCCAGCCGCGGTTGACCAGCAGCACCTTGCCGTCGTCGAGGACGAAGGGGGTCAGCACGTGGTAGCCGACCTCGTCGTCGGAGTTGGTGCGGCGCCGGACGACGACCTCGTCCTCCGTGTCGAAGCGGCCCTTCGCCGTCACGGTGCGGTACCGCTCGGCGCTGGTCACGGTGTGCCCGGGCGCGGTCAGCTGCTCGGCGGGTACCGGATCGGCCGCCAGCGCGTCGGTGACCAGCTGGTTCCGGGCGGTGCGCTCCTCGTAGCGATGCATCTGCCAGATGCCCAGCCTGATCATCGTGGGGATGAGGAGCAGGGCGATCAGCGTGAGGATCACCCACTGCCGGGACATCAGGAAGCGGTACACCCCACGACCGTACAACTCGGTCGTGGGGTGCATTCAGTCGGGTACGGGTTCAGACCTTGTCGACAATTCCTGCCTTTCCCTCCGCCCGGGCGCAGTGGGCGCCGCAGTACCAGTGGCCCTCGACCTCGACTCCCTGGCCGATGATCTGCACCCGGCAGTGCTCGCAGATGGGGGCCATGCGGTGGATCGCGCAGGAGAAGCAGTCGAAGACGTGCACCGCGCCCTGCGCGTGCACCTCGAAGGTCATGCCGTACTGATTGCCACATACCTCACAGGTCGCCATGGGCCACAGGGTGAGCCGTCGTCTGCGCGCGGGCGAGCGGGCGCCGGGCGAGTCGCCCGGCAATCACCCGTCCGTACGGTCGCCCCGCGAGGCGGGCCATCCCCGCGGCGCCGACCACCCGGGCCCCTGCGGCGGCGACCCGCGGCGCCGACCACCCGGGCCCTGCGGCGACCTGCGGCGGCGATCACTCAGGCCCCCTGCGGCGCCGACCACCCCGCACCCCTGCGGCGCCGGTCGCCGAGCACCCTGAAGTACGGGTCACCCTTCCGTAGCCGGCTCCACGTCGGCGAGGAGCTGCCCGAAGGCCGCCTCGTCCACGACCGGCGTGCCGAACTGCCGGGCCTTGACGACCTTGGAGGTGCCCGAGTCCGGGTCGTTCGTGACGAGCAGGCTGGTGAGGCGGGACAGGCTCGTGGCCACATGCAGCCCGGCCTCGGTCGCACGGTCCTCCAGCAGGTCCCGCTCGATGGAGGTGTCGCCGGAGAAGGCGACCCGCATGCCCTGCTTGAGCCGCCCGCCCGCCTCGTAGCGCCCGGGGTTGGGGTAGGGGCACGCGGGACGCTTGCGGGAGGGGCGCCAACTGCTCGGCCGGTAGCCGCCGTAGCCTCCGGGGCCCGCCTGCTGCCCGATGCGGGGCGCGGCGGGGCGGTCCGTCCACTCGGTCAGCGGCCGGCACTCGTGCAGCGGCAGCCGTACGTTGTTCGCCGCCGCCGCCCGAAGGCTCGGCCGGAACGCCTCCGCCAGCACGCGCGCGTCGTCCAGGGCGTGGTGGGCCCGCTGCTGGACGACGCCGAAGTGCGCCGCGAGGGACTCCAGCTTGTGGTTGGGCAGCGGCAGCCCGAGTTCCTTGGAGAGCGCGATGGTGCACAGTCGCTGCCGCACCGGTGCCTCGCGCTCGGCGCGCGCGTACTCCCGGGCGATCATCTGCCAGTCGAAGACGGCGTTGTGCGCGACGAGTACCCGTCCCTCCAGCCGGGCCGTGAACTCCTCGGCGATGTCCGGGAAGAGGGGTGCCCCTTCGAGTGCCTCGCTCGTCAGTCCGTGGATCCATACGGGGCCCGGGTCGCGCTCGGGGTTGACCGTCGTGTACCAGTGGTCCTCGACCTCGCCGCGCTCGTCCAGCCGGTAGACCGCCGCGGAGATGATGCGGTCGTCCCGGGCCAGGCCCGTGGTCTCCACGTCAACGACCGCGTATCCCTTGGGGTACGCGGCCGGCCACGGCGTGGCCGAGAACACTGCGGTCGTCAGGTCTTCCAGCATGGTCCCTGAGGATACGGGCCGTGACTGACACCCCCGTCCGCCAGGTGCGCCGACGGCCGCTTCCGATGCCCCCTCAGGCAGGTTGTCCGGCTTGTCCGTTCGAAGGGTGTACGTCTGATCGGTCCTCAGTCGATCAGCCGGGCGCCTCGCCCTCCGACGTCCGACTTCGCCTCGTTCCGGATTGGTGGAGATCACCAAGAAGCAAGCGCGTACCGTCGATAATACTTGTGGGTAACAACGTCTAGTCGGGGCCGGACGCCGGTCCTACGGTGCTTGCATGCCGAACCTGCCCGATGTCGTGCTGTGGTCCATCCCTGCCTTCGTGCTGCTCACCGTGGTCGAAATGGTGAGCTACCGACTCCACCCCGACGAGGACGCGGAGGGTTACGCGGCCAAGGACGCCGCGACGAGCGTCGGCATGGGGCTCGGCAGCCTCGTCTTCGACTTCCTGTGGAAGATCCCGATCCTGGCCGTCTACACGGCCCTCTACGAACTCACGCCGCTGCGCGTGCCCGTGTTGTGGTGGACCGTCCCGCTGATGCTGCTCGGGCAGGATTTCTTCTACTACTGGTCCCACCGCGGCCACCACGTCATCCGCATCCTGTGGGCCTGCCACGTCGTCCACCACTCCAGCCGGAAGTTCAACCTCACGACCGCGCTGCGACAGCCCTGGACGTCCTTGACCGTCTGGCCGTTCTACGTCCCCCTCATCGTCGCCGGCGTGCACCCCGCCGCGCTCGCGTTCTGCTCCTCGGCGAACCTCGTCTACCAGTTCTGGATCCACACCGAGCGCATCGGCAAGATGCCCCGCTGGTTCGAGTTCGTCTTCAACACCCCGTCGCACCACCGCGTCCACCACGCCTCCCAGGGCGGCTATCTGGACCGCAACTTCGGCGGCATCCTCATCGTCTGGGACCGGCTGTTCGGGTCGTTCGTCGAGGAGACCGAGCGGCCCCGGTACGGGCTGACCAAGAACATCGCCACGTACAACCTGCTGAAGGTGGCCACGCACGAGTACGTGTCGATCGCCAAGGACCTGCGGGCGGCGAGCAGTTGGAGCGAGCGCGCAGGACGCGTGTTCCGGGGGCCGGGCTGGGGCCCGCAGGCGCCCGCCACCGCAGCGCCGACTCCGTCGCCGACGGACAGGACCACGCCCGCCGACGGGCCCGAGCCGGCTGCCGAGACCGTGCCCGCCCCGGGGAGCACGCCGGTTTCCGGGTCCGCGCCCGCCGGCGAGCCCGCGCAGGTGTCCACGGGCACGCCTGCCGGAAAGACCGGGCCGGTCCCGGGGAGTGCGCCCGTGTCCGGGAACGCGCCTGCGGGAGAAGCCGTGCCGTCCACCGGGAGCCAGCCGGTTTCCGAAGCCGCGCCCTGCGCCGAGCCCGCTTCGGTTTCCGACCCCGCTCCGGTCGCCGGGAGCACGTCCGCGTGAAGCTCTCGCCTCTCCTTCTGGCCGCGTTCGGTCTCGTCGCCGCCGTCGATCTCGTCTGCCTCGCGGCCGGTGCCGACGTCGGGCACGCCGTCGCCAAGCCCCTGCTGATGCCGCTGCTGGCGCTGTGGGCCGCCGTACGCAAAGCGCCCCGGCCCCTGTTGGCCGCCCTGTTGTTCGGCTGGGGCGGGGACGTCCTGCTGCTGTCGGACGCCGAGCCGGCCTTCCTGGCGGGCATGGCCTCGTTCGCGGCGGGACACGTCTGCTACCTCGTGCTCTTCGCGGCCCACGGCAGCCGCCACACGCTCTCACGCGCGCGTGCGGGCGTCCTGGCCCTCGCCTACGCCGCCGCCCTGGTGACGACCGTCGCGCTGCTGTGGCCGGACCTGCCGGCAGATCTGCGCGTGCCCGTCGCCGGCTACAGCCTCCTGCTCACCGCCATGGCGTACCGGTCCGCCACCCGGCTCGGTCTCTTCGCCGGGCTCGGCGGGGCGCTGTTCCTGCTGTCCGACACACTCATCGCGACCGGCGTCGCCGAATGGCCGCAGCCGCCCGCGCCCGACTTCTGGATCATGCTGACCTACATCGCCGGGCAACTCCTGCTGGCCGGCGGCACCCTCGGGGCCCTCGACGCCCGCAGGGCACCCGCCGCCACCTACGGCGAGATGCGCGCAGCCTGAGCACGCACCGGCGTCACCAGCGGATGGGCACCGGAAGCGCCGTCAGCAGGCCGGACACCGCGACCGCCAGGCCCAGGACCACGACCTCCGCCCGGGCCGGAACGCAGGCGGTCAGCGGGTCGGCCGCCCGGCGCAGCCGGCGCCGGGCCCACGCCGCGAGGGCGGCGACGACCGCCACGAGCAGCACCTTGGCGAACAGCGCACGCCCGTACGCCGTCCCCGTCAGCTGCTCCAGGATCGTCTCCGGCGGCATCCGGCGCAGCGAACTGCACACGCCCGTCGCCGTGATGGCGGCGAGCAGCACGAGGGCCACGCGCGCGTAGAGACCCAGCAGGGCCGCGCCCGCCGCCGTGGCGCGCGGGCCGTGCCACAGCCGCAGGACGCGCAGCGCGTGCAGCAGGCCGCCCGCCCACAGCGCCGCGCACGTCAGATGGACGAGCGTCAGCCCGGAGCCGGTCAGCGGTCCGTACTCGGTGGTGGGGTGGGCGCGCAGGGCCTCGGCGACGACCACGGCGGCCAGCGGCCAGACCTGTGCGACCGGGCGGCGTGACACGGCGCACAGCCCCGCCACCAGGAACGCGTTGACCTCCAGCAGGGCGAGCTTGCCGTCCCGCGAGGCGTAGAGGCCCCCGACGTCGATGTCCGCCACACCGCCCGGCACCAGATTGCCGGTGGCCACGACCGTGGCGAGTCCGAGGGCGGCGACGAAACCGGCGGCTGCCGCGACGGGGGACCAACTCCGGGGCAACGCCGGGTGCTGCGCCGCCTCCACGCCCGCTCGGGTGCCGGGCTCGGGGGTGGGCTCCGTACCGGGCAGCGACCGCGCCAGGCGGTTCACGAACAGCTCGCCGACGGGTATGCACAGCGCCGCGAACAGCACCGTCCGGAGCAGGGCTATGCCGCCGGCACCGGGAGCCCCGGCCTCCCCGGTGCCGTGCAGCGCGGCGGACGGGCCGAGTAGCGGGATCAGCGCGGCCAGCGCCACCAGCACCAGGACGGCGGCGGTCCGGCCCGCGCCGGCCCGCCGCACGGGCCCGTGCGCATCGGCCGCCCCGGGCGTGGGTCTTGTCGGGATCACCCCAGGATCTTCACCAACCTCCACGCGTCCGGGCAAGTCGGTCGCACGTCAGCCGGAAATCAGCCGGAAGTCAGGCGGTCCTGGACGCGGCCGCCCACCACAGCCGCACTTCCTTGTGCTCGTCCGTCGGCCTCAGCTCCCAGCCCTGCGCGAGCGCGACCTCGGCGACGTACCACCCGCCGACCCCTCGGTAGTCCCGCAGGGGTATCGCGCACTCCACGGGCGGCCTCGGCTTCTTCGGCTCGATCGGCGCGGAGGCCCGGGCGGTCCACTTGCCCACGGCCTTCTCCACCCGCGCCTTGTAGTACTCCACGTCGCCCTCATGACGCAGCTCCGGCCAGGACACGCACCAGGAGGCCAGCCCCCCGACGCGGTCCATCGTCCAGCCCATGGCGTCGAGGTAGCGGCGTTCGAGCCTGTTGCTGAAGGCAGTGATCACCTCGGCGAACATCCCGACCACGAGGTACGCGGCCACCACCGCCGCCCACAGCACACACACCACCGGAAACCACACGACACTCCCGGCGAACCGCAGGGCCAACTGCCACTGCGGCCGCGTGGGTCGGGCCGTCCAGGTCACCGGATCCTCGTACACGTCCATGACAAGGAATCCTGCCGCAGGCGTGATCCGGGCCGGACGGACACCCCGCCCGGCCCGGATCACCCGCACACAAGCTCTACTTGGTCACCGCGTCCAGCGCGTCCGCGATGCCCCAGCCGTAGAAACCGTTGCGGTTCTTGGAGCCCTCGCACACCGCGTCGACCTTGCCGTCGCCGTTGATGTCGTACGGGTCCGTGCACGGCGTGGCGTCGGCCTCCGCGTACAGCAGGGCCTTCACCAGGGCCGGAGAGGCGTACGGGTGCGTCGACTTGAGGAGCGCGGCGACGCCCGCGACGTGCGGGGACGCCATCGACGTACCGGCCATGTAACCCCACTTGCCGCCCGGCAGCGTGCCCAGGATGAGTCCGCTCGTGGCCGGTGCGTCCGGCTTCTGGTAGGCGGTCGAGTCGCCGCCCGGGGCCGCTATGTCGATGACGCCCAGCCCGTGGTTGGAGAAGGACGACTTGATGCCCTTCGCGCCCGTCGAGGCGACCGTGACGACACCCGGCAACTGGGTCGGGATGTCGAGGCACTCCGAGGGGTCGACGACCCGGTCGCCCGGCGTGCTGTCGTTCGGGGACGACGGGTCGGTGATCTCGTCGGCGGCGAGGTCGTAGTTCTCGTTGCCGGCGGCGGCGACGTTGACCGCGCCCTTCTTCTCCGCGTAACGCGAGGCCCGGCCGACCGCCTCCACGAGGGCCTTCTGGTCCGGGTCGTTCTTGCAGTTGAAGTACCAGGGGTCCGTGTAATAGCTGTTGTTCGTCACGTCGACCCCGTGCTCGGCCGCCCACACGAAGCCGCAGACCACGGCCTCCGTGTAGAAGAACCCGGCCGTGGTGGACACCTTGATGCCGGAGACCTTCACCCCGGGCGCGACACCGGTCATGCCGACGCCGTTCTTGGCGGCGGCGATCTCACCGGCGACGTGCGTGCCGTGCGGGCTCTCCTCGGCGCTCGGCCGCCACGCCCCGTCGGCCGTGTCCGGCTTGCCCGACACACAGTTGACCGACGCGTTGCGGTCGAAGTTGGGCGCGATGTCGGGGTGGGTGTCGTCCACGCCGGTGTCGATCACGGCGACCGTGACCTTCTTGCTGCCCAGCGTCTTCTGGTGCGCCTTGTCCGCCTTGATGGCGGGCAGGTCCCACTGCTGGGGCTGCAGCGGGTCCTGACCGGCCGGGGCGTCCGCCGCGGCGACCTCCGCCGCGCTCAGCACCTTCGGGGCGCCCAGGTCGCCCGTCGACGCCGACGGGAGCGGCGCGGTGCGGGTGGCGCCCGCCGACTGCACACCGCGCACCGTGCGCATGCTCTTGGCGAAGTCGGGGTTCGAGGAGTGGACGACGATGACGCCGATCTGGTCGTACGACGTCACGATCGCGCCGCCCGCCTTGGCGACGGCCTTCTTCACGTGCGCCGAAGTGCCGTGACCCGGCTTGACGTTGACGACGTAGCTGAGCGGGGTCGCGTCCGCCTCGGCCGCGGCGGGGGCCGGAGCGTCCTCGGCGGCCGTGGCGACGGTGTTCGGCAGGAACGCGAGGGCCGTGGCCATGGCCATCCCGGCCGGGATCGCGACGGCACGACGGTGGCGCGCGTACGGCGCAGTCATGGTGTCTCCAGTTCGTTCACGGTACGAGCTGATCTTGCGGGAGGTCCCGGTGGCGGGCCGGGTCACTTGACGGCGCGCAGCGCGTTGACGATGCCGTGGCCGTAGAAGCCGTTGAGGCGCTTGCCGCCCTCGCAGACCGCGTCCTGCGTGCCGTCGCCGTCCTGGTCGTAGGACGTGGGGCAGGCGGTCCGGTCGGCCTGCGCCTTCAGCATCGCCTGCAGCTGGGCCGGAGAGGCCCAGGGGTGCTTGGACTTCAGCAGCGCGGCGACACCGGACGCGTGCGGCGCGGCCATCGAGGTGCCCTGGAGGAAGCCCCATGTGCCGTTCGGCAGGGTGGACAGGATGCGGCCGTTCTTCGACGGCGTGTCAGGCGTCTGGTAGCGCCCGTCGCCGCCCGGCGCCGCTACGTCGACCACGCCCCTGCCGTAGGACGAGTAGTACGACTTGACGTCGTTCACGCCCGTCGCGCTCACCGTGACGACACCCGGCAGCAGGTTCGGCACGTCGAGGCACTCGTGCGGGTCGATGGTGCGTTCGACCGGGGTGGAGTCGTCCGGGCTGGAGTCGTCGACGATCGCGTCCGCGTCCAGGTCGTGGTTGGAGTTGCCCGCCGCGGCGACGTTCAGCGTGCCCTTCCTCTGGGCGTACAGCTGCGCCCGGTTGACCGCGTCCACGATGGCCCGCTGGTCCGGGTCGTCCATGCAGTTGTACAGCCACGGGTCGACGTAGTAGCTGTTGTTCGTGATCTCGACGCCGTGGTCGGCGGCGAACACGAACGCGCACACGACGCTCTCCGGGTAGAAGAGACCGTTCGTCCGGTCGGTCACGTTGATGCTGGACACCTTCACCCCGGGTGCGACGCCCGCGACGCCGACGCCGTTGCGGGCGGCGGCGATCTCACCCGCGACGTGCGTGCCGTGGTAGTCCTCGGGGGTGTACGGCCGCCAGGCGCCCTCGCTGGTGTCGGCCTTGCCGCCGTCGCAGTTGGCGGACTGGGACGCGGAGAAGTTCGGGGCGATGTCGGGGTGGGTGTCGTCCACGCCGGTGTCGATGACGGCGACCGTCACCTTGCGGCTGCCCGGGTTGATCTTCGCGGCCTGGTCGGCGCCGATCGCGCGCAGGTCCCACTGGTCCGCTTCGAGGGGCTCGCTCTCGGCCGTCCGTGCCGAGGCGGCCTCGGCGCGCTTCGCCTGGGCGGCCGTCAGATACTCGACGGCGCCCTCCTGTTTCGTGCCCGCGGCCGTCAGCGGCACCGTCCGCGTCGCACCCGCCGACTGGACCCCGCGCACCGTGCGGATCGTCTTGGCGAAGTCGGGGTTCGAGGAGTGGACGACGATGACGCCGATCCGCTCGTAGGTCTCCACCACCGATCCGTCGGCCTTCACGATCGCCTTCTTCACCGAGGCGATCGTGTGGCGGGCCGGCGTGGTGTTGACGACGTACGACAGCTTCGGCGCGTCCGCCGCCCGGGTGGCCGACCCCGGGTGCGGGGCCGCCGACGCGGCGGCCGGCAGGAAACCGAGCGAGGCCGTCAGGGACAGCACGACGGGCACGGCGAGAGCGAGCCGGCGTCTGGAACGCAAGTGAGACATGGGGTCTCCACATCCTCCGGAAACGAAACCGGCCCGAGGCACAGGTGGTGCCCGGGCAGGTACATGACGTGGTGGTGCAGGGCGAAGCTATCCCGGCCACCCGCCCGCAGCAACGCTTTGTCGAAACGACTTCGGAAAGAGCCCCGGGCGGTTGAACCGGTTCCCATGCGCCGCCGTGACGTTGAACAAGGAGCGCGAGGACACGCGCCTTTCGCCCCCGCTCACAACCGCTTCCGTCCCTGCGAGGAGACTCCGTGGCCACCGACGCACCGCCCCCCTCGAAAGAGCAACACAAGCTCCCCTCACCCGAGGAGTTCGCCGAGGTGCAGGAGAGCGCGGAGTTCGGTGAACTGCGCCGCTCCTACCGCTCCTTCGCCTTCCCGCTCACCGTCGGCTTCATCGCCTGGTACCTGCTGTACGTCCTGCTCTCGAACTACGCGGGCGGCTTCATGGGCACCAAGCTCTTCGGCAACATCAACGTCGCCTTCGTCCTCGGCGTCGCCCAGTTCGTCACCACGTTCCTCATCGCCTGGTGGTACTCGCGGCACGCCGCCGCGAAGCTCGACCCCAAGGCCGAGGCCATCAAGACCCGGATGGAGAGCGGCGCATGAGCCCCGTACAGCACACCTTCCTCGCCGCGAACGAGGCCAGCGAGCACCGCCCGCTGATCATCACCCTGTTCGCGCTGTTCGTCCTCGCCACCCTCGGCATCACCGTCTGGGCGGGCCGCCAGACCAAGGACGCCGCCGACTTCTACGCCGGCGGCCGCCAGTTCAGCGCCTTCCAGAACGGCCTCGCCGTCTCCGGTGACTACATGTCCGCCGCCTCGTTCCTCGGCATCGCGGGCGCCATCGCTCTCTTCGGCTACGACGGCTTCCTCTACTCCATCGGCTTCCTGGTCGCCTGGCTGGTCGCCCTGCTCCTGGTGGCCGAGCCGCTGCGGAACTCCGGCCGCTACACCATGGGCGACGTCCTCGCCTACCGCATGCGCCAGCGCCCGGTCCGCACCGCCGCCGGCACCTCCACCATCGTGGTGTCGATCTTCTACCTGCTGGCCCAGATGGCCGGTGCGGGCGTCCTCGTCTCGCTGCTGCTCGGCATCACCTCCGACGCCGGCAAGATCCTCATCGTCGCCCTGGTCGGCGTCCTGATGATCGTGTACGTCTCCATCGGCGGCATGAAGGGCACCACCTGGGTCCAGATGGTCAAGGCCGTGCTGCTCATCGGCGGCACCATCCTGATCACCTTCCTGGTGCTGCTGAAGTTCGACTTCAACATCTCCGACCTGCTCGGCACGGCCGCCGAGAACAGCGGCAAGGGTGCCGCCTTCCTGGAGCCCGGCCTCCAGTACGGCGCGACGGGCACCTCCAAACTGGACTTCATCTCCCTCGGCATCGCCCTGGTGCTGGGCACCGCCGGCCTGCCGCACATCCTGATCCGCTTCTACACCGTGCCCGACGCCAAGGCCGCCCGTAAGTCCGTGAACTGGGCCATCGGCATCATCGGCGGCTTCTACCTGATGACCATCGCCCTCGGCTTCGGTGCCGCCGCGCTCATCTCCCAGGACGAGATCATCGCGTCCAACCCGTCCGGCAACACGGCGGCACCGCTGCTCGCCCTGCACCTGGGCGGCGTCGACTCCACCTGGGGCGCGATCCTCCTCGCCACCATCTCGGCGGTCGCCTTCGCGACGATCCTCGCCGTCGTCGCCGGCCTCACCCTCGCCTCGTCGTCGTCCTTCGCGCACGACATCTACGCCAACGTCATCCGCAAGGGGAAGGCCTCCGGCGCGGAGGAGGTCCGCGCGGCCCGCTGGGCGACCGTCGCCATCGGCGTCGTCTCCATCGGCCTGGGCGCCCTGGCCCGCGACCTGAACGTGGCCGGCCTGGTCGCCCTCGCCTTCGCGGTCGCCGCCTCCGCCAACCTCCCGACGATCCTCTACAGCCTCTTCTGGAAGCGCTTCACCACCCAGGGCGCCCTGTGGTCGATCTACGGCGGTCTGATCGTCGCCGTCGGCCTGGTGCTGTTCTCGCCCGTCGTCTCCGGCGACCCCAAGGCGATGTTCCCCGAGGTCGACTTCGCCTGGTTCCCGCTGAAGAACCCGGGCATCATCTCCATCCCGTTCGGCTTCCTCATGGGCTGGCTCGGCACGGTCCTGTCCAAGGAG
The DNA here is from genome assembly GCF_044759525.1 of Streptomyces sp. NPDC101110. Taxonomy (NCBI): domain Bacteria; kingdom Bacillati; phylum Actinomycetota; class Actinomycetes; order Kitasatosporales; family Streptomycetaceae; genus Streptomyces; species Streptomyces sp. NPDC101110. Next base: position 31,302 of record NZ_JBIVZM010000010.1, on the reverse strand, counting down.
GAACCCGACGCCAAGAAGTACGCGGAGCTGGAGGTCCGGTCCCTGACCGGCACCGGAGCCCACTGAGCACGACCCCTTCCACGCGGCCGGATCGTAGGAACCTCCAGGTCCCTGCGGCCCGGCCGCGTCCCGCGTCGTGGGATCGGGCCTGTGGCGTTGTCGGTGGGGTCACGTAGGCTCGCAGATGTCGGAGAAGCAGTGCCGCACGCATGATCCGCGACAAGGGAGGGGGCCCACGTGCTCATCGACACCTACGGCCGGGTGGCCACCGACCTGAGGGTCTCGCTGACCGACCGGTGCAACCTGCGCTGTACGTACTGCATGCCCGAGGAGGGCCTGCAGTGGCTGGCCAAGCCCGACCTGCTCACGGACGACGAGATCGTGCGCCTGATCGACATCGCGGTCACCTCCCTCGGGATCGAGGAGGTCCGCTTCACCGGCGGCGAGCCCCTGCTGCGCCCCGGCCTGGTCGGCATCGTGGAGCGCGTCGCGGCGCTCGGCCCCCGCCCCCAGATGTCGTTGACGACCAACGGCATCGGCCTCAAGCGCACGGCGGCGGCCCTGAAGGCGGCGGGCCTGGACCGGGTCAACGTCTCCCTCGACACGCTCCGCCCGGACGTCTTCAAGACCCTCACCCGCCGCGACCGCCACAAGGACGTCATCGAGGGCCTGCACGCCGCCCGCGACGCCGGCCTCACCCCGGTCAAGGTCAACTCGGTCCTGATGCCGGGGCTCAACGACGACGAAGCCCCCGACCTCCTCGCCTGGGCCGTGGAGCACGACTACGAGCTGCGGTTCATCGAGCAGATGCCGCTGGACGCCCAGCACGGCTGGAAGCGCGACGGCATGATCACGGCCGGCGACATCCTGGCCTCCCTGCGCACCCGCTTCGAGTTGACCGCCGAGGGCGAGGAGAAGCGCGGCTCCGCCCCGGCGGAGCGCTGGCTGGTCGACGGCGGCCCGCATGTCGTCGGCGTCATCGCCTCCGTCACGCGCCCGTTCTGCTCGGCCTGCGACCGCACCCGCCTCACGGCCGACGGACAGGTCCGCACCTGCCTGTTCGCCCAGGAGGAGACGGACCTGCGCGCCGCCCTGCGCTCCGGCGCCCCGGACGAGGAGATCGCCCGCATCTGGCGCCTGGCGATGTGGGGCAAGAAGGCGGGAGCGGGCCTGGACGACCCGACGTTCGTACAGCCGACCAGGCCCATGTCCGCGATCGGCGGCTAGGTCGGACCCGACCTAGGGCAGCGTCACACGTCCTGCGCTTCCCAGTCCTTCAGCAGAACCACGTCCTTCAGGAACCCCCGCACCCCGAGGAACTGCGACAGATGCTCGCGATGCTCCTCACAGGCCAGCCAGGTCTTGCGCCGCTCCGGCGTATGGATCTTCGGGTTGTTCCACGCCAGGACCCACACGGCGTCGGCACGGCAGCCCTTCGCGGAGCAGATGGGCGTCTCGTCACTCACAGGTTCGTCTCACCACAGCACACAGAAAAGGCGACGCCGAGCAGCCACGGGGGGAGCTGCCCGGCGTCGGTCCGTCGCTCCGACGGGGGATGCGGAGCGCGTACGAAGTATGTCACGGGTAACCCCGACCCCGGCACTGGAACAACATGATTGATCTGAGCTTTTCTTGAGCTTGGCGGGAAGCTGACTTCCCTTCCCACGCTCCCGTGATCTTGCGCGGAACGGCGCCGGGGCGCGCCTACCGCTCCTGCGATTCGCTCCGCGCACCCGACCCCGGTCCGGGCACGGCGTCTTCCGCAACCGATTCCCCCGACCCGTCGTCCGCGCCCGGCGGGCCGATCATCGGCCGCGCATGCGACACCACGAACGTCGACGGCAGAGACGGCGCATTCTCACGCCCGGCGTTGGCGATCACCACCGCGATGTAGGGCAGCACCAACCCCAGCACCAACGCCACGATGGCGACGTGCCGTTCGACGTTCCACAGGGTGGCCGCGAGGATCACGGAGATCGTGCGGACCGTCATCGAGATCACGTACCGGCGCTGCCGCCCGCGTACGTCCTCCTGCAACCCCGTCCGGGCGCCGGTGATCCGGAAAACCTGGACGTTGCCGCCGCCATGCTGCTTCCGCATCGCATTCCACCATCCGCCCGTATCGGACTCTCCCCGCCCCGTGGCCGTCCCCGGCCGGTCGGGGAACCCGGCCAGGACAGCTCTTACGTTACGCCGCGGCCGCGGTGGCCACGAGGCCGGGTCGTGGCCCGGCCGGGCGGGGTGTCTGCGCCGCACTCCGTAGGGCCCCGTCGGCATGCGGCGTAGGGCACCTGGGCCGACACTGGGCGTAGTGCTCACGTCGAGCCGTGCGAGGAGGCAGTGAGATGGGCTGGTTGTGGGCGATCATCGTGGGACTGGTGCTCGGCCTGCTCGCCAAGGCGATCATCCCGGGCAAGCAGCACATCCCCCTGTGGCTGACCGTCATCCTGGGCATCATCGGCGGCATCGCCGGCAACGCCATCGCCCGGGCGGCCGGCGTCGACGCCACATCGGGCATCGACTGGTGGCGGCACGTCTTCCAGCTGGTGATGGCGATCATCCTGGTCGGCCTGGGCGACAAGGCCTGGACCGCCGCCCGGGGAGAACAACGCAGGGCATGACCCTCAGGGGGAAGGACGGGGCGTCCCTCGTCATGGAGAAGCGCAGGGCGTGACCCCCGTCATGGAGAAGGGGGCGGCCTCCGGCACCGGAGACCACCCCCTCACCGGCGTGCTCAGCCGCCCGTGACCTCGACGGCCGCCAGGTTCTTCTTGCCCCTGCGCAGCACCAGCCACCGGCCGTGCAGCAGGTCCTCCTCGGCGGGCACGGCGTCCTCGGCGGCGACCTTGACGTTGTTCACGTAGGCGCCGCCCTCCTTGACCGTGCGGCGCGCGGCCGACTTGCTGGCCACCAGGCCGACCTCGGCGAACAGGTCCACGATCGGACCGAGCTCGGCGACCCGGATGTGCGGCACCTCCGACAGGGCCGCGGCCAGCGTCCTGGCGTCGAGCTCCGTCAGGTCGCCCTGACCGAAGAGGGCCTTGGACGCGGCGATCACGGCGGCCGTCTGGTCGGCGCCGTGCACCAGGGTCGTCAGCTCCTCGGCCAGCGCGCGCTGCGCGGCCCGGGCCTGCGGACGCTCCTCGGTCTGCCGCTCCAGCTCCTCCAGCTCCGCACGGGAGCGGAAGGACAGGATGCGCATGTACCGGGAGATGTCCCGGTCGTCCACATTCAGCCAGAACTGGTAGAACGCGTACGGCGTCGTCATCTCCGGGTCGAGCCAGACGGCACCGCCCTCGGTCTTGCCGAACTTGGTGCCGTCCGCCTTGGTCATCAGCGGCGTGGCCAGCGCGTGCGCGCTCGCGTCGGGCTCCAGGCGGTGGATCAGGTCCAGGCCCGCCGTGAGGTTGCCCCACTGGTCGCTGCCGCCCTGCTGCAGCGTGCAGCCGTAGCGCCGGTACAGCTGGAGGAAATCCATGCCCTGCAGCAGCTGGTAGCTGAACTCCGTGTAGCTGATGCCCTCGGAGGACTCCAGGCGGCGGGCCACGGAGTCCTTCGTCAGCATCTTGTTGACGCGGAAGTGCTTGCCGATGTCACGGAGGAACTCGATCGCGGAGAGGTTCTCCGTCCAGTCGAGGTTGTTGACCATGACGGCCGCGTTCTCGCCCTCGAAGTCCAGGAACGGCTCGATCTGGGCGCGCAGCTTGGCGACCCAGCCGGTGACCGTCTCCGGGTCGTTCAGCGTGCGCTCCGCGGTCGGGCGGGGGTCGCCGATGAGACCCGTGGCACCGCCGACCAGCGCCAGCGGCCGGTGACCGGCCTGCTGGAGCCGGCGCACGGTGAGCACCTGCACCAGGTGCCCGACGTGCAGAGACGGCGCGGTCGGGTCGAAACCGCAATAGAACGTGACGGGACCGTCCGCGAGCGCCTTGCGCAAAGCGTCCTCGTCAGTGGACAGGGCGAACAGCCCGCGCCACTTCAGCTCGTCGACGATGTCCGTCACGGTTCTCGTATCTCCTCGGATGATCCTCGGGCAGTCGGGTGACAGCCGCCTACGAGGTTATACGCCCTGACTGACAGAGCTCATATTGAAATCGGGGACGCGCAGCGCCGGCATCGCCGCCCTGGTGAACCAGTCGCTCCACTCCCGGGGCAGCGTCTTCTCCGTCCGTCCGGCCTCCGTGGCCCGGCCCAGCACCCCGACCGGCGACTCGTTGAACCGGAAGTTGTTCACCTCGCCCGTCACCTCGCCGTTCTCGACGAGGTAGACGCCGTCCCGGGTCAGACCCGTGAGCAGCAGCGACGCCGGGTCGACCTCGCGGATGTACCACAGGCAGGTCAGCAGCAGCCCGCGCTCGGTGTTCGCGACCATCTCGTCCAGGGAACGGTCCTCGCCCCCGTCCAGGACGATGTTGTCGATGCCCGGCGCCACCGGCAGGCCGGTCAGGCCCGCGCTGTGCCGGCTGGTCGTCAGGTGCCTCAGCTCGCCCTCGCGCATCCACTCGGTGGCCGCCAGCGGCAGCCCGTTGTCGAACACCGACTGATCACCCCCCGAGGAGTGCGCGATCACGAAGGGCGCCGACTCGAGGCCCGGCTCGTTCGGGTCGCTGCGCAGGGTCAGCGGCAGGTCGGTCAGCTTCTCGCCGACCCGCGTGCCTCCGCCCGGCTTGGAGAACACCGTGCGGCCCTCGACCGCGTCCCGGCCCGACGCCGACCACATCTGGTAGATCAGCAGGTCCGCCACCGCCGTCGGCGGCAGCAGCGTCTCGTAGCGGCCGGCGGGCAGCTCCACGCGCCGCTCGGCCCACCCGAGGCGCACCGCCAGCTCCGCGTCCAGCGCCGCCGGGTCGACGTCCTTGAAGTCCCGGGTGGAGTGCCCGGCCCAGGCGGACCGGGTGCGGTCCGGTGACTTCGCGTTGAGCTCCAGCGTCCCGTTCGGCTGGTCGTGCCGCAGCCGCAGTCCGGTGGACGTGCCGACGTACGACGACACCAGCTCGTGGTTGGCGAAGCCGTACAGCTCACGGCCGCCCGCACGCGCGCGGGCGAAGGCCTCGCCGAGGGCGGGCGCGAAGTCGGCGAACACGGCGGAGGAGGTCTCCGCGGGCGCCTCGGTGAACTCCGGTGTCTGCGCCACGCCGGTGACCAGCGGCTGCGCGTCCTCGGCGGGCCCTGCGCCGCGCGCGGCGGCCTCCGCGGCGCGCACCAGGGGCTCCAGCTCGTCGGGGGTGACGGCGGACCGTGAGACGACCCCGGAGGCCGTGCCCTCCTTGCCGTCGACCGTGGCGACGACGGTGAGCGTGCGCCCGCGCGTGACGCCGTTGGTGGTCAGCGCGTTGCCCGCCCAGCGCAGATTGGCCGTGGACTGCTCGTCGGCGATGACGACACAGCCGTCCGCCCGGGACAGTTCGAGGGCGCGCTCCACGACCTCGTGCGGCTTGCTGGAACGCGCGCTCATCGCCCGGCCTCCTGGGTCGTGTTCAGAATGTTGACGCCCTTGAACAGGGCCGACGGGCAGCCGTGGGAGACGGCGGCGACCTGGCCCGGCTGGGCCTTGCCGCAGTTGAAGGCGCCGCCCAGGACGTAGGTCTGCGGCCCGCCCACGGCGGACATGGAGCCCCAGAAGTCGGTCGTCGTCGCCTGGTAGGCCACGTCCCGCAGCTGTCCGGCCAGCCGCCCGTTCTCGATGCGGTAGAAGCGCTGCCCGGTGAACTGGAAGTTGTAGCGCTGCATGTCGATCGACCAGGACCGGTCGCCGACGACGTAGATGCCGCGCTCCACGCCCCCGATCAGGTCCTCGGTCGACATCCCCGCCGGGTCCGGCTGCAGCGACACGTTGGCCATGCGCTGCACCGGCACGTGCCCGGGGGAGTCGGCGTAGGCACAGCCGTTGGAGCGCTCGAAGCCGGTCAGCTTCGCGATCCGCCGGTCCAGCTGGTAGCCGACGAGCGTGCCGTCCTTCACCAGGTCCCAGGACTGGCCCCGGACGCCCTCGTCGTCGTAGCCGACGGTGGCCAGGCCGTGCTCGGCGGTGCGGTCGCCGGTGACGTTCATCAGTTCCGAGCCGTACCGCAACTTGCCCAGCTGGTCGAACGTGGCGAACGAGGTGCCGGCGTAGGCGGCCTCGTAGCCGAGCGCCCGGTCCAGTTCGGTGGCGTGCCCGATGGACTCGTGGATGGTCAGCCACAGGTTGGACGGGTCGACGACCAGGTCGTAGAGGCCCGGCCGCACGCTCGGCGCGCGCATCTTCTCCGCGAGCAGCTCCGGGATCTGCTCGAGCTCGCTCTCCCAGTCCCAGCCAGTGCCCGTCAGATACTCCCAGCCGCGTCCCACCGGGGGTGCGAGGGTGCGCATGGAGTCGAATTCGCCGCTCGACTCGTCCACCGACACCGCGTTGAGCACCGGGTGCAGCCGCACCCGCTGCTGCGTGGTCACGGTCCCGGCCGTGTCGGCGTAGAACTTGTTCTCATGGACCGTGAGCAGCGAGGAATCCACGTGGTCGACCCCGTCGGCCGCCAGCAGCCGCGCGCTCCACTCGGCGATCAGCCCGGCCTTCTCCTCGTCGGGCACGGTGAACGGATCGATCTCGTAGGAGGAGATCCACGTCTTCTCGGCGTGCACCGGCTCGTCGGCCAGTTCCACGCGCTCGTCCGATCCGGCCGCCTTGATCACCTGCGCGGACAGCTTCGCCATCGCCACGGCCTGCCCGGCGACCCGGGCGGCGGCGTCCATGCTGAGGTCGACGCCGGACGCGAAGCCCCACGTCCCGCCGTGCACCACCCGCACCGCGTATCCGAGGTCGGTGGTGTCGGACGACCCGGCGGGTTTGGCGTCCCGGAACCGCCAGGAGGCGCCCCGCACCCGCTCGAAGCGAAAGTCCGCGTGTTCGGCCCCCAGCGCACGCGCGCGTGCGAGGGCCGCGTCGGCGAGGGCGCGTAGGGGGAGGGCCGTGAAGGCCTCGTCGATGGTATGAGGCACCGCCGTCTCTTTCTGTCGAGGTGACCGTGGTTGCCGTGCGTCGTGACTGGTCCGATCATGTCGTCCCGTACGCCCGCGGGCCACGAGTTTGCCGAGCCGGACCCGCGGCTTTCTGTAGGGACCCGACAGTGAGTCCGGTACGCCACTGTGGGTGCCCGATTGTCCGCGGGCGTGCCCGGACCGATAGGTTTTCGAGGAAGCCGCCTGTCATCACCGCCTGTCGTCCAGGCGGCCGGGCGGGCATCAGACCGCTATCGAAAGGGTGATCCGTTGAGCCGCTCGGTTCTCGTCACCGGAGGCAACCGGGGCATCGGCCTCGCCATCGCCCGCGCTTTCGCCGATGCCGGCGACAAGGTCGCCATCACATACCGCTCGGGTGAGCCGCCGGCCGCCCTGACGGAGTTGGGCTGCCTCGCCGTCAGGTGCGACATCACCGACGCAGAGCAGGTGGAGCAGGCCTACAAGGAGATCGAGGAGGCCCACGGCCCCGTCGAGGTCCTCGTCGCCAACGCCGGTGTCACCAAGGACCAGCTCCTGATGCGGATGTCCGAGGACGACTTCACGTCCGTCCTGGACACCAACCTCACCGGCACCTTCCGCGTCGTCAAGCGGGCCAACCGCGGCATGCTGCGCGCCAAGAAGGGCCGCGTCGTGCTGATCTCCTCGGTCGTCGGGCTGCTCGGCTCCGCGGGCCAGGCCAACTACGCCGCCTCCAAGGCCGGCCTCGTCGGCTTCGCGCGCTCCCTCGCCCGTGAGCTGGGCTCGCGCAACATCACCTTCAACGTCGTCGCGCCCGGCTTCGTGGACACCGACATGACCAAGGTGCTCACCGACGAGCAGCGCGAGGGCATCGTGAAGCAGGTGCCGCTCGGCCGGTACGCCCAGCCCGAGGAGATCGCCGCGACGGTGCGGTTCCTCGCCTCGGACGACGCCTCGTACATCACTGGAGCCGTCATCCCCGTTGACGGCGGACTGGGAATGGGTCACTGATCACCATGAGCGGAATTCTCGAGGGCAAGCGTGTCCTGATCACCGGCGTGCTGACGGAGGCGTCCATCGCCTTCCACGCCGCCAAGCTGGCCCAGGAGCAGGGCGCCGAGGTCATCCTCACCGCGTTCCCGCGGCCCACGCTGACCGAGCGCATCGCCAAGAAGCTCCCCAAGCCGGCCAAGGTCATCGAGCTCGACGTCACCAACGACGAGCACCTCGGCCGTCTCGCCGACATCGTCGGCGAGGAGCTCGGCGGTCTCGACGGTGTCGTGCACTCCATCGGCTTCGCCCCGCAGGACGCCCTCGGCGGCAACTTCCTGAACACGCCGTTCGAGTCGGTCGCCACGGCCATGCACGTCTCGGCGTACTCCCTGAAGTCGCTCACCATGGCCTGCCTGCCGCTGATGCAGAACGGCGGATCCGTCGTCGGTCTGACGTTCGACGCGCAGTTCGCCTGGCCGCAGTACGACTGGATGGGCCCGGCGAAGGCCGCCCTGGAGGCCACCAGCCGCTACATGGCCCGCGACCTGGGCAAGCAGAACATCCGCTGCAACCTGGTCTCGGCCGGTCCGCTCGGATCCATGGCCGCCAAGTCCATCCCGGGCTTCAGCGAGCTGGCGTCCGTGTGGGACGACCGCTCCCCGCTGGAGTGGGACCTGAAGGACCCCGAGCCGGCCGGCCGCGGCGTCGTGGCCCTGCTGAGCGACTGGTTCCCGAAGACCACCGGCGAGATCGTCCACGTGGACGGCGGGCTGCACGCCATCGGAGCCTGATCTCCCGTACGTCTGGCGCCCCGTTTCCCGCAGTGTGCGGGGAGCGGGGCGTCACTCGTTCGGCTGAGCAGGCCGGGCGGGGAAGGCCGGTGGCCGGGCATTCTGGAGTACGCGAACCGGGCATCCCGGAGTATGCGTTCACCACGCGAGCCCCTCCCCAGCACGGCCGAGGAGGTCCCCTTGTGCGCTTGTCCCTCCGAACGGCCTCAGTGTCCCTTGCCGCCGTCGCGCTCGTACTGACCCCGGGGTACGAAGCGGTACCCCACGCGCGTGTGCCCGCCGACGAGCGCGCCGGCGCGGACCCCTTCGGCGCGGCCTGCCGGATCCGCGTGACCGACTCCCGGGTGACCGTGTACTGCCACAACCCCTACCCGGAGACCGACCGCGTGAGCCTGCACGTCGAGTGCGCCCGCTGGTGGGACATCGACACCGACAGCGCACCGGTCGAGGCCGCGCCCGCCCAGACGGTGCGGCTGACCGGCCGGTGCTGGAAAGAGGTGGCCGACGTGTGGGTCAGTCACCGGCGGGAGGGCTGAGCCGAGCCCGGCGGCCGGCCTCGGTCCGGCGGGCGGACAACCGGCCCCGCCGGGGCGGTGTCGGACGGCGGTGGGGGACATGACGCCATCCGGGCAGGTTCAGTCAGCGGTGGGGGAGGTGACGCCGCCCAGGCGGCACAGGAACGGGTAGCGGGCCGCCTCCGCCGCGGCCGTGTCCGCCTCGCCCGCGCGGATCGCCTCCAGCAGCCGTCCGTGGTCCATGTGCGTCTCCGGCGTCAGCTCCTCGCCGACGTCCTCGCGCAGCCAGTCCCGCAGCACCTCGCCGAGGTCCGCGTACATCGCCGTCATCACGTCGTTGTGGGAGGCCGACACGACGGCCAGGTGGAAGGTCGCGTCCGCGGTCACGAACGCCTCCTTGTCGCCCGACTCCCACGCCTCCTCGCGCCGCAGCAGCAGCGCGCCGAGCTGCTTGAGGTCCCGCTCCGTACGCCGCTCGGCGGCCAGCCGGGCGGCGGCCGACTCCAGGGTGGAGCGCAGCTCGGCGATGTGCCGCGGGTCGGCCCCGGCGAACCGGCGCTGCATCACCCCCGCCAGCTCGCTCGTCGCCACGACGTACGTGCCGGAACCCTGGCGGATGTCCAGCAGGCCATTGTGCGACAGGGCACGGACGGCCTCACGGACCGTATTGCGGGCGACGCCGAGCTGCTCGACCAGTTCCGGCTCGGTCGGGATCCGGGAGCCGACGGGCCACTCACCCGAGGTGATCTGGGCCCGCAGCGCGGCGATGACCTGCTCGGACAGGGCCGAGCGACGGGGATGGCTCAGGGGCATGGCACACCTTCGCACGGCCGGGGCGCCCGGGGGCAACCGACGAGTGGACAGTCAATCATCCCATGATTCTATGATGGACCTCATGCCCAGCGAGGAAACCCGGACGACGACGCACCCGACCGTACGCAGCGAGGCCGCGCACGACACCGGGAAGGAGGCCGTGCACGACACCGGGAAACCGGACGGCGCGTCCCCGCGCGCGTGGGCGACGCGCCTGCTCGTCCTCGGCATCGTGCTGTCCGCGCTGAACCTCCGCCCGGCCATCACCAGCCTCGGCGCCCTCCTGGAGGAGGTACGCGACGGACTCGGCATGAGCGGCAGCGTCGCCGGGCTCCTCACCTCCGTGCCACCCCTGTGCTTCGCCGTCTTCGGCGTCATGGCCCCGCGGCTCGCCCGCCGCTTCGGGCCCGGCGCCGTCGTGTGCGCCGGCATGGCCGCCATCGCCACGGGCCTGCTGATACGCCCGTACGCGGGCGGCACGGCAGGCTTCCTGGCCGGGAGCGCCCTGGCCCTCATGGGCATCGCGGTCAGCAACGTCCTGATGCCGGTCATCGTCAAGCGCTGGTTCCCCGACCGCGTGGGATCCATGACCGGCCTGTACTCGATGGCCCTGGCCCTCGGCACGGCCCTCGCGGCCGCCGTGACGGTACCCGTGACCGACGCCCTCGGCGGCAGCTGGCGGACGGGCCTGGTCCTGTGGGCGGGGCTCGCCCTGGCGGCTGTCCTGCCGTGGCTGCCCTTCGTCCGGGGACGCGGCTTGCAGCCCAACGAGGGGGAGCGGGCCGCCGGGCAGGCGACACGAAGCCCGGCTCCGGACGCCGCGGAGCACGCGCGCGTGCAGACGCCCCCGCTGCGGATGGCCCGGAGCCGTACCGCCTGGGCCCTGGCCGTCTTCTTCGGGCTCCAGGCCACCGCCGCCTACATCACCATGGGCTGGATGGCGCAGATCTTCCGGGACGCCGGTGTGCCCGCCGGCACCGCGGGACTGCTGCTGGCGGTCACCATGGTGATGGGCGTGCCCCTCGCCTTCGTCATACCCCGCCTCGCCACCCGGCTGCCCCAGCAGGGCCCGATCGTGGTCGTCCTGGGCCTGTGCGGCCTCGCCGGCTACGCGGGGCTCTACCTCGCGCCCGCAGCCGGCGCCTGGGCCTGGGCCCTGCTGCTCGGGGTCGCCAACTGCGCCTTCCCGCTCGCGCTGACCATGGTCGGCATGCGGGCCAGGACCGGCCCGGGCGTGGTCCGGCTGTCGGCGTTCGCGCAGAGCACCGGCTACCTGATCTCCATCCCCGGACCGCTCCTGGTGGGCGTCCTCTACCAGCACAGCGGCGGCTGGGGTCTGCCCATCGCGCTGATGAGCGCCCTGATGGTCCCGCAGATGGTCGTCGGCGTCCTGGCCGGCCGCGACCGCACGGTGGAGGACGAGGCGTCCCGCTGAGCCACGCCCCGGGGAGACCGGGGAACCGCTGAGTCACGCCCCGGGGAAACCGGGGAACCGCTGAGCCACGCGCCGGGGAGTCCGGGGGAGGGGAGGGGACGTCACCCCGGGGCGTCCGGCGCGGAGCGGGGGTGGGAGACTGGCCCCATGCCAGTGCTCGACCCGAATCCCCAGCACGGTCAGAAGAAGATGCTGCTCGTCTTCGGCGCCTTCTTCGCGATCTTCATCGTCATCGCCGTCATCGCGACCATCGCCTCGCCCTGACCCCCGCGCACCCGGCCGGGGGTGGGGCTGGCCCCCGTATCCCCTAGGGGGTGAGGGTCAGGGTCAAGTGGGTGGATCACCGGATGGGTTGGCAGCCGAGGAGCCCGTAGCTTCAAGTGTGTGGCCGCCAGACGGTCACCGGCCACTCGAAGAGCGGAGGCACCCATGTCGGCCCCTACGCACACCCGGCCCCACCCGGCGACCCGGGCCGGTGCCGCCGGCCGGCTGCCCTGGTGGGCTCTCGCCCTGCCCGTGCTCGCCTTCGCCGCGCTGCTCACCCTGATCCTCAACCCGTCCGACGCGCACGCGGCCACCGGTGAGCCGGTGATCACCCATCTCTTCGAGCGCATCCAGCAGCTCACGGCCCGCTGACCACGGCCGAAGCCGGTGGTCAACTCCCTGCGCCAGGTGGCGTGTTTCATGCGAAGCTGGATCTCATGAGCGTCGCAGAATCCCGCAGGATTGTCCTCTTCCGCCATGCGAAAGCCGACTGGCCACAGGTCACCGATCACGAGCGACCGCTCGCCGACCGGGGCCGAATGGACGCGGCGGAGGCCGGGCGCAGGCTGACCGACACCGGTATCGCCTTCGATCTGGCCCTGTGCTCCACCGCGGTCCGGACCCGGGAGACCTGGAAGCTCGCCGTCCAGGAGTTCCCGCACCGGCCGAAAACCGTCTACGAGGAGCGGATCTACGAGGCCTCGCCGGGCGAGCTGATCGCCCTGCTCAACGAGACCCCCGACGACGTGCAGAACATCCTCGTGATCGGGCACAACCCCGGCATCCAGGGCCTCGCCGACGTCCTGGCGGGCTCGGGCGAGGAGACCGCACGGGAGCGGATGACCCGACGCGGGTTCCCGGCCGCCGCCTTCGCCGTGCTGTCGTTCGGCGGCACGTGGAAGAGCCTGGAGCCGGCAGTGGCCACGCTGCAGGACTACTGGGCACCCGCCGAGTGACGATCCCCGCGTGGCACGCGTGAGGCAGGGGCCCGGCGCCGGTGCGGCGCCGGGCCCCTCCCGTCGACTCAGACGATGTCGAGGATGTCGGCCGCCTCGACCTCTTCACGCGTGATGCCCAGCAGGTACAGGACCGTGTCCAGGAAGGGGAAGTTCACTGCGGCGTGCGCCGCCTCGCGCACCACCGGCTTGGCGTTGAAGGCCACTCCGAGCCCCGCGGCGTTCAGCATGTCCAGATCGTTGGCGCCGTCACCGATCGCCACCGTCTGCGACAGCGGCACACCGGCCTCCGCCGCGAACCGGCGCAGCAGCCGGGCCTTGCCCGCACGGTCGACGATCTCGCCGGTGACCTTGCCCGTCAGCCTGCCGTCGACGATCTCGAGGGTGTTGGCATGGGCGAAGTCCAGCCCGAGCCGCTCCTTCAGGTCGTCCGTGACCTGAGTGAACCCGCCCGACACGACGCCGACTTGGTACCCGAGCCGCTTCAGCGTACGGATCAGGGTGCGGGCACCCGGCGTCAGCCGTACCTCGCTGCGCACCTTGTCCACGACCGAGGCGTCCAGTCCCTCCAGCAGCGCCACGCGCGCGTGCAGGGACTGCTCGAAGTCCAGCTCCCCGCGCATCGCGGCCGCCGTCACCTCGGCGACCTTGTCCTCGCAGCCGGCGTGCGCGGCGAACAGCTCGATGACCTCGTCCTGGATGAGCGTCGAGTCGACGTCCATGACGACGAGGCGCTGGGCGCGCCGGTACAGGCCCGCGGCGACGACCGCCACGTCGATGCCGAGCCGCGCGGCGTCGGTCACCAGGGCGGTGCGCAGCGGTTCGGTCTCCACGCCGGAGACGGCGAACTCGACCGCGGTCACCGGGTACTTGGCGAGCCGGAAGATGCGGTCGATGTTGCCGCCGGTCTTCGTGATCCGTGCGGCGATCGCGGCCGTGGCCTCGGCGGTGAGCGGATGCCCGAGCACGGTGACCAGGGAGCGGCCCAGGCCGCGCGGCCGGTTGTCGCCGAGCCCGGAGATGATCTCCGCCTGCATCTTCATCGACTCGGCCCAGCTGTGGACGGTCGCCCGCAGGTCGCCCTCGAGACCCGGGGGCGGCTCGGTCACGAGCGCGCACAGCACCATCCGGCCACGGGTGACGACCTGCTCGATGTCGACGACGTCGACGGAGTAGGCGGCGAGGGTGTCGAAGAGACCGGCGGTGATGCCCGGCCTGTCCTTGCCGAAGATCTTCACAAGGAGGGTGGGGACGTCGGCAGGGACGTCGGAAGACGAGGTCTGCGAAGCGCTCATGGTGGTTCCACCGTATCCGGCGCGCGGTGACTGTCGCCCCCGCGGTCCGTCTGGCGGACAGCGAACACTGCATGTCGCGCCGATGGCGTGAATCTTACGCAACGGTACGTGCGGTTCGCCGTGCCGGTACGGCACCCCGCGCCCTCGCCGGTCACCTTCCGCCCGGCGGTTTCCACGGCGGCGGGGGAGGCGGTGGCGGCGGCCCGTCGTCCGGCCGCGCCGGCGGCCCGTTCCCGTTCCGCGGCCCGGGCGACTGCCGTGGGCCACGTGGCGGCGGCCCGACCGGCCGTACGACGGTGGGTGCGCCGTGCACGTCGCCAGGAGCGGGGGGCTCGTCGTCCGGCCCCGTGCCGGACTCCGGCCCGGGCGCGGCATCGGAGGCCCGTTCCGCCGCGGGAGACCGTGCGTCCTCCGGCCCCAGCAGCTCGTCGGGGACTCGGAGGTACGGGTTGGTACCCGGGTTGGGCGGCCGGTACGGCGTACACGGCGCATAGGGCCCGGCCTCCGCGGAGCCTGCCCCTGCCCCGCCCTCTGCCGGGCCTGCCCCGCCCCCTGCCCCCGCCCCGGCCTGCGCGGGGCCTGCCCCGCCCCCTGCCCCGGCCCCGGCCCGGAGGCCGGTCTCACGGGCCCTGTGCCCGGCCGCCCGGGCGACGCCCCCGGCCTCGTGGTCCGCCCACCCCGTGCCCGACGGGCCTTCGGCCTGACCGGCTCCGGCCCGCCCGGCCGCCCGGGCCGACGCCGTAGCGCGGCGCCCGGCCGCCCCGCAGCCCCACGCGAGGAGTGCCCCGGCCGCCCCGGCCGCCGCGCCCCAGGCCGCGCCCAGCAACAGGGCCATGGCGAGACGGCCGTGCAGTTCGATGCCCGCGCCGAACGCGTCGAAGCCGAGTACGGACAGGGACGCGCTCGCGGAGACGTCCGTGAGCCGGGTCAGCAGCGGCAGGGCCGACGCGGTGACGACACCCAGCCGCAGCGCGCCCCGCCCCGCGAAACCAAGGGCGCCCTCGCCCGTCCCGACCGGCGTCCGCACCCCCGCCAGCACGCCCGCGAGCAGCATCATCAGCGCGGCGGCCACCCCCAGCAGCCACACCCGCCCGTCCAGCCCGGCCAGTCGGCCCAGTGTCACCGGCCCGCCCGAGCCGGCACCGAGCAGGTCGTCCAGGGGGTCGGGCAGAAACCGGGTCAGTTCCCCGGTCGCGCGTCCGTCCCACGGCACGAACAGGCCGAGGGGCACACCCAGCCACACCCCGTTCGGCGCCCCGAGCAAGGCCGCACCGGCGATGCGCCGGGGATGGTCGTCGCCGACCGCCGCGTACACCGCCGCCGCGCACCCCGCCGCAACCGCCACCAGCAGCACCGTCACCACGGCGGACACGGCCGGCCGCACGACCCGGTGCACGGCCTCCCAGCCCCGCGGCAGCGGCGTACGGCGCGAGGCCAGCAGGGCGATGAGGAGGATCCCGGCCGACCAGCCGAGCCCGCCGAGCAGGGTCGGGACGGTGTCGACCGTGAAGCCGACCGCGGCCTGCGCGTCGACCAGGTCGCCCAGCCGGTCCGGCAGCAGCCCCCCGACGTCCCCCAGTCCCGGAATCTCGACGCCCCCGCTCCCGCCGGTCACGTCGTCCAGCCCGAGCGATCCACCGTCGATCGTGACGACGTCGTGCCCCGCCCACGCCAGGCCACCCAGCATCGCCACGAACAGCGCCACCACCGACCCCGCCCGCGCGAGCAGTTCGGTCGGTGCGATCACAACTCCCGCGCCCCGCAAGGACCGCAGGAAGAACCACGACAGCAGCACCGCCCCGACCAGGCTCACGCCCAGTGGCGTGATCTCGATGGCCGTGTCCGCCTCCGCGCCCGACAGGCCGAACACCGACACATCACCGGACGGCGTGACCGAACCCCCCGACCCGAGCGCCACCACCGCCGCGGTCATCGGCCCCAACGAGCCCGCCGCGTCCGCCTCCAGCAGCCGCAGACCCAGCGCCGCCGTCCCCGCCATCCCGATCAACGCCCAGCTCACGGCGGCCACGGCGGACATCAGCACATCCCCCCACGGCACGCGCGCGTGCCCCTTCGCCCTCCCGGCCTCTACGGCAGCGCCCATGGCAGACCCCCCGATCCGCTACGCGGCGGGAACACCAGGCATGTCCCCCTCGCGACGAAATACCACTCTCCGGCCCGTTTTCAACCCCGTCAACGGAATCGGCCGACGCGTCCGAGCGCGGTCTTCACGAGGCCCGACTTTCGGTCAGGGGGCCGCTCCTGAAATAGTTCCCCCCGATGTTCGACATCCCTAGACTCCCCATGTCGGGGGATAACTCGGGGGACAACTCAGTGGGGCATGGAGTGCCGGAACTCGTACTGGAATCAAACGGACGTACCTGGACGCTCGATCCGTCCAGGGCATACACCCTCGGACGTGATCCGCAGGGGGACGTCGTCTTCGACGACGCCAGGGTCTCCTGGCGTCACGCCACGGTCAGCTTCAACGGCCGCAGTTGGGTCATTGAGGACCACGGCAGCACCAACGGCACGTTCGTGCAGGGGCAGCGCATCCACCATCTGGAGCTCGGCCCGGGCTCGGCCGTCAACCTGGGCAACGCTACCGACGGTCCGCGCCTGAACCTGTCCGGCGCCGCGGCCTCCGTCGCCACGCCGCAGGCCCCGCCGCAGCAGCAGCCGTACACCGCGCAGAGCGCGAACCCCGGCTGGGGCCAGCAGGCCCCGGCCCAGCAGCCGCCGCAGCAGCAGGCCCCCCAGGCGGGCTGGCAGCAGCCGCAGCAGGCCGCGGCGCACATTCCGCAGCAGCAGGGTTCCGGCGGTGTCGCGGGGGCGTCGCCGGTCCACGGGGACCGCAGCCCGACCACGTTCCACCAGTTCTCGCTCGGCCGAGTGATGCGCATCGGCCGTGCCCTGGAGAACGAACTGGTCGTCTCCGACCTGCAGGTCTCCCGGCACCACGCCGAGTTCCACGCGACGCCCGACGGGCGCATGGAGATCCGCGACCTCGGTTCCCACAACGGCACGTACGTCAACGGCCAGCCGATCGCCAAGGGCGGCTCGCAGCTGCTCGGCCCGGCGGACGTCGTCGGCGTCGGCCACTCGACGTTCCGCATCGTCGGCGACCGGCTCGAGGAGTTCGTCGACACCGGCGAGGTGTCCTTCTCCGCCCGCCATCTGACCGTCACGGTCGACGGCGGCAAGCAGATCCTCAAGGACGTCTCCTTCGGCGTCCCGGAGAAGTCCCTGATCGCGGTCATCGGCCCGTCCGGCTCCGGCAAGTCGACCCTGCTCAAGGCGCTCACCGGTTACCGGCCCGCAAACCAGGGCGAGGTGCTGTACGACAACAGGAACCTCTACAAGCAGTTCGCCGAGCTCCGCCAGCGCATCGGTCTGGTCCCGCAGGACGACATCCTGCACAAGGAGCTGACGGTCAAGAAGGCCCTCAAGTACGCGGCCAAGCTGCGCTTCCCGGCCGACACCACGGCCGCCGAGCGCGAGGCCCGTATCGACGAGGTGCTGCGCGAGCTCAAGCTCGACATCCACAAGGACAAGAAGGTCACGTCCCTGTCCGGCGGCCAGCGCAAGCGCGTCTCGGTCGCCCTGGAGCTGCTCACCAAGCCGTCGCTGATATTCCTGGACGAGCCGACCTCCGGCCTCGACCCGGGCATGGACCGCGACGTCATGCAGCTGCTGCGCGGCCTGGCCGACGACGGCCGTACGGTCCTCGTCGTCACGCACTCGGTGGCCGAGCTGGCGATCTGCGACAAGCTGCTGGTGATGGCGCCGGGCGGCTCGGTCGCCTACTTCGGCCCTCCCGAGGAGGCACTGAACTTCTTCGGCTACGACACCTGGGCCGATGTCTTCTCCGCCTTCGAGAACTACCGCGACTACGACTGGGCGGGCCGCTGGAAGGGTTCGCAGCACTACCAGATGTACGCAGCGGACATCGACGCCGTCGCGCCGCAGTCCGTACAGGTTCCGCCCATGCAGGCGATGAAGCCGCCGAAGCCGCAGGGCTGGATGTCCCAGTTCGTCACGCTGGTCCGGCGCTATGTGTCGGTGATCGCCTCCGACAAGGGCTTCCTGGCGCTGATGGTGATCCTGCCGGCCGTGCTCGGCGCGGTCAGTCTGCTCATCGACGCGGACAAGGGTCTGCTGCCGAACCCGGCCAATCCGCAGACCGGCCGGATCATCCCGAACGGCACGGCGACCACGGTCCTGCTGATCCTCGCGGTCGGCGCCTGCTTCGCGGGCGCGGCGAACTCGGTCCGAGAGCTGATCAAGGAACGCGTCATCTACGAGCGGGAGCGCGCGACCGGCCTCTCGCGTTCCGCGTACCTGATGTCCAAGGTGTTCGTGCTCGGCATGATCACCGTGCTCCAGGGCCTGCTCGTCGGCGTCATCGGCTTCTCCAGCCGGGAGATCCCCGAGGAGGGTCTGATCTTCGGCAGCGCCACGCTGCTGGAGCTGTCCGTGCCGATCATGGCGCTGGGCTTCACCTCGATGATGTTCGGCCTGATCATCTCGTCGCTGGTGAAGACCGCCGAGAAGACCATGCCGCTGCTGGTGATGTTCGCCATCATCCAGGTGGTGTTCACCGGCTGCCTGTTCACGCTGCACGGCTCGATCGGCGTCAACCAGTTCTCGTTCCTGATGCCGTCGCGCTGGGCGGTCGCCGCCTCCGGCGCCACGCTGGACTTCAACAAGATCAGCCCGCCCGAGACGGTCGGCGACAACGACCCGCTGTGGGAGCACACGGCCGGGGCCTGGGCCATGGACATGGGCGCGCTCCTCGTCCTCGGCGTGATCTGCGGCTTCTTCGTGGCCCGCTTCCTGCGCCGCCACGAGCCGGAGGTCATGCGCAAGTAGTCCCCGCTCCGCGAGCCCGAAGGGCGGCACCCCGTCAGGTGGGTGCCGCCCTTCGGCGTTCCGTTCAGCGAAGCAGAGAGGTCCGCGCCGACCTCAGTACGCGCTGTTGACGTTGTCCATCGAGCCGTACTTGTCGGCCGCGTAGTTGCAGGCGGCGGTGATGTTGGCGACCGGGTCGTAGATGTCCCAGGAGGTGCCGGGGACGTGCCAGGTCTTGAAGGTCGGCGGGATGACCTGCAGCAGACCCTTCGACGGGATGCCGTTGATGGCGTTGATGTCCCAGTTGTTGATCGCCTTCGGGTTACCCGAGGACTCCCGCATGATGTTGCGGTGGATGCCGTCGTAGGACGCCGGGATGTCGTGCTTCTTCAGGATGTCGAGCGACTCGCGGATCCAGCCGTCGAGGTTGTTCGGGTAGCTCTTGACGGCGGCCTTCTTCTTGGCCTCGGCGCGCTTGGCGGCGCGGCTCGCGGCCTCCTTGGCCTGGCGCTCGGCCTCGGCCTTCTTCTTCGCCGCCTCGGCGGCGGCCTTCTTCTTGGCGGCGGCCGCGGCGTCGGCCTTCTTCTTCGCCGCGATCTGCTCGGCCTTCAGGCTGGCGCCGGCCATCTGGTCCGTGACGCTCGCCTTGACGTCCTTGATCTGCTGGGTGCTGTACGCCACCGCAGCCGGCTGAGCGGCCTCGGTCGTGGTCTTGGTCGAGGCACCGCTCGGCACCGCGGAGAACCCGATGGCGGCGGCACCGAGGGTGGCGACACCGGCCATGGCGATCTTGTGGTGACGGGTCAGGCTACGACTCTGAACACGGCTGAAGATGTTCTTGGGCATGCTGCGTTGGACCTCTTCGAATAGCGCGGGAGTCGCTCGGCGTCCGGCGTTGGACTCGGTGTGTTTCCGACACGAACGCCGCGGAGGTGAACCCACGGCGCTGAGCGACGTCAGCAATTCTTAGCGGCCGCAAAATCGCGTGGCAAAGGTGTGACGTACGAAGGGAGATAGTGGATCAGGGATGGGTAAATCGGGACAGATTGGACCGTATGCGCCGCTCAATAGGGGCGACTTTGTCTCCTACGTCCTTTCGTACGTGACGTGGGTCCTATGCGAGGGCTCACATCGCCCCTAGATCAGTCTCACGTCCCGTTGCACAAGCGATGCTCTGTGTGAGGCCCTTTCAGGGCAGCACGAGGTGCAGGTCCCCGAACTCGTGCCACAGATAGCGCCCTTGCAGCGCGGCCTCGTACCCCCGCTCGAGAGCCGTCCGCCCCGCGACCGCCTCCAGCATCAGCAGATGCGAGGCCTCCGGCTCGTGCAGCCCGGTCAGCAGCCCGTCCACCACCCGCACCCCGCGCTCGGGCGTGACGACGAGGTCCGTCCAGCCCGCACGCGCGCGTACGGCCCCGTCGGAGCCCACCGCCGACTCCACCGCCCGCACCGCGGTCGTCCCCACCGCCACGACCCGGCCCCCACCGGCCCGCGCCGCGTCGATCAGCCGCGCGGACGCCTCCGGCACCGCGAACCGCTCCGGGTAGGGCGGCTCGTGCGCCTCCGTCGAGGCCACCCCCGTGTGCAGCGTGACCGGCGCGAACTGCACCCCCCGGCTCACCAGCTCCGCCACCAGCCGCGCCGTGAAGGGCCGAGCCGCGCTCGGCATCTCCGCACTGCCCGTCCCGTCCGCCGACGGCAGCGCGAAAACCGTCTGGTGGACGGACAGCGGCTGGTCCCGCTCCGTATAGGCGTAGCGGATGGGCCGCCCGTGCTCCCGCAGCAGCCCCGGCACCCCCGGCCCGGACACCCGCGCCCACCACAGCCGATCGCCCCGCCCGCTCAGGGGCTCCTCCAGAACCAGCCCCGTCCCTCCCGGCAGGCGCACCTCCGTCCCCGCCGGCCCGCCCGCACGCACGCGTGTGGTGCCCCGCCCGTCGGGCTCCCGCAGCTCCACCGCCCAGCGGCCGTCGTCCCCGCGGGTGGAGAAGTGCACCACCACACGCGCGTGCCCGGACCGTCCGTCCACGGCCGCCGCCAGCGTGGCCGAGGTGTTGACCACCAGCAGGTCCCCGGCCCGCAGCAGCCGCGGCAGCTCCGCGAACGTGTGATGCGCCACCTCGGCACCCCGCGACACCAGCAGCCGTACCGCGTCCCGGTCCAGCCCCGGGCCCCGCTGCTCGACCGGCACCCGCGCCGACAGCTCCTCCGGTACCCGCACCGCCAGTGTCATCGCGCTCCGTCCAGCAGCGCCGCAGCCCCGTACCGCCCGCTCGCCGGACGCTCGTCCAGCAGCCGCAGGAACCCCGGCACCACGGCCGCCGGCTCCGGCCTCGGCTCCGGGTCGTCCGGCACGGCCGCCGCGTACAGCTCCGTGGCCATGTCCCCGGGATCCACCGCCCAGACCCGCAGCGCCGGCTCCTCCACGGCGAGCACGGCCGCCAGATGATCCAGGGCCGCCTTGGACGCCCCGTAACCGCCCCAGGTCTCGTACGCCTCGGCCGCCGCGTCCGAGCTGACCGCGACGACAGCGCCCGCGCGCGCGGCCCGCAGCAACGGCAGCGCCTCCTGGACCAGGCCCAGCCCCGCCACCAGGTTCACCTCCAGCGCCCGGCGCAGCCCCTCCAGAGGCAGCTCCTCCAGCCTGACCAGCGGCTCCGCGCCCAGCGCGCTCGCGTTGTGCACCAGCAGGTCGACCCCGCCCAGCCGCCAGGCCGCTGCCACCAGCTCCGCCCGGTGACCGGCATCCGTGACGTCCCCCGGCAGGGCGGCCACCCGCGTACCGTGCCCGGAGACGGACCGGGCCGTCTCCGCCAACGCCTCGGCACCCCTGGCGTCGAGCACCAGGTCCCAGCCCCGCCCGGCCAGAGCCTCGGCCAGGGCACGGCCCAGCCCCCTGGACGCCCCCGTGATGATCGCAACCGGCATGATCAGCTCCCTCTCGGTGATCGAAGTGCCCTCACCGTAGGAACGGGGCCGCCCGCACCGCTTCGGACGCGGGCCCCGATCCACCGGGTCCCTTCGCCCTACGCCAGAGGGCCGGGGGCCCAGGGCCTAAGGGCGGGGCGTCAGGGACCCAGACCTCGGTGTCCCGCCGTCTCGGCCCCGGGACCTACACCTCGGTGTCCCGCCGCCTCGGCCCCGGGACCTACACCTCGGTGTCCCACCGCCTCGGCCCCGGGACCTAGGCCGAGCGACCGGGCGCCCCGCCGCCACCGGTCCGATCCGCACCGTCACCGCCCGCCGGTACCGTGAGGTCATGAGTCACGGCCCCCGGTCCGGCCTCGCCGCGGTGAGCTCCGCGCTGCTGGCCATGAGCAGGCACCTCGAGGTGCGCGACGTCCTCAAGACGATCGTCGCCTCGGCCCGCGAGCTGCTCGACGCGCAGTACGCCGCCCTCGGCGTCCCGGACGACCACGGCGGCTTCGCCCAGTTCGTGGTGGACGGCGTCAGCGAGGAACAGTGGAAGGCCATCGGCCCCCTCCCACGCCAGCACGGCATCCTCGCCGCGATGCTGCGCGAGGCCAGGTCCGAGCGCCTGGCGGACGTCCGCAAGGACCCCCGCTTCGAGGGCTGGCCGAAGGCCCACCCGGACCTCGTCGACTTCCTCGGTCTGCCGATTCGCGACGGCGACGAGGTCATCGGCGCGCTCTTCCTGGCCAACAAGAACTGCGAGCGCCCCCAGGGCGGCTGCGGCTTCACCGAGGACGACGAGGAACTCCTCGGCATCCTCGCCCAGCACGCCGCGATCGCCCTCACCAACGCCCGCCTCTACGAACGCAGCCGCGAGCTCACCATCGCCGAGGAGCGCTCCCGCCTCGCCCACGAGCTGCACGACGCCGTCAGCCAGAAGCTGTTCTCCCTGCGCCTGACCGCCCAGGCCGCGGCCCGCCTGGTCGACCGCGACCCTTCCCGCGCCAAGGGCGAACTCCAGCAGGTCGCCGCCCTGGCCGCCGAGGCCGCCGACGAACTTCGCGCGGCCGTCGTCGAGTTGCGCCCCGCGGGCCTCGACGAGGACGGCCTCGTGGCGACCCTCCGCACCCAGATCCAGGTGCTCGACCGCGCCCACAGCGCCCGCGTCACCTTCACCGGCCACGGAGTGAAGGCCCTGCCCGCCTCCCAGGAGGAAGCCCTTCTGCGCGTGGCTCAGGAAGCCCTGCACAACGCCCTTCGCCACTCCGGCGCCGACCACGTCGACGTGACCCTGGACCGCCGGGGCAACGGCACCGTCCTGCGGATCACGGACGACGGCGGCGGCTTCGACCCGAGCGCGGTCCGCCGCGCGGGGCGCCACCTCGGCCTGGTCTCGATGCGGGACCGGGCCGGCGGCGCCGGCGGCACGCTGACCGTGGAATCGGCGCCCGGGAAGGGCACCGTGATCGAGATGGAGGTCCCCGGTGGCTGACGCAATCAGGGTGCTGCTCGTCGACGACCACCAGGTCGTCCGCCGGGGCCTGCGCACCTTCCTGGAAGTTCAGGACGACATCGAGGTCGTCGGCGAGGCGGCGGACGGTGCCGAAGGAGTCGACCGCGCCGAGGAGCTGAAGCCCGACATCATCCTCATGGACGTCAAGATGCCGGGCATGGACGGCGTCGACGCCCTGCGCAGGCTCCGCGAGCTGGACAACCCCGCCCGCGTGCTGGTCGTCACCAGCTTCACCGAGCAGCGCACGGTGGTTCCGGCCCTGCGCGCCGGCGCCGCGGGCTACGTGTACAAGGACGTCGACCCCGACGCCCTCGCCGGAGCCATCCGCTCGGTCCACGCCGGGCACATCCTCCTCCAGCCGGAGGTCGCCGGCGCCCTGTTGGCACAGGAGGAGACCAACGCGGGCACCACGAGGGCCGGTTCACTCACCGAGCGGGAGCGCGAGGTCCTCGGACTCATAGCGGACGGCCGTTCCAACCGGGAGATCGCCCGCGCCCTCGTCCTCTCCGAGAAGACCGTCAAGACCCACGTCTCCAACATCCTCATGAAGCTGGACCTCTCCGACCGGACGCAGGCCGCGCTGTGGGCCGTCCGCCATGGCGTGAGCGGCTGACACGCTCACTCCGCTGCCACGCAGAAGGTTGCGTTCCGGACTGAGATTCATACTGTCGTGGGAACGTCCCTCAGATGGCGCAACCTCTGCGGATCTCCACCGTTCTCAGTGCGTGCTGCGGCGCCTGCCGCGGCAATCGCAAGGAGGGCTCAGAAGTGAAGAACCTGAAGAAGGTCGCGGCCGTGACGATGGTGACGGGTGGCCTGCTGGCCGCCGGCGCGGGCATGGCCTCCGCCACCAGCGCGCACGCCGACGGCAAGGCCGTGGGCTCCCCGGGCGTCGGCTCGGGCAACGTCGTTCAGGCTCCGGTGCACATCCCGGTCAACGTCTCCGGCAACAGCGTGAACGTCGGAGGCGTCCTGAACCCGGCGTTCGGCAACCTCGCCGTCAACCACTGACGCCCCACCTCCGACTCCGAGCCGGAGAAACCACCGGCCTCCCGGCCCCCACCCGGGAGGCCGCTTGGCGTACGCGCTGTCCCCTGGCCGCGGGCATGCGTGCCGCCCTGGCGGCACGGGTGGACGTGGGGGTCCCCTCTGCTCGAGCGAAGCCGAAAGCCCGGGGGAGGCGTCCCGCTACGCCGGGCTGCGGACCCACCCGCCCCCGGACCCGACGCCGAGCACCAAGCTGCACAGAGCTGCGAAACCCCCAGCCCCCACGCCGGGCACCGTCACCGCACCCCCCGCTCCCGCTCCTCCACAACGGAGTTGTACGCCGCGACCTGCGCCCGCCGAGCCGTCCGCTCCACCGGCCGCAAGGCCTCCCGCCGTGCGAAGATCTCGGAGGAACTCACCGCACCCCCGTGCCCACTCTCGGTCGCGACGGCGATGAGCGTCCCCACCCGCTGCGCCAGCTCCAGCACCCGCACCGCCCTCGGCGGATACCCCGGCGCCAGCACCTCCCGGCCCCGCTCGGCCCGTGCCCGGTACGCGTCGACCGCCGCCTCCGCCACCGGCCCCGACCCGGCCACGTCCAGCCGGGTCAGCACCTCGGTCGCCTCCCGCAGGGCCTCCGCCAGCTCCCGCTCCGCCTCGCCCAGCGACGGCACGTCCGCGGGCGGTGCCTCCCGCACGGGCAGCACATGCCACACCACTTCGTCCCGCACATGCTCGGGCCCGGCCTCGTACACGTCCGGCACCAAGCCGTAGGCGGCTCCGTGACAGACCGCCGCCTCCTCGGCCTCCAGCGCCCGCGCGTTGAACTCCGGCGGCCCGCTCAGCCCCAGCGGATGCCCCGGCGCGGGCAGCGCCACCCGCAGCCCGGTCACCCCGAGCGTCCGCAGCCGTCCGAGCGCGAGGGTCAGCCCGACCTGCCCCGTCTCACCCGGCAGCCCCTCCACCCGGTGCACCGCGTCCGCGCCGACGATGGCCAGGACGGCGTCATCCGGCGAGACAAAACCGGCCAAAAGGGCATTTCCCTAAGCTGCGAGACGTCCAGCACGTGGTTCCGAGAGCATGCCTCCACCCTAGGACCCTCCAAGGACCGGACCGAGGGAATGCCCCGGCCGACCGGTGGCGTAGATTTCATGGAGGGCTGCGCCCACCGGCGCGGCGGACCGAGCCACAGGCTTACGCGACAGCCGAGACCGGCCACACTGCAAGGGGAGACAACGCGCTCATGAGCGATGTTCTGGAGCTTCAGGACGTATCCGTGGTCCGTGAGGGCCGGGCTCTGGTGGACCAGGTCTCCTGGTCGGTCAAGGAGGGCGAGCGCTGGGTCATCCTGGGCCCGAACGGCGCCGGCAAGACCACCCTCCTCAACCTCGCTTCCACCTACCTCTTCCCCAGCTCGGGCACCGCCGCCATCCTCGGCGAGACCCTCGGCAGGCCCGGCTCCGACGTCTTCGAACTGCGCCCCCGCATCGGCATGGCCGGAATCGCCATGGCCGAGAAGCTCCCCAAGCGGCAAACGGTCCTGGAGACCGTCCTGACCGCCGCGTACGGCATGACCGCCACGTGGCACGAGGACTACGAGGAGATCGACGAGCAGCGCGCCCGTGCCTTCCTCGACCGCCTCGGCATGAGCGAGTACCTGGACCGCAGGTTCGGCACGCTCTCCGAGGGCGAGCGCAAGCGCACCCTGATCGCCCGCGCCCTGATGACCGACCCCGAGCTGCTCCTCCTCGACGAGCCCGCCGCCGGTCTCGACCTCGGCGGCCGCGAGGACCTCGTCCGCCGCCTCGGCCGCCTCGCCCTGGACCCGATCGCTCCCTCGATGCTCATGGTCACCCACCACGTCGAGGAGATCCCCCCGGGCTTCACCCACGTCCTCATGATCCGCCAGGGCAAGGTCCTCGCCGCCGGCCCGCTGGAGCTCGAACTCACCTCCCGCAACCTCTCCCTCTGCTTCGGCCTGCCGCTCGTCGTCGAACAGGCGGGCGAGCGCTGGACCGCGCAGGGCCTCCCGCTCTCCTGAGCCGGACCCACACCCCACAAATCCCGGAGGGAGAACGGGATTTCACACCACGGGCGCCCTGTCGTCGACAGGGCCCGCGGACCTACCATGACCAGGTGGACATCGACGCATGGCTGTGGTGGCTCATCGGCGCGACAGCGCTCGGCATCGCGCTCGTGGTGACCGCCATGCCCGAACTGGGCATGCTGGCGGTGGGCGCCGTCGCCGCGGCGGTCGTCACCGGCGTCTTCGGCGGCGGCGCCGTGGCCCAGGTCGTGGTCTTCGCCGTCATCTCGACCGCGGGCATCGCCGTCGTACGGCCCATCGCGAACCGGCACCGCGCACAGCGACCCCAATTCGCCACCGGCGTCGATGCGTTGAAGGGCAGACAAGCCGTCGTCCTGGAACGCGTCGACGGCTCCGGCGGCCGGATCAAACTCGCCGGCGAGGTCTGGTCGGCCCGGGCCCTCGACACCGGCCACGCTTTCGAAGTGGGCCAGGAAGTGGACGTCGTGGACATCGAAGGAGCCACCGCGATCGTCATGTGACCTCGCAGGACGTAACCGGAGCGGAACTCCTCGCCAGCAACGCGACGGTCTGTCAGACTCGACCAGCAAGATCTTCGACAACCATAAGATCTGCCGAAGGCGCCGCAGCGGAGAAGGGACACGGGGAACGACGATGGAACCGGTCATCATCGTCCTGATCATTCTGGTGGTGTTGGTCTTCATCGCCCTGATCAAGACGATCCAAGTCATCCCACAGGCCAGTGCGGCCATCGTCGAGCGCTTCGGGCGCTACACGCGGACACTCAATGCGGGCCTCAACATCGTCGTCCCGTTCATCGACACCATCCGCAACCGCATCGACCTGCGTGAACAGGTCGTCCCGTTCCCGCCGCAGCCGGTGATCACCCAGGACAACCTGGTCGTCAACATCGACACCGTCATCTACTACCAGGTCACCGACGCCCGGGCCGCGACGTACGAAGTCGCCAGCTACATCCAGGCGATCGAGCAGCTCACCGTCACCACCCTGCGCAACATCATCGGCGGCATGGACCTGGAGCGGACCCTGACCTCCCGCGAGGAGATCAACGCGGCTCTGCGCGGCGTCCTCGACGAGGCCACCGGCAAGTGGGGCATCCGCGTCAACCGCGTCGAGCTGAAGGCGATCGAACCGCCCACCTCCATCCAGGACTCGATGGAGAAGCAGATGCGCGCAGACCGCGACAAGCGCGCCGCGATCCTCCAGGCCGAAGGTGTCCGCCAGTCCGAGATCCTGCGCGCCGAGGGCGAGAAGCAGTCCCAGATCCTGCGCGCCGAGGGTGAGGCCAAGGCCGCGGCCCTGCGGGCCGAGGGCGAGGCCCAGGCCGTCCGCACGGTCTTCGAGGCCATCCACGCGGGCGACCCGGACCAGAAGCTCCTCTCCTACCAGTACCTCCAGATGCTCCCCAAGATCGCCGAGGGTGACGCCAACAAACTCTGGATCGTCCCCAGCGAGATCGGCGACGCCCTCAAGGGCCTCTCCGGCGCCATGGGCAACTTCGGCGGCATCGGCGGTGGTTCCGGTGGCAACGGCGGCGCCACCGGAGCAAGCGTCCCCGCCCAGGAGCGCCGCGAGAAGCCGCACATCGACTGACAGCACTCACCGAGCAACGTTCCCCGCACCCACCCAAGGGGTGCGGGGAACTGCGCGATCAGCCGAGACGAACCCGCGGCGGAAGAACCACCCGAGGCCCGACGGCGCCCGCTTCACGCCGCATCCAGCACCAGCCAATCCGGCAGCGCCGCAAAGTCCTCCTGCGCCAGCGTCAGCAACATCGCATCAGCCGGAGTCGGTTCGAACGGCCGCCGCAGCAGCGGCATCCCCGCCTCCTCCGGAGTCCGATTCGCCTTCCGGTGGTTGTCCTGCGCACACGAGGCCACCGTGTTCAGCCACGTGTCCTGACCACCCTGCGACCGCGGCACCACGTGGTCCACGGTCGTCGCCCGCCTCCCGCAGTACGCGCACCGGTGCCGGTCCCTCACGAGCACACCCCGCCTCGACCACGGAGCTCGTCTTCGGAACGGCACCCGTACGTACTGGCAGAGCCTGATCACCCGCGGAGCCGGTATGTCGACCGCGGCTCCCCGCATCCGCAGTTCGGGGTGGGCCTGCTCGACGACGGCCTTGTCCTGAAGCACCAGAACGACGGCTCGGTTCAACGTCACCGTCGACAGCGGCTCGAAGCTCGCGTTCAGTACCAGCGTGTCCCGCATACCAGCCCACCTCCCGTGCACCGGCCCACCCCCTGGCGGGCTGGGATCAACTCTGGCCGGGCACGCCGAGATGGACAACGCAATATCTGCTGCTCTCACGAGGGGTGACCCCCGCGGCCCCCGGCAACAAAAATGCCCGCTCCTGATCAATTCCAAGACCAGGAGCGGGCAAACGTTCCATGAACGCCGGGATCGTGGGCGGCTTGCTCAGCCCTCGGCGGGCACCTCGTACTCACCGATCAGCTGGGCCCGCCCGATCGTGTGGAACCGCAGGTTGAAACCGACCACCGCGGGCGACGCGTCCGCGTCCGGCCCGAGCTTCTCCTCGTCCACGGCGTACACCGTGAACACATAGCGGTGCGGCCCGTCCCCGGGCGGCGGCGCGGCTCCGCCGAACTCCCTGTCGCCGTAGTCGTTGCGCGCGTGGATCGCACCCTCCGGCAGACCGTCGAACTTGCCACTGCCGGCACCCACCGGCAGCTCGGTCACCGACGCAGGGATGTCGAACAGCACCCAGTGCCAGAAACCGCTGCCCGTCGGGGCATCGGGGTCGTAGCAGGTCACGGCGAAGCTCTTGGTCTCGGGCGGGAAACCCTCCCACCGCAGCTGCGGCGAAGTGTTGCCCGCCGCCTGGACCTGAGCGTCCTTGAGCGTCGCGCCTTCCTCGATGTCCTCGCTCGTCACCGTGAACGACGCGACTGGCGGATGGAAGTCGTGGGGGAGCGGCCGCCGCTTGAGCTCGGTCACCTCGGTACCTCCTGATCGTTTCTTGCAGTCGCCCCCGAGCCTAGAACCAGTTGCGCTTGCTGCCGACCTCGGACAGCCACTGGTTGAGATACGCCGTCCAGTCCGTCCCCTGGTAGTCGTTGAGGCCCACCTGGAAGGACCGGAAGGTGTCGCTGCCCTCGCTGAAGAGCCCCGGCTTCTTGTCCATCTCCAGCACCACGTCCATGGCGCTCTGGTCGGCCACGAAGCTCAGCTCGACCTGGTTCAGCCCGCGGTACTGCTGCGGCGGGTAGAACTCGATCTCCTGGTAGAACGGCAGCCGCTGCCGCGTACCCCGGATCACGCCGCGCTCCATGTCCGCGTTCTTGAACCGGAAGCCCAGCTGGATGAACGCGTCGAGGATCGCCTTCTGCGCCGGCAGCGGGTGCACGTTGACCGGGTCCAGGTCACCCGAGTCCACCGCACGCGCGATCTCCAGCTCGGTCGACACCCCGATGTTCATGCCGCGCAGCGCCTGACCGTCGATCATCGTGATCGGCGTCTCCCACGGGATCTCGAGACCGAACTGCACCGCGTGCACCGCGCCCGCCTGCAGCTCGAACGCACCGCCCAGCCGCGACTTCGTGAACTCGATGTCCTGCTTGTACTCCTGGTCGCCGCTCTCCACCTCGACCTTGGCCTGCAGACCGACCGAGAGCCCCTCGATCTGCTGGTTGACGGAGCCGCCCTGGATCCGCACCTCGCCCTGGACGACACCGCCCGGGACGACGTTGACCTCGTGCAGCACCGTCTCGACCGAAGCCCCGCCGGCCCCCAGGCTCGCGAGCAGCTTCTTGAACGCCATGTCTCTCCCTCTCGCCCACAACGGGTGGATCCTTGATCCGTACAAACGCGATCCGGCCGTGGCCGGTTCCAAGCCCCACCCTGGCAAGGGCGGTGCCCGGCGGCCACCCCGCGGTACCACTCATCTCCAGTACCCTCGGACGGCATGATCGCGACCCCTGACCGTACGCCCCTGTCCAGGGAGTTCTTCGACCGGCCCGTCCTGGATGTCGCGCCCGATCTGCTCGGCCGCATCCTGGTACGCAGCACCCCGGACGGTCCGATCGCCCTCCGGCTCACCGAGGTCGAGGCCTACGACGGTGAGAGCGACCCGGGCTCCCACGCCTACCGCGGCCGCACCGCCCGCAACAGCGTGATGTTCGGCCCGCCCGGACACGTGTACGTCTACTTCACCTATGGCATGTGGTTCTGCATGAACCTGGTCTGCGGACCCGAGGGAAAGGCGAGTGCGGTCCTGCTGCGCGCCGGCGAGATCATCGAGGGTGCCGAGCTGGCCCGCACCCGTCGACTCTCGGCCCGCAACGACAAGGAACTGGCCAAAGGGCCGGCCCGTCTGGCCACGGCCCTGAACGTGGACCGCTCCCTGGACGGCACGGACGCGTGCACCTTCGAGGACACCCCGCTCCGCATGCTGACCGGCACGTCTGTGCCCTCCGACCAGGTACTCAGCGGACCCAGGACGGGCGTCGGCGGCGAGGGTGCCGTACACCCCTGGCGTTTCTGGGTCGCCAACGACCCGACCGTGAGCCCGTATCGGGCCCATGTCCCGAGGCGCCGTCGAAGTTGACGCGCTCTGCCGAGGTGCGTAATGTAGCCCGAGCCGCTGAACCGGGTATGGCGATCGCCAGCAGCCGGAAGCGGCCAAACCAACTACCTAGCGACTCCCCTCAGCAGGGGCGAATTCGGCGTGCCCGCATGCCCGAATTCGACGCCGACAGACTCGATTATGAGTTGGACGGGGAATCCGCTAACGTAGTGAATGTCGAAAGGCCGACGAGCGAAAGCCCGGGGCCGAACGGCAAATCCCATCGACTGGGAATCGGATCGAAAAGGATCTGATAGAGTCGGAAACGCAAGACCGAAGGGAAGCGCCCGGAGGAAAGCCCGAGAGGGTGAGTACAAAGGAAGCGACCGTTCCTTGAGAACTCAACAGCGTGCCAAAAGTCAACGCC
>NZ_JBIVZM010000009.1:0-328081 GCF_044759525.1 Streptomyces sp. NPDC101110 | reverse complement strand
GCTGGACTGGTACAACTACCACCGACCCCACACCGGAATCAGCGGCCACACCCCAGCCAGCCGCGTCACCAACCTGTCCGGTCAGCACACCTAGGTCGTGTCCGCGCGCGACGGTCTCAGTGCAGGGTCCAGGTGAACTTGTCCCCGCCCACCCAGCGGACCACGTCCGGATCGTCCATGTCGTGCACGGGGATGCCGTACGCGGCCGCGGCCGCCAGGACGTCGGTGACGGCCCGGGCCTCCCCGACCACCTGGCCGTCGATCTGGACGATCCGGAACGGCGGTGTGCCCGGCTGGACCCCGAGCACCAGGATCCGCGGGTGGGATATGTACGGGCTCGCGCTTTCGGTCATGCATCGAGCGTAGAACGCAACCGGCCCTGGCGCGGGTCCAGGATCCGGAGGACCGGCGGCCGCTCAGGGGCGGCGCCAGTCGTGACCGGTCAGGTGGGAACCGGCCTGCGGACCCATCCGCAGCATGCCGCCGTCGACGCTCCACGAGGCGCCGGTGACGTACGAGGCGTCCGGACCGGCGAGGAAGGCGACGACCGCGGCGACCTCTCGGGCGTCACCCGGACGGCCGAGCGGGATGCCGGGGCGGCTCTCGGTGTGCGGGTCGGTGTCCTCCTGCCCGGTCATGGGCGTGGAGATCTCCCCGGGCGCGACCGCGTTGACGGTGATCCGGTGCTCGGCCAGTTCGAGGGCCATGACCTGGGTCAGCAGCCCGAGCCCCCCTTTGGCGGCACAGTACGGTGCGGCACCCACACGCGGCTGGTGCTCGTGGACGGACGTGACGTTGATGATCCGGCCCCCCTCACCGTGCCCGATCATGTGCCGGGCCGCCTTCTGCCCGCACAGGAACGGCCCGACGAGATCCACGTCGAGGACCTCGCGCACATCGGTCGGTTCCAGGTCGAGGAAGGGCGTCATGGTGCCGGTACCGGCGTTGTTGACCAGCACGTCGATGCGGCCCAGCCGCTCGCACAGCTCGTCGACGGTGTCCGCCGCGTCGGGCAGCCGGGTGAGGTCCATCCGGGCGACCTCGGCGCGCCGCCCGTGCGCGCGCACCTCGTCGGCCGTCTCCTCCGCGCCCCTGCGGTCGGTGTGATAGGTGATGCCGACGTCCATGCCGGCCCGCGCCAGGTGGACGGCGGTGGCACGGCCGATGCCGGAGTCGGCGCCGGTGATCACGGCGACCTTGCCCGTGGGCGCGGTGGGGTCGGACATGGCGGGCCTCCTCGTCGAGGGATGGGGGCGAGGCATCGCAGTACCCGGGGGCCCACCGGGCAAACCGCGCGCCCGTCGTGCGGCCCGCCGGGCGCTGGGGAACCCTTGAGGTGGAGGTGGCGATGGATCCCGTCGAGGCACTGGACCGGATCGCCTTCCTGCTGGAGCGGTCCCTGGCACCGACCTACCGCGTGCGCGCCTTCCGTACGGCGGCCCGCGTACTGAAGGACCTGGGCGGGGACGAGGTGCGCCGGCGGACGGCGGACGGTTCGCTGGAGAGGCTCAAGGGCGTCGGTCCGAAGACCGCCCAGGTCGTGCGGGAGGCGCTGGCCGGCGAGGTCCCCGGCTATCTGGACAAGCTGGAGGGCGAGGCCGAGAACGCACGCCCGGTCGTCCGGGGCGGGGAGAAGCTGCGGGCGCTGCTGCGCGGGGACTGCCATCTGCACTCCGACTGGTCGGACGGCGGCAGCCCGATCGAGGAGATGGGCAAGGCGGCCGCCGAGCTGGGCCACGACTGGGCGGCGCTGACCGACCACTCGCCACGGCTGACGGTGGCTCGCGGGCTGTCCCCCGAGCGGCTGCGGGAGCAACTGGACGTGGTGGCGGAGCTCAACGAGACCTGGGCGCCGTTCCGGCTGCTGACCGGCATCGAGTGCGACATCCTCGAGGACGGCGCGCTCGACCAGGAGCCCGAGCTGCTGGACCGGCTCGACGTGGTGGTGGTGTCGGTGCACTCCAAGCTGCGCATGGACGCGCGGTCGATGACCCGGCGGATGGTGGCCGCCGTGCGGGATCCGCACTCGGACGTGCTCGGGCACTGCACGGGGCGGCTGGTGACCGGGCGGGGGCGGCCGGAGTCGGAGTTCGACGCGGACGAGGTGTTCGCCGCGCTCGCGGAGACGGGCACGGCCCTGGAGATCAACAGCAGGCCGGAGCGGCTGGACCCGCCGCGGCGGCTGCTGCGCCGCGCCGTGGACGCCGGGGTGCTGTTCTCCATCGACACCGACGCACACGCGCCGGGGCAGCTGGACTGGCAGATCAACGGGTGCGCGCGGGCCGAGGAGTGCGGGGTGCCACCCGAGCGGGTGGTGACGACCTGGTCCCTCGAGGAGCTGCTGGCCTGGACCCGTGAGCGGCGGGTGCCGTCCGGCGTGGCGGGCGGCTGACGTGGTACCCGCGCGGCCGGAGAGAAAGGGACTGTACCTATGGGACGCGCGGAACGGGCGGCCGTGTTCGATGTCGACGGCACGCTGGTCGATACCAACCATCTGCATGTCGTGACCTGGTGGGAGGCCTTCCGGCAGGCGGGCCACCAAGTGCCGATGCACGCCATCCACCGGGCCGTGGGCCTGCCGTCGACCGACCTGGTCGCCCATCTGCTGGGCGACGACCGGGACACGGACCAGGACGCGGACATCAGTGCCGGGCACAAGGCGCTGTACGGGCAGTACTTCGACCGGCTGCCCGCGCTGCCGGAGGCCGGGGCACTGCTGCGGCGGCTGCACCGGGACGGCTGGACGGTGGTGCTGGCCACCTCGGCGGGGGGCGCGGAGCTGAGCGCGCTGCGCCGGGCGATCGACGCGGACGAGGCCATCGCCGCCACCGCCAGCGCCGACGACGTCAACGAGGGCAAACCCGCCCCGGAGCCGGTCGAGCACGCCCTGGAGCTGGCCGGGGTGCCGGCCCGGCGGGCGGTGTTCGTCGGCGACAC
Organism: Streptomyces sp. NPDC101110; assembly: GCF_044759525.1. NCBI lineage: Bacteria > Bacillati > Actinomycetota > Actinomycetes > Kitasatosporales > Streptomycetaceae > Streptomyces > Streptomyces sp. NPDC101110. Next base: position 325,144 of record NZ_JBIVZM010000009.1, on the reverse strand, counting down.
CGTGTGGGACATGCAGGCGGGCAGCAGGGCCGGGGTGCGCTGTGTGGGCGTCCTGTGCGGCGGCATCCCGCGCGCCGACCTCGCGGAGTCCGGCGCGGACGCGGTCTACGCCGACCCCGCGCACCTGCTGTCCGCCCTCGGCGACAGCCCACTGGCATGAAGGGACGTGAAACCGCCGGTCAGACGGATACCCGCTGCGTATGACGCGTGTGACGCGTGTGACGAGTGCGATACGGCGGAGGGCGGGCGCCTTCCGCCGGGGGAGGGACATGAACGGAGAGACGGGGGCGGCCCCGGACGCGCGGCCCCGGGGAACAGCCGGGGACCAGGGGCGGATCGGACAACTGCAGCAGGGCACACGAAGGGTGCGGCCGGTGGACGCCGTGCGGCGGGACTCGCGGTCGGCCCGGGAGGCCGTGCGGGCGGCGTGGCGCGGGCCGGGGCGGGAGCGGGACCTGGTCGTTCAGTCGCTGAAGGCGGCCGGGGCTGCCGTGCTCGCCTGGGTGGTGGGCGGCGTCTGGATGGGCGACCCGCTGGCGCTGATGGCGCCCTGGGTGGCGCTGGTGCTGGTGCAGGCCACCGTCTTCAGCTCCCTGGTGCAGGGGGCGCGGCAGTTCGGGGCGATCTGCGTCGGCACGCTCGTGGCCTCGGGGGCCCAGGCGATCACCGACGACACGCTCGGCGCGATCGCGCTGTCCGTACCGGTACTGATGCTGCTGGCGAACTGGCCGCGCTTCGGCGACCAGGGCATCTACGCGGCGACCACGGCGCTGTTCACCATTTCCTCGGGCATGGTGAGCCTGTCGGCCGTCGGGCACCGGGTGGGCCAGGCTGCGATCGGCGCCGTCATCGGCGTCGCCGTCAACGCGCTCGTCCTGCCCCCGATCCACCTGCGGGACGTACGGGAGAACCTGGCGGCGCTCGCCCGGGAGGCGGGGGAGGTGCTGCACACCGTCGCCGGCGATCTGCACGAGGGCGAGTGGGACGCGCAGACCGCCGCCGGCTGGGTGAGTGCCTCGAACCGGCTGGACCACCGGCTGAAGGCGTTGCGTTCGGCGCGCCGATGGAGCCAGGAGAGCCTGCGCCTGACCTACGGACCGCTGCGCGCCCTGCACCGCGTACCGCACCGCGGTGTACTGCCGGCGGTGGACGAGGACGAGCGGCTCGCCCGGGTCACCGGACATGTCGCGACGCTCACCCGGGCCCTCGCTGTGTCCGTGGACGACAACCGGTCCCCCGCCCCGCCGGAGGGCCCGGCCCTGCGCTCGTACGCGCGGCTGCTGGAGCTGATCGGAGACGCCTTGTGCGCCGAGGCCGACAGTCTGCTCGACGGCAGCGTGATCGCCCGTCCGGACGACGAGACGCAGAAGGCGATGCGGGAACTGCAGGAGGAGTTGCAGGAGAAGCTGCGCCGGCACGCCGGGGAGGGCGCCGCCCACACGGCGGTCCTGGGCACCCTGTTGCTCCAGGCGGAGAACCTCTGGGCGGAGACGGTCCCGGGCGACGAGGACCGGTGAGTACCCCGGTGGTCAGGGGTCCGGGACATGGAACCCGGGTACTCGGTCACCTCTCGTGGAACCAGGTGGCCGAGAGGAGCTCGCAGTGAGCAGCGGAACGGGCAAGAGGATCGTCGTCACGGGGGCCACCGGCAACGTCGGCACGAGCGTGGTGCGTCTGCTGTCGGAGGACCCGCGGATCGCCTCCGTGCTGGGGCTGGCCCGGCGGATCCCCGACTGGTCGCCGCCGAAGACGGACTGGGCCGCCGTCGATCTGGCCGCCGAGGGGTCCGGCCTCGCGGAGCAGTTCTCCGGCGCCGACGCGGTGGTCCATCTGGCCTGGGCGTTCCAGCCGACGCACGACCCGGCGGCGACCTGGCGCACCAACGTGCTCGGTAGCATGCGGGTCTTCGAGGCGGTGGCCACCACCGGCGTACCGGTGCTGGTGCACGCCTCGTCGGTCGGCGCGTACTCGCCCGGCCCGAAGGACGAGGCGGTGGACGAGTCCTGGCCGACGCACGGGTGGCCGGATGCCGCGTACTGCCGGGAGAAGGCCTATCTGGAGCGGGCGCTGGACACCTTCGAGCGCGACCACCCCGCAACGCGCGTGGTGCGGATGCGGCCCGCCTTCCTGTTCCAACGGGAGTCCGCGAGCGAACAGCGCCGCATCTTCGGCGGCAGGTTCCTGCCCGGCCCGGCGGCGCGCCCCGAGCTGCTGCCCGTGCTGCCCGACATCCCGGGGCTGCGGATGCAGGCCCTGCACACGGACGACGCGGCGAACGCCTACCGGCTCGCGCTGCACTCCGATGTCCGGGGCGCCTTCAACCTGGCGGCGGACCCGCCGGTCGACGTGCGGCTGCTGGGCGAGATGTTCGACGCGCGTCCGGTGCGGCTGTCGCGCACCGTGGCCCGGTCGGCGATCGCCGCCGCCTGGGGTCTGCATCTGCTGCCCGCCTCACCGCATCTGTTCGACGCGGTCCTGCGGCTGCCGCTCATGGACTGCACGCGGGCGCGTACGGAGCTGGGCTGGCGGCCGGAGCACACGGCTCCAGAGGTGCTGGAGGAGTTCCTGCTGGGCCTGCGGCAGGGTGCGGGAGCGCGGACGGAGCCGCTGCGCGGACGCAAGGTGGGCTGAAGCGGCAGGCTGCACCTGGCCAGGGCCCGCCCCAGGACATGCCCGAGGGCCGCAGCCGACCCCCACAGCCGGCTGCGGCCCTCGGTTGGGATGCCCTCCTCAGGCGGAGGGCTCGTCCGGCACCGGGTGATCGGTCTGCACCGTCCCCGAGCGCGGTGCTCCTTGCCGGCCCGTCCCCGCTTCGTCCGTGTCGGGGACGTCACCGGCGGGCTCGTCGGACTGGTCGTCTCCTTGGCGCTCTTCCTTCTCGCCGGTGCCCGTGAAGCGCGGGGCGACCTCCCACGGGTCCTCGCCGTCGTCGGCCTGCTGGTCCGGCATGTCCCGCGGGATGGGCTCACCGTTCTCGCCGGGTCCTTCGAGGCGGTGGTCGGTCACGGCGTGCTCCCTTCTGTGGTCCGGGCGCCACGCGAGTACCTCCGCGCCGATCGCCGAAACCTCAGCGCGGGGTCCGCTCCTGGAGTGCCGTGCGCCACGCGGGGAGCGGATACTCCGGTGCCGGTTCGGGGCGCCGTCCGCCGCGGGCGAAGAAGTCTGCGAGCGGCAGGATCGCGGCACCGACGGTGACCGCGTCGGGCCCGAGCCGCCCCAGGTCGACGGTCACCTTCCCGGCCGGGTGACGCAGCGCGTACGACATGGCGTGGCGGCGCACGGCGGGCAGGAAGCGCGCGCCGAGGGCCAGACCCGCCCAGCCGCCGATGAGGATGCGCTCGGGCTGGAAGAGGTTGATCAGGTCGGACAGGCCCGCTCCGAGGTATTCGGCGGTCTCCTCCAGGACGGCCAGCGCGACCGGGTCGGCCGCCGTCCCCCCGGGCGGATGGGCCGCGGCGAGCATCGTGGTGAGGGCGGTCTCCTCGTCGGCGCCCTCGGGGACCCGGCCGCCCTCCTCCTGCCAGCGAGCGAGCAGCGATTCGGCGCCCGCGTACGCCTCCAGGCAGCCGAGCGCCCCGCACCGGCAGCGGCGGCCCCGCACCCGTACGGTCAGATGTCCCCACTCGACCGCGCGGCCCTGCTCCACGTCGGGGGTGACGAGGCTGGCGCCGACACCGGAGCCGAACAGGACCACGACGGCGTTGCGGGCGCCGCGGCCGGCGCCGAACCACATCTCCGCCTGGCCGAGCGTCTTGGCGCCGTTGTCGATGAAGTACGGGACGGTGTCCGGCAGTGGGGAGCCGGCCCGGAGCAGGGCCTCCAGCGGGACGGCGTCCCAGCCGATGGTCTGCCCGTGCACGAGCGCGCCGCGCTCAGGGGTGCGTTCGACGATGCCGGGGACGCCGATGCCGACGCCGAGGAGCCGTTCGGGCGCGGGACCGGCGGTGTCCAGCACCTCGGCGATGCCGTGGCGGACGTGGTCGACGATGGCCTCGACCTCGTAGCGTTGGGGTGACAGCGGGCGCTCGGCGCGGGCGAGTTCGGTGAGGGTGAGGTCGAAGAGTTCGATCCGGACCCGCGTCTCGCCGACGTCGACGCCGATCATGTGGCCGCTGCCGGGCGCGACGCGCAGCAGGGTGCGGGGGCGGCCGCCGTCGGAGTCGACGCTGCCGGCCTCCTCGACCAGCCCGTCGGCCACCAGGTCGGCGACGACGTTGCTGACGGAACCGGAGCTCAGGCCGGTCGCCGGGCCGAGCTCGAAGCGGCTGAGCGGGCCGTCGAAGTAGAGCCTCTGGAGCACGGCCGTGCGGTTGGCCCGCCTGAGATCGCGTACCGTGCGCCCGTTCCGCGCAGCCATGTGGCTCCCTTCGCATCCCCTGCCCGACCTGCAACATACCGTCGGGGGCAGGCTCGGCGCGATATTCCCCCACCCCTTATTTCACGATGTGAGCTAACCGGTCGTCCGGTACGGCGGGGTCAGCCGTCCGGTACGGCGGAGTCAGGAGGTCTCCGCGATCTCGTCCAGGGCGGCGACGAGTTCGGGGGCGACCGTCTCCTGGACCCAGCGCCGCTGCTCCTCCCCGGCCTCACGGGGAACCGTCTCGGTCAGCATGATCAGGTACAGGTAGGCCCGGTACAGGGCCAGGCGCTGCCGGGCCGGCGTGTCGAAGCGGGCCCGGCCGCCGGCCTCCCGGTAGCCGGCCAGGAACTCCTCGTCCTTCCTGATGTCCCCGAGCAGCGCCAGGGAGACGAAGTCGGCCAGGGGGTCGCCCCAGAACATGCGCTCCCCGTCGATGAGGCCGCCGACGCGGGCCCGGCCGTCCGCACGGTCGACGAGGATGTTGCCCCGCCACAGGTCGAAGTGGACGAGGCGGGGGCGGGTCACCTCGTCCAGGGCGCCGTACGCGGACGCGGCGATGCGGGCCACCGCGTCGACGGGACGGGGCAGCCGGGCCCCGTAGCGCCTTGCGTCGTCGAGGACGGCGTCGAACATCGCCGTGAACGCGGTCCGCCAGTCGGGGGCGAGCGGGCCGAGCGCGCCGGACGGGTAACCGTGGCCGGGGCCGGTCACCTCGTGCAGCCGGGCCACGTGGCGCCCCAGCTCGGTGCGCAGGGCGGTCTGTTCCGGGTCGGTGAGGGTGCCGTCCCAGGGGGCGCCCGGCACGGCCGTCATCAGCAGGAAGTCGTCTCCCGCGAGCACTGTCCGCGGCGCGGGGACCCCGGCGTGGGCGGCCCGGCGGCAGAACTCGGCCTCCGAGACGAGCAGCCGCCTCTCGTGCCGCAGACCGGGCACGGCCGCGGCGGGCGGGATCTTCAGCACGTAGCGGCTGCCGTCGGTGAGGCGGAGTTCCTCGACGGAGTTGTAGGTGCCGCCGGTGAGGGGGGTGAGGCGGGCGAGGCGGCCGGGGTCCAGGCCCGCCGCCGCCAGGACGTGCCGGGCCCGTTCCCAGGAGTCCACCACCGTGTGCCCACCCCTCCCCCGCCGCGCCGGTCAGCCGGCCGCGTACACGTCCTCGACGTAACGCCCCTGCGCGACCAGTGCGTCGAGCCACTGCTCGGCGGCCGTCTCGTCGGCGGCCGGCGTGTGCTTTCGGTACAGGGTACGGAACGCCTCCCGCACCCCGGGCGCCATCCGGGAACCGTCACCGCAGACGTACACCCGCGCCCCGGAGTCCAGCAGGGCCCAGACCTCCTCGGCCTCGGCGGCGATGCGGTGCTGCACGAACCGCACCTCGCCCTCGGGCGCCTCGCTGAAAGCGGGGCGGAGGGAGACGGCGCCGGCGGTTTCGGCGGCGCGCAGCTCCTCGGCGTGCAGGAAGTCCGCGTCGGGGGCGTCGCAGCCGAAGTAGCAGAGAGCCGGGGCGGGTTCGGCACCGGACGCGAGGGCCGCCGTACGGTCGGCGACGGCGCCGCGGAACGGGGCGAGGCCGGTGCCCGCCGCGACCATGACGACCGGCGCCGGGTCGCCGGTGGCGTCGATGCGGAAGGCCTCGCGGCACGGCTGCACACGGGCGTACAGGGTGTCGCCGGGCCGGACGGCGGCGAGGTGGCCGGAGCCGGTGCCCCGGTAGACGCCCTTGCCGGAACGAGCGGGTGCCTCCAGCACCGAGACCATCAGGTCGACATGACCGGGGTCGACCGCGGGCGAGGAGGAGATGGAGTAGTGACGCGGGCGCAGCGGGGTGAGGAGCTCGAGCAGCTGTGGCCAGTCCAGGGCGCCGCGCAGGGCCGGGTGGTCCTCCAGGATCTCCACGAGGGTGCGGGGGTCGTCGTTGAGGGCCGCCAGGGCCGTGCGCTCCGGCGGGCACGGGTTGGCGGCGGCGAGGGCGGCCAGCTGCCCGGGACCCGGGCGCTCCTGCAGCTCCACGTGGTGGGTGAGGAGCTGCCGTACCGTCACGGGCCGGTCCACGGCGATGCCGTCGCGGCGCGGGCGGGTGGCGCGGATGTCCAGCACGGTGTCGAGGTCGGTGCCGAGCGCGGCGGCGGCGCGGTGGACGAGCTCGGGGGCGTTGGCGGGCAGCACGGTGAGGTGGTCGGCCGTGCGGTAGGTGACGCCGTCGGGAAGGGCGACACGCAGGAACCGCTTGCGGCGCGCGTAGCCGGGGGCGGTGAGGTCGCGGGCCTCGGTGACCCGCATGGGGAGGAGGCCGTGCCGTTCGGCGAGGGCGTCCAGCGGGCCGCGGGTCAGCGTGCGGACCTCGTAGGCGGTCGTGGGCTCCGGGTCCGGCGTCGTGGAGTCCGGGTCGCCGTGGCGCTCCAGGAGGGCGGTGCGCAGGGACGCCGCGAAGGCGCGGACGGTGCCGGCGAGGTCTCCGGAGGCGTCGGCGGCGGCACGATCCAGCAGCCGGTCGGCGCCGCACTCCGCGAGCCGCTCGTCGATGCGGGTGGGGACGTGCTGGTAGGTGGCGGCCCAGTTGCGGTCGCCGACGCCGAGGACGGCGTAGGTGACGCCCGCCAGGTCGTGGGTCTCCTCAAGCCGGGCGGCGAAGGCGGTGGCGTCGTCGGTGGGGCGGCCGTTGTAGGAGGCGGCGGTGATGACGACGGGCCGGTCGGTGGGCAGGCCACCCGCACAGGCGTCGAGGGGTGCCACCTCGGTCGCGCAGCCGAGGGCGGCGGCCTCGTCGGCGAGCCGGGCCGCGAAGTCGCGGCAGGTGCCGTAGTTGCTGCCGTGCAGGAAGAGGGCGGCGGTGCCGGGACGGACGCGGGCGGGCAGGTCCTGCGGCTCGGCCGTGGCGGTGTCCTGGGCCGGGGCGGCCCCGGGCAGCGGGCCGTGGACGCGGTCGGCAGGGGTGCGAGGGGTGAGCGCGAGGGTGAAGCCCTCGGGCTTGAGGGTGAGGGTCTCCTTGACGTCGAGCCGGTAGTCGGCGTGGTCGCCCATCCGGTAGCGGTGGACGAGCATGGCCAGCAGCATGGTCGCCTCGTGCAGCGCGAACTGCCGTCCGATGCAGGCCCGCTCACCCGTGCCGAACGGTTTGAAGGCGTGCACCGGCCGCTCGGCTTCCGCCTCGGCCGTGAAGCGGGAGGGGTCGAACAGCTCGGGGTTGTCGCCCCATACGGGCTGCCGGTGCAGCATCGGCGCGAGGACCAGGACGCCCTGCCCGGCACGCAGCGGGATGCGGCCCCCGAGCAGGGTGTCCTCGCGGGCCTCCCGGGAGAACACGGCGGCCGTGGGCCACAGCCGGAGCGCCTCGTTGAGGACCTGACGGGTGTAGGTCAGCCGGCCGACCTCCTCGTACGTCGGCTCGACGTCGGCCCGGTCGCCCCACAGCGCGTCGACCTCGCGCTGCACCAGGCGGAGCGTGGTCGGGTGCTTGGCGAGGTAGTACAGCGCGAAGGACATCGCGCCGGAGGTGGTCTCGTGACCGGCGATCAGGAACGTGATGACCTGGTTGCGGATGTTCGCGGTGTCGAGCGTGGTGCCGTCGTCCGGGTGCTCGGCGGTGAGCATCAGGCCGAGGAGGTCGCCGGTGTCGCTCTGGCCGGTGCCGGTGCGGGCGGCGATGACGTCGTCGACGACCTCGGCGAGGTAGGCGGAGTCCGCACGGAAGGCCGCGTCCTGCTCGGTGTAGTCCTTCCCGGGCACGCGCGCCAGGCGGGTCATGCTCCACTCCAGGCAGCGGACCATCGACTGGACGAAGGGGTGCGGCTCGGACCGTTCGAAGGAGCCGAAGTCGTAGCCGAAGCCGGCGAGTCCGATGGTGTCGAGCGTCATCCGGGTCATGTCGTCGGGCACGTTCACCGGCCGGCCGGCGCGGGCGTCGCGGTCCCAGGACGCGATGAGCCGCTGCGCCACCTCCAGCATCACGGGGTGGTACGTGCGCATCGAGCCCAGCGCGAAGGCGGGCATGAGGATGTCGTGCGCCTTGGCCCAGTTGGGCTCGTCGTTGTACGCGGTGAACAGGCCGTCGGCGGCGAACTCGCGGACGTTCTCCAGGCCGGGCCCGATGTGCTTGGCGAACCGCTGCTCGTCGGCGAGTTCGGCCACGAGGTCCAGGTCGCTCACGAACAGGGTGTCCCGCCCGTACAGCCGCCGCACGAGGACCGGCCCGTGCTCGCGCATCAGATCCATGACCTGCTGGATGGGCGCACCACCGGGTCCGGTGGCGGAGATGTCGGCGACGGGGACGCCGGGGAGGTCGTCGGCGGTCAGGGGAGTCTGTCCGGTGGGGGGCATGACGCGGCAACTGCCTTTCGCGGTACGGAAGTACTGCGATCCAGCGTGATCCACCGGGCCCGGGAGGCGGACCGGCGGCCCTACATGATTGTGTAGTGCGTGCGGCCGCGCCGCTCTTGCGCGGGAGCGGTCCGGCGTGGAAGGAGCCGATGCGTGGACCTGGCCCGACAGGAGGCCGTGACGTGGCGCAACCGCGCGCTGCTGCTGTTCGACCGGGTCGCGATGCCGGTCGCGGTGTGCGACGTGTACGGGGCGGTGCTGCTGGCCAATCCGGCGATGGCGGCGGAGTGCGGCAGGACGCCGGGGCAGCTGCGCGGACGCGATGTGCTGGACCTGTTCAGCCCGCGTGAGGCGACCCAGGTCGAGCGGATCGCCGAGGCCCTGCGCCTGCGCCGCCGCTCCCGCTATCAGGTGTCGGTGTGCTGGCGGGCCCCCGGCGGCGCGGACCGCTACGGCGAACTGACGGCGGATCCGGTCAGCGACACGGCGGAGGACACCCCGGCCCTGCTCGTGATGCTCCGGGTGGAGCCCGAGCGCGGCCCCGCCCCCGCCCCACCCGTCGATCAGGCCCGGGTCACACCGATGGAGGCCCGCGTCCTGGCGCTCCTGGCCGCCGGCGCCACCACGGCCCGGGCAGCCCGCGAGACGGGCCTCAGCACGGACGGCGTCACCTACCACCTGCGCCGCCTGTCGTCCCGCTGGGGTGCGTCCAACCGCACGGAACTGGTGGCCCGGGCGTACGCGCTGGGGGTGCTGGCGCCCGGGGTGTGGCCGCCGCAGACCGCGGGCGGCCAGGCGGATTCCGACGGATCCGCGGCGACGCCACGGGGATCCGCCGGAAGCCCTCGGGCCTGACGGACGTCCGGCCGCCCTCGGCGGCGCGACTGTCTCCGTCGGAAGCCCTCGGGCCTGACGGAAATCCGGTCGCCCCTGGGCGGCGCGACTGTCTAGTCTGGCCCGGCCCCCAAAACCTAGGACCCCTAGGTTTGCGAAGACGACTCCCTGGAGTTCCCATGCAGCCGCTCACCGAGCAGGACGTCCGCGCCTCCTTCATCAACTGCTCGAAGGGCGAGGCCAAGCGTCTGGCCGTGCCCCGGGACCTCGACGAGCGGCCCTGGGACGATCTCGACTTCCTCGGGTGGCGGGACCCGGGGGCACCCGACCGCAGCTATCTGGTGACGGAGCGGGGAGGTAGGCTCGTCGGCCTCTCGATGCGGTTCCAGGCCGCGCAGCGCGGCTTCCTGCACCGCAGCATGTGTTCGCTGTGCCTGACGACGCATCCGCGCGGCGGGGTCTCGCTGATGACCGCGCGCAAGGCGGGGCCGGCCGGCCGTGAGGGCAACTCCGTGGGCGCGTACATGTGCACCGACCTCGCCTGCTCCCTGTACGTGCGCGGGAAGAAGGCGCCTGAGGCGGGGTCCCGGTTCGAGGAGAGCCTCACCGTGGACGAACAGATCGCGCGGACCAGGAGCCTGCTGTCCGCCTTCCTCGACAAGGTGTCCGCCTGAGCCCTCGGTCGCCCGCGCTTTGCCCCGGCACTAACGTCCTTCGTGAGCGTCCTTCATGGAAGTGATGGATGCCTGCGACGGATCCGTTCGATACGCCGGGGAAGGGGAACAGCCCGAGGATGCGAGAGGTACGTGAGTGGACGGCGCACGCCGAGCGGATCGTGAGGAAGCGTCGTGATCCCGTGGTCGTCCAGACGGTGCGGTCCGCGACCGCTGCGACGATCGCGTACGTCATCGCGCTGCGGCTGAGCCCCGAGCCGGCCCCGCTCACCGCTCCCCTGACGGCACTGCTGGTCGTCCAGGTGACCCTGTACGCCACGATCACCAACGGCTTCCGCCGGGTGAACGCCGTGGTGACCGGTGTGCTCGTCGCCATCGCGTTCAGCCTGCTGGTGGGGCTCACCTGGTGGAGCCTGGCACTGCTCCTGGTGGCCTCCCTGGCGGTGGGACGGCTGGTCCGGGTGGAGGAGTACGTGCCCGAGGTCGCGATCAGCGCGATGCTCGTCCTCGGTGTCACCACCGTCGGGGACACCGCCTGGGCCCGCGTGGTGGAGACCCTGATCGGCGCCTCCGTGGGTCTGGCCTGCAACCTGCTGCTGGCTCCGCCGGTGTGGGTGGAGGAGGCCGGCGAGTCCATCGAGGGCCTCTCCCGTCGGTTGCGGCAGCTGATGCTGCGCATGGGCGAGGAGGCCGCGGGCGGCACACCCGTGGACCGCGCGGAGAGCCAGTTGCACGAGGCGCGCCGGCTGGACCACGACATCGTCGAGGTGGACGCGGCGCTGCGGCAGGCGGAGGACAGTCTGCGGCTCAACCCGCGCGTGCAGGACAGCGTGCTGCACCGGGTCGTGATGCGCACGGGCCTGGACACGCTGGAGATCTGCACGGTGGTCCTGCGTGTGCTCGCCCGCTCCCTCACCGACCTCGCGAAGGAGCGCGAGCCCGAGCCGCTGTTCGAGGCCGAGACGGGCGCCGCCCTGGAGCAGGTGCTGTCCGAGATCGCCGACGCCGTGGTGAGTTTCGCGGTGCTGGTCACCACCCATCTGAGCGCGAGCGCCGAGTCGGCGGAGGAACGTCTGGCCGCCGAACTGCGCACCGCCGCGGGCACCCGCGACAAGCTGGCCCTGCTGCTGCGCGAGGAGGCCGAGCGCTCCCCCGGGCACTGGCAGCTTCCGGGGGCCGTACTGACGGAGGTCAACCGCATCCTCGACGAGCTCGACACCGAGCACCGCACCCGCCGCCTGTTCGAGGAACTGGACCGCGTGTCGCGCGAGCAGCGGGCCCGGATGCCCCGTCTGACACGGCTGCGGGAGCGGCTGGGCGTGACGGAGCAGCTGTGGCGGAACCGCGCGGGGTTCGGTGGGCGTTCTCGCTGAGGGAAGCGCCGGCAGGGGGCCGGCGCCTGATGCGAGGGGCGGGCCGATGGCCGACGTGCGGATCGACGGGAACACTCTGCGGCTGCCGGGCGGGGTCGCCGTGCGGTTCATCCGCACACTGCGTCTGCCGGAGACGGGCACTCATCCGCTGCCGCCGGGCCTCGGCGAGTTCCCGGTGCGGCGCGTCGCGGACTACGCGGACCGGGTCCCCGGCGAGTGGCGGGCCCGCGGCGGAGTGATGCTGCCGGTGTATCTGCGCGAGGCGATGTGGCTGAGCTTCGCGGGCACCTCCGAGCCCGCCGCGCTGCAGGTCGGCGTCGGCAAGGTGTGCGCGGTCTCCGGCCGGCCCTGGAGCGACCGGCCGGCCCGCGACCCGCAGAACTACGTGGTGCTCCCCCGCCAGCCCTGGCTGGACGGCATCAACTCCGGCACGGGCACGGTCCGGCAGTTCGTGGCCGTTCCGCTCGGTCTGGGCGCCACCGTCGAGGGTCAGGTCACCGGCGAGGAGGTGTGGGGCGGCGTACAACTGCAGTCCTTCGCGCTGAACGACCGGGAGCTGGCGCGGTGGCGTGCCGAGGAGCGGCTGCGCGCGGAGCGGGAGCGCTCCGCTCCGCCGGCGAGCGGCTACGGCGCCCCGATGCCGGGCGGCCTGCCCGCGGCCGGGTCCGGTGGCTTCGGCGCCCCCATGCCCCTCGCCGCCCCGCCCGCATCCGGCGGCTACGGCGCGCCGATGCCCCCGACCGCCCCGCCCGCGCCCGGCGGCTACGGCGCGCCGATGCCCCAGGCGGCTCCGGCCGCGCCCGGGGCGGTTCCGGCGCCCGCCGGCGGTGCCGTTCCGGCGAGCCCGCCGCGTGCGGCCGCCGCGATGGGTCTGGGTGTCGGCGGCTCCCTGCGGCAGGAGGTCTACCAGGACGAACGGCCTCTCACCGACTGGTCGCGGGAACCGGCCGGGCGGGTGTTCGTGCACCTGGTGACACCGCCGGAGTGGCGCCGCATCACCGGGGAGGCCGCGCCGCCGTCGCCGGTGGACCGGGCCGCGTACACCCGGGCCGGCCTGCCCTGGTTCGACTACTTCGACCAGGACGCGGAGGACCTCGCCCCCACGGACACCCTCCAGTCCGTCAAGCCGGTCGGCGACTGGCTCGGCGACGACCACGAGCCCTGGCAGCCGCCCACGCCGGGACAGACGCAACAGCTCAAGGACGCGCCGGGCACCCCGGTCCAGGACGGCGACTGGTAGCCGGCCCGTCGCGCAACGCGCGGCACCGGCTGCCGTTGTTTGCACCCGACGGGCGGGAAACGCCAAGGTGGCTGTCACGACCGGGACGAGTGACGACCTGAGGGGCAATATGGGCAGTGGCGGCTGGAGCAGGCGCCGGTTCGTCGGCGCACTGGCGGGCGGGGCGGCCGTGGCAGCGTTGCCGTCCTGCGACGACGCACCCGCCCCGGCGACCGATCCGGCCACGGCCCCTGAGGCGAGTGCGAGCCCGTCCGGCGGGGATCGCCGCCCCTCCGGGCCCCGCCCGCTGCACCTGGGCACCTACACCTCCGCCGAGGGCGGCGGCAAAGGCATCGGCCTGGCGACGTACGACCCGGGGACGGGCCGGATCACCGGCGCCGGCACGATCGGCGGTGTCGGCGACCCGTCGTACCTGGCGGTCCACCCGGACCGCCGCACGCTGTACGCGGTGGACGAGCGCGACGACGGTGCCGTGACCGCCGTCCGGCTGTCCGACCGGAAGGTGCTGGGCAGCCGGAGCACCGGCGGGGCCGCCCCGTGTCATCTGTCGGTGCATCCGGGCGGCCGCTGGCTGCTGAGCGCGAACTACGGCTCGGGCAGCGTGGCCGTGCATCCCATCGACGCGTCGGGCGCCCTCGGTGAACGCACCGACCTCGTACGGCACTCCGCTCCGCCGCCCGGGCCGGGCCAGGAGGGCCCGCACGCCCACCAGGTCGTCACGAGCCCGGACGGCGGCCATGTGCTCGCCGTCGACCTGGGGACGGACAGCGTCCACACGTACCGGCTGGACGAGAAGGCGGGCAGGCTCACCGAGGTGGCACGGGCCCGGACCCGGCCGGGCGCGGGGCCGCGCCACCTCACGTTCCATCCCGGCGGTCGGTACGCCTACCTCGCCAACGAGGTCGACAACACCGTGGCGGTCTGCTCGTACGACAAGGCCTCCGGCCGGGTCGCCGTCGGCGAGGCGCAGTCCACGGGCACGGGCCGGGGCAGCAACTACCCGGCGCAGATCCTGGTGACCGCGAACGGCCGCTACGCCTATCTCGCCAACCGCGGCCACAACAGCCTCACCCGCTACGCCGTCGAGGCGCAGGGCGCCCGGCTGCGGCTGCTCGACACGGTGCCGGTGGGCGGGGACTTCCCCCGGCAGATCGCCTTCTCACCGGAAGGCACGCTGCTGTTCGCCGCCAACCAGAAGTCCTCCACCGTCACCGTCTTCCACGTGGACGAGACCGACGGCGGACTCCGGCGCACAGGAGAATCGTTCCCCTCACCCGTCGCCGTCTGTGCGCTGCCGCTGTAGGGTCCGCGGACACGACGCGGCGGCGGCCTGGCCCAGCAGGGCGTGCATGCGCTCGGTGAGCTGCGCGACGTCGTCGGCGGGCGTGTGGAAGGCGAGGCGCACGTCGCCGTGGGCGCGGACCCGTTCGATGCGCAGTGTCAGACCGTGCCGGTCGACGGCGAGCGGCTGGACGCGGACCGCGCCGTGCAGGCTGTCGGGACCGACGAGCCGGGTGAGCCGTTCCACGGCGTCGGCGTGGCAGTCGGCGAGGTGCGTCAGCAGCCGCGCCTCCGCCGTGGTGAGCGGGTCGGGCACGGCGGAGGCGAACTCGTCGAGGTCCACGACCACGGAGCCGGACGGCTGCCGCAGCACGACACGGGTGGGCGTGAAGGCGAGCCGCTCGCCCTCGACGGCGAACCAGCCCGCGAGCCACAGCCGGGCGCGGATCCGGTCCCGGACCGGAACGGGTGCGGCGTCGGCGAACTCCAGCACCGCGGACGGCTCACCGCGGGGCGCGCAGATCGCGGCCGCGAGCAGGGCGCTGTCCTCGGGCACGTGCACGAGCACACGGCCGTCCTCGCCCACGGTGTGCGCGCCGACCAGTTCCTCCCGTGTGCCCTCCGCGGTCACGGAGCAGGACCACGCGGCGGCGAGCACCGAGCGCGCCCGCTCCGCCGCGGCGGGAGCCGCCGTCCAGCTGTGGCTGTCGTCACCCATCCCAGACCTCCTTAGGTAAGCCTCACCTAACCTATCGAAGATCCGGGTGTGCGCCAACCACGGCAGGTCCCCTTTGCGACACCCTCAGGGTGTGAGCACGCCCAGCAGGGCGCGTGCGCAGAGCTCGCGCACCTGCGCACGGTCCAACTCGGCGCCGCGCAGCCACTCCAGGCAGACACTCGTGGTGAACGCCAGCCAGCCGCGTACGGCCAGCCGGACCTCCGGCCGCTCCTCGAAGGCGGGGCCGAATTCGGGATCGGCGGCGAGCGCGGCGAGGATCTGCTGCTCCTGCGCGCCCAGGGCCCGCTGATAGACCCTCCGCACCGCCTGGTCCCCGGCCGCGTCGGCGCGGTGGAAGGCGCGGTAGCCGTGCGCGTGCGCCTGTACGTACTCCAGGAACGTCTCAAGACCCGCGGCGAGTTGCTCGCGGACCGGAACGCCGGGCACCGCCGCCGTCATGCGCAGCATGCGCTCGCTCTCACGCTCGACGACCGCCGCGAAGAAGTCCCGCTTCGTCGGGAAGTAGTGGTACAGCAGCCCGCGCGACACTCCGGCGATCTCGGCCACCTGCTCGATCCACACGTCGTCGTAGGGGCTCTCCGAGAACAGCCTCGCACCGACGGACAGGAGCTGCTCCCGGCGCTCCTCGGTGCTGAGCCGACGGCGCGTGCGCCCGCCCTGGTTCGCGGCCATGCCCGCACTTTACTTGACGCCGGTTCAACAACGGGCCCAGACTGAACCGCGCTATTGAA
The DNA here is from genome assembly GCF_044759525.1 of Streptomyces sp. NPDC101110. NCBI lineage: Bacteria > Bacillati > Actinomycetota > Actinomycetes > Kitasatosporales > Streptomycetaceae > Streptomyces > Streptomyces sp. NPDC101110. The sequence goes on along the minus strand of NZ_JBIVZM010000009.1, from coordinate 309,598 downwards.
CTCACGTACAACACGTGCGAACCCGCTGCCGGATCAAGGGAGATCGCGTCATGACGGAGGCGCCGACACGGACCGGGGAGCCCAAGGGGTTCCGCAGTGCCGAGCTGGGCTGGCCGGATCTGGACCGCATCCCGCACCCGCCGCGCCGGATCCCGCTGCTCGGTGACGTCCTGGGTGTCGACCGGCACACTCCGATCCAGGACTCACTGCGCTACGCCCGTCAGCTGGGCCCGGTGTTCCGGCGCAAGGCGTTCGGCAAGGAGTTCGTCTTCGTGTGGGGTGCCCGGCACGCGGCCGACCTCGCGGACGAGTCCCGGTTCGCCAAGCACGTGGGGCTCGGCGTGGCCAACCTGCGGCCGGTCGCCGGAGACGGCCTGTTCACGGCCTACAACCACGAGCCCAACTGGCAACTGGCCCACGATGTGCTCGCCCCGGGGTTCAGCCGCGACGCCATGGCCGGCTACCACCCGATGATGCTGTCGGTCGCGCGGCGGCTGACGGAACACTGGGACCGGGCGGCGGAGACGGGCCGGGTGGTGGACGTGCCCGGCGACATGACCAAGCTGACGCTGGAGACGATCGCGCGCACCGGCTTCGGCCACGACTTCGGCTCGTTCGAGCGCTCCCGGCCGCATCCCTTCGTGTCCGCGATGGTGGGCACGCTGACGTACGCCCAGCGGCTCAACACCGTGCCCTTGCCGCTGGCCCCCCTGCTGCTGCGCGGCGCGAGCCGCCGCAACGCGGCCGACATCGCCCACCTCAACCACACGGTCGACGAACTGGTCCGCGCCCGGCGCGCCACCGGCGGCGGCGACGGCGATCTGCTGGACCGCATGCTGGAGACGTCCCACCCCGACACCGGGGAACGGCTGGCGCCGCAGAACGTCCGCCGCCAGGTCATCACGTTCCTCGTGGCCGGGCACGAGACGACCTCGGGCGCGCTCTCCTTCGCCCTGCACTACCTCGCCCGCCACCCCGAGATCGCCGCCCGCGCCCGCGCCGAGGTGGACCGGGTGTGGGCGGACACCGCGGAGCCGGCCTACGAGCAGGTGGCCCGGCTGCGCTACGTCCGCCGCGTGCTGGACGAGTCGCTGCGGCTGTGGCCCACCGCGCCCGCGTTCGCCCGCGAGGCCCGGGAGGACACCGTGCTGGCCGGGGAGCACCCCATGCGGCGGGGCGCCTGGGCACTGGTGCTGACGCCGATGCTGCACCGGGACCCCGAGGTGTGGGGCGAGGACGCCGAGCGGTTCGACCCCGACCGCTTCGACGCCCGGGCCGTACGGTCCCGGCCCCCGCACACCTTCAAGCCGTTCGGGACGGGCGCACGGGCGTGCATCGGGCGGCAGTTCGCGTTGCACGAGGCCACGCTGGTGCTCGGACTGCTGCTGCGGCGCTACGAGCTGCGGGCCGACCCGGGCTACCGGCTGCGCGTGACGGAACGGCTGACGATGATGCCGGAGGGCCTGCGACTGCACCCCGAGCGCCGCACCCCGGTGCCCGAGCCGGCCTCAGACCTGCGCAGTCCAGTGCCCGGGGCGGGTGACTGACCCGGGCAGCCGCGTCCCGGCGCTGCCCCGGGCCGCGTTGAGCTGCGGCTGGGTGAGGAAGAACGCCCCGGTCAGGTCGGCGTCCGTGAGGTCCGCGTCACGCAGGTCGGCACCGATCAGGTCGGCTCCCCGCAGGTCCGCCCCGGTGAGGTCCGCGGCGATGAGGTAGGCACCGCGCAGATTCGCACCGCGCAGATCGGCGCCCTTGAGCCGGGCTCCCATGAGGTCCGCACCCCGGCGGTTCTTCCGGCGGCCCTTGAAGCCGGCCCGGGCCAGTTCACTCGACCTCAGCAGCAGGACGTTGACTTCCTGCCGGTGGGCCGCCACGTCGAGCCCGGCGAGCTCCTCGGGGCTCCCGCCGGTCAGCTCCCGGGTCTTCTCCAGGGCCTCGCGCAGCTCGGGGTGGACGGGGCGGGCCGCCTGCAGGGTGAGCGCCTCCGTCAGGTACCAGAGCAGTTCGTGCAGCTGCCGGACCACCGGGAACACCTCGAACATGCGGCGGGCGTCCTCCGGTGGCCCGGTACGCCAGTCCCGCGCGCCGAAGGTGATCTGCGAGACCTGCTGCCCCGCACCGAAGCAGTCGTACACCGTGCAGCCGGTGAATCCCTTCTGCCGGAGCCCGGCGTGGATGCCGCAGCGGTGGTCCTCACGGAGGTTGCGGCACGGTGTGCCGGCGGCCTTGTCGACCGCGAAGTCGGCCGAGGCCGCGAAGGGCAGGGCGACGCAGCACAGCCCGAAGCACCGCTCGCAGTCGCCGCGCAGCTCCGCCGGCCCGGCCTGGTGATCTCGCATGCCGTTCAGCATACGAAACGAGCGGTGACAGCCGAGTCGCGGTCATACCGTCGGCCCGGGCACCTCCAGGAGCTCCAGCCGGCCGGGGTCGGCCAGGATGTACATGCCGGTGATCCGGCCGTCGGCGATCGTGACCCCCATGACCGACTGCACCCGGCCCTCGGACACATCGATCATCCCTACCGAGCCGTTGATCAGGACCAGCTGCGCGGAGCGCACGAACGGGGCGAACATGAGCGCCTGTTCCGCCACGGCCTTGGCGCCCTGGACGACCTTGGACGCGGCCGCGCCCCGCATCAGCGTCCCCGAATCGGCCCGCAGCACCACGTCCGGGTGCAGCAGACCCAGCAGCGCCTCGAAGTCACCGCCGCGCGAGGCGGCCAGGAAGGCGTCCAGCACCTGCTGCTGCCGGCCGAGGTCCGGCTCGGGCGAGGGGGTGGCGCCCCGCACCCGGCGCCGGGCGCGGCTCGCGAGCTGCCGGGTCGCTGCGGGGCTGCGCTCCACGATCGGCGCGATGTCGTCGAACGGCACGGCGAACATGTCGTGCAGCACGAACGCCAGCCGCTCGTCGGGCGTCAGGTTCTCCAGCACGACGAGGAGGGCCAGGCCCACGGAATCGGCCTGGAGCACCTCCTCCGCCGGGTCGAGGTGCGACAGCGGCCGGAGCACCGGGTCGGGGACGAAGACGCGCGCGGTGTCCTGGGTGTCGCCCATCGGTTCCTCGCGCCGCGCGGTGCGCGAGCGCAGCAGGTCCAGGCAGACCCGGCCGGTCACCGTGGTGAGCCAGCCGCCGAGGTTGCCGATGTCGTCCACGTCGGTGCGGCCGAGCCTCAGCCAGGCCTCCTGGACGGCGTCCTCCGCCTCGGCGAGCGATCCGAGCATGCGGTAGGCCACCGCTCTGAGATGCCCCCGGTGTTCCTCGAACCGCCCGGCCAGTTCCTCGCTGTCCGTCATGCTCTCCCCCGTCGTCCGCCGGTCAACCGCTGGTCATCTGCTGAACAGTTCGAACGCCACCGCCGGCCTGCCACCGAACCGCTCCCCCGTCGCCTCGGCGTTGCGGGCCAGGAAGCCGCGTGCGTACGTCTCCGGATCCTCGCCGGTCAGCACCTCGATGTACGTGCGGTGCTCCAGCAGGGAGCGCACCGCCCGTTCCATCCCGGCCGTCGCGTCGACCGCGTGCGTGGGCGTGCTGGAGCCGGCGACCGCGACCCAGCGCACGCCGTCCCAGGGGTCGAGGCCCTGCTCGATCAGCTCGGGGAAGATCCACCGGTTGCCGGCGTCGCCGGCCGCGTCGAGTGTGGCCCGGCCGACGGCCACGTGGTCCGGGGTGTTCCAGGCGACACCGCCCCAGGTGTCCCGGTGGTTGAGCGTGATGACCAGCTCGGGCCGGTGCCGGCGGATGGCGGCGGCGATGTCGCGGCGCAGGGCGGTGCCGTACTCGATGACGCCGTCCTTGTGGTCGAGGAACTCCACCTCCGACACGCCGACCACGGCCGCGCTCGCCCGCTGCTCCTGCTCGCGCAGCGGCCCGCACCGAGCGGGGTCCAGTGTGTCGATGCCCGCCTCGCCCCGGGTCGCGAGGACGTAGGCGACCTCGCGGCCCTCGTCGGTCCAGGCGGCGATCGCCGCCGAGCAGCCGTACTCGAGGTCGTCCGGATGCGCCACGACCGCGAGGGCACGCCGCCAGTCGCCGGGCATGGGCTGCAGTTGAGTGGTCGTCATGTCAGCACACTAGTCCGCGCCACCGGCATCACCGGGTCCGCGGCACGAGATCACGCCTCGCCCCGGACGAGAGCCAGCAGCCGGTCGAGGACGCGGGGGCCGCCGGCGCGGATGCCGTCGTGCTCGAACTCGTCCGTGACCCAGGTGCGCAGACCCCGGATCGCGCGGGCGGTGCGCAGCGAATGGGCCGTGTCGACGTACATGTCGTCGTGGTAGACGGCGGCCACGACCGGCACCGTGTTGGCGGCGAGACGGGCCGGGTCGTACAGAGGCGTCCAGTCGGTGCGGGCGGCGAGCAGGTCGGCGGTCTCGCGCAGCGGGCGCAGCGCGGGGTCGCAGTCGAACATCCAGGGGTGAATCGATTCCCCGGTGAACAGCAGGGGCTCGTCGCCCGCGAGGGCCTTGGCGGCGTCGAACTGCGGGAATTCGGCGCGGACCCGCTCGGCCGACCAGGCCGTGGGCCGGGCGTCCTGGCCGTAGATCGACTCGTGGACCAGGGCGTACAGCGGGTGGCGGGCGTAGGAGAGCATGCCCTGCACCTGCTCCTGGAACGCGTCGGAGAGCGCGTGGCCCTGCGGGGTGCGGACGAAGGCGTTCTCGAGGAGGTAGTGGAGGCGGTGGCTGCCGTCGCCGGTGCCGAGGGCGATGCCGAGGGACTGGAAGGCCTCGACGGTGAGCCGGTAGCCGTTCGGCAGGACCACGTCGTGGTCGAGGAGGTGGCCGGCGATGCGCCGGGCGCGCTCGGCGTCCTCGGGGTAGCGGGCGTAGTGGGCGGTGACCTTGCGTTCGATGCGCGGGAAGGCGGCCCGGTACACGTCGTCCGCGTGCGCGTCCAGTGCGGGCAGTCCGCCGGTGATGACGGCGGTGGCCAGGCCTTCGGGGGCGAGGGACAGGTAGGAGGTCGCGCAGAAACCGCCGAAGCTCTGGCCGAGCACGGTCCAGGGCCTGCCGCCGGTGAGCTGGGTGCGGATGGCCTCGCAGTCGCGGACGATCGAGTCGGCGCGGAAGTGCGTGAGGTAGTCGGCCTGCTCGGCCGGGCCGCCGCGCAGCGGGAGCGTCTGGCGGTTCGCGGGCGTGCTGTGACCGGTGCCGCGCTGGTCGAGGAGCAGGACGCGGTACTCCTTGAGGGCCCTGCCGAGCCAGCCCGGCCTGCCGACGGAGCGGTCCGCGCCGAAGCCCGGCCCGCCCTGGAGGTAGAGGAGCCAGGGGAGGTCCTGGTGCGTCTTGTCGCTGGCGACGACCTCGCGGGCGTACAGCTCGATCGTCTCGCCGTCGGGGCGGCCGTGGTCGAGGGGGACGGTGAAGCGTCGGTCGGTGAGGACGACTCCGGGCTGGCGGTAGCTGACGGTCAACAGGGCTCCCGGGACGGACGGATTTTCGGACCGCGTCCCAGTTCATCACAGGGATCACCGGTGAGTGAGCCCTTCGATCATGAAATCTTGCTGAACCGCCGTTCAGGCTCAGCGGGCGGACAGGCTGGAGCGGCGGACCACCAGCTCGGGCTGCAGGACGACCCTGCGGTGTTCGTGTGCGCGCGCCGCGTCCTCCTCCTCCGTCTCCTCCAGCAGCAGCTCGGCGGCCATGGCGCCCATGGTGACGGCGGGCTGCCGTACCGAGGTGAGCGGGACGGCAGCGGCGGCGGCGAACTCGATGTCGTCGTAGCCGACGATGGCGAGGTCGTCGGGGACACCGACACCGGCCGCGTACATGGCTTGCAGGACACCGAGGGCGAGGAGGTCGTTGGCGCAGAACACGGCTGTGGGCCGGTCCGCCAGCCCGAGCAGCCGGGCCCCGGCGTCCCGCCCCGCGGCGACGTCCAGCCGTTCGGTCGGCAGCTCCCGCAGCGCGTCGGGGCCGAGCCCGGCCTCGGCGAGCGCTTCGAGGGCGCCGGTGCGGCGGTCGCGGACCTGGTTGAGGCCGGGCGGGCCGCTGACGTAGGCGATCGAGCGGTGCCCGGCGTCGACGAGGTGGCGTACCGCGAGCGCGCCGCCCGCGACGTCGTCGACGGATACCGAGCACTCGGTGGTGCCCTCGGCGACCCGGTCGACCAGGACGAACGGGATGCCGTGCCGGCGGAACGTCTCGATGTTGCGGCCGGTCGCGTCGGCCGGGGTGAGCAGCACGCCCCGTACCCGCTGCTCGGCGAAGAGCGACAGGTACTCGGCCTCCTCCCCGGGGTTCTGGGCGCTGTTGCAGACCATGACGCCGAGTCCGGCCTGCCGGGCGGCACGCTCGGCGCCGCGCGCGACGTCGACGAAGAAGGGGTTGCCCATGTCGAGGACGAGCAGCCCCATGATGCGGCTGCGTCCCGCGCGCAGCTGGCGCGCGGACTCGCTGCGGACGTACCCGAGCCGGTCTATCGCGGACAGCACCCGGGCCCGGGTCTCGGTCGCGACCGTGTCCGGGCGGTTGATCACGTTCGAGACCGTGCCGACGGAGACTCCGGCGACGCGGGCGACGTCCTTGATACCCACCGACTGGGCCATCGGGCAGGGACCTCCAGAGGGAGACGAGGGGGCGGCGGCCCGGAGCGGCTTCACACTACCGGCATGCCGCCCCGGGAACCGGTCGCGGTCAGGCGGGGAGCCGGAAGTCGACGACGTGCAGCGCCGAGGGGGTCGTCCCGCTGGACCTCTCCTGGTACATGAACGACAGCACCCCGTCCTGCGCGATGCGCGTCTCGTCGATGACGACCTCGCCGAAGGCGTTGAGTCCGCTGCCGTCGAAGAGGATCTTCCAGTCGGTGTGTCCGGAGGCCGCGGAGGCCCCGGCGATCCGGCCGAAGGGGAAGACCGCGTACGCGTTGTCGTACTTGTCCAGGATCAGCTTGGTGCGCTGGCTGGAGTTCAGCGGGACCGGTATCTCGGTCTTCTGCCAGGTGCCGGAGGCGTTCTTGCGGACGTGGAAGGCACGTCCGTTGGCCGTGCGGTCGGCGACGTAGTTCGTGGTGCACTGCCCGAAGCGGCCGGGCACGTAGGAGATGAGCGCGTGCGGCCGGCCCACGGAGTCGGTGAACTGGCTCTCCTGGTTCATCAGGGAGTGGTCGGGGTTGAGCGGGTCGATCACCAGGCCGGCGTCGCTCACGGACACCTTCTCGGAGCCGCCCGTCACACCCACGACGGTCCCGGCGTTGTTGCGCCAGGTGCGGCCGCGGTCGTCGGAGTAGACGTAGCCGGTGTCGTGGTTGGTGATGCCGCCACCGTTGCACATCACGGCGCCGTTCTGCTCACGCCAGGTGAAGAAGGAGTGCAGCCGGCCGCCCCGGTCGTAGTCCATGCCGTGCAGGTACATGTTGCGGGCCGTCGAGGAGCCGTGCTCGCTGGTGTACGTGCCGGTGGAGCTGGTCCACTCGCCGAGGTCGGTCCATGTGGTTCCGTCGTACTCGGCGAGGGCGTTGCGGCCGTTGCCGGAGACGGCGACGCGGTAGCTCAGCTGGAGTCTGCCGTCGGGCGTGGAGACGAACTGCGGGTAGGTGAACTGCGAGGTGAGCGCGACGCCGTCCAGGGTCGACTGGGGCGCCCCGAAGCGGCTCGCGGTCCAGCTCAGCCCCGCGGGGTTGTCCATGAGCCCGGCGACGGACTTGACGTAGGTGAAGCCGTCGCTGTGGGAGTCCATGTTGAGGTGCAGGCGGCCGTCGAGCTTGGAGACGCCCATGGAGATGACGTTGTGGGAGTCGTCGGCCTTGAGGGTGTGGCCGACCTTGACCGTGGACCAGGTGCTTCCGCCGAGGACCCGGCGGCCGACGACGGCGTTCCGGTCGGCGGTGTACCAGGCGGCGTACTGGTGGCCCTGGTAGGTCAGAAGGCCGTTCTTCTGGAAGGCGTTGTTGTTGACCAGCCCGTCGTACGAGACGAAGAAGATGGCCCGGCCGTCGAGGGTGGTGGTGCCCGTCCGGGTGACCGAGGGGCCCGGGTTCGCGGCCTGTGCGGTGCCGGAGGCCAGGGCGGGGGTCACCACGGCTCCCGTGAGGGCGGCGGCCAGCAAGGTACGTCTGTGCATCTCGTGGACTCCATCGTCATGCGAGGTGGAACACTTCGGTGAGCGGTTTCATCGCCTCGTCGGGCCGCGCGCCGTCCGGCGACTCGAAGAACGGCGCCATCTCCGCCTGCCAGCGGGCGTTGACGTCGGTGGCTTCCATGCCGGCCCGGGCTGCGGCGAAGTCCTCGGTCTCCAGGTAGCCGACGAGCAGTCCGTCCTCGCGCAGGAAGAGCGAGTAGTTGTGCCAGCCGGTCTCCGAGAGTGCCTTCAGCATCTCCGGCCACACCGCGGCGTGCCGCTCGCGGTACTCGTCGAGGCGGTCCGCCCGGACCTTCAGCAGGAAGCACACGCGCTGCATCAACGATTCTCCAGGATCAGAAGTTGAACTGGTCGATGTTCCCGGCGTCGAACACGGTGGGCTTGCCGAGGCTGATGACGCCGTCCTTGCCGATGGTGTACTCGCCCATGGAGCCGGCCTTGAAGGTCTCCCCCTCCTTGCCGGTGATCTGCCCAGAGGACAGGGCGACGGCGGTGCGGGCGGCCAGTTCGCCGAGCTTCGCCGGGTCCCACAGCTCGAACGCCTCGACGGTGCCGTTCTTGACGTACTTGCGCATGTCGTTCGGGGTGCCGAGGCCGGTCAGCTTGACCTTCCCCTTGTATTTGGAGCCCGACAGGTACTGGGCGGCGGCCTTGATGCCGACGGTGGTCGGGGAGATGATCCCCTTGAGGTTCGGGTACTCCTGGAGCAGGCCCTGGGTCTGCTGGAAGGACTGCTGGGCGTCGTCGTTGCCGTACGCGGTCCTGACCAGCTTGATGTTCTTGTACTCGGGTTTCTTCAGCTCGTCCTTCATGAAGTCGATCCAGGTGTTCTGGTTCGTCGCGGTCTGCGCGGCGGACAGGATCGCGATCTCGCCCTTGTAGTCGATCTGCTTGGCGAGCAGCTGCACCTCGGTACGGCCGAGGTCCTCGGCGGAGGCCTGCGAGACGAAGGCGTTGCGGCAGCCGGCCGTGGTGTCGGAGTCGTAGGTGACGACCTTGATGCCGTTCTTCATTGCCTGCTTGAGCGCCGTGCACAGCGCGCCCGGGTCCTGCGCGGACACGGCCATCGCGTCAACTTGCTGCTGGGTGAGCGTGTTGACGTAACTGACCTGCCCGGCGGTGTCGGTCGCGCTGGACGGCCCGACCTCCTTGTAGCTGGACCCCAGCTCCTTCAGCGCCTTCTCGCCACCCTTGTCGGCGGAGGTGAAGTACGGGTTGTTGACCTGCTTGGGCAGGAACCCGACGGTCAGGCCCTTCTTGGTGGCCGCCTTCGGATCGGCCTTGCCGGCGGTGGCGGCGCTGCCGCCCTCGTTCGCGACGTCCTTCTTGGTGGTGCCACCGCAGGCGGTGATCGCGAGGGCGAGCGAGGTGGCGGTGGCGAGAGCCGCACAGCTGCGGCGGAGAGTCGACTTACGCATGACGGATTCCTTTGAAAGAGGTTGGGGAAGCGCCGCTCAGGGGCGCGGGGAACTGCGCGACCAGCCACGAACAACGGGTCAGCCGGATGATTGAGCACGCACCACCCGGGGCCCGAGCACGGAAAGCACCAACAACACACCTGTGACGACGATCTGCGACTGCGCCGAGACGTCCTGGAGACTCATCACGTTCTGCAGCGCCCCCAGCAGGAGCACCCCCGCGATCGCGCCACCCAACGTCCCCTTTCCGCCGTCGAAGTCGATACCGCCGAGCAACACGGCCGCCACAACGGACAGTTCGAGGCCAGTGGCGTTGTCATAGCGGGCGCTGGCGTAGTGCAACGCCCAGAAGATGCCAGTGAGGGATGCCATCAACCCCGTCAGCGTGAAAAGGATCAGCTTCTGCCGCTTGACCCGGATCCCGGCGAACCGTGCGGCCTCCTCACTCGCGCCGATCGCGAACAGCGCCCGCCCGAACGGTGTGGCGTGCAGCGCGACCACGGCGATGGCGAGCAGCACGAGGAACGGCAGGAAGGCGTACGGGACGAACGATTCACCGAGCCGCCCGGACGCGAAGTCCAGGTACTGCGTGGGGAAGTCGGTCACCGCGTCGGACCCGAGCACGATCTGCGCGATGCCCCGGTAGGCCGCGAGCGTGCCGATGGTCACGGCGAGGGACGGCAGCCCCAGCCTGGTCACCAGCAGCCCGTTGACCAGCCCGCACACCACGCCCAGCAGCAGGCAGATCGGAATGATCGTCTCGATGGCCATGCCCTGGTTCCACAGGGCGCCCATGACGGCACCGGACAGACCCGCCGTGGACGCGACCGACAGGTCGATCTCCCCGGACACCACCAGCAGCGTCATCGGCAGCGCGATCAGCGCGATCGGCAGGGTGTTGCCGATCAGGAAGGACAGGTTGAGCGCGTTGCCGAAACCGTCGACGAAGCCGAAGGAGAACAGCAGGACGACCACGAGGAGTGCGCCGACGGCGGAGTCCCACCTCTTCAGGCCGGACCGGCCCGGCGCCGGACGCAGGGAGATGTCAGCCATGGCGGGCGTTCCTCTTCTTCAGTGCGGAGGCCACGCGCAGCGCGACCATCCGGTCGACCGCGATCGCGAGGATGAGCAGGATGCCGTTGATCGCGAGCACCCAGACCGAGCTGACGCCGAGGGCGGGCAGCACACTGTTGACGGAGGTCAGCAGCAGCGCGCCGAGGGCCGCGCCGTAGACACTGCCGGAGCCGCCGGTGAAGACGACGCCGCCGACCACGACCGCGCTGACGACGGTGAGTTCGTAGCCGTTGCCGGTGCCGGAGTCGACGTTGCCGAAGCGGGCCAGGTACATCGCGCCGGCGAGTCCGGCGAGGGCGCCGCAGAAGGTGTACGCGGCGAGGATCCGCCTGCGGACGGGGATGCCGGCGAGGCGGGCGGCCTCGGGGTTGGAGCCGAGCGCGTACAGTTCGCGGCCGCTGGCGAAGTGCTTGAGGTAGTAGGCGGTGGCGACGAGGACGGCCAGCGCGATCAGCGCCAGGTACGGCACCGCCGAGATGCCGCCGGAGCCGAAGTCGACGAATCCCCCGGGCAGATCGGCCGCGGTGATCTGGCGGGAGCCGACCCAGATGGAGTCGATGCCGCGGATGATGTACAGCGTGCCGAGGGTGACGACGAGCGCGGGCACCTGGCCGAGGCTGACGAGCAGTCCGTTGAGCAGTCCGAAGCCGATGCCGAGCACCACGGCAAGCGCGACCGCCACGACGGGATTTCCGCCGCCCTGGAGGTAGATTCCCGCGGCGAACGCGCTGATGCCGAGCGTGGATCCGACGGACAGGTCGACGTTGCGGGTGATGACGACGAGGGACTGGCCGGTGGCGACCAGGACCAGGATCGTCGCGTTCAGCAGCAGGTCCTTGATGCCCTGTTCGGACAGGAACTCGCTGTTGCCGGCCTGGGTGACGGCGATCATCACCAGGAAGACGACCAGGATGGCGAGTTCGCGCATCCTGAAGACGCGGTCGACCAGCCGGGTGCCGCTCGACCTGGGCACGTCGGCCACGGGGGTATCTTGCGGGGTCACGACCGTCATGCGGCGACCCTCCCGGTGGCTGCGGCCATCACGGTTTCCTCGGTGGCGTCGGAGCGCGGGATCTCGGCGGTGAGCCGGCCCTCGTGCATCACCAGCACGCGGTCGGCCATGCCGAGGATCTCGGGCAGGTCGGAGGAGATCATCAGGACGGCCACGCCGTCGGCGGCCAGCTGCGACAGCAGCCGGTGCACCTCGGCCTTGGTGCCGACGTCGATGCCGCGGGTCGGCTCGTCGACGATCAGCACCTTCGGGCCGGTGGCCAGCCACTTGGCGAGTACGACCTTCTGCTGGTTGCCGCCGGAGAGCGTGTTGACCGTGTCGGCGATCCGGGCGTACTTCACCTGGAGCCTGACGGCCCAGTCGAGGGAGCGGCTGCGCTCGGCGCCGCGGTCCATCAGCCCGGCCTTGACGGTCGTGCGCAGCCCGGTGAGGCCGATGTTCCGCTCGATGGACATGTTCATCACCAGGCCCTGGGCGCGCCGGTCCTCCGGGACCAGGGCGAGTCCGGCGGCCATGGCGGTGGAGGGCGCGCCGTTGACCAGTGCCCTGCCACGCACCCACACCTCACCGGCGTCCCAGCGGTCGATGCCGAACACGGCCCGGGCGACCTCGGTGCGTCCGGCGCCGACGAGTCCGGCCAGTCCGACGATCTCGCCGTGCCGGACGTCGAACGACACGTCGGTGAACACCCCCTCGCGGGTCAGCCGGCGCACGCTCAGGGCGACTTCGCCCGGCTTCACGTCCTGCTTGGGGTAGAGCTCGTCGAGGTCGCGGCCGACCATGCGGCGCACCAGGTCGTCCTCGGTCATGCCCTCCAGGGGCTCGCTGGCGATCCGGGCGCCGTCGCGGAGGGTGGTGACCCGCCGGCAGATGTCGAAGATCTCCTCCAGCCGGTGGGAGATGAACAGCACGGCGGCGCCCTGGTCGCGCAGGGTGCGCACGACGCCGAAGAGGCGGGCGACCTCGCTGCCGGTGAGGGCGGCGGTCGGTTCGTCCATGATCAGGACGCGGGCGTCGAAGGAGAGGGCCTTGGCGATCTCGACGATCTGCTGGTCGGCGATGGACAGACCGCGGGCGGGCCGGTCGGGGTCGAGTTCGACGCCGAGGCGCTTCATCAGGGCGGCGGTCGCGTTGTGGGTGGCCTTGTGGTCGATCCGGCCGAGGGCGCGGCGCGGTCGGCGGCCCATGTAGATGTTCTCGGCGATCGACAGGTCGGGGAAGAGCGTGGGCTCCTGGTAGATCACGGCGATGCCGGCGTCGCGGGCGTCGCCGGGTCCGTGGAAGGTGACGGGCGCACCGTCGAGCAGCACCTGGCCGGTGTCCGGGCGGTGCACGCCGGCGAGGGTCTTGATGAGGGTGGACTTGCCGGCACCGTTCTCACCGGCGAGTGCGTGCACCTCCCCGGGGAAGAGCTCCAGGGAGACGTCCCGCAGTGCGCGGACCGCGCCGAAGGACTTGGAGACGTCCCTCAGCGCGAGAACCGGGGCCGGACCCGTGGTGGACGGGTGGGTCATGAGGGCTCCTCGACGACACCGGCGGGTCGGCCCTCCCGGCGTCGTGAAAGGTTTCAACTGGGTTGCCGGGACGTTAGGCGGGCCGCGCATGTCACGTCAATGGGTTCCGGTCGAAAAAGTTTCGGGGTCCGTTCGAGGACAGAAGGTCACGCACGGGTCACGGGAAACCGTCTGCACCGGAGGGGTTGACACCCCTTCGGGACACCCATAGCTTCGCGTCCTGAATCGTTTCATTCAGTGGTCGTCACGACCCGATGTCACAGGAGCCTGACGTGACCGAGCTCGCCGCGGTGAAGGCCGCTCTCAAGACACAGGCCGTCGAGACGCCGTCCTGGGCGTACGGGAACTCGGGCACGCGGTTCAAGGTCTTCGCGCAGGAGGGCGTGCCGCGCACCCCGTTCGAGAAGGTGGACGACGCGGCGAAGGTGCACGAGTTCACCGGCATCGCCCCGACGGTGGCCCTGCACATTCCGTGGGACGAGGTCGACGACTACGCGGCGCTGGCGAAGCATGCCGAGCAGCGGGGCGTGCGGCTCGGGGCGGTCAACTCCAACACGTTCCAGGACGACGCCTACAAGCTCGGGAGCATCTGCCATCCGGAGGCCTCCGTGCGGCGCAAGGCCGTCGACCACCTGCTGGAGTGCGTCGACATCATGGATGCGACGGGCTCGACGGATCTGAAGCTGTGGTTCGCCGACGGGACGAACTATCCCGGCCAGGACGACATCCGGGGGCGGCAGGACCGGCTGGCCGAAGGTCTGGCCGAGGTCTACGAGCGGCTCGGGGACGGGCAGCGGATGCTGCTGGAGTACAAGTTCTTCGAGCCGGCGTTCTACACGACCGACGTGCCGGACTGGGGCACCGCCTACGCGCACTGCCTGAGGCTCGGCCCGAAGGCGCAGGTCGTCGTCGACACGGGGCATCACGCCCCGGGGACCAACATCGAGTTCATCGTGGCGACGCTGCTGCGCGAGGGGAAGCTCGGCGGGTTCGACTTCAACTCGCGGTTCTACGCGGACGACGACCTGATGGTCGGGGCGGCGGATCCCTTCCAGCTGTTCCGGATCATGTACGAGGTCGTGCGGGGCGGTGGGTTCACGCCCGAGGTCGCGTTCATGCTCGACCAGTGCCACAACATCGAGGCGAAGATCCCGGCGATCATCCGGTCGGTGATGAACGTGCAGGAGGCCACGGCCAAGGCGCTGCTCGTCGATGGTGACGCGTTGGGGGCGGCGCAGCGCGGCGGTGATGTGCTGGAGGCGAACGCCGTGCTGATGGACGCGTACAACACGGATGTGCGGCCGTTGCTCCGTGAGGTGCGGGAGGAGATGGGGTTGGACCCCGAGCCTCTCGCTGCGTATCGGCGGTCCGGGTGGGGTGAGCGGATCGTTGCCGAGCGGGTCGGTGGGCAGCAGGCGGGGTGGGGTGCGTAAGCGTCTGCCGAGTTCTGTGATCTGCGGAGTGCGGGTGGTCTGTGGCTGATCGCGCAGTTCCCCGCGCCCCTGAAAAGAAGGCACCTCACCCGCCCCCTCTTGAGAAGGAACCGTTCATGCCCACCCATCCCGAAGCTGCCGCTCTGCTTGCCCGATCGCACCGGCTCGGCAGCGATCCCAGGAACACGAACTACGCCGGCGGCAACGCCTCCGCCAAGGGCACCGGGACCGACCCCGTGACCGGCGGGGACGTCGAGCTGATGTGGGTCAAGGGGTCCGGCGGTGATCTCGGGACGCTGACCGAGGCCGGGCTCGCAGTACTGCGGCTGGACCGGATGCGGGCGCTCGTCGACGTCTATCCCGGTGTCGAGCGCGAGGACGAGATGGTCGCCGCCTTCGACTACTGCCTGCACGGCAAGGGCGGGGCAGCTCCGTCCATCGACACCGCCATGCACGGGCTGGTCGAGGCCGCTCACGTCGATCATCTGCACCCGGACTCGGGGATCGCGCTGGCCTGCGCCGCCGATGGGGAGAAGCTGACCGCCGAGTGCTTCGGGGACAGGGTGGTGTGGGTGCCGTGGCGGCGGCCGGGATTCCAGCTGGGGCTGGACATCGCCGCCGTGAAGAAGGCCAACCCGCAGGCCGTCGGGTGCGTGCTCGGCGGGCACGGGATCACCGCCTGGGGCGACACCGCCGAGGAGTGCGAGCGCAATTCGCTGCACATCATCCGGACCGCCGAGAGGTTCCTCGCCGAGCGGGGCACGGCCGAGCCCTTCGGGCCCGTGATCGAGGGGTACACCGCGCTGGGCGCCGCGGAGCGGCGGGAGCGGGCCGCCGCGCTCGCCCCGTACGTGCGGGCCGTCGCGTCGCAGGACCGGCCCCAGGTGGGGCACTTCGACGACTCCGAGGTCGTGCTCGGCTTCCTCGCGAGCGCCGAGCACCCGCGGCTCGCCGCACTGGGGACCTCGTGCCCGGATCACTTCCTGCGCACCAAGGTCCGGCCGCTGGTCCTGGATCTGCCGCCGAGCGCCCCGCTGGAGGAGGCCGTCGCGCGGCTGAAGGAGCTGCACGCCGAGTACCGCGAGGAGTACGCCGCCTACTACGAGCGGCACGCCGAGCCCGGCTCCCCCGCCATGCGCGGCGCCGACCCGGCGATCGTGCTGGTGCCCGGCGTGGGCATGTTCTCCTTCGGCAAGGACAAGCAGACCGCCCGGGTCGCGGGCGAGTTCTACGTCAACGCCATCAACGTGATGCGCGGGGCCGAGGCCGTGTCCACGTACGCGCCCATCGAGGAGTCCGAGAAGTTCCGCATCGAGTACTGGGCGCTGGAGGAGGCCAAGCTCCGGCGGATGCCGAAGCCCAAGGCGCTGGCGACCCGGGTGGCGCTGGTGACGGGTGCCGGGAGCGGGATCGGCAAGGCCGTCGCGCACCGACTCGTGGCCGAGGGCGCGTGCGTGGTCGTCGCCGATCTAGACGCGCAGAACGCCGCCGCCGTCGCCGAGGAGCTGGGCGGACCCGACAAGGCCGTCGCCGTGACCGTGGACGTCACCTCCGAGGAGCAGATCGCCGAGGCGTTCCGCGAGGCCGTGCTGGCCTTCGGCGGAGTGGACCTCGTCGTCAACAACGCGGGGATCTCGATCTCCAAGCCGCTGCTGGAGACCTCGGCCAGGGACTGGGACCTCCAGCACGACATCATGGCGCGCGGGTCGTTCCTCGTGTCGCGGGAGGCGGCCCGGGTGATGACCGTCCAGGGGCTGGGCGGTGACATCGTCTACATCGCCTCGAAGAACGCCGTGTTCGCCGGTCCCAACAACATCGCCTACTCCGCCACCAAGGCCGACCAGGCCCACCAGGTGCGCCTGCTCGCCGCCGAGCTGGGCGAGTACGGCATCCGGGTCAACGGGATCAACCCGGACGGTGTCGTGCGCGGTTCGGGGATCTTCGCCGGCGGGTGGGGCGCCGAGAGGGCCGCCGTGTACGGGGTCGAGGAGGAGAAGCTGGGTGAGTTCTACGCGCAGCGGACCATCCTCAAGCGGGAGGTGCTCCCCGAGCACGTGGCCAACGCCGTCTTCGCGCTGACCGGTGGGGACCTCACCCACACGACCGGTCTGCACATCCCGGTCGACGCCGGCGTCGCCGCCGCCTTCCTGCGATGAGTGTGAGCGTGAAGTCGTACGCCGCGGTCGACCTCGGCGCGTCGAGCGGGCGCGTCATGACCGGCCGGGTCGGGCTCGACTCGCTGGAGCTGAGCGAGGCCCACCGCTTCCCCAACCGTCCGGTGCGGGTGCCCGAGGGGCTGCGCTGGGACGTGCTCGGCCTGTACGCCGGAGTCCTGGACGGGCTGCGGGCAGCGGGGCAGGTCGACTCCGTCGGCATCGACAGCTGGGCCGTGGACTACGGGCTGCTGGACGCGGACGGAGCGCTGCTCGGCAATCCCGTGCACTACCGGGACGCCCGGACGGAGGGTGTCGCGGAGAAGGTGTGGGCGACGGTGCCCCCCGCGGAACTGTACGCCGCGACCGGGTTGCAGTACGCGCCCTTCAACACCCTCTACCGGCTCACCGCCGCCCGCTCCACGGCGCAGCTCGCCGAGGCCCGGCGGCTGCTGCTGATGCCGGACCTGCTGACGTACTGGCTGACCGGCGAGCAGGGCACGGAACTCACCAACGCGTCCACGACCCAGCTGATCGACCCGCGCACCCGTGACTGGGCGTACGGCGTCGCGGAGCGTCTCGGTATCGACCTCGGGCTGTTCGCTCCCCTGCGGCAGCCCGGCGATCCGGCGGGGGTGCTGCGGCCGGAGGTGCTGGAGGAGACGGGGATGAGAGGTCCCGTGCCGGTGACGGCCGTCGGGTCCCACGACACCGCCTCGGCGGTCGCCGCCGTTCCCGCGTCGGACGAACGGTTCGCCTACATCTGCACGGGCACCTGGTCGCTGGCCGGCCTGGAGCTGGACGCGCCGGTGCTGAGCGAGGAGAGCCGGGCCGCCAACTTCACCAACGAGCTGGGGCTGGACGGCACCGTCCGCTACCTGCGCAACATCATGGGGCTGTGGCTGCTCCAGGAGTGCGTACGGGCCTGGGGCGACCCGGATCTCGGTGCGCTGCTGCTGGAGGCCTCCAAGGTGCCGGCGCTGCGGTCCGTCGTGGACGCGGGGGACGCGGCGTTCCTTCCGCCCGGGCGGATGCCCGAGCGGATCGCCGAGGCGTGCGGGACCTCGGGGCAGCCCGTGCCGGAGTCGCCGGCCGAGGTGACGCGCTGCATCCTCGACTCCCTCGCCCTCGCGCACCGCAAGGCCGTCCAGGACGCCCAGCGGCTCGCCGGGCACCCGGTCGACGTGGTGCACGTGGTCGGCGGCGGCACGCGCAACGCCCTGCTGTGCCAGCTCACCGCCGACGCGTGCGGTCTGCCGGTGGTGGCCGGGCCCACCGAGGCGGCGGCGCTGGGCAACGTCCTGGTCCAGGCGCGGGCGGACGGGCTGGTCGGTGACCTGGCCGGGATGCGGCGGCTGCTGGTCAACACGCAGCCGCTCACGCGCTATGAGCCCCGGGGCGGAACCGGGCGGTGGCACGCCGCGCAGGCCCGGCTCGCCGGGCACTGACGGCGTTTCCCCGGGCCGTGAACGCCTACTGCTCCCCCACTACGCTGAACGCGTGTGGGAGGGACCCCCAGGACTCGTCCGACGATCGACCACAAGGAGCCGCGATGCGTGTCGCACTGTTCCTGACCTGCGTCAACGACACGCTCTATCCGGCCACCGGGCGCGCCGTGGTGAAACTGCTGACCAGACTGGGTGTCGAGGTCGACTTCCCGATGGCGCAGACCTGCTGCGGGCAGGCGCACTACAATACCGGATACCGCCATGAGGCCGAGCCGCTCGCCCGGCACTTCTCCGATGTCTTCGGTGAGTACGAGGCGATCGTGACGCCCTCCGGGTCGTGCGGGGCGATGGTGCGGGAGCTGTATCCGCGGATGGGCGAGCGGGCCCGGGCCGAGGGACGGGGGGACACGCTCGCGGCCACGCTGGCGCCGGTGGTGCGCAAGACATACGAGCTGACCGAGTTCGTGGTCGACGTACTGGGCGTGACGGACGTCGGGGCGTACTACCCGCACAAGGTGACCTACCACCCGACCTGCCACGGGCTGCGCGGACTCGGGCTCGGCGAGCGGCCGCGGCGGCTGCTGCAGTCGGTGAAGGGGCTGGAGCTCGTCGAGCTGCCGGGCGCGGACGAGTGCTGCGGGTTCGGTGGCACGTTCGCGCTGAAGAACGCGGACGTCTCGGCGGCGATGGGCGCGGACAAGGTGCGCAACGCCGAGTCGACCGGCGCCGAGGTGCTCTGCGCGGCCGACAACTCCTGCCTGATGCACCTCGGCGGGACCATGACCCGGCTGCGGACCGGCATGCGGCCGGTGCACATCGCGGAGATCCTGGCGAGCACGGAGGAGGAACCGGCCGTATGAGCGGGACGTATCTCGGTATGCCGGCGTTCCCGGAGGCCGCACGGGAGGCCTTGGCGAACACCACCCTGCGCGGCAATCTGCGGCATGCCACGCACACCATCCGGGCCAAGCGGGCGAAGGCCGTCGCGGAGGTCTCCGACTGGGCCGCGCTGCGCGAGGCGGGCAAGCGGATCAAGGACCACACACTGCGTCATCTCGACCGCTACCTGGTGCAGTTGGAGGAATCGGTCACCGCTGCGGGCGGCATGGTGCACTGGGCCGCGGACGCGGACGAGGCCAACGAGATCGTCACGCGGCTCGTGAAGACGACCGGCGAATCCGAGGTCGTCAAGGTCAAGTCGATGGCCACGCAGGAGATCGGTCTCAACGAGGCACTGGAGGCGGAGGGCATCCACGCCTACGAGACCGATCTGGCCGAGCTGATCGTGCAGTTGGGCGGGGACCGGCCCTCGCACATCCTGGTGCCGGCCATCCACCGCAACCGGGGCGAGATCCGGGACATCTTCGCCCGCGAGATGAGCGAGTGGGGCCGCCCCGCCCCCGAGGGACTGACCGACACCCCGGCCGAGCTCGCCGAGGCCGCCCGGCTGCACCTGCGGGAGAAGTTCCTCCGAGCCAGGGTCGGCATCTCCGGGGCCAACTTCATGGTCGCCGAGACGGGCACGCTGGTGGTCGTGGAGTCCGAGGGCAACGGCCGGATGTGCCTGACCCTGCCCGAGACGCTGATCTCGGTCGTCGGCATCGAGAAGGTGGTGCCGACTTGGCAGGACCTGGAGGTCTTCCTGCAGACCCTGCCCCGCTCCTCGACCGCGGAGCGCATGAACCCGTACACGTCGACCTGGACCGGTACCGCCGACCAGGACGGCCCGAGCACCTTCCATCTGGTACTGCTGGACAACGGCCGCACCGACACCCTCGCCGACGAGGTGGGCCGGCAGGCACTGCGCTGCATCCGCTGCTCCGCCTGCCTCAACGTGTGCCCGGTGTACGAACGGGCCGGCGGCCACGCCTACGGCTCGGTGTACCCGGGTCCGATCGGCGCGATCCTCAGTCCCCAACTGCGGGGCACAGCAAGCGAGATCGACGCCTCGCTGCCCTACGCCTCGTCGCTGTGCGGGGCGTGTTACGAGGTCTGCCCCGTGGCCATCGACATCCCCGAGGTGCTGGTGCACCTGCGGGAGCGGGTGGTGCAGGGCGGCGAGGTCACGCGGGCGGGCAACAAGGTGGTGCTGCGGCCCGCGAAGGGGCATGCCGCCGAGCGTGCGGCGATGCGCGCGGCACGCTGGGCCTTGTCGCACGCGGGCGCACTGCGCACCGGCCAGCGCGCCGTCTCCCGGACCCGTCGCTTCCATCCCCGGACGCTGCCCGGCCCGGGCAGGGCCTGGAGCGGGACCCGGGACCTGCCCCCGGTGCCCGCCGAACCGTTCCGGGACTGGTGGCAGCGCACGCACGGCGGGAAGGACGGGGCCAGGTGAGCAGCAGGGAACGGATCCTGGGGCGGGTACGGCGCGCGCTGGCGGACGCGCCGGACGACGAGGCGCCGATCGCGCGGGACTATCTGCGTGAGCACGGGCAGCGGACCGTCGCGGAGACGGTGGAGCTGCTCGCCGTGAACCTGGCGGACTACCGGGCTCTCGTGCACCGCACCGACACCGGTGGGCTGGCCGCTGTGGTCGCGGGGCTGCTGGAGAAGCACGGGTCGGCGTCGGTGCTGGTGCCGCCCGGGCTGGACGAGGGGTGGCTCGGCGCGTCCGGGGTGGCGCGGGTGGCGGACCGGGCCGGGAGCACCCCGGCCGAACTGGACCGCGTCGACAGTGTGGTGACGGCCTGTGCGGTCGCGATCGCCGAGACCGGCACCATCGTGCTGGACGGCTCACCCGATCAGGGCCGCCGTCGGATCACCCTCGTCCCGGACCACCACATCTGTGTGGTGCGGGTGCCCGATCAGGTCGTGTCGTCCGTGCCTCAGGGTCTCGAACGCCTCGACCCGGCCCGCCCGTTGACGTGGATCTCGGGTCCGTCGGCGACCAGTGACATCGAGCTGGACCGGGTCGAGGGGGTGCATGGGCCGCGCACGCTCGAAGTGGTGCTGGTGAGTCAAGGCAGGATCGAGTCCTCGTAGCCGCCGTCGGCCCGCGGGGCACCGCCCGTGGTCGCCGGGGCGTGGCCGGAGGCGAGGTGGACGACCATGTTGGCGATCTCCTCCGGCGGGGGTGATCGGGTACCCCGCGGGCGCCGCCGAGTGCGTCCTGCGCCGCGTGTTCCGCGGCCCGTGTGGTCACGCCCCCGTCCCGGCGCCCGCCCGTCAGCGGGCGCCGGACGCGTCCAGCAACGCGGTCACGGTCGTCGTGGTCAGGCCGTCCAGCGTCTCGATCCCGGCACCGGCCCGGGCGCTGGCCCCGTCGAAGACCAGCATCAGCTGACGGGCCAGCAGCTCCGCGTCCCGCGCCCCGCCCTCCTCGGCCTGCGTGCGGAAGAAGCCCCGCAGCCAGTCCTTGGCCTCGCGGGCCACGGCACTCGCCGGGTGCTCGGGGTCCTTCAGTTCGACCAGGGCGGCGAGATAGGGACAGCCCTGGTAGGCGGGCTCGGCGGAGGCCTTCTCCAGCCGTTCGAAGACGTCCAGGATCCGCTCGCGCGGGCTGCCGTCCTGTTCCCGGGGGCCCGGTGCCAGCCGCTGTTCGTACTCCGGGAGCCGCCGGGCCAGACTCGCCGCGAGGACCTCGTCCTTGCTTCCGAAGAGCTGGTACATGGACCGCTTCGAGACTCCGGCGCTGCGGCACAGCGCCTCGACACCGAGGGAGACACCCTCGCGGTAGAACAACTCGGCCGCCGCGTCGAGGAGCCGGTCCCGGGTGGACGCCTTGTCGGTTGTGGCCATACGGGCGAGGGTACCCCGCCCCGAACCCAGGGGAAACCGATCGGTTTCGACAATTGCCGGGGTCGCGATCCCGTGACAGCCTGGCTGAACAAGCGCTTAGATAGTGCCCTGTCCGTCACACCGACGCCGCCGCCCAGGAGGCCACCGTTGTTCACATCCGTCGACGACGTCTCCGTTCGCCTCGCCGAGGCCGGTTACCTCGCCTCCCGGGCCGTCGCCACGACCGTCTTCCTCGCCGACCGGCTCGGCAAGCCGCTCCTGGTGGAGGGCCCGGCCGGCGTCGGCAAGACGGAACTCGCCAAGGCCGTCGCCGAGGTCGCCGGGGCCCGGCTGGTCCGCCTCCAGTGTTACGAGGGGGTCGACGAGTCCCGCGCCCTGTACGAGTGGAACCACGCCAAGCAGCTCCTGCGTATCAGCGCGGGCCGCGACGAGACGTGGGACGAGGCCCGCACGGACATCTTCGGCGAGGAGTTCCTGCTCACCCGGCCGCTGCTGACGGCGATCCGGGGCGACGACCCCAAGGTGCTGCTGATCGACGAGACGGACAAGGCGGACGTCGAGGTGGAGGGTCTGCTGCTGGAGGTGCTCAGCGACTTCCAGGTGACCGTCCCCGAGCTGGGGACCATCACGGCGACGCGCCGCCCCTTCGTCGTCCTCACCTCCAACGCGAGCCGGGAGCTGTCCGAGGCGCTGCGCCGGCGCTGCCTCTTCCTGCACATCGGTTTCCCCGAGGAGGAGCTGGAGCGCCGGATCGTACGGCTGAAGGTGCCGGGCCTCGACGAGACGCTGGCCCGTTCGGTCGTCCGGGTCGTGGGCGCGCTGCGGGCGATGGACCTGCGCAAGGTGCCGTCGGTGGCCGAGACCGTCGACTGGGCGCACACCCTGCTGGCGCTCGGTGCCGAGTCGCTGGACGAGACCGTCGTGCGGGCCACGCTCGGCGTGCTCCTCAAGCACCAGGACGACGTCCTCAAGGCGTCCGCCAAGCTCGACCCGGACGCCCTGTGACCACGCCGTCGGGCCTCGCCGAGCGGCTGACGTCCCTGGTCGGGGCGTTGCGCGCGCACGGCGTGCGGATCGGCACCGGCGAGACGGTCGACGCGGCACGGGCCGTCGCGGAACTCGGCCTCGCCGACCGGGAGCTGCTGCGCGAGGGGCTCGCGGCGACGCTGCTGCACGGGCCCGCCCAACGGCAGGTGTTCGACTCGGTCTTCGACCTGTACTTCCCACGCGGGATCGGCGGCCCGGAGCAGCGGGCGGCGGGGCGCGAGGAACTGCGGGACCGGCTGGCCGACGCGCTGGCCGCCGACGACCGGGCGATGCTGGGCAGGCTGGCGATCGAGGCGGTCGACGGATTCGGCGGCTACGGTTCCTCGCCGGAGTCGGACGGCTGGTCGTCGTACCAGGCACTCGAACGGCTGCGGCCGCAGACGCTGCTGGCCCGCGTGCGGGACACCGTCCGGGGGCAGGGCGGCGACACGGGGTTCACGGACCGCCTGCTGGAGGACGAGATCCGGCGGCGCATCGACGCCTTCCGCGCGCTGGTGGCCGCCGAGGCACGGCGGCGGGTCGCCGAGCGGCGCGGCCGCGACGAGATCGCGCGGCGGGCGGTGGCCCCGACCGCGGACCGGGTCGACTTCCTGTTCGCCGGGCAGGACCGGCTCGCCGAGCTGCGCAGAACGGTGCAGCCCCTGGCCCGCAAGCTCGCGACCCGGCTGGCGGCCCGGCGCCGCCGTGCCGCTCGGGGCACGATCGATCTGCGGCGGACCCTGCGAGGTTCGCTGTCCACGGGCGGAGTGCCGATGAAGCCCGTGCTGCGCGCACGGCGTCCCGCCCGTCCCGAACTGGTGCTGCTGTGCGACGTGTCGGGGTCGGTCTCCGGTTTCTCCGATTTCACGATGCTGCTGGTGCAGGCGCTGCACGACCAGTTCAGCAAGGTGCGCGTGTTCGCCTTCGTCAACCGGATCGACGAGGTGACCGGGCTGCTGGAGCACGGGCGGGCCGACCCGGAAGGGCTGGGCGCCCGCATCCAGGCGGAGGCGGCGGTCACGGGCTACCACGGCAGCAGCGACTACGGGATGGCGCTGGGCGAGTTCGCGGAGCGGTACGCGGACGCGGCCGGTTCCCGCACGACGGTGTTCGTCCTCGGGGACGCCCGTACGAACCGGAGCGACCCGAATCTTCCCGCTCTGCGGCAGATCGCCGAGCGCGCCCGGCGCGTCCACTGGCTGAACCCCGAGCAGCGCGGTCGATGGGGCACGGGCGACTCCGTCGCACCCGCCTACGCCGAGCTGGTCGAGATGCACGAGTGCCGCACCGCACGGCAGTTGAGCGCGCTGGTGGCTCGGCTGCTGCCGGTGTGATCAGGCGGCGAGTTGCGGGTAGAGGGCGGCGGGGTCGGCCGCCAGTCCTGCCTTGACCTGCCGCGAGAGCTCGTCGGCCAGGACCTCGTAGGCGCCGGAGGCGATGCCGTCGAGGGCCTGGGCCGCCACCGAGCGGGCCGTGGACTTGGGCGCCTCGACCCCGGCGGCCATGTCCGTGTCGACGTAGCCGACGTGGAGGCCGGTGACGTCGATCCCGCGCGGCTTCAGGTCCAGACGCAGCGAGTTGGTCTGCGACCAGAACGCGGCTTTGGAGGCGCTGTAGGAGCCGGCCAGGCCGATCCAGGACAGCACGGAGTGGACGTTGAGGATGTGACCGCCGCCGTTGCGCTCGATGACGGGGACGAAGGCCCGGGTCACCAGGAGCGGCCCGTAGAAGTTGGTCTCGAACTCGCGGCGCACGTCCTCGACGGGCGAATCGAGGAAGTTCGCGTTCACCGACGCGCCGGCGTTGTTGATCAGCAGGGTGACGTCCTGCGCCCGCTCGGCCACCGCGGCGACGGACGCGGGGTCGGTCACCTCGAGCGCCAGCGGCACGGCGTCGGGGTGCGTGACGGTGCGCGGGTCGCGGGCCGTCGCGTACACCTTCCGTGCGCCCCGCTCGTACAGGGCTTCGACCAGCGCCCGGCCGATGCCGCGGCTGCCGCCGGTGACCAGGGCGACGGAACCTTCGATGGCGGTCATGGGAGTCTCCCTCATTGCTCACAGCCCGGAAACCGATCGGTTTCCCATGCCGGGAAGAGTAAACCGATCGGTTTCCAAGAGCAAGGGTGGGCTGGACGGCCGGCCGAGGACGCAGGCAGGCACTGCGGCCGGCCGAAGGGGTGGGAGACTCTCGCCGGTTCGCGCTAGTCCTTCTTGGCGTACTCCTTGGCCATGCTGCCGGCGAAGTCGTAGACCACGCACTGCTCGTCGCCGACGACCCAGGCGTCGTGGCCGGGCGGGCAGACGAACACGTCGCCCGGTCCCACCTCGCTCTCCGCGCCGTCGTCCATGCGGATGTGCATACGGCCCGAGACGACATAGCCGTTGTGGTGGATCCGGCAGCTGTCCGTCCCGGCGATCGGGGCCACCGACTCGGACCAGCGCCAGCCCGGCTCGAAGGTGGCCACGGCGAAGTCCAGCCCTGTCATGTGGACGGCTTCCAGGTGGCCTCGGGGGTAATCGCGTCGCTCGTCCGGCTTGTCGAGCGTCTTCACTTCAAGCATGACGCTCCTCCTCGTTGAGGGTTTGCCTCCATCGTCCGTCCGCCCTCGGGGCGGCGCCATTCAGGGGGTGACGCCGCCGCAGAGCTCCGCGAAGCGCCCGGCGTCGATGTTCCCGCCGGAGACGACGACACCGACGCGCGGGGGAAGCGGACCCAGCCGCCCGGTGAGCAGCGCGGCCAGCGGGGTGGCTCCGCTCGGCTCGACGACGATCTTCAGGCGTTCGAAGGCGAACCGCATCGCGTCCCGGATCTCGTCGTCGGTGACCAGGACGACCTCGTCGAGGAGCCGCCTGTTGACCGAGAACGTCAGCTCTCCCGGGGTGTGCAGGGCCTGACCGTCGGCGATGGTGCGCGGGACGGGAATGCTGACGCGCCGGCCCGCGTCCAGCGAGCGCTTCGTGTCGTCCCCGGCCTCCGGCTCGACGCCGACGGTCCGGATGCCGGGGTTCAGCGCCTTGGCCGCCGTGGCGCTGCCCGCCATCAGCCCGCCGCCGCCGACCGGTGTCAGCAGCGCGCCCAGCTCCCCGGCTTCCTCCAGCAGTTCGAGTGCGGCCGTGCCCTGCCCGGCCATAACGTGCGGGTGTTCGTACGGCGGAATGAGCGCCAGGCCCCGCTCGGCGGCGAGGGCCTCGCCGATCGCGACGCGGTCCTCGGTGTAACGGTCGTACGTGACGATCTCGGCGCCGTAGCCGGCGGTGGCGGCCCGCTTCGACGGCGGGGCGTCCTCCGGCATGACGATGACGGCGGTCGTGCCCAGCTCCCGCGAGGCCAGGGCGACGGCCTGCGCGTGATTGCCCGACGAGTAGGCGGCGACACCACGGGACAGCTGCTCGGGGGCGAGGCGGGAGACGGCGTTGTAGGCGCCGCGGAACTTGAAGGCGCCCGCACGCTGGAAATTCTCGCACTTGAGGAGGACCTCCGCTCCGGCGAGCGCGTCCAGGGTGCGGGAGCGCAGCACGGGCGTGCGGTGGGCGACGCCCTTGAGTCTTGCCGCTGCGTCCCGGACGTCGTCGAGGGTGACCGGTGGGGTCGTGGTCGTCACGTGGAGCCTCCGGTGGGAGTGTCGTGCGCGGCCCTGGCGCGGGACAGGTAGTTGTAGGCGGAGGCGCGGGAGATGCCGAGCCGGGCAGCGACCTGTTCGACGGCGCCGCGCACGGCGAACACCCCACGGGTGTCCAGCCCGTCGAACAGCTCCACGCGTTCCGCGCGGTCGAGCTCCGCCCAGCTGCCCCGTTGCTGGGACTGGTGGGCGTCGACCAGGGCGTCGACCACGGAATCGATGTCGTTGCCGAAGGTGGTGGTCGGCGGCTCCGCCGGGGCGGCGCCCAGTCCGGCGAGCGCGCCGAGCAGGCCGTGGACGCGGGTGACGGCGCCGACGTCCACGTTGACGCACAGGGCACCGAACACGGCGCAGGTGGAGTCCCGGAGCACCATCGTGGAGGACTTCACCAGCGTCCCGTCGCGGGTGCGCGTGACGTAGTTCAGCTCGTCGGACGCTGCGCCGCCGCGGGCGAGGACCCGCAGACCGATCTCGCTCATGGCACCGCCGACCTGCCGCCCGGTCACCGCCCCGGCCACGGCGACCACCGACTTCTCCGGGGTCCGGTAGTCGTGCAGCACGACGTCGCAAACCGGCCCGAAGGTCGCGGCGATTCCTTCGACGACCGGCTTCAGCGCGGCGAGGATCGCGTCCCGCTCGGCGTCCGGACCGTTGTCCATGCCTGGCCTCCTTTCACCCCACCACCTTAGACCATCAGTCCAGCACTTGGATAGACAGTCCAGAGTTCTCAACAGTCGGCAACGGTTATCGCATGACTTCGGCCCGAATCCGCTTTTGACATTCATTCCCATCTAGCGTGGTGCCCGCCGATCACCCCCGTGCATTGCCCGTCCTGGAGGAGCCATGCCCCTGCCCCCGTCCCGCCGCGTCGCGCTGCTGACCGGCGCGTCACTGACCCTGCTCACGGGCTGCGGCAGCTCCTCGGACTCCCCCGGCGGCACGAGCGCACCGCACCGCGTCGCCGTGGTCGCCTCCACGAACGTCTGGGGCGACATCGCCCGGCGCATGGGCGGCGACCGGGTGGACGTCACCTCGGTCATCGGCGACCCCGACCAGAACCCGCATTCCTACGAGGCCGACCCCCGGAACCAACTGGCCCTGTCCCAGGCGAAGGTCGTCGTCGAGAACGGCGGCGGCTACGACGACTTCGTCGACCACATGCTCAAGAGCGGGCACAACGATGCCGCCGAGGTGATCAACGCGGTCGACGTGTCCGGCAGGACCGCGCCCGAAAGCGGCGAACTCAATGAGCACGTCTGGTACGACCTCCCCACCGTCGCCAGGGTCGCCGACCGGATCTCCGGCGCCCTCGCCAAGGCCGACCCGGACGATGCCGCCGCCTTCGAGAAGAACGCCACCGCCTTCAAGGCGAAGCTCGCGCCGCTGGAGGCCCAGGAGGCCCGGATCAAGAAGGCGCACGGCGGTGACGGCATCGTCGTCACCGAGCCGGTGCCGCTGTACATGACCGAGGCGAGCGGCCTGGTGAACAGGACGCCCGCACCGTTCAGCGAGGCGATCGAGGAGGGCGACGACGTCTCCCCGCGCGTTCTCCGGCAGTGCCTCGCGCTGTTCAGCGACAAGAGGGTGAAGGCCCTCGTCTACAACGAGCAGACCTCGGGGCCGCAGACCGAGAAGGCCGAGGCGGCGGCCGAGGCGGCCGGCGTCCCCGTCGTGCCCGTGACCGAGACCCTGCCCAAGGGCGAGGACTACCTCCGCTGGATGACCGCCAACCTCGACGCGCTCGCGAGCGCGCTGAACAAGTGACCACCGTCCCCCGGCAGGACGGCACGCCGGTCGTCGCCCTGCGCGCGGCCGCCCTGTCGTACGGCGACCGCGAGGTGTGGAGCGGCCTCGATCTCGAGGTGCGGCCCGGGGAGTTCCTGGCGGTGCTGGGGCCCAACGGCGCGGGCAAGACCAGCTTCGTCCGGGCCCTGCTGGGCCGCCGGCCGCTGTCCGCCGGCACCCTGACCGTCCTCGGCCGGCCGGCGCGCGAGGCCTCCCGGCACATCGGCTACGTCCCGCAGCAGGCGGCACTGTCCGCGCAGGCCGTGCTGCGCGCCCGCGACCTGGTCCGGTTCGGCATCGACGGCCACCGCTTCGGCCCGCGGCTCTTCACCGGCGGGGTCCGCCGCCAGGTGGACGAGATCCTCGAGTCGGTGGGCGCCTCGGCCTACGCCGACGTCCCGCTCGGGATGCTGTCCGGCGGCGAACGGCAGCGGGTACGCATCGGACAGGCCCTGGCGACCGACCCCCGCCTCCTGCTGTGCGACGAACCGCTGCTCTCACTCGACCTGCACCACCAGCGGGCCGTCACCGAACTGATCGACGCCCGGCGCCACTCCCACGGCACGGCGGTGGTGTTCGTGACGCACGAGATCAACCCGGTGCTGGGCATGGCCGACCGGGTGCTGTACCTCGCCCGGGGCGGACACCGGGTCGGCACACCGGACGAGGTGCTGACCTCCGAGTCGCTGTCCCGTCTCTACGGCACACAGGTCGACGTGGTGCGTGTCCGGGGCCGGGTGGTGGTCGCGGGAGCACCCGACGAGACGGCCGCACCGCCGCACCACCCCGAAGGGCGTCACGAGCGGTCTCGTCGGCGGCCTCACACGACGGACGGAGTGCGCGCATGACACTCGCCGAGGGGATCCGGCATCAGATCTTCGACTTCACCGACTACGGCGAACTCCTCGCGCTGGTCCGCAACTCACTCATCGCGGGTGTCGCCCTCGGCCTGGTGGGCGGGCTGGCGGGGGTGTTCGTCCTGATGCGGGACCTGCCGTTCGCGGTGCACGGCATCAGCGAGCTGTCGTTCGCCGGCGCGTCGGCGGCGCTGCTGCTGGACGCGAACGTCGTGGCGGGCTCCATCGCCGGTTCGCTCCTCGCGGCCGGTGCCATCGGCGTCCTCGGGACCCGGGCGCGGGACCGCAACCCGGTGATCGGCATCATCATGCCGTTCGGCCTGGGACTCGGCGTGCTCTTCCTCGCCCTCTACAAGGGCCGGGCGGCCAACAGGTTCGGGCTGCTCACCGGGCAGATCGTGGCCGTGGACACCCCGCGGATGTCATGGCTGCTCGGCACGTCCGTCCTGGTGCTTGCCGCCCTGGCGGTGATGTGGCGCCCGCTGGTCTTCGCCGGCGCGGATCCGGACGTGGCTGAGGCCCGCGGGGTGCCGGTGCGCGGGCTGTCCTTCGCCTTCATGCTGGTGCTCGGGCTCGCGGTCGCCCTGTCGGTGCAGATCGTCGGTGCGCTGCTGGTGCTCTCCCTGGTCGTCACCCCGGCGGCGGCCGCCGCCCGCGTCACCGCGTCGCCGGTGCTGCTGCCCACGTTGAGCGTGCTCTTCGCGGTGCTCTCCATCGAGGGCGGCACCCTGCTCGCCCTGGGCGGCAGCATCCCGATCAGCCCCTACGTCACGACGATCTCCTTCACCTTCTACGCGGTGTGCCGGGCGGCCGGGTGGTATCGGCTCCGGCGGTGGGGGGCGCGGCGCTCGCCGGTGCGCGCGGCCTGAGCGGAGTGCTTCACCGTTCGAAGACGACCCGCCCGTCGAACACGGTGAGGTCCACCTGCACCCGGGTGATCTCGTGCGGATCGAGATCCAGCAGGGGCCGGTCCAGGGCGCACAGGTCCGCGGCCCGTTCCGGTTCGAGGGTGCCCTTGAAGTCGTCGGCGAAGCCCTGCCCGGCGGCCGTGGAGGTGCAGGCGCGCAGGGCGTCGGCGAGGGGCACGCACCGCTCGGGGCCGCTGGTGCGGCCGCGGGCCTTGGACTCGCGCAGTGTCATCGAGGCCACGCCCGGGCGCCAGTCGGGCTCGGTGATGGGTGCGTCGGAACTGGCGCAGACCCGTGCCCCGGCGTCCAGCGCGGAGCGCACCGGCCACTGATACGCGGACCGTACGGGTCCCACGACGACGTCCATCAGGTCGGAGACGGTCCACTTGACGGCGTCGCGCGCCGCGACAACGACCACGTCACCTTCGGTGAGGGCAGCCCCCACCTGTGCCTGGGCGCCCTGCTCGCCCGCACCGAGATCCGCATCATGTGTGAGGAACCGATCCCGCGCCTGGCGGACATCCGGCTGACCGGTGACGTCCCGAGGGTCCGCTCCCACTTCGTCAACGGCATCAAGAAGCTGCCGGTGGAGGTCACCCTGGCCCTCGCTGCTGCACCTCTGCCCGATCAAGGGCAGGGGTGCGCGGTGCCCGCGGCAGGAGCGGCGGGCACCGGCGGCCTCCCTGTGTCAGGCCGTGACGAGCACGGGCCTCGCCACGTGTCAGGCCGCGACGAGGGCCGGGCCCGGTTCCTCCGCCTCGGCGAGCAGGGCGAGGAGTGTGGCCCGGGCGCGGGCCACACGGGAACGGACGGTGCCGATCGGGCAGTTGCTCAGCTCGGCGGCTTCCGCGTAGGGCAGGCCGAGCAGTTGCGTGAGGACGAACGCCTCGCGGCGTTCGTCCGGCAGACCGGCCAGCAGCTCCAGCAGTGCCACACCGTCGTCGAAGCCGGGCAGGCCGCGCGGCTGGGCGAGTTCGGCCGCCGGCTCCCAGTCCGGCAGGTCGGCCGGGCGGGGGCGCACGGCGGTGTGGCGGATGCTGTCGGCCACCGCGCGCCGGGCGATCGCCAGCAGCCAGGTCCGTGCGGAGGAACGGCCCTCGAAGCGGTGCAGACTGCCCAGGGCCCGCAGGAACGTGTCCTGCGCCAGGTCGTCCACGGCCTGCGGGTCGGCGCACAGATGGGCGACATACCGCGTCACGTCACGGTGCAGGGCGCGCACGAACCGGTCGACGGCCACGGAGTCCCCGCCGCGGGCGGCCAGCGCCCAGGCGGTAATCGACTCGTCGGCCTGCGCCGATCGCTCGTGCGCAGCCGATCTCGCGCTCGCAGGGGAAAGGGGCACAGCAGGAGTGATCACCTGATGTCCTTCTCGGGATGCGGGACCACGAGGGCACGCGGGTCGGCAGACCGTGCGGTCCGGCGAACGCGCGTGGGTGGGTGGCCCCGTGAGCGGGGAGGCGGACGGGCGTCCGGCACGGCGCATCGTGGGCGTGAGCGCCTGTGGATGCGCGGGTGCGGGGACGTACGGCCGCGACCAGGGAGCACTGGGGCTGCCCCGGTGTCACCGGCTGCCGTCAGACGGCAGCGGCCCCGGCGGGTGGTCCGCGCGTCGTGATCGCGTGGACGAGGAGGAGTTGGTGCGGCCTGCGGTGCGAGGGCCGCCGCCGCTCGCGCACGGGCGGGGGCGGCGGTGCGATCAGGGCGGCCAAGAGCCGCAGCGGTGCGGCGAGCCGGCTGCCCACGGCGTGCAGCAGCCGGAAGACGGCCCGTTCCCCGTGCCCCAGCCACAGGCCGCACAGCAGCGCGGCCAGGAGGTGGGCGGCGAGCATGCCGAGGGACGAGTCACCGCCGGGGAGGTGCCCCGCGTGCGAAGACATGGAGGCCATGGCGTCCTGGCCCATGCCGTGACTCATGTCGTGACGCATGCCGTGGCTCATGGATCCCATGCCGTGGCTCATGTGCGGCACGTCCGAGGCCCCAAGTCCGCTTGCGGCCGGGGCCGGCGGCGCGAACGAGAACGCCGAGTGCAGCGCCGTCTGGACGGCCACGGCGACGGTGACGACCAGGCGGAGTCCGCGCTCGCGGCCCGCCAGGCACCAGCCCGCCACACCCGTCACGGCCCAGCCGGCCAGCAGTGTCGACAAGGGCACGTGGTCGCCGGACATCATGACGTGCCCGAGGGCGGCGAGCACGACACAGACGGCCGCGAACACCGCGGCCCGTATCGTGCGAGCACACCACCCGACTGTCATGGCGCCTCATCCTCGCATCCGGCCCCGCCCCGACACCCATGGGTACGGACATCTCCCCCGCCGCACACTCAATCCCAGCCATGTGATCCGGGCCACTGCGACGGAGCCGGCACCTCCGCTGGGATCAGGGCACAATCCCCGGCGTGGACATCACTCCGCAGGAACTCAATCGGGCCACTCTCGCACGCCAGTTGCTGCTGGAGCGGCAGGTGATGGGGACCGGGGAGGCGGTGCGGCGGGTGGTCGCGCTGCAGGCCCAGCACGCCGCTTCGCCGTACGTGGCGCTGTGGAACCGGCTGGAGGGGTTCGCGCCCGACGAGCTGGACGCCGCCTTCGCCGGACGTGCGGTGGTCAGGGCGACGCTGATGCGGATCACGTTGCACGCGGTCCACGGGGACGACTACCAGGTGTTCCGGGAGGCGATGCAGCAGACGCTGTACGCCTCCCGGCTCGGGTACCGCTTCGCCGCGGCGGGGCTGACGCCGGCCGACGGCGAGGCGCTGGTGCCCGGGTTGCTGGACTTCGCGGACCGGCCCAGGACGGCCGCCGAGCTGCAGGAGTGGCTGGAGGAGCGGGTCGGCGCGGAGAAGACGGCCGGGGCGTGGTGGGGGCTCAAGGCGTACGCGCCGCTGCACCACGTGCCGACAGGCCTGCCTTGGTCGTTCGGCGCCCGGTCGTCGTTCGTCGCGGCGCGGACCGGTCCCCCGCCCCGGGGGCGGGCGACCGTGGCGGAAGCGCTGCGCCACCTCGTCCTGCGTTATCTGGCGGGTTTCGGGCCCGCTTCGGTGGCGGACGTCGCCCAGTTCGCCATGGTGCCGCGGGGGCCGGTACGCCAGGCACTGCTCGCCCTCGACGGCGCGGTGGAACAGCTCCGGGGCCCCGAGGGGACCCTGCTGTACGACGTGCCGGGCGCCGCGCGCCCGCCGGCGGACACACCGGCTCCGCCTCGGCTCATGGCCATGTGGGACAGCGTGCTGCTGGCGTACGCCGACCGCAGCCGAGTGATTCCCCCGGCGTATCGCCGACTGGTGATCCGGGCGAACGGCGACGTGCTTCCGACGCTCCTGGTCGACGGCCGGGTCGCCGGCGTGTGGCGGGCGGTCGACGGCGGCGTCGAGGCCACGGCGTTCCACGACCTGCCGGCCGCGGTGTGGGACCGGCTGGCCACCGAGGCCGCGTCGTTGACGGCGCTGCTGGCGGGCCGCGACACCGAGGTGTACCGCCGCTACCACCACTGGTGGCCGAAACTCCCCGACGGCCGGGTGCGTCTTCTCAAAGGCTGACCTCTTGAAGGGCCTGCCTCGTCAGGTGCCGGACTCTTCAAGGGCTGGGTTCTACAGGGGCCGGCCTCTTCAGGGGCTGAGCTCCTCAAGGGCTGAGCCCGGCTTCATCCGTACGCGCGTAACGTCGTGTCAGTGGTGGGCGTGGACCACCGCATGCCCCCGGCCGCGGCCGATCATCCACTTGTTGACCGGGGTGGTGATCAGGAAGGCGACGGCGAAGCCGCCGAGGAGGGCGGACCAGAAGAGGCCGTCGGACAGGTGGGCGTCCATCGCGCCGGGGGTGAGAGCGATGATCACGTTGTCCACGAGCTCCATGACCGCGATGGAGACCGTGTCCGCGGCGAGGGCGACCCGGATCGCGGCCCGCATACCGAGGCCGGCCCGCAGGACCGCGAACAGGGTGAACGAGTAGCCGAAGAGGAACGCGAGCCCGATCGCCAGCACCATCGTGGGCACGTTGCCCCACCCCAGTGCCGTGCCGATCACCATGCCGAGGATCTCGCCGAGGGCACACCCGGTCAGGCAGTGCAGCGTCGCCTTGACGGCGGTCCCCCAGGACGCGGTCCCGTGCGTTTGCTTCTCGGGTTCATGAGCGGTGTGGTCCATACCCGGCACTATATACCCCCCAGGGGTATCTGTGCGGGAGCTCGGACAAACGAACCTGCGGGCGGGTCGTCCGGCCCTCGAACACCACTCGTGGGCCGTCCCCATGATCGACTTAGAGTGGTCGCCATGACGACACACCCGACCCCAGCCCCCGAGCCGAAGGGGGCACCCGCGCCCTCCCGGGACGTCCGGGACTACCTCTGCGAACTGTTCTCACTGGAGGGCAGGACCGCGGTGGTCACCGGTGGCAGCTCCGGCATCGGCCGCGCCATCACCGGCGCCCTCGCGCGCGCCGGGGCGAGCGTGGTGGCCGTGGCCCGCAGCGAGGCCGCTCTGGCCGCGACGGCCGCGGAGCTGACGGCCCAGGGCTGCCGTGCCGCGTGGGTCAGCGCGGACCTGAGCTCCCGCGAGGGTGTGCGGACCGCAGCCGAGCGGGCGGTCGAGGCGTTCGGGGAGCCCGACATCCTCGTCAACAGCGCCGGGATCAACCTGCGTCCGCCGATGGACGAACTCGGCGAGGACGTCTGGGACGCCACGATGGCCGTCAACCTGGAGGCGCCGTTCCTGCTCGGGCAGCGCTTCGGTCCCGGGATGGCGGAGCGGGGCCACGGACGGATCATCCACATCAGCTCCCAGCAGGCCCACCGCGCGTTCGTCCAGAGCGGGGCCTACGGCGCCTCCAAGGGCGGCCTCGAGGCGCTGACGCGCTCCCAGGCCGAGGCGTGGTCGCCACGCGGGGTCACCTGCAACCTCCTCGTACCGGGCTTCGTCATGACACCGCTCAACGCCCGGCTGTCGTCGGACCCGGAGAAGGTGGCCGCCCTCGCCGCCCGCACGATGATCGGGCGCAACGGCCTCGCGGAGGACTTCGCGGGCGCGGCGGTCTTCCTGGCGAGCGGGGCGTCCGCCTACGTCACCGGGCAGTCGGTCTTCGTCGACGGCGGGCTGTCCGTCCACTGAGGCCCCGCCCCGGCGGGGAGTCCCCCGGACGGGGAGCGGCCGACGGGCGATGGCCGGTGCTCGGTGTCACGCTGGGCACAGGACCCGTGGAAGGGAAACATCGCCATGATCACGACGGAGTACGTCCCCGGTTCGCCCTGCTGGCTCGATCTGGGCGCTCCGGACGTCCGGGCCGCCGCCGACTTCTACGGTGCCGTCCTCGGGTGGGACTACGAGTCCATGGGCGAGAGCGAGGACTTCGAGGGCGGGATGTTCAAGAAGGACGGCAAGACCGTCGCCGGTCTCGGCAAGCTCACCGAGGAGGGCGCGCGGCCGGCCTGGATGCTCTACTACAGCGTCGCCGACGCGGACGCCACGACTCAGGCCGTGCAACAGACGGGCGGCACCGTGCGGGTCGCGCCGATGGACCTCGACGACTGGGGCCGGATGGCGCAGTACAGCGACCCGCTGGGCGGCCAGTTCGCCGTCTGGCAGCCGGGCACGAACAAGGGCATGGAACTGGTCGACCAGCCGGGCTCGCTGTCGTGGACCGAGCTGTACACGACCGACGCCGCGGCCGCGCGGCAGTTCTACGGCTCCCTCTTCGACTGGCAGTTCAGCGACATGCCGCTGCCCGGCGACGCGGGCACGTACACGCTGATCACCCCGGCGGGGCTCTCCGAGGACCGGATGCACGGCGGGCTCATGCAGCTCGGCAAGGAGGACCTGGCGCTGACGGGCGGGCGGCCGTACTGGCACCCGGTCTTCGCCGTCGACGACTGCGACGCGGCGGTGGCCCAGGTCGCCGCGAACGGCGGCAGCGTGCAGATGGGGCCGGTGGACATGGAGGGCGTCGGCCGGCTCGCCGTCTGCCTCGACCCGGCGAACGCGGACTTCGTGGTGCTCGCCCCGTCCGAGGGCTGAACCGGGACGTCACACCGGCCCCGTACCCGCGAGCCGGGCGGCCCCGCCTCCGTCCGGCCGGGAACGGCGCCGGCACCCCGACCGGCACCGGCATCCGACTCGACCGGCCCCCGAGCTCTTCTTGCATATGATGCGCAAATGCGTGAGTACAGCATCAGGGAAGCCGCGGCGGCCGACATCGACGGAGCCCGGTCGGTGATGCTCGACGCGGTGTACCGCGATTTCGGCACGGGTTACGTGCCGCGCTGGCACGCCGACATCATCGATCCGGTGCCGTTCTACGTGACGCCGCCCCGGCACACCCTCCTGGTCGCCGTGGACGAGCGGGACGGGACGGTGGCGGCCACGGCGGCACTGGACGCACGCGGGCCGGCACACCCGCCGAACCCCCGTCGGCTGGCCGAGCGGTTCCCCTCGGGCGAGACGGCGCAGCTCCGGCGGGTCTACGTGCGTCCCGAGCACCGGCGCCGCGGCCTCGCCCGGCAACTGGTGGACGGCCTGCTGGAGTTCGCCCGGGCCGACGGCGGCTACCGGTCCGTCTACCTGCACACCTACCCGCACTCCCCCGGCGCGATGGGTCTGTGGCGGGCGGTGGGCAAGGTGCTGTGTGACGAGCGCGCGGAGGTGCCGGGCGGGGGCAGCGGTGTCGTGCACTTCGAGATACCGCTCGCTTAACGAAAATGGTATTCATATACACTATGACAACCCCCCGTCGCCGGCTCACCGCCGGTCTGCTGCTCCTGCCGCTGCTCTCCGGCTGCTTCGCGTCGTCCGGTGACGGCTCCGCCGACACCTCCGGCTCCTCCGGTTCCGGGGACGGCGGACGCCTGCGCGTGGCGCTGGCCTTCCCGCCGACGCAGAACTACTCGCCGTACGGGTACGACGCCTACAACCTGTCCCGGCTGGGCGTCACCGAGGGGCTGACCCGGCTGGACGCAGGCGGCACCGCGGTGCCCGCGCTGGCCGAGTCCTGGAGCCGCGAGAAGGGCGGCGAGAGCTGGCTGTTCACGCTCCGGGACGCCACGTTCCAGGACGGCGAGGACGTCACCGCCGAGGCCGTCGCCTCCGCCCTCAACCACGCCGCCGAGGCGAAGCCCGCCCCCGCGGCGATATCCGGCGTGAAGCTGACCGCCGAAGCCGCCGGGGGCAACCGGGTGCGGGTCGCGTCCGCCGGGGCCGACCCGGTGCTTCCGCTGCGGCTGAGCAACCCCGGCCTCGCGGTGTTCTCCCCGAAGGCGTACGGGAAGACGGGCACGGTGAACGCGGTCGGCACCGCCACCGGCCCGTTCGAGCTCACCGAGGTCAGCGGTGACCGGGCTGCCTCGCTGGACCGCTTCGACGGCTACTGGGGCGGCCGGGCCCTGGCCTCGGGCGTCGACGTCAGGTACGTCTCGGACGGCACGGCCCGCGCCCACGCCCTGCGCACCGGGGACGTCGACATCGCCGAGGCGGTCCCCGTCGCCCAGGTCGCCTCCCTGGACCGGGGCACCGTCCACGAGTCGGACACCGCCCGCAACACCAGTTTGTACCTCAACACCGGCTCCGGTGCCTTCAAGGACGCCGGACTGCGGGCCGCCGCACGGGAGGCAGTCGACGTGCCGGCCGTCGCCAAGGGCGTCTACGAGGGCTCGGCCGCACCCGCGCAGGGCCTCTACGGCCCGGCCCTGACCTGGGCCGGGGACAAGCGCGTCGAGCCGTCAGGGCGAGCCCGGGCGACCGGCCCGCGGGGCCGGAGCATCACCATCGGCAGCTACGACGACCGCCCCGAGCTGGCGGAGACCGCCCAGGTGCTGCAACAGCAACTGGAGAAGGCCGGGTTCGAGGTGAAACTGGAGGTGCGGACCTACGCACGCCTCGAAAGGGACCTGCTGGACGGCAAGTTCGACGCCGCCGTCGTCTCCCGCAACATGATGACGGACACCGGTGACCCGGTCACGGTGCTCGACAGCGACTTCACCTGCGACGGTTCCTACAACCTGGCGTTCCTGTGCGACCGGGACGTCGACCGGCTCGTCGCGACCGCCCGGGCCGAGTCCGACCCGGCGAAACGGCAGGACGCCGCGATGCGGGCGGAGGCCGCGATCCTGGGTACGGACGCGGTGATCCCGCTGGTGCACCTGAAGGCCGTCACAGGGGTCCGGGCATCCGTGCGGGGCGCTCGACTCGACCCCTACGAGCGGGAGTTCGTCGGCCCCGGGACGCGGCCTTGACCACCGGGTCCCTCCCGGCCAGGGGCCTCACCGCCCTGCGCGCCCTCGCGCGGGGCGGGTGCCCGGCGCTGCTGTGGCGGGCCGTGCTCACGGCCGCCCTGGGGGGCGCGATCGGCATGCTCCCGTGGCTGTCACGCACCGACCCGGCACTGACCGTCCTCAAGGCCCGCTCCGCCGAGCGCGACCCGGCACCGGAGACGCTGCGCGCGATCCGCGACGAACTGAACCTTGACGAAGGTCCATTGACCCTCCTCGGCCACTGGCTCGGCGGTCTGCTGCGCGGGGACGCGGGCACCTCCTGGGTGTCCGGCGCCCCGGTGCTGCCGGGCGTCGGGCAGGCGCTCGGCGTGTCCCTGCTGCTGATGTGCGGGGCCCTGGTGGTCGCCGCGGCCACGACGGCCGCCGTCTGCGCCCGTACGCTCCGGCTGGGCGCGCGAGGCCGTCTCGGTGCGCGTCGTCCCGGCGGGACGGCGACGGCCGTGCTGGCCGCGCTGCCGGAGTTCCTCGTCGCCTCGGTGCTGGCCTCGGTGATCGCCGTGCACCTGGGGTGGCTGCCCGCGCTGGGCTGGTACGGGCCGCCGTGGATGGTGCTGCCCTCGCTCGCCCTCGGCCTGCCGGCCGGGGCGGTCCTGGGCCGGATGCTCGACGACCTGCTGCCGGGCGCGTTCGGCGAACCCTGGGCCACGGCGGCCGCGGCGCGCGGTGTGCCGCCGAGGACCGTGGCCCGGCAGGCCGTGCGCCGCTGCGTACCCGGACTGCTGCCCAACCTGGGGCTGTTCGTGGTCGGGCTGACCGGCGGATCGGTCGCCGTCGAGCAGATCCACGACATCCCGGGCCTGGGGCGGCTCACCCTGCACGCCGCTCTCGCCCAGGACCTGCCCGCCCTCCAGAGCGGCACACTCGCCCTTGTCCTGCTCGCCGCCGCCGCGGGGCTGCTCGCCCGGCTCGCCGCCCGGCTGCTGGCCGGACCGGCACTGCGCGACGGCGCCCTGCAGTCCCTGCACCGGCCCCGGCCGCCCGCACCCCGCGTACTCCCGCTGCTCTACGGGGGACTGCTGGCGGCTCTCATCGGGTTCGGGCTCCCCCGCGACCCACTCGCCCTGGACACCCTCGCCCGGCTGCGGGCCCCGTCCCTGGAGCACCCCTTCGGCACGGACGCGCTCGGCCGGGACGTCCTCGCGCGGATCTCCCACGGGGCGGTGACCACCCTCGGCACCGCCCTCGCGGTGAGTGCCGCCGCCCTCGTCGCCGGGCTGCTGCTGGGGCTGCTGCCGAGGCTGTCCGGGCCGCTGGCCGACACCCTCAGTGCCGTACCGCCCGTCCTGGCGGGACTCCTCGTGACCGGCGTCCTGGGCAGCGGTCCGTGGACGCCCGCGTTCGCCGTGGCCGTGGTGGCCTGGACGCCGCTGGCCGCGCACACCTCCGCGCTGCTGCGGCAGGAGCGGGCGACCGTCCATCTGACCGCCACCCGGGCACTGGGCGCCGGCCGCCGGTACGTGCTCCGGCACGAACTGCTGCCCGCCGTCGTGCCCCCGGTCCT
Organism: Streptomyces sp. NPDC101110; assembly: GCF_044759525.1. Lineage (NCBI taxonomy): Bacteria > Bacillati > Actinomycetota > Actinomycetes > Kitasatosporales > Streptomycetaceae > Streptomyces > Streptomyces sp. NPDC101110. The sequence continues at coordinate 269,781 of NZ_JBIVZM010000009.1, read as the reverse complement.
CCGGCACGCCCTGCTCCGGCTCCCGGGCATCGCGCTGGGTCTTGCCGCGCTCGGCTTCCTCGGACTGGGCGCCCAGCCGCCCTCCCCCGAGTGGGGTCTGCTGCTCGCCGAGAATCAGCCCTACGCCGAACGGGCTCCCTGGGCCGTCCTCTTCCCGGCCGCCGCACTCGCCCTGCTCGGGGCACTCGCGGTGACAGCCGCGGGCGGTGTACGACTGCCCGGGCGGCGCAGGCGGCCCCCCGGCCCGGCCGTGCCGCCGGTGATGCAGGCCGTGCCGGACCCGCGGCGGTCCCCGGGACGCCCCGACAACCTCCTGACTCCCGTTTCCGCCTCACAGACAGACGAACGATGACCGAGCCCGTCTCCCGGGTGCCGGCCCGCAAAGACGCCCGTACGATCCGCGCCGGAAGCCGCGAGAGCACCCGGCGGCTCTGGAAGGAACTGTCGCCGCTGCTGCGGCTGCTGGTCCTCACCCAGCTCGCCTTCAACATCGGCTTCTACGCCGTCCTGCCCTTCCTGGCCGAGCACCTCGGCACCGCGATCGGCATGGCGGGCTGGCTGGTCGGGTTCGTGCTCGGGCTGCGCACCTTCAGCCAGCAGGGGCTGTTCGTGGTCGGAGGCTGGCTCGTCGACCGGTTCGGGGTGCGGCCGGTCGTCCTCGCGGGCTGCGCCCTGCGGATCGCCGGTTTCGCGTGGCTCGGCTTCGCCCGGACGGGCCACACCGTGATCGGCGCGGTGCTGGTGATCGGTTTCGCCGCCGCGCTCTTCTCACCCGCCGTGGAGTCCGAGGTGGCCCGCCAGGCGGTCGTGTGGGAGGAGGAGGGGCACGGCTCACGCACCCGGGTCCTCGCCCTGTTCAGTGTGGCGGGACAGGCAGGGGCGTTCGTGGGGCCGTTGCTCGGCGCGCTGCTGCTCGCCGTCGACTTCCGCACCGCGTGCCTGGCCGGTGCCGGAGTCTTCGTGCTCGTCCTGGCCGGGCACCTGTGGCTGATGCCGCAGCACATACCGGGCCGGATCCGCGTCCGGGAGCGGGGCGGGGTCCGCGTCCTGCTGCGCGACCGCCGCTTCCTCGCCCTGTGCTGCGCGTACGGCACCTATCTGCTCGCCTACAACCAGCTGTACCTGGCGCTGCCGGACGAGGTGCAGCGCGCGGCGGGCTCCCAGGCGCCGCTGTCCTGGCTCTTCGCGCTGTCGTCGGTGCTGGTGGTGTTCACCCAGCTGCCGGTGACCCGCTGGGCGGGCGACCGGTTGGACCTGCGCCGCTCCATGGCGGCGGGGCTGTGGCTGATCGCCTCGGGCTTCGCGGTGGTGGCCGCGGCGCGGCCCGCCGGCTGGACGGGCACCGCCGGGCTGCTCCCGGCCGCGGGCTTCGTGATCTTGCTCACCGTCGGGCAGATGCTCGTCGTGCCCGCCGCCCGGGCGTGGGTGCCCGACCTCGCCGAGGAGGGCCGGCTCGGGCTCTACACCGGTGCTCTGTCGTCCGTCTCCGGGCTGATCGTCCTGGCCGGGAGCGCGGCCACCGGTCTCCTGCTCGACACGGGCCTGCCCGCCGCCCTGCCGTGGCTGGTCCTCGCGGCCGTACCGGCCCTGGCGGTGGCGCTGTTGCCGCGCCGCGGAAAGGGCGCGGACGCCTCGGCCTGACACGGCTCCGGTCCCCGGCGGCGACCGGGCACGCCGTGGGTCACCCCGGCGGGCGACTCGACCGGCACCGGAATTCCCTTCCGGCACCCTCCGGGGACACCGCCGCGGAACTCGGTGGTCACGCCGCGCCAGTATCCTGGGTCGGCTGCGGCGCCCCCCACCAATCCCGGTGCGGAAGCGGGGAGTTCGGCCTGCGGCTATGACCTTCCCATACGCATGAGACGAGGACGAGTGCTGCTAGCGGGCCGCTACCGGCTGGATGTTGAGATCGGGCGCGGTGGAATGGGAGAGGTCTGGCGTGCCTACGACACCACGCTCGCCAGAGCGGTGGCCCTCAAGCTGCTGCTGCCCCAGGACACCGACCCCACGGCGACCTCCCGGTTCCGTCTGGAGGCTCAGACCGCCGGACGTCTCAACCACCCCAACGTCGTGGGTGTCCTGGACTTCGGCGAGTACGACAACCGGCTGTACCTGGTGATGGAACTGGTCGAGGGCGACAGCCTCGCCGGGGTGCTGGCCGGTTCCGGCGCGCTGCCCGCCGAGCGGGTGGCCCGTCTCGCCGCGCAGGCGTCCGCGGGGCTCGCCGCCGCGCACGCGCAGGGCATCGTGCACCGGGACGTCAAACCCGCCAACCTGCTGCTGGACGCGGCCGGCACGCTGAAGATCGGTGACTTCGGCATCGCGCGGTTCCTCGACGACCCCGGCGCCGCGCTCACCGCCACCGGGCAGATCATCGGCACCGGCCTCTACCTAGCGCCCGAGCGGGCCCTGGGCAAGCCCGCGGGGCCGGCGTCCGACATGTACTCCCTGGGCTGCGTGCTCTACCAGCTCCTCAGCGGACGCCCGCCGTTCGAGGCCGACACCGCCGTCGCCCTGCTCCACCAGCACCTCGACTCGGCTCCCGTGCCGCCCCGCGAGCTGGGGGTCGCCGGGCTTCCGCCGGCGTTCGAGAACTATCTCCTCGGACTGCTCGCCAAGCAGCCCGAGGAACGGCCCACCGCCCAGCAGGCCGCCGAGTGGTTCGCCGGGGGAGCCTGGCGAGGCCTGCCCGAGCCGCTGCCGGAGGTCTCCCCACCGCCGCGGCCCACGACCACGTCCACGGCGAAGCCCGCAGGGCCGGACCCGTACGCCGCCGCCGAGACCGGCAGTCCGACCACGTACGCGCTGCCCGCGACCACGGGTCACCGCACCGCGGCCCGGGCCGCCCGGACGGGGCGTTCGGGCCGCACGCGCGGGCGCGGCGGTGCCGGCAACCGGTCCACGGCGGTCGCGACGGCCGCCGCCGCGGTCCTCTTCCTCGCGGCGATGCTCCTCGGCATGCGCTGGTTCTCGCCCGACACGACCACGGAGGGCACGGAGCCCGACGCCTCCCCGACGGCGAGCAGCCCGGCCGCCACGGTGCCCGAAGGCACCGCCGCGCCCGGCTCCCCCGGCCAACAGGCCGATCAGCAGGCCGATCAGCAGGCCGACCCGGCGGGCGGGCCGGGGGCAGCCGACACCCCGGCCACCGGCACCGTGGCCGATGTCACTCCGTCCGCTTCGCTCTCTGCGCCGACTCCTGCCGCGCCCGCGCCGAGTGCGGCGGCTCCGACACAGGAGGAGGGCGGCGGGCCGGCGCAGCCGAAGCCGGAGAAGCCGCGCAACGGCGGGGAAGAGGGGGAGAGCGACGACGGCGGAGACGACGGCTGACGCCGCCCGAGGGCATGCGGCGGAGCCCTGCCCGGTGCGCCTCGATCGGCCGTGAGATGCGCCGGTGTGCGAACGGGCGCCCCCTCGCGCGCCCCTTGGGTGGCTTGTCATCGCCCTTATCCCGGCCTTATTGTCACCACGCCTTGGTGAACGGGAAATCCGGTGTGATGCCGGTGCGGCCCTCGCCACTGTGAATCGGGAAGTCCGGCTCCAGCCCTCACGGGCAGCCACTGGGTCCTCGTGACCCGGGAAGGCGGAGTCCGGGCGGTGGTACCCGTCAGCCAGGAGACCGGCCAAGGCGCGTCAACCATCCACGAGGTGCTGGAGAGGGTCTGCTGAGCCATGCACATTGCCGAGGGTTTCCTTCCTCCGGCGCACGCGGTCGCCTGGGGCGTCGCGTCGGCGCCGTTCGTCGTCCACGGGGTCCGGTCGCTCACCCGTGAAGTACGCGAGCACCCCGAGAGCACGCTGCTCCTCGGTGCGTCCGGCGCCTTCACGTTCGTCCTGTCCGCGCTCAAACTCCCTTCCGTCACGGGCAGTTGCTCGCACCCCACCGGCACGGGTCTGGGCGCCATCCTGTTCCGGCCGCCCATCATGGCCGTGCTGGGCACCATCACCCTGCTCTTCCAGGCGCTGCTGCTCGCGCACGGTGGCCTGACCACGCTCGGCGCCAACGTCTTCTCCATGGCGATCGTCGGGCCCTGGGCCGGGTACGCCGTGTACAAGCTGCTGCGGCGTTCCAACGCGCCGCTGATGGTGGCGGTGTTCTTCGCCGCGTTCGTCGCCGACCTGTCCACCTACTGCGTCACCAGCGTGCAGCTGGCGCTCGCGTTCCCCGACCCGGGCAGCGGATTCCTGGGCGCGCTCGGCAAGTTCGGCTCCATCTTCGCCGTCACCCAGATCCCGCTCGCGGTGAGCGAGGGCCTGCTGACCGTGCTCGTGATGCGGCTGCTGGTGCAGTCCAGCAAGGGTGAACTGACCCGGCTGGGCGTGCTCGTCGCCAGGAAGCAGGCGCGGACCGGGACCGAGACCGAGACCGAGGCGGCGGCCCGATGAAGAAGAACACGAAGATCAACCTGATCCTGCTGCTCGCCGTGGCCGCGCTCGCGGTGCTGCCCCTGGCACTCGGGCTCGGCGACCACAAGAAGGAGCCGTTCACGGGCGCCGACGGCGAGGCCGAGACGGCGATCACCGAGCTGAAGCCGGACTACGAGCCGTGGTTCTCGCCGCTGTACGAGCCGCCGTCCGGCGAGATCGAGTCGGCGCTGTTCTCCCTCCAAGCTGCTCTCGGCGCCGGTGTCCTCGCCTACTACTTCGGCCTGCGCCGGGGCCGCAGGCAGGGCGAGCAGCGGGCACGGGAACGGGACTCCGACGACGCGCTGTCCGGTACCGCCGGGAAGTCCACCGAGGGACGGGACTGAGCCCGGGTGCTGCCGATCGACGCGGCGGCGCACGGCAGTCGCTGGCGCCGCCGCCATCCCGTGGACAAGGCCGTGCTCGGGCTCGGCCTCACCGTACTCGCGATCTCCCTGCCGCCCTGGCCTGGCGCGGCCCTGGTGCTCCTGACGGCCCTGGTGGTGCTGCTGGGTCCGGCCGGTGTGCCCGGGCGGCGGCTGTGGCGGGCCTACCGGGTACCGCTGGGGTTCTGCGTGACGGGCGCGCTCACGCTGCTCGTCCAGGTGGGCGGGCCGGGAGGATTCGTCGCCTTCGCCGCCGACGGGCCGGTCCGGGCCGGGGAGTTGCTGCTGCGGACCTCGGCGGCCTCCCTGGGCGTGCTGCTGTTCGCCTTCACCACGCCCATGTCCGACCTGCTGCCCCGGCTGGTCCGGGCCGGGGTGCCCGCCCCGGTCGTCGACGTCGCGCTCGTGACGTACCGGATGAGTTTTCTGCTGCTGGACTCCGTGCGCCGCATCCGGGAGGCCCAGGCGGCCCGGCTCGGGCACACCAGCCGGGCCGCGGAGTGGCGGTCCCTGGCCGGGCTCGGCGCCACCGCGTTCGTCCGGGCCTTCGACCGGGCCACCCGGCTCCAGGCCGGGCTCGCCGGGCGCGGCTACGACGGCACCCTGCGGGTCCTGGTGCCCGAGGCCCGGGTCTCCGTCCGCTTCACGGCGGCCAGTTGCGCGCTGCTCGCGGCGCTGGCCGTCCTCACCCTCGTACTGGAAAGGCCGCTGACATGAGCGAGCCCGCCCTCGTCGCCCTGCGGGGCGCGTCCTTCGCCTACGAGGACGGCCCGGCCGTGCTCAGCGGCCTCGACTTCGAGATCCGCGAGGGCCGTGCCCTCGCGCTGCTCGGCCGCAACGGCAGCGGCAAGACCACGCTGATGCGGCTGCTGAGCGGCGGCCTGAAACCGCACGAGGGGAGCCTGACGGTCGAGGGGCGGCCGGTGGCGTACGACCGCAAGGGGCTGACCCGGCTGCGGACGACCGTGCAGCTGGTCGTGCAGGACCCGGACGACCAGTTGTTCGCGGCCTCCGTCGAGCAGGACGTGTCGTTCGGGCCGCTGAACCTCGGCCTGGACGACACACAGGTCCGGGCGCGGGTGGCGGAGGCGCTGGCCGCCCTGGACATCACGGCCCTGGCCGACCGGCCGACGCATCTGCTCTCCTACGGACAGCGCAAACGGACCGCCATCGCCGGCGCGGTCGCCATGCGGCCGCGCGTCCTCGTCCTGGACGAGCCGACGGCCGGCCTCGACCCCGAAGGCCAGGAGCGGCTGCTCACCACCCTTGACGGGCTCCGGGCCGCCGGCACCACGGTGGTGATGGCCACCCACGACGTCGACCTCGCTCTGAGCTGGGCGGACGACGCGGCGCTGCTCACCCCGTCCGGTGTCCGCACCGGGCCCGCGGCCACGGCACTGGCCCGTACGGATCTCCTCCGGGATGCCGGACTGCGTCTGCCGTGGGGCGCGGCCGCGGCGGGACTTCTGCGCGCCCAGGGGCTGCTGACCGAAGCGGAGCCGGGCCCGCGGACACCGGACGAGCTCGCCGCGCTCGTGGGAGGGCGGCTGGGGGCGCCGGGAGCATGAGAGGAACGCGGCGGTCGAGCACGCCTCAGGACGCCCGAAGGCGCGAGCCACGCGGCGTCCGGGGCAGCCGGGGGCGTCCGGAAGGTGAGAGCACGCGGCGGTGAGCACCGCCGGGGACTCCCGGAGATCACGTGCCACGCGGCGGCGAGCACCGCCGGGGACGCCCGAGACCGTGTGCCACGCGGCGGTCAGCGCTGTCGGCCGAAACGCGCTTGTGCGGTGTCGCCGCAGGGCTCTACGTTGCCGGGGTGGATCTCTTCTCCCGCACCTGGACGGCGTTGCGCACGGTGGTGGCCGGTCTCTCCGACGAGGACTTCGGGCGGCCCAGCGGCTGTACGGGATGGCTGGTGCGGGACCTGGTGTGCCATCTGGTCATCGACGCGCAGGACGTCCTGATCACCCTGGCCACCCCCTCGGACCGGGAACCGACCCGTGACGCGCTGACGTACTGGGACGTCTCGGACACTCCGCCGACCGGTGACGACCCGCTCGACGCGCTGACCGTCCGGCTCGCCGCCGCGTACGAGGACCCGGGCCTGCTGAAGTTCCACCTGGACGACGTCGGCTCCGCCGCCGGGCGCGCGGCCCTGCTCGCCGATCCGGCGGGCCGGGTCGGCACTCGCGACGAGGTCCTCACCGTGGGCGACTACCTCTCCACGTACGTCATGGAGTGGACGCTGCACCACCTCGACCTGATCGCCCACCTCCCCGACGCGCAGGCGCCGCTCCCGGAAGGGCTGGCCTGCTCCCGGGAGATGCTGGAGCGGATCGCGGGCGGCTCGTTCCCCGCCTCCTTCCCGGACACCGACGCACTGCTGATCGGCACCGGCAGGCGTGCGCCGACCGGAGCGGAACAGGCCGAGCTCGGTGACCTCGCCTCCAGGGTGCCGCTGTACCTGGGCTGACTTCACGGTCGCGAACCCGATGTGCGCAGGGGTGCCGTCGCACCGCCGCGACCGGGGTGACAGCATGGCCGCCATGGACATCCGCCGCAGGAACAACGTCAACGTCATCGGCCCGGTCGGCGCGCCGGTGCTGCTCCTGGCACACGGGTTCGGCTGCGACCAGAACATGTGGCGACTGGTGGCGCCGGCGCTTGCGGAACGCTACCGGGTGGTGCTGTTCGACTACGTCGGTTCCGGCGGCTCGGACCTCGCGGCGTGGAGCGAGGAGCGGTACTCCTCGTTGCACGGCTACGCCGGTGACGTCGTCGACGTCTGCGAGGAGCTGGACCTGCGGCAGGCGGTGTTCGTGGGGCACTCGGTGAGTGCCATGGTCGGGGTGCTGGCGGCGCAGGCGGCGCCGGAGCGGATCGGGTCTCTCGTGATGGTGACCCCCTCGCCCTGCTACATCGACGACGAGGGCTACCGCGGCGGCTTCAGCACGGAGGACATCGACGAGCTGCTCGCCTCCCTGGAGGCGAACTACCTGGGCTGGTCGTCCGCGATGGCCCCCGTGATCATGGGCAATCCGGAGCGGCCGGAGCTGGGCCAGGAGCTCACCAACAGCTTCTGTGCCACCGACCCCGACATCGCCCGGGTCTTCGCCCGTACGACCTTCCTCACCGACAGCCGCGAGGACCTCAAGGGCGTGTCCGTGCCGACCCTCGTACTGGAGTGCGAGCAGGACGCCATCGCGCCCCGCGAGGTCGGTGCCTACGTGCACGCGGCCATTCCCGCCTCACGGCTGGTCACGCTCGACGCCACCGGGCACTGCCCGCAGCTCAGCGCGCCGCAGGCCACCGCCGCAGCGATCCTCGACTTCCTGGAGTCCCCGAAGTGATGTGCCGCACGGGCGGCGTGCCCGAGCCCACGGGGACGGGGGACGAGGCGAGCACGGCCGCGGCGTTCACCGCGCTGCTGGAGGACAGCGCGGAGGACCTGTACGAGTCGGCGCCGTGCGGCTACCTGTCCACGATGATGGACGGCACGATAGCCAAGATCAACGCCACGCTCCTGGACTGGCTCGGCCTGGACCGCGAGGCCGTCGTGGGCCGCAAGCGCTTCGCCGACCTGCTCACCATCGGCGGGAAGCTCTACCACGAGACGCACTTCGCTCCGTTGCTGCGCATGCAGGGTGAGCTGCGGGGCATCGCCCTGGAGCTGCGGTGCCGGGAGGGCGGCCGGCTGCCGGTCCTGGTCTCCGCGATGGTCAAGCACGGGACCGAGGGCGAGCCGCTGCTGATCCGGATCACCGTCTTCGACGCCTCCGACCGCCGCGCCTACGAGAAGGAACTCCTGCGCCGCCGCGAGGACGCCGAGCGGGCCCGTGCCGAGGCGGACGAGGCCCGGCGGCAGGCCGAGGCGGACCGTGCCAGGCTGGCCGACGCCCTCGCCGTCCTGCAGCGCTCCCTCGTGCCCGACTCACTGCCCGGCGTGCCGGGCCTGGAGACGGCCGTCAACTATCACACCGCGTCCCCGGACCAGCTGGGCGGCGACTTCTACGACCTGTTCCCGGTGGCCGGCGGCCGGTGGGCGTTCTTCCTCGGCGACGTGTGCGGCAAGGGCCCCGAGGCCGCCTCCCTCACGTCGCTGACCCGGTACACGCTGCGGGCCGCGGCCCACCACGACCCGGACCCGGCCTCGGCGCTGAGCACGCTGAACGCCGTTCTGCACGAGCGGTACACCGGTGGCGGCGATCCCCGGTACTGCACCTGCATCTTCGGGCTGGTCGAGCCGGGCGGCGAGCACGGGCGGGCCGTGGTGCGCCTCGCCTCCGGCGGCCATCCGCCGGCGCTCGTCCTGCGGGCGGACGGCCGCGCGGAGTTCCTGCCCACCCCGGGCGGTCTGCTCATCGGTGTCGTCCCCGGTGCTCCGATCGGCACCGCGGAGACCGTCCTGGCCCCCGGCGACACGGTCGTGCTGTACACCGACGGCCTCACCGAGGCCCGCGTCGGCCCCGGCCGGGACGACCTGTTCGGTGAGGACGCCCTGCACGCCTTCGCCACCGATCACGCCCCGGCCACGCCGCACGAGGTGATCACCGCTCTCACCGGGCTGCTCGAGGGCTTCGGCGACGGTCTCGACGACGACACCGCCCTGCTCGCCCTCGGCGTTCCCGCCGCCCCGTCCCCGACAGTCCCCGGTTCCCCGACCATTCCCACGACGAGTCACACCTCATGAACCCGCTCACCGTCAGACAGCACGACACCACGACCGGACCCGTTCTGCACGTGGCGGGCGACCTGGACTACGACCAGGCCCCCGTCCTGCGCGACCGGCTGGGCCGGCTCCCCCTGTCTCGGGGGCAGTGCCTGGTCCTCGACCTGTCGGGCCTCGCGTTCTGCGACTCCTCGGGCATCACCGCCCTGCTCGCCGCCCGTCAGCACGCGCTGGCCGCCGGCGCCGACATCGTCCTGGCCGCCGTTCCGGCGAACCTGATGCGCGTCATCACCCTGGTCGGCCTCGACCAGGTCTTCACGCTGCGTCCGGACTCCAGCGCCGCGTCATGACCACGCCGTCGCCGTGTGCGCCGTGGGGCGGTGCGGCTTTACGACAGTCGTCGTGAGGCACGGCCACGCTGGACTATGACGACTGTCATGGCCCGCGGGGCCGGAAGGGACCGTGCAGGTGACCAAGCCCAGTCCGACGGCGCGTGAGCGGATCGTGGCCGGCGCGGCCGACATGATCAGCCGACGTGGTCTGAACGCGACGAGCATCCGCGAGACGGCCAAGCACGCCCGGGCGCCGCTGGGTTCGACCTACCACTACTTCCCCGAGGGCAAGCAGCAGCTGGCCACCGAGGCGGTGCGGTTCACCGGGGCCTGGGCCGCCCGGAGTCTGCGCGAGGAGCTGGAGGCGGGTCCCGTCGCCGGACTGCGGGCCTTCCTCGCCCTGTGGCGCACGATCGTCCTGGACAGCGATCTCCGGGCGGGCTGCCCGGTCCTCGCCGTCTCCATCGAGGAACCCCCGGCAGGCGAGACGCCCACCGCCCTGGCGGCGGCCGCCGATGTGTTCGACGAGTGGGAAGGCCTGCTGTCCGGGTCGCTGCGCGAGCACGGCGCCGAGCCCGAGCAGGCGGCTCAGCTCGCGACGCTGATCGTCGCGGCGGTCGAGGGAACCGTCGCCATGTGCCGCGCCAAGCGCAGTACCCGACCGCTGGGCCACCCAGTTGCAGGCACTCGTGCTCGCCGCGATCACCGACTGACCGCTCCCCACCCTGCGGAATCACCCGCCGGTCCCACGCCCGGCGGCCCCGGCCTCCTGCCGGTCATCACCCGCGCCCCGAGGGCGCCGCGGACCCGCCCCGGCGTACGGGCCCCCGGCCGTCGCGCCTCATGGCGCTCCCCGCACACCCCCGACCGGCCGGAAAACGCTTGGACTGCGCGGCCGGCATCGCGGGACACTTCCGGACTCGACCCGAAACCTCACACAACCGTTGCCGCGATGGCCCCTGCCCGCACGCACGGCGTGGCGGGCGGCCACAGGACGACTCAGGGGTGGGATGGAAACGCCGGAAAAACACAGGGTATTACCGGGCAAACGCTCGGTTCTTCTCGCACTTCGCTACTACGGAAGGGAGTTGTCCCGGCTGCGCCGGTGGACGGCGCCCGCGATGCTGCTCTCGGCGCTGGGCAACATCGGAATCAACTACGTCGCGCCGCTGATCGTCGCCAAGCTCGTCGCCGACATCGCCGGGAACAAGGACCTCACGGCCGGCTCGACCCTGCCGTACGTGCTCGTCTTCGCGGGTGTCCTGCTGGTCGCGGAGGCACTGTGGCGCGTCGCCCTGCACTGCCTCACCCGTCTGGAGGCCGTGGGCATCGAGCACCTGTACGTGGTCGGGATGGACGAGCTGTTCGCCAAGGACGCCGCGTTCTTCCACGACAACTTCGCCGGTTCACTGACCAAGCGGGTCCTCAGCTTCGCCTCCCGGTTCGAGCAGTTCGTCGACACGCTGACCTTCCAGATCGTGGGGAGCTTCGTGCCGCTGATGTTCGGGGCGGTCGTGCTGTGGCGCTACGAACCACTGCTCGTCGTCGGCCTGTTGCTGATGATCGCGCTGACGGCGGTGCTGGTCGTGCCGCTCGTCCGACGCCGCCAGGCGCTCGTGGACCAGCGTGAGGAGGCGATCGCCCGGGTGTCGGGCCATGTCGCCGACAGCCTGATGAACATGGACACGGTGCGGGCGTTCGCGGCGGAGGACCGTGAGGCCGCCGAGCACCGCTCCCGGGTCGCGACGTCCCGGCGGCTCACCCTGCGTTCGTGGGACTACGGCAACCTGCGGATCGACACGCTGGTCGCGCCGATGTCCGTGCTGACCAACGCGATGGGCCTGCTCCTCGCGGTGACGCTGGGCGGCGGCACGCACGGAGTGGAGGCGGTCGTGGTCGCCTTCGCCTACTACACCAACGCGACCCGGATCATGTTCGAGTTCAACCAGATCTACCGCCGTCTGGAGAGCTCGATGACGGAGGCCGCGCAGTTCACCGAGCTGCTGCTGACGCCGCCGACCGTGCTCGACCCGCCGGACCCGGAGCCGTTGCGGACCCGGGCCGCCGACGTCCGCTTCGAGAAGGTGACCTTCGCCCACCGGGGCGGCCGTCCCCTGTTCGAGGGACTCGACCTGTCCGTGCCGAGCGGCACGAAGATCGGCCTCGTGGGCCGGTCCGGCGGTGGCAAGACGTCGCTCACCCGGCTGCTGCTGCGGATGACCGACATCGACGGCGGCCGCATCCTGGTCGGCGGCCAGGACATCAGCCGCATACGGCAGGCCGAACTGCGCGGGCGGATCGCGTACGTGCCGCAGGACCCGGCGATGTTCCACCGCAGTCTGCGGGACAACATCGCCTTCGCCCGGCCCGACGCCACCGACGCCGAGATCCTCCGGGCGGCCGAGGCGGCTCACGTCACGGAGTTCGCCGACGCGTTGCCCGACGGCTTCGACACCATGGTGGGCGAGCGGGGCGTCAAGCTGTCCGGCGGGCAGCGCCAGCGGGTCGCCCTCGCGCGGGCCATCCTGCGCGACGCGCCGATCCTGCTGCTCGACGAGGCCACCAGCGCCCTGGACTCGGAAAGCGAACTGCTGGTCCAAGAGGCGCTGTGGCGGCTCATGGAGGGGCGGACCGCGCTGGTGGTGGCGCACCGGCTGAGCACGGTCGCCGGCATGGACCAGCTCGTCGTCCTCGACCGCGGCCGGATCGTCGAGCAGGGCACGCACCAGGAGCTGCTCGCGTTCGACGGTGCCTACGCGAAGCTGTGGCAGCACCAGTCGGGCGGGTTCCTCGACGACACCCCGGGACGGGCCGAGGTGCCGTAGCGCGGGCCGGTCACCCGCGTTCGCGGGCCGGGGCCCGGGCCGCCAGGGCCTCCAGCAGGAGGTCCACCGCCTGTTCGAAGGAGCTGTCCGCCATGGCGGGCAGCTCGGGGCGCACCGCGGTGAGGGAGGGGTACGTCGCCGGATCGAGGCCCTGGTAGACGTCGCGCCACGACCTCCGGTCGGCTTCGCGCTGCTGCGGGGGAAGGGCCTGGAACGCCGCCTCCGCGGCGGCGTGACTGAGCACGGTGTCGATGAAGGCCAGGTAGAGCCGTGCGGCGTCGGCCGCCGGGAAGCCCGCGGTGAGCAGCAGGCCGATCCCGGTGTCCACGGCACGGATCTCGTTGCGGCGCCGGGTCACACGGTGGGCCGCCATGGCCGCGGCACGGGGGTGGGCGAGGTACCCCGTGCGGACCCTCAGGGCCATCTCGCGCAGCGACGCCACCCAGTCGTCCCCCGGGGCGAAACCGGCCATGGCGTCGCCGATGATCCGGTCGGCGATGGCGAGCACCAGGTCGTCGGTGCCGTGGAAGTACCGGTACAGCGCGGTCGGGTCGCAGCCCAGGGCCGCGCCGAGCCGGCGGACGCTCAGCGCCTCGGGTCCGTGCTCGCCGATGAGCCGCAACGCGGTCTGAACGATCAGGTCCTCCGACAGCAGGACGCCCGACCGGGTCGGTCTGCGCCGTCTGCGTTCCTGCGGGACACGGGTGGTCATGACGTGGACTCCTCTCCTCGTGCGCCGACGGTTCCTCGCGTACGCAGTGAACGGCCCTCCCGGCCTTACGTCAACAGGGTTGACCCAATGTGGCCGCCGGCTGTTCCATCACAGTCCCGCGCGGCTCTTCCCACCTCTCCCCCGAGGAGCCCTTCATGTCGTCCGCACCGCCCCAGCCCCGCCCCGCGCTGCGCCGTTCCCTCGGCGTGGTCGACGGCGTCGCCATCGCAGCGTCCAGCACCGCGGCCACCACCAGCATCGCCATCGGTATGGGCACCATCGCCACGGTCGTGGGGCCGCAGGCCCCGGCGCTCCTGCTGCTGGCGTTCCTGCCGGTGCTGGGCATCGCCCTCGCCTACAGCCGGCTCAACCGCTCCGAACCCAACTGCGGCAACGGCTACACCTGGGTCGGCAGATCCCTCGGTCCCTGGCCGGGTTTCCTGACCGGCTGGGTCACGCTGGTGGGCTCGGTCATCTTCTGCGCCTACACCAGCGCGATCATGGGCTCGGTCGTGTTGGCCTTCGCCAACAAGGCCGGTCTGCGCGGCGTGGCGGGCATCGCCCTCGATCCGACGTCCACGGGCGTCTGCACGGCGGTCGGGCTGGTGATCCTGCTCGCCCTCACCGTCCTGGCCGTCACGGGTGTGCGGGGCGCGACCCGGTTCCAGTTCGCGCTGCTGGTGTTCGAGTACGCGGTGCTGATCGGGTTCTGCGGCTGGGCCCTGATCACCGGCGATCACGCCGTCTCCCTGTCGTGGTTCAACCCGTTCGAGATCTCCAGCGGCACCCACTTCGCCCAGGGCATGGTTCTCGCGGTGTTCTTCTTCTGGGGCTGGGACGCGGCGTTCAGCGTCAACGAGGAGACGAAGAACCCGGGCGACTCGGCCCGCGGCGGGCTCATCGCCCTGGTCGCGATGCTCGGCCTGTTCCTCTTCGCCTCGGTCGCCTTCCAGCGGGAGATGAGCCTGGCCGAACTCGTGCGCAACGGCCCGCAGGCCCTGCCCTACCTCGGCGAGAAGCTGGCCGCCGAACCGTGGGCCACCCTGCCCCTGGTCGCCCTGATGTTCTCCGCGGTCGCCTCCGTGCAGGCCACCTTGATCCCCACCGCGCGGGGCCTGCTCGCCATGGGCCGCGACCGCACCATGGGCCCGCTGTGGACCCGGGTCCACCCGCGCTACGGCACGCCCGCCGCGGGAACGGCCGTCGTGATGTCCGTCGCCGCGGTGATCGCCGTGCTCGCCTTCGCGATCCCCAGGCTGAGCGACATGCTGCTGGCCGCCGTCAACGCGATCGGCCTGATCGTGGCCCTGTACTACGGCCTCACCGCGCTCGCCTGCGCCGTGCGCTTCCGCTCGGCACGGCACGCGGGAGCGCGCGAGGCGCTGCTCGCCGTCGGCGTGCCCGCCGTGTCCGGGCTGGTGCTGCTGGGGCTGGGCGGCTACCTCGGATACTCGTACCTGACCATGAGCGACCACTTCGAACTGAGCCCGGACAACGGGTGGTTCATGTTCTCGCTGCCCGCCTTGATCGTGCTCGCCGGCCTCGGCATGGCGGCCGTCGCCAAGTACGTCCGGCGCTCGCCGTACTTCACCACCGGGCGAGGCACCGACGCCGAAGCCCTCACCCTGCCGATGGACCGCACGGCGGTCTGACCCTCCATGGAGTCCACCCCCATGACGCACCCCCCTGTCCCGGGACCCGCCGACCTCGTGTTCACCGGCGGCCCCGTGCACACCGTCGACCCGGCCCGCAGCCGCGCCACCTCGGTGGCCGTGCGCGGCGGGCGGATCGTCGCCATCGGCCACGACGAGGTGCGCGAGCTGATCGGGCCGCGCACCGAGGTCGTCGACCTCGCCGGGAAACTGCTGCTTCCGGGCTTCCAGGACGCCCATGTGCACCCGATGGGCGCGGGCCTCGAACTCGGCCTGTGCCACCTCGGCGACACCACCGACGCGGAGGCCTACCTGCGCAGGATCGCCGCGTACGCGGCCGAGCACCCGGACGTCGACTGGATCACCGGGGGCGGCTGGTCCCTGGAGGCGTTCCCCGGCGGCTCCCCCACGGCCGCCGCCCTCGACGCGATCGTCCCGGACCGGCCCGTCTTCCTGCCCAACCGGGACCACCACGGCGCCTGGGTCAACAGCCGGGCCCTGGAGCGCGCCGGCATCGACGCCCGGACTCCCGACCCCGTCGACGGGCGGATCGAGCGGGACGCCGAGGGCAACCCCACCGGGATGCTCCAGGAGGGCGCCGTCCACCTGGTGGGCCGGCTGGTGCCGGATCCCACGCCGGAGGAGCAGCTGGCCGGGCTGCTGCGGGCCCAGGCCGTGCTGCACTCCCACGGCGTCACCGCCTGGCAGGACGCCATCGTCGGCACCTACGCCAACCTGACCGACCCGGCCCCGGCCTATCTGGCGGCCCTGGAGCGGGGCCTGCTCACCGCGCGGGTCGTCGGCGCGCTGTGGTGGGACCGTGAGCGCGGTGCCGAACAGATCGGTGAACTCGTCGCCCGGAGGCAGGAGTTGAGCCGGGACCGGTTCCGGACCGGCACAGTGAAGATCATGCAGGACGGCATCGCCGAGAACCACACCGCCGCCATGCTGTCCCCCTACCTGACCGGCTGCGGCTGCACCTCGGACAACAGCGGCATCAGCTTCGTCGAGCCGGGCGAGCTGCGGAAGTACGTCACCGAACTGGACACGCACGGCTTCCAGGTCCACTTCCACGCGCTGGGCGACCGTGCGGTGCGCGAGGCGCTCGACGCCGTGGAGGCCGCCCGGGCCGCCGGCGGCGACCGCGGCACGCGGCACCACCTGGCGCACCTCCAGGTCGTTCACCCCGACGACCTGCCGCGTTTTCGCGCACTGGGGGCGAGCGCGAACCTGCAGATGCTGTGGGCGGCCCACGAACCGCAGATGGACGAGCTGACCCTGCCCTTCCTGGGCGCGGAACGCGGCGCGTGGCAGTACCCCTTCGGGGATCTGCTGCGGGCCGGTGCCACCCTCGCCGCCGGGAGCGACTGGCCCGTCAGCAGCCCCGATCCGCTCCAGGCCATCCATGTCGCCGTCAACCGCGTCTCCCCCGAGGCGCCCGCCGGCACCCCGGCCTTCTTCCCGGAGCAGCGCCTCGACCTGGGCACCGCCATCGCCGCGTACACCGCGGGCAGCGCCCATGTGAACCACCTGGACGACCTCGCCGGCAGCATCACCGTCGGCAAGGCGGCCGATCTGGCCGTCCTCGACCGCGACCCGTTCGCCGGTCCGCCCGAGGAGATCGCGGCGACCCGGGTCCTGGAGACCTTCGTGGAGGGCAGGCGGGTCCACACCGTCGGCTGACGCGTGGTGCAATGCTCCGGGAACAGACGTACCAAGGGGGCTGAGGCGCGGTGGGGTCGTCGGGGGGCGAGGCCGTGCGGTCCGTGGTGTGGGTGCTGATCGCCCTCGTGGTACTCGGCGTCGGAGCGGCCTCGGCCCTCCAGGTCAGCGGCGCGCTGGAGCGGGAGCGGGAGTACCGCGCCGCGCCGGTCTGCGCCGCCGTCCCCGTCACGGCGTCGGGGTGCGTGTGGGAGCAGGAGTTCACCGTCCGGAGCGCCGCCATGAACCACGGCGAGTCCCCGGAGGCGGAACTGGTGCTGCCGTCCGGCAAGCCGTGGCAGGTGACGTTCCTGCGCACCGAGCCCGTGATGTCCGAGATGGAGCCGCACGAGAAGGTCGTCGGCGTGATCTGGCACGGTCAGGTCGTCGAGGTGCGGGACGCCGAGGGGCGACGGCAGCAGACGTCCGACGGGCCGCTGGGATGGCCGGAGGACCGGCTGGGCGGCGCGCTGGCCGGCCTCTCGTTCGGTCTGGCGGCCCTGGCGGGCGGTGTGTGGCCGCTCGTCGCGCGGGGCGAGCCGCGTCACGTGGCGGCGGCGAAGACGGTGCGCCGGCACGGCATCGCCCTGGGCGGCACGGCGATCCTGACGCTCTGGGCGCAGACGGCCAACGACTGGCCGCTGTGGGCCATCCTGGCGATCTGGGGGCCGCTCGCGCTGCTGATCCTGGCGTCCATGGCGGCTTTCGCCCTCGGCGCGCTGCGCGGTGAGCTGGACGACGGCCCGCCCGCCCGGCGGGATCCGCAGCCGCAGGTCCCGTGAGCGCGGAGGGGCTCAGCTCTGCCGGGCGTGCACGGGACTGTGGGCGACATCGTCCGGGCAGGGGCGGTGCGGCTCCCGCGAGCGCCGGTCGCGCCGCCAGTCGTAGGCCGCGAGGGCCAGGGACGCGGCCATGCCGACGATCCCGGCCGCCATCGCGAGGAAGAGGGCACCCCTGATGTCGTCGCTCCTGCTGCCGAGCACCAGGTAGTAGAGGCCGGGCAGGGCGGCGGTGCCCACCGCGGCGCCGAGCCGCTGACCGGTCTGGAGGGCGCCGCCCGCCGCTCCCGCCATGTGCACGGGCACGTCGCGCAGCGTCATGGTGATGTTGGGTGAGATCACGCACCCGCCGCCCAGCCCGCCGACGAACATGACGGGGGCCGCGATCCAGGGGGCGATGTCCAGGGGCGCGAAGCGCAGCAGCAGCGCGGTGCCGCCCAGCCCGAGGATCACGCCCGTGAGCCCGCCGACGGTGAGCAGGCGGCCGAGCCGGTCCACCAGCCGTCCGGAGACGGCGGCCGCGCAGGCCGAGCCGAGGGCGAAGGGGGTGACGGCGAGGCCCGACTCGAGCGGGGAGAAGCCGAGACCGTGCTGGTAGAAGAGGGCGAAGACCAGCCAGACGCCGCTGAAGCCGATGAAGTAGAGCGTGCCGACGCCCGCGCCGATGGCATAACCGCGGACGGTGGTGAACAACCGGGGGTCGAGCAGCGGCTGGGTGCCGCGGTCCACGAGGCGGCGCTGCCGGCGGCTGAAGGCGAAGAGGAGTCCGGCCCCGACCGGGAACAGCCACCAGAGCCGAGCCAGGCCGCCGGTCTCGGCCTGGACCAGCGGATACATGAGCGCGAGCACGCCGAGGCCGAGCAGCGCCACGCCGGGCAGGTCGACGTGTTCCCGGCCGGAGCGCGGGGTGCGGGGCAGCAGGCGGCGGCCGAGGAGGACCGCGAGGATGCCGATGGGCACGTTGACGTAGAAGATCCACCGCCACCCCTGGGCTCCGTCGGCCAGGGCGAGGATCAGGCCGCCGGTGAGGGGGCCGACGGCTGAGGAGATGCCGACGGTGGCGCCGAAGAAGCCGAAGGCGCGGCCGCGTTCGCCGCCCCGGAACATCTGCTGGATGAGCGCCGAGTTCTGCGGGGCCATGAAGCCGGCCGCCAGGCCCTGGGCGAGCCGGGCCACCACCAGCAAGGTGATGTTCGGGGCGGCGCCGCAGGCGGCGCTGAAGAGCACGAAGGCGCTGAGGGCGACGAGAAAGATGCGCCGCCGGTCCAGGGCGTCGCCGAGGCGGCCGGCGGTGACGAGGGCGAGGCCGAAGGAGAGGGCGTAGCCGGACACCACCCACTGCACCTCGGCGGCGGAGGCGTGCAGCTGCTGCTGGACGGTGGGCAGGGCGACGGCCACGATCGAGACGTCCAGCAGGCTCATGAAGCCGGCCACCAGGGTGACCCACAGCGCCCGCCAGCGGTTCGGGTCGGGCTCGTACCCGTCCTCCTGCGTTCCCCGGTCGTGGCCGCCCGCCGCTGACGCTGTCACTTGGGCTCCTCTCACCAGGCACGCACCCGGCGGACCAAGTTCCCCCACCGGGGCCCGGGCACACGCCCGTCTCCGAGATCCTCCCGGACGGCACGGTGGGCCGCCTCTCGCCCCTGACCACCCGTACCTCACCTTCCGTGATCTACCGGACGCCGCGCGAAGGAGCCAGTTTGAGCGCGCGAGATCTGTGCAGGCGTTGTGCTTGGGAATGCGACCGGCGAAAGGAACCACGTGATGGCGGCGACCGACAACGACGAGTCGGTGGATCCCGCGGCGGTGAGACGACACCGGGTGCTGTTCCGGGCGGTCGAGAAACGACGTCACCCGAAGCTGCGCCGCAGCGACATCACGGTGACCGACGAGGCGGCGGTCAAGCGCGCCACCAAGGCCGCCGCCCTCGGCAACGCGATGGAGTGGTACGACTTCGGCATCTACAGCTATCTGGCGTCGACCATCGGGCGGGTGTTCTTCCCGTCCGGCAGCGACACGGCCCAGTTGCTCGGCTCTTTCGCGACCTTCGCGGTGGCCTTCCTGGTGCGTCCGCTCGGCGGCATGGTCTTCGGGCCGCTCGGGGACAAGGTCGGCCGCAAGCGTATCCTCTCCCTCACAATGATCATGATGGCGGTGGGAACCTTCGCCATCGGGCTGGTCCCCTCACACGCCGTGATCGGGCTGTGGGCGCCCGCCCTGCTGATCTTCTTCCGGCTGGTGCAGGGCTTCTCGACCGGCGGCGAGTACGGGGGTGCCTCGACGTTCATCGCCGAGTACGCGCCCGACAAGCGGCGCGGCTTCTTCGGCAGCTTCCTGGAGCTCGGCACGCTCGCCGGCTACGTCGGGGCGTCCGGCCTCGTCGTCGTCCTGCAGATGCTCCTCAGCGAGGACCAGATGCTGTCGTGGGGCTGGCGCGTGCCGTTCCTGGTCGCGGCCCCGCTCGGTCTCATCGGCCTCTACCTGCGGCTCAAGCTGGACGAGACGCCCGCCTTCCAGAAGTTGGAGGGCGGGCAGGCCAAGGCGGGCGAGGCGGCCGACACCGTGGAGACCTCGGCGGCCGCCGACCTCGGCAAGATCTTCATCCGGTACTGGCGGCCGCTGCTGGTGTGCCTCGCGCTGGTCGCGGCGTACAACATCACCGACTACATGCTGCTGTCGTACATGCCGACGTACCTGTCCGACGAACTGGGCTACGGCACCCATCACGGGCTGCTGATCCTGCTCGTCGTGATGGTGCTGCAGATGTGCGTCATCAACCGGGTCGGGCAACTCTCGGACCGCTTCGGGCGCAAGCCGCTGCTGATGGCCGGCATGCTCGGCTTCCTGTTCCTGTCCCTGCCGTCGTTCCTTCTCATCCGGCAGGGCAGCGTCGCACTCATCACCCTGGGTCTGCTGCTGATGGGGCTCTCACTGGTGGCGATGCTCGGCACCATGTCGGCGGCGCTCCCGGCGATCTTCCCGACGCAGGTGCGCTACGGCTCGCTCTCGGTGGCCTACAACCTGGCGACCTCGGTCTTCGGCGGTACGACACCGCTGGTGATCACTGCCCTGATCAGTGCCTTCGACTCGACGCTGATGCCCGCGTACTACGCCACGGGCGCGGCGGTCGTCGGTGTCATCGCGGTGCTGTGCATGCGCGAGACCGCCAACAAGCCCCTGGCCGGCTCCCCGCCGTCCGTGGAGACGCAGGCGGAGGCGGAGGAACTCGTCCAGGCGCAGACCCCGCGACCCAGGTTCTGACCGGCCGGTGGAAGGCCCCGTCCGCACGCGTGCGGACGGGGCCTTTCGCGATTGGGCCCGGGCCGGGACGGGAACCCGGTGCGCGCTGTGACCCCGAGGTGAGGCCGGTAAGGCGATGACCGAGTACGAACGTTCCCGCACGATGCCCGCCCAGCCCGAGCATGTCTTCGACGAGGCCGCGAACGTCGGCCGGCTGGACAGCTGGCTGCCGGAGGCCCTCCATGTGGAGGCCGGGGAGCTGCCGGCCGTCACCGTGCACGAGGACCGCACCGACGAGGACACCTCCGCCCTGCTGCGCGCCCGGCCGGAGCAGATGCGGCTCGAGTGGGGCACCCGCGACCAGGGCGGCTACGCGGGCTGGCTCCAGGTCGCCGGGCTCGACGGCGGAGCCAGTGAGGTGACCGTGCACCTGTCGTTCTTCGAGCAGGGCCACGACCCCGGCGAGCAGGCCGTCGCCGACGCGCTGGAGACCAGCCTGCGGCGGCTGGAGGAGCAGGTGCGGCTGCGCGTCGACCACGCGGCCGGCTGACCGGCCATGGCGCGCGCGAAGCTGTACGCCGTGGCGGCGTCCGGGCAGTGGACCGACGAGGAGGAGGGTCGGCGCCGGCTGCCCTCCGGTGAGGTGCACGCCTGGGAGCCGGGCCGCAACGAGACGGTCTGCGGCCTGTCCCTCAGCCGCTCCCGGCTGGAGCGCTTCCCGCACGTGGGCTGGCCGGACACCTTCCCGGAGTCCGGCGGCGCCGCGGACCGGGTACGGCGCCAGTGCCCGCGCTGCGCCTCGGTGGCCGGCCGCCGGGGGCTGGACGCCCGCCCGCGGTGGCGCCGCACCCGTCCCCGCCCGTGAGGGCCGGCGGACAGGGTCGAACGCGAGCCCCTGCCGTTGGTCGCGCGGGCGGGGCCGTCGCTACGATTCAGGGCCGTCTCACCGGCCGGCTCGCGCGGGCGGGGCCGTCACGTCAGGCGGAGCCGTCCTGCCGGCCGCTTCGCCCCGCTGCGGCGACGTCACGCATGGCCAGCAGGAAGCGCCGCACCGCGGCCAGTTCCGTCTCGTCGAAGGACCGCATCGCGCCGACCATCTCGTGGATCAGCGGTCCGAAGAAGGACCAGCCCAGCCGGACGGCCTCCTCCTGCACCACCAGCAGCACACGCCGGCGGTCCTCGGTGTCCCGTTCCCGGCGGACCAGCCCCAGCCGCTCCAGCCGGTCGATCAGGGCCGTGGTCGACGCCGAGTTGACGCCGAGCTTCGCACCGAGCCACCCCGGCGTGGCCCGCACGCCCTCCCGGCCGGCGTCGAGCAGATGGATCAACGCCCTCACGTCCGTGGGATGGAGTCCGTTGCGGCCGGCGAACTCGGCCGCGAACAGGTCCAGTTCCATGGTCACGGACCGCAGCAGATGGACCAGTCGCAGACCGGGATCCTGGTCGTCCATGCTTCACTCCCCTAATATCTCGTTGGTCGAGAATATCGGTGGGCGAGGCACCTGGGGGCGGACATGGAGGACACGGCAGCGTTCCGCACGGCGTACGACGCCGTCCTGCGGCGGTGGCCGGTGGAGGTGCGCGGCGTCGACGTCGCCACCCCCTACGGCAGTACCCGGGTGCAGATCTGCGGGCGCGCGGACGGCATTCCACTCGTCCTGCTGCCCGGCGGCGGGACCACCTCGGCTTCCTGGTTCGCCAACGTCGGGGCCCTGGCCGCCACCCATCGCGTGCACGCTGTCGACCTCATGGGCGACATCGGCCGCAGCGTGCACGACGGAGCACCGCTGCGGGGCGCCGCCGACCTTGTGGCCTGGCTCGACGCTGTCCTCGACCAGCTGAAACTGGACGGCGTGCACCTGTGCGGCCATTCCTACGGCGCCTGGATCGCCCTCGCCCAGGCGCTGCACGCGCCCCATCGGGTCGGCCGGCTCGCGTTGCTCGACCCGGTCAACTGCTTCACCGGCATGAGCCCGCGCTACCTGGCGCACGCACTGCCGATGCTGGTGCGGCCGACCGCGGACCGGGTGCGGGCCTTCCACCGGTGGGAGAGCGGCCGTGATCCGGAGGATCCGGTGTGGCGGGCGTTCCTGGGGAGTACCGCCGGCGCCCGGCGGTCGAAGGTCGTGGCCATGCGGCGCCCCAGGGCACAGGACCTCGCGGCGTGCACCGTCCCGGCCCTGGTGCTCCTGGCCGGCCGCAGCCGTGCCCACGACGCGCGGCGTGCGGCGGCCGCCGCACGCCGGCTCCTGCCCACGGCGAGCGTCATCACGCTGCCGGGCGCCTCGCACCACTCCCTCCCCACCGAACGACCCGCCGAACTCAACCGGGTGCTGGGGGACTTCCTCACCTGAACCGCACCGCTGCGCGTGCGATCGCTAGGGGGCGCCCGTCACCGCCGCCGGACCGTGGTCCCGCCCGCTGCACAGCGAGGCGGCGCCGCACGCGCCGGCCCCGGGGCGGATCGGAACGCCGTTGGTGCGCAGCACCTCGCGGACGTCCAGGATCAGGGAGAAGACCTCGCGGTTGCGGTCCTGTCCCTGCTCGTCCCAGGCCCGCTGCTCGGCCTCGACGGCCATCCGGTCCTCGGCGAACACCCGTTCCGTGAAGCGCCTGATGAGGGGCCAGGCCAGTTGCAGGGCACCGGGGACGCGCGGCTTCTCGATCATGAGCAGGCCGAACGTGTGGCACCGGCGCTGCGCGGCGTCCTCGGGCACGTACGCGACCCAGAGGCGGAAGGCCGGCCGCTCGGCGTTCTCCGGGACCAGGTCGAGAGTCTGGTAGGGGTACTCGGTGCGGATCGTCATCACGTCGCGGGAGTCGCTGCCGCCGATGCCCTCGGCGGCCAGCAGGCTGGCCCCGCGGTTCCGCTTGCCCCCGGTGTGGCTGAACAGGTACCTGGCCTCGACCGACCGTTCGTCGGTGCGGGAGTCGAGCAGTTCGGGGTGGAGTCTGCCGACCACGCCCCGGTGCAGGAACTGGTGGTTCATGTCGAGCAGGTTCTCGTGCATGAACGAGTAGTGGCAGCGCACGGTACGGGAGTACGTCATCGTCCTGTACCGCGGGGAGCCGAACGCCGGCAGGTCGGGCAGCGGGGTGGCGGTGGCCCTGTCCGGATCGCCGGGGAACACGAACACCAGGCCGTAGGCCTCGCGCACCGGGTAGCCGCGCACCCCGCGCGGCGGGCGGCCGTCGCCCTTGGAGAGGTACGGGATCTGCGAGATGCGGCCGTCACCGCGGTAGGCCCACGCGTGGTAGCAGCAGCGGAGTGTCTCGCCCTCCACGACGCCCATGCTCAGCGGCACCTGGCGGTGTGCGCACCGGTCCTCCAGGGCGTACACGGAGCCGCTTACCCCGCGGTAGAGCGCGATGCGCTCCCCGGCGAACGCCGTCGCGAACGCCCGCCCGGTCCGCACGTTCTTCGACAGGGCGACCGGGTACCAGTGGTCCGGGTTCGCCCCGACACGCCGGAGGTCGACCATGCCCGTCCTCGGGTCCCGGTGTTCCGCGGGCCAGTCGGCCCCGGCAGAGAAGGCCCCGGCCTCGTCGGTCTCGGTCATACCTCTCCCTCGCGCGTACCGGCAGCGGACAGCCGCGCGTCCCACCAGGCAGCACACGGAGCTGCCGGCGCGGGCACCCGGCACCGCCCATCCTCACCGCGCCGCACCGCACGCGCCCTGCCCGGCGCGTACGGACGGGTGAGCCGGGTCAACGGCCGATCGCGGGCAGACCGGCCGGGCCCGTGTCGAGCACGATGCGGTCGACGGCCTCCCGCAGGGCGCCGTCGGCACCGATGACGGTCTCGACGCCGCCGGGCAGCAGGTCCGGTTCCCGGTGCCACGCACGCAGGTGCATCATCACGAGAGGGGGCTGCGCGGTCCCCACCCTCACTGTGGCCTCCTGCGGCGGTGAGTGACGGTGTCCCGGATCCGCACCGACGACCCCGCGGACCGGCCCCCGCGCTGCCCCTCAGGCCCGCAGCAGTCCACCGACCCACCAGTCGTGCGGTTCGCCGTCGTTGGCGATGCCACGGCTGCGCAGCGTCCCTTCGAGGGTGAAGCCCAGTCTCTCGGCGACGGCACGTGAGCCGGTGTTGCCGGTCATGGCCCACCATTCGATGCGGTGGACGTCGAGGGTGGCCCACCCCCAGTCGCACAGCGCCCTCGCCGCCTCGACCGAATAGCCCCGGCCGCGCTGCTCCTTGACCGCCCAGTAGCCGAGCTCGTAGACACCCGCGCTCACCTTGGTCAGGCAGTACGAGCCGACCAGCGCCGCGGTGTCCTTGCGGAACGCCCCGAGGACGTAGTCCTTGTCGAGGGCCCAGCCCTGGGGCCACTCCTCGCGGACCCGCTGCTCGGCGTCCGGCCGCCCGAAGGGCACCGGTACCGGCGTGTAGAACTGGATGTCCTCGTCCTGACAGGCGTCGTACACCGCGTCCACGTCGCCCGGCCCGAAGGGCCTCAGCACCAGACGCCCGGTCTCAAGTGTCACTGGTTCCACCGCGTCAGTATGTGCGTCGCACCGGACCCCGCGACAGCGAATATCGCCGTGCGGTGCGCCCTGTCGCGGTGCTCTGCGGGTGCCTGAGCCGTGGCACCCGCCTAGGGTGCGAGGGGACGTCCCGTGACGGGCGGCGGCCGTCGCTGCGCCGGTTCCCCGAGAGAAGGAGCGTGGTCGGTGTGGCCCGGAACCGCAGGCTGATCCTGAGTTCGCCGTCCGAGGTCTGGGACCTGCTGTCGGACGGCCACCGCTACGGTGAGTGGGTCTCCGGCACGCAACAGGTCACCGCCGCCGACCCGCACTGGCCCGAGGTGGGCGCCCGCCTGCAAGTCCGCGTCGGCCTTGGCCCGTTGGTCCTGGACGACACCTGCGTCGTACGCATCTGTGAGCCGGGGCGCCGTCTGGAACTCGAAGCCAAGGCGGCCCCCTTCGGCGCGGCGCGCATCGCCATGCATCTGATCCCGTGGGGCGAGCACACCCTCTTCGTCCTCGACTGGCACCCCCTGCGGGGCCCCGGCATCCGGATGCACGGGCTCCCGGTGGACTATCTGGTCTCGATCCGCAACGGCATGATGCTGACGAAGCTGGCCCGCATCGCCGTACGCGAGCATCGCGACGGCGTGGGCAGCGTGACGCAGAGCGCTCGGGGCGGATGAGGAGGACGGAAGGCCGGGGGGTCGGGGGCAGGTCCCGGGACGTCAAGCGGCGCGTCGCGGGCGGCCGGAGTCGTCGGCCGCCGGCGTGCGATCCGTCCCGGTCAGCCGATGGGGACGCGCACGGCCAGGACGGCGACGTCGTCGTCGTTGCCCGCGGGGCGGACGCGGCGCAGGAGTTGGTCGGTGAACGAGGCGAGGGGCCGGTGGGCCAGGGCGGCGGCGTGCTGGCGCAGCCGTTCCAGCCCCTCGTCGAGGGTGCGGCGGGGCGCTTCGATGAGGCCGTCCGTGTAGAGCACCAGGGTGGAGCCGGGCGGGAGTTGCGCCGTGGCGTCCGGGCGCCGGGTGCCGGTCTGGGTGCCCAGCAGGATGCCGTGCCCCTCGGTGAGGTAGCGGGCCAGGCCGTCCCTGCTGATCAGCAGCGGCGGAGGATGGCCGGCGTTGGTCCAGGACAACTGCCAGTGGCCGTC
The DNA here is from genome assembly GCF_044759525.1 of Streptomyces sp. NPDC101110. Classification (NCBI taxonomy): domain Bacteria; kingdom Bacillati; phylum Actinomycetota; class Actinomycetes; order Kitasatosporales; family Streptomycetaceae; genus Streptomyces; species Streptomyces sp. NPDC101110. The sequence continues at coordinate 243,458 of NZ_JBIVZM010000009.1, read as the reverse complement.
GTCGGCCGGTTCGACCCGGGCGAAGATCGTCGTGGCCATGTCGACGTCGGTGATGTGCTGGATCGCCTCGTCGAGCCGCTCGACTATCCGGCTGGGCGGCTCGTGCTGGGACCAGGCGTAGGCCCTGAGCATGTTGCGGACCTGCGCCATGCCGGCCGCCGCCTCCAGGTCGTGGCCGACGACGTCGCCGATGGCGAGGGCGGTGGAGGCGTCGGCCAGGGGGAAGGCGTCGTACCAGTCGCCGCCGACCTGGGAGGCGTCGGGTGCGGGCAGGTAGCGGACGGTCATCTCCAGACCGGAGAGGCTCGGCATCTGCGGCAGCAGGTGGTTCTGCATGGTCTCGGCGACCTTGCGCTGACGCTGGTAGAGGCGGGCGTTGTCCAGCGCGAGGCCGGCCCGGCGCGCGATGTCCTCGATCAGGGGGAGGTCCGCGGGTGTGAAGGCCGCCGGGTTCTCGCCGCGGCCCAGGGTCAGCGCTCCCAGGACGGCGCGGGTGCTGCGGATGGGCGCGATGGCCGCGGAGTGCATTCCCGTGACGTCGAACAGGCGGCGCTGCTCGACCGCGATGCCGGAGTCCGGCGCTCCCTGGTAGGTCTGCGGGCCGGCCAGGTTGGAGGCGACCCCGCGCAGGGCTTTGGACAGGGGCATCGGGGATTCCTCGGGGATGGGCGGCATCGGTCCCCCGAGGTCCTCGTGGTACGTGAGCGTCTCGCCGTCGGCGTGGACCACGACGGTGCGCCACACCTCGTCACGCTCGGTGATCAGGTCGACGATCACCCAGTCGGCCAGGCGGGGCAGGACCAGGGTCACCAGCCGCCGCAGCGCCTCGTCGACGTCGAGTGTGGAGGTCAGCTGGGCGGTGGTCTCGGCCAGGAGGGCGAGCCGTGCCAGCTCCGACAGCGGCCGGGCCACCGGCTCCGGTTGCGGCTCGGTCCGGAGCGCGGGGTCGGGGACGTGGAAGATGACGAGCGTGCCGCCGTGACGGTCACCGCTGTCGTACGGCGTGATCAGCCAGGATATGCCCAGCACGGTGCCGTCGGCGTGGGCGAAGTAGTCCTCGTCGCCCTGGGCGGTGCGCCCGGCGTGGAAGGCCTGCCGCATGGCGCACTGGGTTCTCGGCAGGGGCTGCCCCTGCGGGCCGCGGTGCAGCAGGTCGTGCGCGTCGTGTCCGATCAGGTCTGCGGCGGGACGGCCCAGGATCTGCTCGGCGTGGGCGTTCACGGCGATGATGCAGCCCTGCTCGTCCACGATGTAGGCGCCGGCACCGATGGCGTCCAGCGGTACGGCGGGCGCGATGGACGCTGTCGGCGCGGACGGCCCGTGAGCGGTCTCCGTGTGCTGCGGCCCCGCCATCGCGGCCTCCCTGCTGATCCGGCCGGCGTCCCGTTCGCCGGCATGTCCTGCTTGCTCGCCCTCCCCGTATTCCCAGACGGGGGGAGATTCCACGCGGCACAGCGACATCACTGCGACCTGCGACCCGTGCACGCAGCTGACCTGCGGTTTCTGGGCAGCCGACAGACCGGTCGGACCGTCACGTCACGTCGACGTCGGCGTGCAGCAGGCTGTGGTCGGAGTAGGGGGTGGGGTGCACACGGTGCCTGAGGGGGACGAGGCCTCGCAGGAAGACGTAGTCGAACTTGCTCTGCCAGTCGGTCGTCGGCCCGCAGCCGCCGGTGGGCGACGGACGGCACTGCGGGTCGGCGTCCGTGGCCAGCGCCCAGATGCCCGACAGTTCGGGGGCGTCCGGCACGGCGTTGAGGTCGCCGAGGAGGATCGCGCGGTCGTACCGGGCGACCGCCGATGCCAGCACGCGGGTCTGTTCGGCGCGGACGGTCTCCTGGCGCCGCTGGGCGAGATGGGTGTTGAAGACCCGGACGGGCCGGCCGTCCACCGTGGTGGTGACTGCCATGTAGCCGCGGTCCTCGGAGCCGCCGTCGGGATACTCCACGGCGACCCGGTCCGTCATCGGCGCGGCCGAGAGGATCGCCTGGCCGAAGGCTCCGGGACTCCACGGCGCGCCTCCGCAGCGGCCCCATTTGCGCAGCACGGAGCCGTACTCGACGTGGTAGACCAGCCCGTGCAGGTTCTCCAGGTACTCCCGGATCCTCTCGACGTCGCGCACGCACGCTTCCTGCAGGCCGATGACCTGGGGCGCGTACGCGGCGATCTCCGCGGCCTTGTCGACGTCGCTCGCCTCGCAGGGGTTGCAGATGTTCCATGTCATGACCCGGTTCGGCACGGTGTCCCGGGCGGCCACGGCGGGCTCCGCACCGGCGAAGAGGGCACCGTCGGGTGCGCTGGGGCCGATGAGCACCACACAGACCGCCAGCACGGCGCCCGCGAGCAACCGCCCGCCCGTGCGCATGTCCAGCACCATGGCCTCCTCACGGCGGACACGCCGGGCCTCCGGCGTCCCCAGGCACGAGGTTATGGGACGGGCGCGGCGGCAACACACCTGATGTGCGATCTCGTTGCCGCGGCCGGCACCCACGAGTGCTGCCCCCTCGGCCGGGGGACGGAGGGCCCGAGGCGCGCGCCACAATCCTGGCGCCTTCGGCGCCGAGGGGCCAGGCTGTGCGTAGGGTGGCCGTACTGGTGATCGACGCGGACGGTGACGCATGGACTGGCAGAAGTTCGCCGAGGAAATGGCCGTGCTGGCGCGGACCCTGCTGAAGCAGGACTCCGTGCAGCAGACGCTGGACGAGATCGCGGCGTCGGCCGTGCGGCTGGTGGACGGCTGTGAGGCGGCGGGGATTCTCGCCGTGCGCAAGGGCCGTGCCGTCACGCTGTCCTCGCACGGCGACATGGTCCAGGAGTCCGACCGTCTGCAGGGTGAGCTGGGTGAGGGGCCGTGCTTCGACCTCGCACGCCGCGCGGACGACGAGCGCGTGTTCCGGGTCGTGGACATGACGCAGCCGCAGCCGGACTGGCCCCGGTACGCCGAGGCCGCCCGCGAGCTGGGCATCGGCAGCATGACCGGGGTCCTGCTCTACACCCACGAACAGGACTTCGGCGCGCTCAACCTCTACGCCCGCCGCCCGGGCGCCTTCACGGAGGACATCGCTACGGCCGGCTGGCTGCTGGCCTCGCACGCCGCCGTCGCCCTCGCGGACGCCCGCACCATCGACCAGCTCGAACACGCCCTGGAGACCCGGCACGCCATCGGTGAGGCCATGGGCATCCTGATGGAACGCCACGGGATGAGCGACGAGGACGCCTTCAACGTGCTGCGCAACATCTCCCAGCACCACAACGTCAAGCTGCGCGACGTGGCCCAGCGGGTCCGGGACAAGCGCTCCGGCGACCAGGCCTGAGGGCTCAGACGCCCCGGACAGACATCCGATGTACGGAGAGGGCGAGCAGCCGTCCCGTAGCCTCCCCTGTCTGACGGATGCCCGCATGCAGGGCTTTTGCTGTCGACGCCCTGGACAAGCGGCGCGGCATCCCCGCTGATTCATCCCATGTCATCGGCGTTCGTCGCGTTGGATCCATCGGCGCCGGATACCTCCGTGTCCGAGGCCCCGCCCCTGGTCGACTCGCACCATCACGTGTGGGACCCGGCCCGGCGCCCGCAGCCCTGGCTGGACGAGTCCGGTCTGGAACCGAATCCGCCGCTCCTACGGTGTCGAGGAGCTGCGCAGGGCGGCGGTCCGGCCGGTCGTGGGCCGGTGGCTGACCCGTACGGTGCTCGTGCAGTGCATCGCGTCCCTGCCGGAGACGGCGGACCTGCTCGCCCTGGCCGACGAGGATCCGCTGATCGGCGCGGTCGTCGGCTGGACGGATCTCACGGCGGCCGATGCCGGGGACACGCTCGACGCGCTGCGCGCCGGCACCGGTGGCTCGTACCTGCGCGCCGTGCGACACCTGGTGCAGGAGGAGCCCGATCCGCGGTGACTGCAGCAGCCGGCCGTCGAACGCGGCCTGCGCGCCGTCCAGGACCGGGGCCTCGGTTACGACGTGCTGATCCACAGTCACCAGTTCCCGCAGGCCATCCGCCTCGCCCGGCGATTCCCCGAACTCCCGCTGGTCCTGGACCACGCGGGGAAGCCGCCCGTCGATCCGCGGGCCCGCCGCGGCACGCTGCCCGACTGGCAGCGCGGGGTGCGCGCGCTGGCCGGCTTCCCTCAGGTGCGGTGCAAGGTCTCCGGTCTGATCACCGAGGCGGACCACCGCGCGTGGACCGTCGCCGACATCCGGCCGGTGTGGGACACGCTGCTGGCCGCCTTCGGCCCCCACCGGCTCATGTTCGGCTCAGACTGGCCGTCTGCGTCCTGGCCGGCGGCTGGGCGCGCTGGGCGGCCACCGTGGACGAGCTGCTGCACGGCCTCTCCGAGCAGGAGAAGCAGGCACTGCTGTGCGGCACGGCGACCGGCTTCTACCACCTGTCGCAGGCCTGAGGCCCGTTCATGCCGCTGACGGAACTGCTGCGCCCGGCCCGGCGGGGTGCTGGGCCGTACCGGGCTCCGCCGCCAGCCGCACTCCCCCGCCTTCAGACCTGGTGCTCCTCGCGCCTGCCGAGCCGCTGTGAGAGGGCCGCCGCCCGAGCGGTGCGTCCCGCCGAAGCGGTGGGTGCGAGGTCCTCGCGTCCTTCGGTGCTCATACGACGCCCTGGGCGGTCATCGCTTCGGCGACACGGAGGAAGCCTGCGGCGTTTGCGCCGAAGACGTAGTCGTCGGGGTCTCCCCCGTAGGTCTCGGCGGTGGTCCGGCACTGGGCGTGGACCTGCCGCATGATGCCGGCGAGCCGGTCCTCCGTCCGCTCGAAGGTCCAGCTGTCACGGGCGGCGTTCTGCTGCATCTCCAGCGCGGAGGTGGCGACCCCGCCCGCGTTGGCCGCCTTGCCCGGGCCGAACAGGATCCTGGCGTCCCGGAACACCTCGACCGCGCCGGGCGTGCAGGGCATGTTGGCTCCCTCGGCCACGGCGAGCACACCGTTCTTCACCAGGGCCACGGCGTCCTGCTGGTTCAGCTCGTTCTGGGTCGCACACGGCAGGGCGATGTCGCACGGCACGTCGAAGACCGAGCCGCGGGCGGAGAACCGCGCGGCCGGCCGCGCCTCGGCGTAGGCGGAGATGCGGTCCCGGCGCACCTCCTTGACCTCCTTGAGCAGCTCCAGGTCGAGGCCCTCCTCGTCGGCCACGTAGCCGGAGGAGTCCGAGCAGGCCACCACGAGGCCGCCCATCGCGTGCACCTTCTCGGCGGCGTACACGGCCACGTTGCCCGAGCCGGAGATCACCACGCGGCGCCCCTCCAGGTGCCGGCCCCGCGTGGCGAGCATCTCCTGGGCGAAGTACACCGCGCCGTAGCCGGTGGCCTCGGTGCGCGCGTGGGATCCGCCCCAGCCGACCGGCTTGCCGGTGAGCACACCGGCGTCGTAGCGGTTGGTGATCCGCTTGTACTGGCCGAAGAGGTAGCCGATTTCGCGGGCGCCCACGCCGATGTCCCCGGCGGGCACGTCCGTGTGCTCCCCGAGGTGGCGGTACAGCTCCGTCATGAACGCCTGGCAGAAGCGCATCACTTCGCCGTCGGAGCGGCCCTTGGGGTCGAAGTCCGCGCCGCCCTTGCCGCCGCCGATCGCCATGCCGGTCAGCGCGTTCTTGAAGATCTGCTCGAAGCCGAGGAACTTGACGATGCCGAGGTTGACGCCGGGATGGAAGCGCAGGCCGCCCTTGTACGGTCCGAGGGCGCTGTTGAACTCCACCCGGAAGCCGCGGTTGACCCGTACCTCGCCCCGGTCGTCCACCCACGGGACCCTGAACATCAGTTGCCGTTCCGGCTCGCAGAGCCGCTCCACGACGCGGGCCTCGACGTACTCCGGGTGTGCCTCCAGCACGGGCCCCATCGAGTGCAGGACTTCCTGTGCCGCCTGATGGAACTCCGCCTCGCCGGGGTCGCGTCGGCGGAGGTTGTCGTAGACGGCTTCGATGTGGGCGCTGACATCCATGTGCGTGGTCTCTCTTCGCTGAGGTGCGAGCCGGGCTCTCGCCGGCCGGATGCTCGGTTGTCGCGATGACGGACACTCACCACCACGCGTGAGCGCGCCGAAATACTCACCGGGCGGCACTTCACAGCGCTGCCCGGGGACAGAGCCTCCCGATGGGTAGACAGTGTCTACGCATGTGGTAGACACTGTCTATGACTGATGAGGGCTCCCTTCGGGAGCGGTTGATCGATGTCGGGGTCGAGCTTGTGCTGAGCGAGGGCTCCGGGTCCGTGGGGCTGCGGGAGATCGCCCGGCGAGCGGGGGTGTCCCACGGGGCCCCGCGCCGGTACTTCCCCACCCACGACGCGCTGCTCTCGGCTGTCGCCCGTCGCGGCTTCGAGGATCTCGGAGCGCGGTTCGAGACCGCGGTGGCCGGAACGACCACGCCCCGCGGCCAGTTGGAGGCCCTCGCGCGGGCGTACGTCGGGTATGCGCTGGAACGGCGCGGCATGTTCGAGCTGATGTTCCGGCACGACCTGCTGGACAGCGCGCCGCAGGTACCGGGCCGGTCGCGGCTGCGCGAGTCGACCCTGCCGTTGTTCAGGCACTTCGCCGAACTCGTCGCCCGATGCCGACGCCCCGACGGGCCGGAGGAGGCCGAAGCGCCCCCCGCTGTGACGGCCGCCGCCCTGTGGTCGAGCCTGCACGGGATCGCTCAGCTGTGGGCATGGGGCAGTCTGCAACTCGCCCTCGGCGACCCACCGTCGGACGGTGAGCCCGGCGACGCCCGACGTGACCGGCTCATCGGGGCCGTTCTGGACGCCCATCTCGGCCCGGTGCCCTCGTGACCGCACCCGTACAGCGGCAACTCGCCCTGCTGGTCAGCGTGATCGGCGCGATGCTCGTCGCCCTGGACGGCACCATCCTGCTCGTGGCGCAGCCCAGCCTGCAGCACGACCTCGGCGCGAGCGTGGCGCAGATCCAGTGGACGAGCACCGGCTACCTCGTCGCGGTGGCCGCGCTGCTCGTCATCGCCGGGCGGCTCGGGGACCGGTACGGGCATACGCGGCTGCTGTTCGTCGGCGTCCTCGGCTTCGGGGCCGCCTCGGCCGGTATCGCGCTCGCGCCGGACGTCGGCTGGGTGATCGTCCTGCGGGTGGCGCAGGGCGTGTCCGGCGCGCTGCTCCAGCCGGCCACACTGGCATTGCTGCGGCTCGCGTACCCGGCGGAGCGGCTCGGCACGCCGATCGCCATCCGCACCAGTGCCATCGCGGTGGCCGCGGGGACCGGCCCGGTCCTCGGCGGTGTCCTTGTCGCCCATCTGGGATGGCGTGCGGTGTTCTGGGTCAACGCCCCCCTAGCGCTCCTGATCGCCGTGCTCACCCTCGCCCTCCGGCAGCCGGGGCCCGACCGGGCGGCTTCCCGGCGGCCCGCCCTCTCGGGCGCGGTGCTGCTCGCGGCCGTACTCGCGGTCCTGGTCCACACCTTGGCCGGTGCCCCGGCGCACGGGTGGGACAGCGCTCCGACACTCCTCGGCCTGATCGCCGTAGCGGGCCTCGCAGCGGTGCTCGTCGCGCACGAGCGCCGCGTCGCGGACCCGATCGTGCCCCACGCGGTGGTGCGCTCGGTACCGGTGACCGCGTCCATGGCACTCCTGCTGGTCACCACCGCGAGCCTGTTCGGCGCGCTCTTCGCGGCGACGTTCCACCTCCAGGACGTGCTCGGCCTCGACGCGTTCGCCGGCGGGCTGCGCGTCCTTCCGCTGACCGCGCTCATGGTGCTCGGCGCGCCCGTCGCCGCCACGGCACTGCGCCGGTACGGCCCGCGTCGCACCGCGCTCTCCGGCGTCGCGCTCGTCGTCGTCGGTCTCGCGGGACTGTCCCTGCCGGGTCCGACCAGCACGTGGACGGCGACGGGCGTGGCATTTGCCGTGCTCGGTGCGGGATTCGCCACCGTGATGGTCACCGCCACGGGGACGGTTGTCGGCGACGCGCCTGCTGGGTACGCCGGAGTAGTGGGCGGGCTCAAGCAGACCGCGGTGAACATCGGGCCGACTCTCGGCATCGCCGTCGCGGCCGGCACGAGCAGGGCGCCGGTCCCCGCGTTCGGTTCCACTCTGCCGGTCCTGACCGCGATCGCCGTCCTCGGCCTGCTGCCCGCGTCACTGCTTCCCTCGGGAGCTCCCGCCGGCCGCACCGAACGCGGCTCCCCTGCACAGGCCGACCTCCGAAGACCGAACCGCTGACGATGCGGCGCACGTCTCCTCGGAGATGGAGCAGCAGAGTCAAGGCGCCGCTGGTTCGCTACTCCCCGTGCGGGGAGGCGAGCCGGCCATCGTCCTGGAAATCGGCAGGGACCTCGTCCTCCCCCGGATCGATCCCACGGCGCTCCAGCTCGTCGAACCACCGGTCCCGCTGCGACTCGGGGAGGCGCCGTCCGCACCAGGGACAGAACTCGATCGTGATGCTCGACCTGCCGCCGTCATGGATGATCAGCCCGTATTCCTGGAACTCGGCGGTGAAGGCGACCAGCGCGTCCGGGCAGTCGAAGGGATCGTCGTGCCGGTCGCAGCGCGCGCTGACGCGGTCGGTCATCGCTTCGCAGCAGTGCTCCGGGGGCTTGGTCATGACTCCGGCTTCTCGTCGATCGGCACCATGGCGAGAAGTAGATCACGGTCTGCCATGACCGCCGGGCCGGCGGTGTCGGCGGGTGTCAAAGGCGTTCGAGGATGGTCACGTTGGCCTGGCCGCCGCCCTCGCACATCGTCTGCAGTCCGTAGCGGCCCCCGGTGCGTTCCAGTTCGTGCAGGAGCGTGGTGGCCAGCCGGGTGCCGGTGGCGCCGAGCGGGTGGCCGAGGGCGATGGCACCGCCGTTGACATTCACCTTCTCGGGGTCGGCGCCGGTCTCCTTCGTCCAGGCCAGCACCACCGAGGCGAACGCTTCGTTGATCTCGACCAGGTCGATCCGGTCGAGTGTCATGCCGGACTTCTTCAGGGCGTACGCGGTCGCGGGGATCGGGGCGGACAGCATGCGGATGGGATCCTCGCCGCGCACCGAGAGGTGGTGGACGCGGGCCCTCGGGGTCAGGCCGTGCTCCCGCACGGCCCGCTCCGACGCCAGGAGCACGGCTGAGGCTCCGTCGGAGATCTGGGAGGAGAGGGCCGCCGTCAGCCGGCCGCCCTCCATCAGCGGCTGCAGTCCCGCCATCTTCTCCCGGCTGGTGTCGCGGCGCGGTCCCTCGTCGTGGACCACGTCCCCGTACGCGACGGTCTCCCGGTCGAAGCGGCCCTCGTCGATCGCCCGGATCGCCCGCTGGTGGGAGCGCAGCGCGAACTCCTCCATGGCCTCGCGGGTGATGTCCCACTTGCGGGCGATCTCCTCGGCGCCGAGGAACTGATTGACCGGCCGGCCGCCGTACCGGGCGCGCCAGCCGGCCGAGCCGGCGAACGGGCCGTCGGTCAGGCCCAGCGGTTCTGCGGCCTGACGGGTGGCGAAGGCGATCGGGATCTGCGACATGTTCTGCACACCACCCGCCACGACCAGGTCCTGGGTGCCGGAGAGGACGCCCTGTGCGGCGAAGTGCAGGGCCTGCTGCGAGGAGCCACACTGGCGGTCGACGGTCACACCGGGCACCTCTTCGGGCAGTCCGGCGGCCAGCCAGCAGGTGCGGGCTATGTCACCGGCCTGCGGGCCGACGGTGTCGAGGCAGCCGAACACCACGTCCTCCACGGCGGCCGGGTCGACGCCGGAGCGCTCCATCAGCGCGGTCAGCACGTGCGCGCCGAGGTCGGCCGGGTGGACGGCGGACAGCCCGCCGCCCCGCCGCCCGACCGGCGTGCGCACCGCTTCGACGATGTAGGCCTCGGCCATGGCGTCTCCTCCTTGGTGTCTGCGATCTGCGGGTCCGTCTATGAGCCGCGCAGGGCGATGCCCTCCAGCACCATCGACAGGTACTGGCGGGCGATCTCCTCGGGACTGTGCCGGCCGCCCGGCCGGTACCAGGACGCGGCGACCCAGACCGTGTCGCGCACGAAGCGGTAGGTCAGCCGCACATCCAGGTCCGCACGGAACACCTCGGCGGCCACACCGCGCTCCAGCGTGCCCAGCCACGCCTTCTCGAACCTCTGCTGCGACTCGACGAGATACGCGAAGTGCGGCCGGTCCACGAGGTGCCCGGACTCCTTCTGGTAGATGACGACCGCGTCGAGATGCCGGTCGATCTCCCGGAAGGACTCCGTCACCAGCGCCTCCAGCGTCTCCCGGGGCCCGAGCCCGGCACCGAGCACGGCGTCGTACCGCGCCCAGAGCTCGTCCAGGAAGCCGGAGAGGATCTCGTCCAGCATCGACTCCTTGGAGTCGAAGTGGTAGTACAGGCTGCCCGCCAGCATCCCCGCCGCGTCCGCGATCCTGCGGACCGTCGTGGCGCTGTAACCCTGCTCGGCGAAGACCCGGGCCGCGATGGCCAGCAGTTCCCCGCGCCGCTCCGGCGGACTCACCGCGGACTTCTTCTGATCGCTGTCGCTGCGTTTCGGCACCGGAGCATTCTCGCCTCATGGGTGCTGGCTGCTGACCGACAGGACCTCGCCGGTCAGGTACGACGAGTAGCCGGAGGCCAGGAACACGATCACGTTGGCCACCTCCCACGGTTCGGCGCAGCGTCCGAACGCCTCCCTGCCGGTCAGTTCCTCCAGCAGTTCGGGGGTGGTGACCTTGGCGAGGTGCGGGTGCACGGCCAGGCTCGGGGAGACGGCGTTCACCCTCACCCCGTAGTCGGCGGCCTCCATGGCGGCGCACCGGGTGAGGGCCATGACACCGGCCTTGGCGGCGGCGTAGTGGGCCTGCCCCCGCTGCGCGCGCCAGCCGATCACCGAGGCGTTGTTGACGACGACGCCGCCGGAGCCCGAGGCCTTCATACGGCGCAGCGCGGCCCGGGTGCAGCGGAACGTGCCGTTGAGGGTGACGTCGAGGACCTTGTCCCACTGCTGGTCGGTCATGTCGACGACGTCGGCGGTGCCGCCGAGGCCCGCGTTGTTCACGACGATGTCCAGCCGTCCGTGCCGCTCCTCGGCATGGTCGAACAGTGCGCCGACCTGGTCCTCGTCCGTGACGTCACAGGGCAGTGCGGTGACGCGGTCCACGCCGAACTCGGCGGCCAGCGCCGCCTCGGACTCCTTCAGCCGGCGGGCGTGGACGTCGGAGACCACGAGCCGGGCGCCCTCCTCCAGCAGCCGCCGGGCGGTCGCGCCCCCGATCCCGGCGCCCGCCGCGGCGGTGACGACGGCCGTGCGGCCGGTCAGGAGGTGATGGCCGCGCAGGTACGGCGGTGGGACCGAGGTCATGGACGGCTCCCGGCGCTCGACTGCTGACGGGCCGTAGACTAACCTACCAAACAATTGTTAGGGAAGGAGGCTGCGGATGCCCGCCGACCGCACCACGCCCCCGGAGCCGGTCCGTTACGAGCGCCGCGGCGCCGTCGCCCTGGTGACGATGGACCGGCCCGAGTACCGCAACGCACAGAACTCCGCCATGACCTACGCCCTGGACCGGGCCTTCTACCGCGCCGCGGACGACGACGAGGTGAAGGTCGTGGTTCTCGCCGGAGCGGGGCAGCACTTCTCCGCCGGCCACGACATCGGCACCCCCGAGCGGGACGCACACCTGCCGTTCGACCGCAGGGCCGGGCTGTGGTGGGACCACTCGGACAAGCGGGGGGCCGAGAGCCGCTTCGCCCGCGAGTCCGAGGTGTACCTGGGCATGTGCCGGCGCTGGCGCGAACTGCCCAAGCCGGTCATCGCCTCGGTGCAGGGGGCGTGCGTGGCCGGCGGGCTGATGCTGGCGTGGGTGTGCGACCTGATCGTCGCCTCCGAGGACGCCTTCTTCGCCGACCCGGTGGTGCGCATGGGCATCCCGGGGGTGGAGTACTTCGCCCACCCCTGGGTGATGCCGCCGCGGATCGCCAAGGAGTTCCTCTACACCGGCGACCGGATGACCGCGCGGCGCGCCTACGAGGTCGGCATGGTCAACCGGGTCGTGCCCCGCGAGGAACTCGGACGGCACACGCTGGAGTTGGCGGAGCGGGTCGCGGAGATGCCCCGCATGGGTCTGGCGTTGACGAAGCGGGCCGTCAACCAGGCCGAGGACCTCCAGGGCCTGCATGCGGGGCTGGACTCGGTCTTCGGGCTGCATCATCTCGCCCACGCCCACAACGCGGAGACGAGCGAGGACTCGCTCGGCGGGATGGACGTGCGCGCGATGAAGGAGGCACGCGGCTGATGGATCTCGCCTTCACCGCCACCGAGAACGCCTTCCGGGCCGAGGCCCGGGAGTGGCTCGCCTCCCATGTGCCGTCCGTCCCGCTGCCGTCGCTGGAGACCGCGGAGGGGTTCGCGGCCCACCGGGAGTGGGAGCAGACGCTGTTCGCCGACCGCTGGTCGGTGGTGTCGTGGCCCGAGGCGTTCGGTGGCCGTGGGGCCTCCCTGCTGGAGTGGCTGATCTTCGAGGAGGAGTACTACCGGGCGGGTGCGCCCGGCCGGGTCTCCCAGAACGGCATCAACCTCCTCGCGCCCACCCTCTTCGAGCACGGCACCGACGAGCAGCGTGCGCGGATCCTGCCGCCCATGGCGAGCGGTGAGGTGATCTGGGCGCAGGCCTGGTCCGAGCCGGAGGCGGGTTCCGACCTGGCCTCCCTGCGGTCCACCGCCGTTCGTACGGAGGGCGGCCTGCGCATCAGCGGCCAGAAGACGTGGTCGTCCCGGGCGGCCTTCGCCGACCGCGCGTTCGGCCTGTTCCGCAGCGACCCGGACGCGGACCGGCCGCACCGGGGCCTGACGTATCTGATGTTCCCGCTGGACGCGGACGGGGTCACCGTACGGCCCATCGGACGGCTGGACGGCAAGCCCGCCTTCGCCGAGCTGTTCCTCGACGACGTGTTCGTGCCGGAGGAGGACGTCATCGGGGAGCCGGGGCAGGGCTGGCGGGTCGCGATGAGCACCACCGGCAACGAGCGCGGACTGACCCTGCGCAGCCCCGGCCGCTTCACCGCCGCGGCCGACCGGCTGACCGCGCTGTGGCACGCCGCCCATCCCCCGGCTTCCGGCCCCGATCGCGGCTCCGACGCAAGCCCCGGCCCCAGTCCGGGCGGGGTCTCCGGCTCGGGCTCCGGCTCCGGCCACGGCCCCAGCTCCGGCTCCGGCTCCGGCTCCGGCTCCGGCTCCGGCTCCGGCTCCGGCTCCGGCTCCGGCGACCCTGCCCTCCACGACCGGGTCGCCGACGCGGTGATCGGGGCGCGTGCCTACCAGTTGTTCACCTACACCCATGCCTCACGCATCGCCGCCGGTGGGTCGATCGGCGCCGAGTCCAGCCTCAACAAGGTCTTCTGGTCCGAGCTGGACATCGCCCTGCACGAGACCGCCCTCGATCTGCTCGGCCCCTGCGGCGAGCTGTCCGACCAGGCCACCGAAGCGGCGCAACACGGCAGTTGGGCGGAAGGGCACGTCTTCTCCCTGGCCGGGCCGATCTACGCGGGCACCAACGAGATCCAGCGGGACATCATCGCCGAGCGGCTGCTCGGCCTGCCGAAGGGACGCCGGTGATGCGGTTCCTCCTCGACGACGAGCAGCGGGAGTTCGCCCGCACTCTGGACGCCATGCTCGGCTCCGTCGGCACCCCCGGCGTCGTACGGTCCTGGGCGACCGGCGACCACGGGCCCGGACGCGCCCTGTGGAGTCGGCTCGCGGAGGCCGGCGTCTTCGCCCTCGCCGTTCCGGAGGAGCACGAGGGCCTGGGGGCGCTGCCTGTCGAACTGGCCGTGGCCTTCGGCGAGCTGGGCCGTCATGCCGTACCCGGTCCGCTGGTCGAGACGGTCGCCACCGGTGCCCTGCTGGGCCGGCTCGGGGGTGACACGGCCCGGGCCTGGCTGCCGCAGCTGGCGTCCGGCAAGGCCATCGCGTCCCTGTGCGTCCTCACTCCGGGAGGCAGCCCGTACGCCCTGGACGCCGACGCCGCCGACGCGGTGTTCGTCGTGGACGGCGACACCGTACGCCTCACGCAGTCGCACGGCCCCGTACAGCCGTCGGCCGACCCGGCGCGGCGACTGGCCCGCCCGCTCGGCGGAGTGGCCCTGGAGCAGGGGCCCTCGGTGCGGATGGCCGCCGCGCACGCCGCGGATGTCGCCGCGCTGGCCACGGCAGCGCAGGCCCTCGGGCTGGGACGGGCGCTGCTGGAACGCACCGTGCAGTACGTGCGGCAGCGCACCCAGTTCGGAGTGGCCGTCGGATCGTTCCAGGCGGTGAAGCACCGCCTGGCCGACACCCTCATCGCCCTGGAGTTCGCCCAGCCGCTGGTCCACGCCGCCGCCCTGGCCCTGGCGGCGGACGAACCCGCGGCGGGCCGGGAGGTCGCCGCTGCGAAAGTGACGGCCTGCGAAGCGGCGTACGGGGCGGCGCGGACCGCCCTGCAACTCCACGGCGCCGTCGGCTACACCGAAGAACCCGACCTGTCCCTGTGGATCCGCAAGGCCCGCCCCTTGCGCACCGCCTGGGGCACCCCGACCGCCTGCCGGGCACGGGTCCTCGCGCCGCGGGGCCGACGATGAGCGGCGCACGCAGCGCCCTCACACGACCGTGGGCAGCCGGCCCAGCGTCGTGTGTGCCTCCGCCATGATCCGGTCGACGAGTTCGGCGCAGGACGGCAGGTCGTCGATCAGTCCCCCGACCTGTCCGCAGGCCATCACGCCCAGGTCGGTGCGGCCGTCGACCATCGCGGCCCTGAGCAGCATCGGGGTGTTGGCCGCCAGGAGGACCTGGCTCCAGGTCAGTTCCTTGCCGTGTCGCATCGCCAGACCGTCGCGCACCAGGGCGGTCCAGCTCATGCCCGACTCGCGTCTGAAGGCGGAGGCGTGCCGGAGGGCGCGCAGGAGGGAGGCCACGCGGCCGGAGCGCTCCAGCGCGTCCACGAGGTCGCTGCGCAGCATCCGGTGGGGCAGACCGTCGACCTTGGTGGTGACGGTGACATCCTGGACACCCGCCGCGAGGTAGCGGGCCTTGACCGCGTCGGGGACGGTGCTGTCGGAGGTGAGCAGGAAGCGGGTGCCCATGGCGATGCCGGCGGCGCCGTAGGCCAGGGCGGCCACCAGTCCGCGTCCGTCCCGGAAGCCGCCGGCGGCGATCACGGGGATGTCGACGGCGTCCACGACCTGCGGCAGCAGCACGGTGGTGGCGACGCTGCCGGTGTGGCCGCCGCCCTCACCGCCCTGCACCAGCACGGCGTCCGCGCCCCAGGCCGCGACCTTCTCGGCGTGCCGCCGGGCACCCACGGAGGGGATGACGACCACTCCGGCGTCCTTCAGACGGGCGATGAGTTCCGGCCTCGGCGCGAGGGCGAACGAGGCGACTTTCACGCCCTCGTCGACGATGATCCGCACCCTCTCCCCCGCGTCCGGGGCATCGGCCCGCAGGTTGACCCCGAACGGCGCGTCGGTGCGGGACTTCACCTCGCGCACGGCCGAGCGCAGCCGCTGCGGAGTCATGGTGGCGGACGCGAGGATGCCCAGGGCACCGGCCTCGGCGGCGGCGGAGACCAGGCGGGGCCCGGCCACCCACCCCATGCCCGTCTGGACGATGGGGGTGCGCACTCCGACGAGTTCGGTGAGGGCCGTGGCGATCGCGGTGCCGCTCATGCCGGCACCTCACGGTCGCGGGCGCCCCTCGGGTCGACGACCTCGCGGATCAGGCGCAGCTCCTCGGTGGTGGGCTCACGGGTGTACGGCACGTCGTCGGGGACGGTGAGCGCGAATCCGGTGGCCTCGAGCACCTGCCCGAGCGTGACGCCCGGGTGCAGCGAGCGCAGCCGCATCGAGTGGTCCGGTGTGGCGAAGTCGAAGACGCCCAGGTCGCTGACCACTTCCGGGACGTGGTGGAAGCGGGCGGCGGACGGGCCGGCCTCGGCGGCGCGGTCGTAGCCGACTCCGCAGACCATGTCGACCTGCTCGACGAAGACGCGCGGGGAATGCTTGGGCACCCAGTAACTGGTCGGGTTGTTCAGTGTGTTGAGGGGTGCTCCCCGTACGCCCAGCAGTTGCCGGGCGGGGCGGGCCCAGTCGCCGATGCAGGAGATGTTCTGGTTTCCGTGGCGGTCGATCTGGGCGGCGCCCATCATCACGTGCCGCCGCCCCGTGGCCACGAGGGCCAGGTGCCGGCGGAACGGCAGCCAGCCCTCCACCACCTGGGCGCGGGAACCGAGCGCCGGTACGTCGCCGATCAGCAGTGCCTCGCCGTCGGTGAGCAGCAGATCGGGCGCGAAGGTCAGCTTCGCCAGCCTGGCGCCGATCGTGGGCACGGTGCCCATGGGGCTTGCCAGGACCTCCCCGGCGTGGCGCCAGACCTCCGCGCAGGCCACGGCGCAGTACTCGGCGCGCGTCGTCTTCGCCGTAGGACTGTTCACGCCTGCTCCCCGTGGAATGCCGCGACTTCGGCCTGGTACGTCTCCTCGTCGGCGGACAGAAAGCGATCGGTGAAGGCCTGCCAGGTTTCCGGGGCGCGGGCGGCCCGGGCATAGGCGCGCTGGAAGGGCTCGTCGCGGTCGTAGTCGGGGGCGCAGGAGGTGAAGTGCGCGCCGTGGGGCGTTTGGACGACCCCCGTCACGAACGCGCGCTCGACCAGGAGGGACTGGGGGGCTGCGTCCTTGAGCAGGTCGGCCGTGTCGACGAGTTGCTCGCAGGAGACGTACGCGGCGTCGGCGGCCTGGCAGAAGAGGTCGTCGAAGTACGGGTCGGGCCCGAGGTATTGGGCGTTGCCTCGTGCGTCCGCCCGGTTGAGGTGTACCAGCGCCGCGTCCAGGCGCAGCGCCGGGACCGCGGCGAACTCCTCGCCGTCCTCGTAGGGCGAGACCACCGTGCGCAGGTGCGGGTCGACCCTCATCACGTCGGAGCCGAGACCGGCCCGGACCGGCAGGAAGGGCAGCCGCTGCGCGGCTGCGGTCAGGCCCCACATGAACATCGCCTCGTCCAGTTCGACCAGGTCGAAGGCGGCGCGCTGCCGTGCCGCGGTGAAGTGCGGTTCCAGGGGGACGGAGTCGAGGGTGACGAAGGCTGCGACGAGCTTTCGGATCCGTCCGGCTGCCGCGAGCAGGCCGACGTCCGGGCCGCCGTAACTGACGACGGTGAGGTCGGTGACGTCCGAGCGCAGCAGCGCGCGGACCAGTGCCATCGGCTTGCGCCGGGATCCCCAGCCGCCGATCCCGATCGTCATGCCGCTGCGCAGACGCGCGACGACCTCGTCGGCGGTCATCGCCTTGTCGCTCATCGCGCCTCCCCCTCGGACGAGTTGGGTGAGCTGGACGAGTTGGGTGAGCTGGACGAGTCGTACGACCTGGACGGCTCGGCCGACGGGGACGGCTCCGCCGTCACGAAGGCCTCGCGGTAACGGTCGGATACGCCGCTGAGGTTGGCTTCGAAGGTGAAGCCCTGCTCGAAGCGGTAGCTGCGGCGGACGTCCACGGGATCGATGCCGTTGATCGACGCCTTGGCGAAGCGGATGAGCAGTCCGTCCTTGGCGGCGATCTCCCTGGCCAGTTCCATGGCCGCGGCGCGCAGTTGCTCGCGGGGGACGACCCGCCACACCGAGCCGTGGCGGTGCAGTTCCCCGGCCGTCACGGTACGCGAGGTGTAGTAGAGCGTCCGCATCAGGTGCTGCGGGACCAGCCGGGCCAGATGGGTGGCCGCGCCGAGCGCGCCCCGGTCCAGCTCGGGCAGCCCGAAGACCGCGTCGTCGCTCGCCACGATCGAGTCGGCGTTGCCCACCAGCCCGATACCGCCGCCCACGCAGAAGCCCTGCACCGCGGCGACCACCGGGACCTCGCACTCGTAGACCGCGGCGAACGCCTCGTAGCAGCCGCGGTTGGTGCCGACCAGCGCCGTGTAGCCCTCGGTGCGCTGCATCTCCTTGATGTCGGCTCCGGCGTTGAACCCGCGTCCGGCCGCGGTGAGGACGACGCAGCGCACGCCGGGATCGGCACCGGCCGCGCGTACGGCGGCGGCCAGGTCGTACCAGCCCTGGACAGGAAGGGCGTTGACCGGTGGGAAGTCCACGGTGACGACGGTGACGCCCTCTTCGGGGCTTGCGGTGGAGACACCCATGAGCGGATCAGCTACCTTTCCACCAAACGTTTGTTAGGCACGAAGGTAGCAGCGGAGTACGCGGCGCGGGAGGTCCCTCATGGCAGCGATCACCGATCTCAGCGGACGCGTGGCGGTGGTCACCGGCGGGACGCGGGGGGTGGGCGCCGGCGTCGCGCGGGCTCTGCTGGAGGCCGGAGCCGAAGTGGTGACCTGCGCGCGACGCCCCGCGGACCAGCCCGTCGAAGCAGCGGGCCGCACGGCCCGGTTCCTTCCGGTCGACCTGCGCGACGGGGACGCCGTCGCCGCGTTCTTCGCGCGGGTGAGCGCCGAGTACGGCCGGTTGGACGTCCTCGTCAACAACGCCGGCGGCACGCCGTACCGGCCGCTCCGGGAGGGCGGAGCCGCACGGCACTCCCGGGTCGTCGAGCTGAACCTGCTGGCCCCCCTGACCGCCTCCCTCGCCGCCTGTGAGCAGATGCGCTCTCGGCCGGGCGGCGGCTCGATCGTCATGATCGGCAGTGTCAGCGGCAGCCGTCCGTCCCCGGGCTCGGCGGCCTACGGCGCGGCCAAGGCGGGGCTGGAGAACCTGGCCCGCAGCATGGCCGTGGAGTGGGCCCCGGACATCAGGGTCAACACCCTGGTCCTCGGCATGGTCCGCACCGAGCTGTCACACCTGCACTACGGCGACGAGAGGGGCATCGAGGCCGTCGCCCGCACGGTGCCGCTCGGCCGGCTGGCCGACCCCGCCGAGGTCGGGGACGCCTGCGTCTTCCTCGCCTCCGAACGCGCCGCGTACATCAGCGGCGCGAGCCTGCTCGTCCACGGCGGTGGCGAACGCCCGGCCTTCCTCGACGCCGCCGCCGGCGACTGACCCCCCTGAACTCCCGAGACCTCCGACGAGAGGACCCAGCATGTCCGGACTGTGCAGCGAGCGTGTCGCAATCGTCACCGGGGCGGGGCGCGGACTGGGCCGGGCGCACGCCCTGGCTCTCGCCGCCGAGGGCGCGAAGGTCGTCGTCAACGACCTCGGTGCCGGCCTCGACGGGACCGGAACCGAAACGGCTCCCGCCCGGCTCGTCGTCGACGAGATCGTCGCCCGGGGCGGTCAGGCGGTCGCCCATGGCGGGGACGTCGCCACGTCCGAGGGCGCGAGCTCGCTGATCCGCACCGCCGTCGAGACCTACGGCCGCCTCGACACCCTGGTCAACAACGCCGGTTTCCTGCGCGACCGCATGCTGGTGAACCTCGACGAGGACGACTGGGACGCCGTCCTGCGCGTCCACCTCAAGGGACACTTTCTTCCGCTGAAGCACGCGGCGGCCCACTGGCGGGCGGAGGCCAAGGCAGGCCGGGCCGCGCAGGCCCGGGTCGTCAACACCGGCAGCGGGGCGGGACTGCTGGGCAGCGTCGGCCAGGGCAACTACTCCGCGGCCAAGGCGGGGATCGTCGGGCTGACGCTGGTCGCCGCGGCCGAGATGGGCCGCTACGGCGTCCTGGTCAACGCCATCGCCCCGGCGGCCCGCACCCGGATGACCGAGACGACGTTCGCCGAGACCATGGCGGCCCCCGGCGCGGGCTTCGACGCCATGGCACCGGAGAACGTGTCCCCGCTCGTCGTGTGGCTGGGCTCCGCGGCCTCGGCGGGCGTGACGGGGCGGGTCTTCGAGGCGGAGGGCGGCCGCATCACCGTCATGGAGGGATGGCGCCGCGGCCCCACGGTGGACAAGGGCGCCCGCTGGTCCCCGGCGGAAGCCGGGGCGACGGCGGTGAGGCTCCTCGCTGCGGCGACGCCTCCGGAGCCGGTGTACGGCGCGCGATGAGCACCGGCGTACAGGGTCGCACGGCCGGTCACCGGCCCTCGAGTGCCATGGCATGCACTAGTAGCTGTCGTAGCCGGGCTTGCCGATCGGCCGGTAGACGCCGACGACCGTGCCGCTCTTCGTCGTCGAGACACTGACCGGCTCCAGGGCGGTGGGGACCGCTCCGTCGGCGAACAGCCGCTTGCCGGTGCCGATGATCACCGGGTGGATGGTCAGCCGGTACTCGTCGACCAGGTCGTGCCGCATCAGCGTCTGGGCGAGGTCGCCGCTGCCGACGACGTTGATGTCACCGCCGTCGGACGCCTTCAGCTCGCGCACGGCGTGGGCGACGTCGCCCTCCAGCAGCGTGGAGTTCTGCCACTCCAGGGAGGTCAGGGTCCGGGACGCCACGTACTTGCGCATGCTGTTCATCCGCTCGGTGAACGGGTTGCCGGGGTCGGCGTTCGGCCAGTACGCCGCGAAGATGTCGTACGTCTTGCGGCCGAGCAGCATCGCGTCGGAGGGCTCGTACCAGCCGGCGATGGCCGCGCCGACCTCGTCGTCGGACACCGGCTTCTGCCAGCCGCCGTGCTCGAAGCCGCTCTCGGCGTCCTCGTCCGGACCGCCCGGCGCCTGCATGACGCCGTCCAGCGACAGGAACGTGCAAACGATGATCTTGCGCATGGTGCGCTCCCTTCGTGTCGATGGGTGGACCGCGCGACCACCGGAAACTCATCGGTGAGGCCCTGGCGGCGGGCATCACCGTCGGCGGCGGACGCGTCCTGAGCCGGCCGGGCGTAGCCCGAGGCGGTCAGGCGGTGACCCAACGGACTTCTCGGCCGACCGACCCGCCGCCGACCCGACGGCCGCGCCCACCCGGTTGCTCCCGGTCAGGGTGACGGCGGCGACCCGGTCGTACTCGATGAGCCGCGCGCTCACGTCGGGCACGTCGTCCTCGGCGATCACCAGCGCGGTCACCAGATGTCCGGGGAAGCCTGCCGCGATGAAGAGCTCCTGGCGGATGAGCGCATTGCCGATGACGTTGGAGGCGTGCTCGAGCAGGATCCCGTTGCCGGCCGTCAAGGAGGGGACGGCGAAGCGCATGACCTGCCGGACGGCAGATCGCTTCTCCCGCAGTCAGAACGCTCTGAGCACGCCCCCCGGACCGCCACCGGCGTCCGCGCACGCTCTCAGGTCAGCGAACCCGTCCCCGCGGCTTCAAGGGCACCGCCGGCAGTTCCGGAGCCGGCAGCGGAGCCCCGTCGTACCCCTTCACCTCGCCGAACCTCGCCCCCTCCATCCAGTCCCGCCGCGCCTGCTCGATCTCCTCCTGCGTCCGCCCGATCCAGTTCCAGAACATGATCAGCTCCTCCTCGAACGGCTCGCCGCCCAGGAGCATCAGGCCCGCGTCCGACTCCGCCCGCAGGGGCAGTTCGCTGCGGCCGCAGCCGAGGTAGAGCATCGAACCGGGCAGGACCGGGACGCCGTCGACGTGGGCCTCGCCCGACATGGACAGGACGGCGTACTCGAAGTCCGGTTCGAGGGGCAGGCGTACGTCCGCGCCTCGGGCCAGGGCCAGGTCGGCCCCGACGATCGGGGTGTACGCGGTGCCCGGTGAGGTCGCCCCGTCGAGGTCGCCGAGGATCAGCGTGGCCGTGAGGCCGGGTGCCGTGACGACCGGGAGATCGGCGTGGTGTTCGAAGCGCGGGTCGGTGTGGCGGTGTCCGTCGGGGAGCGCGACCCACAACTGCGCGCCGTGCAGGAAGCGGGCGTGCGGGCGCGGGCTCTCCTCCGAGTGACTGATGGCCCGGCCGGAGGTCATCAGCCCCAGTTCACGCGGGCGGATCGTCTGGAGGCTGCCGGTGGAGTCGCGGTGCAGCACCTCGCCCTCGTGCAGCCAGCTCACGGTCTGCAGGCCCATGTGGGGATGCGGCGGGACCTGCATGCCGGGCTCGTCGGCGATGTCGTCGGGACCGTAGTGGTCGATGAAGCACCACGCCCCGACCATGCGGCGGCCGAGGTTGGGCAGGAGCCGGCGGACCTCGCTGGACTCGCCCAGCTTCACCCTGCGGGGGCTGAGGAGTTCACGCACCGGCTCCGCCACCACGAAGCCACGGCCGCCGCACAGGGAGGGGGCCGCCTCGCGCTCAAGATTGCTCATGGCGCCCAACCTAGTCCGGCGCGACGGTTCACGTCAGCGGCACGTTCGGGCCGCTGACGCGGACGCAGTCACCGGCCGGTCTTTTAGCAGCCATGGATATAGTAGCCATGTACTCTATTCGCCATGAGCGAGGGTCACGAGGGCGCGACGCCCGGGTTCCTGGTGTGGCGGCTGTCGATGAAATGGCGGGTCGCGGTCGATCGTGCGGTGGCCCCTCTGGGGCTCACCCACGCGCAGTACTCCCTGGTCGCCTCGCTGCACGGTATGCAGCGCTCCGGCGAACGGCCCAGCCAGCGCCGGCTCGCCGACCGCATCGGGCTCGAACCGCTCTACGTGTCGAAGCTGGCCCGTGCCCTGGAGTCGGCCGGCCTCCTGGAGCGCGCCCGGGACCCGCGCGACCCGCGCGCGGTGCAGCTCGCCCTCACCGAGCGGGGCACCGAGGTCACCCGACAGGCGATCGACGTCGTCCACGCGCTCCTCCAGCAGCTCCTCGACCCGCTCGGCGGTCTCGACAGCGCGCGAACGCGGGAGTTCAAGCGCCAGCTGACCGACCTGCTCGACGCACCCCTCGATCCCTCCTTCCGGAACGAGACGGAGAAACCATGACCACCACGCCCCTCGCAGACCCCCGCGTCATAGCCCTGGCCCACTACGCCGGCCGCGCCCTCCTCGAGAACGTGCTGGCCCGGCACGGCATCACCTTCCAGCAGTCCGTCACCCTCCGGCTCGCCGCCGTCGCCGACGGCCCGGTCGGGCGCGAGCAGCTCGTCGACGGTGTCACCGGCGCACTGAAGATCGACGCGTCGGAGGTGCACGGCGTGCTCGACCGGCTGATCGCCGCGCACTGGCTGGCCCCGGACGGCACGTCACATCTGCGGATCACGGACGCCGGGCGGGAGCTGTACGCCACGACCACCCGCGAGACGGCTCCTCTCACCGCCCGGGTCTACGACGGTATCCCGGCGCAGGACCTGGCCGTCACGGGCCGGGTGCTGAGCCTGATCACCGAGCGGGCCGGCGCCGAGCTGGCAGCCCTGACCGGCCAGGGGGTGGGACGTGCACCGCGTCCTCAGGTCCCGGGCCCCGTCCGGGAAGCGGAATAACCGGCCGGCAGGCCCGGTTCTCAGCCTCGAAGGAGGCACCGAGTGAACACGACCCACGACACGACGCCCCAGGACACCACGTACTACGCCCACGGAACCCCGGCCAAGCGCTGGGAGCGTGCGCAGCTGTTCTTCGACGCCAAGGACTACGCCGCTGCCGCGCGCGTCCTGGTCGGGCTGGTCGAGGAGGTGCCCGAGCAGACCGGGCCCCGGCTGCTCCTGGCGCGTTCCTACTACCACTCGGCTCAACTTCGGCGGGCCGAGGGCGAGTTGCGGACGATCGTCGAGCGGGACCCGGTGGAGCACTACGCCCGGCTGATGCTCGGCCGTACGCTCCAGCGGCAGAACCGGCACGAGGAGGCGGAGTCGCACCTGCGGATCGCCTCGGCGCTCGCGGGTGACCTCGACCGGCGCTGACCCGCGCCAACCCCATGGAGATGCCCGGCTCCGCACGGAGCCGGGCATGCGTGCGTCTGCGGGACCGCTACCCGGCCGGCGCCCCGTACGATCGCTTCCCCCGCCGGTGGGCGATCTCCCCCAGCAGGATGTCGACGGCAAGGAAGGCCGCCAGCGGGATGCCGAACAGAGGCAGGAAATAGCCGAGTACGGCGATGCCCGCCAGCAGCGGTACGAGGATCTGTGGCGGTACGTGCTGCCAGGCGCCGCGCGGGACGGGACGGCCGAAGGCGCTGCCCCGGCCGCGCTGCCACCACATGCGGTAGCCCCAGACGATCAGCAGGATCAGGGACAGGGCGAGCAGCATCAGGGCGATCTGGTTGGCCAGGCCGAACAGGACGCCGGTGTGCAGGTCGATGCCCCAGCGGGTGAGCTTGGCGAGCACCGGGTGGTCGGCGAAGCGGACCACGTCGGTGACCTGCCCGTCGGCCGGGTCGATCGCGACGGCGTCCTGCTTGGTGGGCCAGCTGCGCTGCACCTGTTTGACGACGTACGCCGAGTTCGCGTCGGCGGGCGGCACGATCTCCAGCGGGTCGCCCAGACCCTCGGCCCGCGCGGCCGACAGGACCTTGTCCAGGCCCACGCCGTGCGCGGCGTCGCCCGCCTGCCCCGCGGCGGAGCCGTGTCCGGCGTGCTCACCGCCGGCGGCCGCCGACACCGAGGGGGTGGCCTGGCCGAGCGAGGTCCGCAGCTCGTCGATGGTGGCCCCCGCATAGGCGGACCAGGTCAGGCCGGTCGCCGAGAGGAAGAAGAACCCGATCGCGGCCCACACGCCGACCGTGCCGTGCAGTCCGAGGGTGCGGCGGCGCCCCGTCGTGCCCCGTACCCTGCGCAGGGCGCGGCGGCGGGAGAACCACAGCCCCAGTCCGCCCGCCGAGAGCACCCACAGCCAGCTGGCGGCCAGCTCGGAGTAGAGCCGGCCCGTCTCCCCGAGGTGCAGGTCGCGGTGGAACTCGTCGATCCAGGTGCGCAGCGGCAGTGCGCCGGTCGAGCCGTACTGTTCGAGGGAGCCGCGCACCTTCGCGGTGTACGGGTCCACGAACACGGCGAGCGTGTGGCCCTCGCCGACGCCCGGGACGCCGGTCAGCATCACCCGGGTCGTCGCGTCGGCCTCGGGCGAGGGACGTACGGCCGACACCGTGCCCTCGGGGTGGGCCTTGCGCGCGGCGGCGACCTGCTCGCTGATCGGCAGCTTCCGTTCGCCCGCGGGGACGGTCATCTCATGGGCGTACACGAGCTTCTCGGCCGGGAAGGCTCCGGCGTAGAGCAGGCCGGTGACAGCGGCGACGAGAAGGAACGGCGCCACCAGCACCCCGGCGTAGAAGTGCAGGCGGAGGATCAGCGGGCGCAGGGGGGCCCAGCTGCTCCTCGACGGTGCCGGGGCGGCTGGTTGCGGGGCCTCGTCCGTGGTGGTCGAGGGAGCGGTGGTCATCGGCGGGCTTCTCCGGGGGACGTCTTCTGGGCCGTCGCGGTGTGGACGGTGGCCGTTGCGGTGCAGTAGTCGGGGCCGCGGGGCGTTCAGTTCCCGGGAGGCATATGTGATGTGCGTCACCCGGAGGCAAGGGGTGCCGTGCCATCCTGGCGCGATGGGAACTCCGGGCGATCGCGCACCCCTGACCGAACGGGTCGAGCAACTCCTCGACGGGGGGCTCCCGTTGACCATCGTCGCGGCCGGTGACCCGGTGCTGCGGCAGGGCACCGTGCCGTACGACGGTCAGCTGGGGTCCGCCCTGCTGGGCCGGTTCGTGGAGGCCCTGCGGGTCACCATGCGCGCGGCGCCCGGGGTCGGCCTGGCGGCGCCGCAGGTCGGCGTGGAGCTCAGGATCGCGGTGATCGAGGACCCGGCGCCGGTGCCGGACGACGTGCGTCTGGCGCGCGGGCGGGTGCCGCAGCCGTTCCGTGTCCTGGTCAACCCCGCGTACGAGCCCGTCGGGGACGCGCGGGCCGCGTTCTTCGAGGGCTGCCTGAGCGTGCCGGGCTGGCAGGCGGTGGTGGCGCGGCCCGCAGAGGTCCGGTTGACCGGGCAGGACGAGCACGGGCGGGCGCTGGACGAGGTGTTCACGGGCTGGCCGGCCCGGATCGTGCAGCACGAGACGGACCACCTCGACGGCGTCCTGTACCTGGACCGGGCCGAGCCGCGTTCCCTGTCGTCCCACCAGGCGGTGGCGGAGCGCTGGGCCCAGCCGACCCCCGATCGGGCGGCGCGGGCGCTCGGCTTCGAACTGCCGTAGCCGGGCAGATCCGCGGCGGGCGTCGCAGGCACCCGGGTGCGCGCTGCCGCAGCCCGGCAGGCCTGCCGGTGGAAGGGCACAGACGACCGGCCACGAGCCGCCGAGGCCCGACCGGCCCTGCGGTCGAAATTCGCGGGCACCCGGCGCGGTGTCTCCGTTACCGTGGCCGCATGTCCACGCCCCGAATTTCCTAGCTGAGGACCCACTCCCACGCCACCCGTGTGTCCTCTTGCCTGTTCGGAGCGTTTTCTCATGATCACCGTTCGTGACGTCGACGTGCGCGTGGGCGCGCACCTGCTGCTGTCCGGCGTCTCCTTCCACGTCTCCCCCGGCGACCGCATCGGCCTGGTCGGCCGCAACGGCGCGGGGAAGACCACCCTGTTGCACACCCTCGCGGGCGAACTGCGGCCCGCCGCCGGCTCGGTCGTCCGCACCGCCGGCGTCGGCCATCTCCCCCAGGACTCCCGCGCCGCCGACCAGTCGGTCACCGTCACCGACCGGATCCTGTCCGCTCGCGGCCTGGACCGCGCCGTGCGGGCGCTGCGGAGCGCCGAGGCCGCGCTGGCCGACGGCACGGAGCGGTCGATGAACGCCTACGTGCGGGCCGAGGCCGAGTTCCAGGCCCGCGGCGGCTGGGCGGCCGAGGCGGAGGCCGCCCGGGTCGCCGCCGGTCTCGGTGTGTCGGCGGACCTGATGGAACGGCGGCTCAGCGCACTGTCGGGCGGTCAACGCCGGCGTGTGGAACTGGCCCGCATCCTGTTCGCGGGACACGGCACACTGCTGCTGGACGAGCCCACGAACCACCTCGACGCGGCATCGATCACCTGGCTGCGCACCTTCCTGACGAGTCATCAGGGTGGCCTGGTGATGATCAGCCACGACACATCGCTGCTGGCCGGCACCGTGAATCGGGTCTTCCACCTGGACCGGGGGCGGGCCGCGCTCGACGTCCACAACACCGGCTGGGACGCCTACCTGGCGCAGCGGGAGGCCGACGAGCGGCGCCGGGCGCGGGAGCGGTCGAACGCCGAGCGCAAGGCTGCGGCGCTGCATGCCCAGGCCGACAGGATGCGGGCACGGGTCTCGACGGCGGTGGCGGCGCGGAACATGACCCGCCGCGCCGACCGGCTGCTCGCCGGCCTCGAACCCGCCCGCCGTGCCGCGAAGACGGCCAGGATCCGGCTGCCGGAGCCGGCGCCCTGCGGCCGCATCCCGCTCGGCGCGGTGAGCCTGACCAGGTCGTACGGCGGTCAGCACGTCCTGCGCGGCGTCGACCTGGCCGTCGACCGGGGCAGCCGCCTGGTGGTGCTCGGCCCCAACGGCGCAGGCAAGACCACCCTGTTGCGCCTGCTCGCCGGACAGGACACGCCGGACGTTGGCCGAGTGGTGCACGGGCACGGTCTGCGCCTCGGCTACTTCGCGCAGGAACACGACACCCTTGACCCGCGGTCGACGGTCCGCGAGCACCTGGCCGGTGCCGCACCGCACCTCACCGACGGGGAAGTCCGCCAGGTGCTGGGCGCGTTCCTGTTCACCGGCGACGACACCGGCAAGCCGGCCGGTGTCCTGTCGGGCGGTGAGAAGACCCGGCTGGCCCTGGCGGGTCTGGTGCACTCCGGCGCCAACGTCCTGCTCCTCGACGAGCCCACCAACAACCTGGACCCGGCCTCCCGCGCCGAGGTCCTGGCAGCGGTCGGCACCTACCCGGGCGCGATCGTCATGGTGACGCACGACGAGGGCGCCGTGGACGCGCTGCGGCCGGACCGGGTACTGCTGCTGCCGGAGGCCGAGGAGGACCTGTGGGACGACGAGTACCGGGAGCTGGTGGTGCCCGCGCACGCGTAACCTGGTCCCCTCACTGGGGAGGGGCGTTGGGCGAGGCCGGGGGCGGTTCGATGCGCTATGTCGTCGCGGTGGGCACACGTCGCTACCGCGAAGGACCCGAACTGCCCCGGGCGCACGAGGACGCCGACCGGGCCGCGGACCTCTTCGCGTCCATGGGCTACGAGCGGGTCCTGACCGGCGTGTCGTACGACCCACGGCCGGACGCGTTCGAGGACGCCCTGGCCGAGTGGTGCCGCACCGCGGACCTGGCCGCCGAGGACGTCGTGGTCCTGTACTACGCGGGGCACGGGGAACGCTCCTCCACCGGCCAGTACCGCCTCGCCTGCGCGGACAGCGAGCGGCACCGGCCGCGCTCGTGGCTGTCGCTGCCGAACCTGGCGGAGATCCTGGCCGCTTCCCCTGTCCGGAACGTGCTGTTCGTGGTGGACGCCTGCCACGCGGCCGCCGCCGGCGCGGACATCGGCAGGGTCACGGACGCGATCGTGGCGACCCGGGGACGAGCGGACTCCTTCGGCGCGGGCACATGGCTGCTGGCGTCCGCACGCCATCGGGACCTGGCGGGCGACGGCGCCTTCGTGGCCGAGTTGGCGAAGGCGTGCGAGCGGGGGGACGGGCCGTCGCAGCGTCATCTCGCGCCCGACACCCTGGCCGATCGTGTCAACCAGCGTTTCACCGCGGCCGGTTCGCAGCAGCGGGCGGTGTGCTCGTCGGTCGACCACTCCGAGCGGCCGCCGTTCTTCGTGAATCCCTGCTTCGACCCGCACGCCGAGATCACGGGCGACGGGGTGCAGGGGGACGCCTCGGACCTGTCGTCCCACTTCGAGCCGCGCGGGCGCGGGGTGGAGCACGTGCACGACCCCGGGTCGTATTTCACCGGGCGGGTGCGGGCCTTGGAGGAGGTGCGTGCGCATCTCGCGGGAGAGACCGCGGGACGTCTCCTCGTCGTCACCGCCGACCCGGGATCCGGGAAGTCCGCCGTGCTGGGGCGGCTGGTGCTGGAGGGCCACGCCGACGCCTCCGTCAACGCGCACCATCAGACGCTGGAGGCGCTCGTCGGGCGTTTCGCTGCGGCGGCCGATGTCCGAGCGGCCACACCGGTGGCCCTGTTCACCGCGCTGTCGGGCCGTGAGCGGCCCTTGCGGATCGTGGTCGACTCGCTCGACGAGGCGGGCGTCGGGGGAGGCAAGGCGGAGGCTCGCCGCATCGCCTGGGACCTGTTGCGTCCGCTGGCGGCTCTGCCCTGTGTCCGGCTCGTGGTCGGCTCGCGGCGCGAACTGCTGCCGCACCTGGGGGACGGCGTGCCGGTCGTCGATCTGGACGAGGACGCCTATACCGACGACACGGACACGGCCGAGTACGTGGCGAAGGTCCTCGGCGACACCGGCGCTCCGTACGCGGACTGCCCCGGCACGGCACGCCGGGTGGCGCGGGAGGTCGCGCGCCGGGCGGGACGCTGCTTCCTGGTGGCCCGCATGACGGCGAGCGCGCTGCTGCGGGGGCCGGTGGTGGACACCTCGGTGCCGGGCTGGTCCGGGCAGCTGCCGTCGGACGTGGGCGGGGCCTTCGAGGCGTATCTCCAGCGGATGCCGCCCGAGCGGCACACCACGACCATGGCCCTCCTCATGGCCCTTGCGTTCGGGGAGGGCTACGGGCTGCCCCGCCGGATGTGGATCCGCGCGGCCGAACGGCTGGCCGGGGTCCCCCTCGCGGAGGCCGACGCCGACCTGTTGCTGGACGAGGACGCCTCTTATCTGGCCCACGCCCGGGTGGACGGGACGACCTACTTCCGGCTGTACCACCAGGAGTTGACGGACCACATCAAGAGCCGGGTGCTGCGCCGCAGGGACCTCGGGGACGTCCAGGAGTGCTTCGTCGAGACGCTGCTCGAGTTCGTCCCCGACCGGGACTGGTCGCGGGCCCACCCGTATGTGCGCACCCATCTGGCCACGCACGCGGCCGGGGCGGGTGCCCTGGACGACCTCATCGAGGACGCCGGGTTCCTCGTCGCCGCCGACCCGTCGACGCTGCTGCCCGCCGTACGGGAGGCCGTCCGGCGTCCGATGCTGGCGATGGCGGTCGAACGGTTCGCCTATCTCCTCGTGGACGCGGACGCGCCGAGTGCGGACCCGGCCGCGTTGCTGGCGTACGTGGCAGGGGCCTACGGCGAGGACGGGCTGCGGCGACAGGCGGAGAAGCTCGCGAGGTCGCTGGAACACGTCGAGGCGGAGCGGCGGCGGATCACCCCGCACCGGGTGGTGGGCAGGCACGCGGGAGACGCGTACGCCTCACGGCACCTGGCCTCCGGCTGGCGGCTGAAGGACTGCACCCTGCCCTGCGGAGGCCGTGTCGTGCTCGCCGTACCACCCGGCGCCGCTCATGTGCACGTGTGGATGCTCGACAGCCCGTCCCAGTCAACCGTCCTGCCCCATCCCGCCGTGGTGCACGGGCTCGTGCTGCTCCGCGACGAGAGCGGTCGCGCCGAGGCCGTCACCCTGGACGCCGCGGGCACGCTCCGGGTGTGGAACGTCCTCGACCAGACCCTCGTCCGGACCCTCGCCGGTACCGGTTGGTCGTTCCTGTACGACGCCGGGGTCGTGCACGGCGACACGGACGTGGTCGTGTGCGGCACCGAGGTGACAGTGCTGGCGGTCGCTCTGCCCGGGGCCGCCACGCTCGTCGAGGTGCCCTGCCGGACCCGCGCGCAGTACAGCGTGTCGGCCGCAACCGCGGACACCGGGTACACACCCGGTGGTTCCGCCTGTCTGTCGCGCGATTCCGAAGGGCGTACCCGGCTCCTCGTGTGCGACGGCACGGAAGGGCACGTCACCCTGTACGACGTGGACGGGACAGGACGTTCCCGGAGGGCTCTGGAAGGCCTGGTGCGGCCGCGGCTCATGGACCATGTGCACCGGCCCGGCGGCACCCTCGCAGCGGTGATCGAGCACGGGACCGGGCTGGTCCTCCTCGATACCGCTGTCGGCACCGTCGCCAGGGTGTCGTCCCCGGCCGTGAACGAGGACCACGCGGGTTTCGCGCTGGGCGGTGAGGCTTCCGCCGCCGTTCTCGTCGCGAAGGCCGGCGCGGGGTTGCTCGTGGTGCCCTCCGACGGATCGCCGGTGCGGACGCTGGAGTACCTGCCCGAGCCGACCTTCAGGATGGCGGCTGCCGTGGTCGGCGGGAGGGTGCAGGTGGTCACCTCCTTCTTCTCCCATCCCCTCCGCGTGGTCGACGCGGTCTCCGGTTCGTCGGTCGGCTCCTCCCTGACGGGTCATGAGAGCGCGGTGGGCGCGGTTCACCTGCTGGAGAGTCCGGTATCCGGGGCCGGCCCCGACATCCTCGCTGTCGCCAACGACGGAACGGCCCGGCTCTGGGCCTGGAACGCTCACCTGCGGCCCGTTCCCGGGGTGGAGTCCGACGCTCCGGAGGACGTCCGTCAGGAGGTCGACATGATCTGTGCCTGGTCGGGAGACCCCGCGGCCGTCCTGACCCTGCGCAACCGGCAGCTCGTGCGGACGGAAAGACCCCGCCGGGACGAGCGGGACCGCGACGCACGGCGCACCGTGGGGCCGATCGACCTGCCTGGGGACTTCGGGCAGATCTCCGAGGATCCGGACGGTACGTTGAACCTGCTGCAGCGGGAGAAGCAGGCGCTCGTGTGGACCCGCCTCGGGTCGGACGGACAGAGCACCCGGGCGGTCGTCGGTTCGCCGGAACACCTCGACGACTTCGTGCTCGCCGTTCCGGCGACGGCCGGTCACGAAGGAGTGCGGTGGCTCGCGTTCGACAAGGACGAGCACGCCATCTGCCGGGTCGGCTCTCCCGGGGCTTCCTCGCGGTGGGCGCCCCTCCCGGGTGTCCCCGACGCCGAGCGGGAACGGGAGTTCGTGGAGGCGTTCACGACGCCGGCCGGCGCGACCCTGCTGATCGTCTACGGCAACGTGGAGCACGCGGAAGCGCCACTGGCATACGGGCAGCTCTTCGACATCACGTCCGCCACCCCTGTCGCCGAGGACACGTTCGAGCTTCCGGGCGGGATCCAGTTCCTCCTGCCGCACCACGGCGAAGCCGGGACACGCTGGGTCGTCAAGGAGCGCCGGGACGGTGTGCTCTCGGTGCTCGACGTGGCGACTCGGAGGCTGTCCATCGTGCCGCGGGTCTCGGGCGGATCGACGCGCCATGCCGCCACCCGCCGTCCCGGAGGGGACCGGCTTCGCTACCTGCGCTGGGCGGACCTGCCGACGGGCGGCCCCCTGCTCCTGTCCCTCTCCCGTCACATGTCCGGCGACGGGAGACCCGGCCCCGTCACCGTCTGGAACCCTGACGCGCCGGACGTCGTCGACCCTCTGTCCGTGAGTGCCTCCCGGCTCCTGTGGACCGGCGCCTCTCCCAGTGGCGAAGCCCTCGTCGCCGTCAGTGACGAACACGGCGTGGCCCTGTGCCACCTGCCGAGCCTGGAGAAGGTCTGGTCGGCGCCGCTGCCCGCTCTCGTGACCTGTCTGACCGCCCTCCCGGGGAGCCCCCACCTCGACCTCGCCGTCGGCACCCAGCAGGGTGTCGTCTTCATGCGGCCGAAGCTGTCCCGCGGGTGGCGGGACCGCCTCGGGGTCGGCTGAAGAGCGTTACGCGTCCCGGTACGCCTCCAGCAGTCGCAGCCACACCTCGCTGATCGTCGGGTAGGACGGGACGGCGTGCCACAGGCGGCTGATCGGGACGCGGCCGGCGACGGCGATGGTCGCGGAGTGGATGAGTTCGCCGACGCCGGGGCCGACGAGGGTGACGCCGCGCACGATCTCTTCCTCGACGTCGACGACCATGCGGGCACGGCCCTGGTAACCGTCGGCGTACAGACCCGCCCCGGCGACGGTGGACAGGTCCACGTCGACGGCCTTCACGCGGTGACCCGCCTGCTCCGCCTCGGCCAGGGACAGGCCCACGGCCGCGGCTTCCGGGTCGGTGAAGACGACCTGGGGGACGGCGGCGTGGTCGGCGGTCGCGGCGTGGGCGCCCCAGGGCTCGGCGAGGAGGGTCTCGCCGGTGGCCCGCGCGGCGATGGCGGCGCCCGCGATGCGGGCCTGGTACTTGCCCTGGTGGGTGAGCAGGGCCCGGTGGTTCACGTCCCCGACCGCGTACAGCCAGTCGTGGCCGGTCACGCGGAGGCTGTCGTCGACCGGGAGCCAGGAGCCTGGTTCGAGGCCGATCGATGCCAGGCCGATGTCGTCGGTGCGCGGGGCGCGGCCGGTGGCGAAGAGGATCTCGTCGGCCTCGACGCGGTCGCCCGTGTCGGTCACGGCGATGACGGTGCCGTTCTCCCGGGTGACCGACTCCACCGAGGTGCCCGTACGGACGTCCGCTCCGGCCTCGGTGAGTGCCTCGGCGATCAGTTCCCCGGCGAAGGGCTCCATGCGCGGGAGCAGGCCCTTGCCGCGGACCAGCAGGGTGACCCGCGAGCCCAGAGCCTGCCAGACGGTGGCCATCTCGGTGGCGACCACGCCGCCGCCGACGACGATCAGCCGGCCGGGCACGGCCTTCGAGCTGGTGGCCTCCCGGCTGGTCCACGGCTTGACGGTGTCCAGTCCCGGCAGGCCGGGCAGGGCGGCGCGGCTGCCGGTGCAGACGGCAACGGCGTGCCGTGCGGTCAGGACGCGCTCGCCGCCGTCCGGGCCGGTGACCGTCACCTCGCGGGGGCCGGTGAGGCGCCCGTGGCCCCGGTACAGGTCGGCGCCGATGGAGTCGAGCCACCCGACCTGGCCGTCGTCCTTCCAGTCGGAGGTGTAGTAGTCCCGGTGGGCGAGCACCGCGGAGGCGTCGAGGGGGCCCTGCACGGACTGGCGCAGGCCCGGTACACGCCGGGCGTCCGCGCGGGCGATCACCGGCCGCAGCAGGGCCTTGCTGGGCATGCACGCCCAGTAGGAGCACTCGCCGCCGACCAGTTCGCTCTCCACGACCGCGGTGGTCAGTCCGGCCGCGCGGGTGCGGTCGGCGACGTTCTCCCCCACGGGCCCGGCCCCGAGCACCACGACGTCGTACGTGTTGGTTTCCGTTTCCGTCATGGGGTCAGTCTGGTGGGTGGTGTGCGCCCTGGCCACATGGGTAGGGGCGCGGAATACGTGTCCGGTCGGCCGTGTTGTGCCGACGGCTTGACCCCACACCAGGAAGAGGGATTTACGCCATGAGCAGCACCGTGGAGCTCACCAAGGAGAACTTCGACCAGACGGTCACGGACAACGAGTTCGTCCTGATCGACTTCTGGGCGTCCTGGTGCGGGCCGTGCAAGCAGTTCGCACCGGTCTACGAGAAGGCGGCGGAGGAGAACCCGGACCTCGTGTTCGGCAAGGTGGACACCGAGGCGCAGCCCGAGCTGGCCGCGGCCTTCGGCATCCAGTCCATCCCCACGCTGATGATCGTGCGTGACCAGGTCGCCGTGTTCGCGCAGCCGGGCGCCCTGCCCGAGGCAGCGCTGACGGACGTCATCGGGCAGGCCCGCAACCTCGACATGGACGAGGTCCGCAAGGCGGTCGCCGAGCAGCAGGCCCAGCAGCCGGCCGAGTGACCCGTCCCGGGGCCCGGACCACCGGGCCCTCGGGCAGGGGGCGGAGCTCCTAGAAGGGATAGGGAGCGACGTCTCCGCGTACCGTCGTCCAGCGCAGCTCGGTGAAGGCCTCCAGATTGGCCTCACCGCCGAAGCGGGCGCCGGTGCCGGAGGCCGCGACCCCGCCGAAGGGCGCCACGGCCTCGTCGTTCACGGTCTGGTCGTTGATGTGGACGATGCCGGTCGGGATGCGCTCGGCGAGGTCGAGGCCGCGGGCCGGGTCCCTGGTGACGATGCCCAGGGAGAGGCCGTACGGGCTCTGCGCGGCCAGGGCAGCCGCCTCGTCGGCGGTGGTGAACGGGCGGACGGGCGCCACCGGGCCGAAGACCTCCTCCGTGTAGGCGGGGGTGCGGTCGTCGACGTGGGCGAGGACGGTGGGCCGGTAGAAGAGCCTGTCGTGGGTGCCGCCGGCGGCGAGCTTCGCACCCGCTGCCGTGCTGGCGTCGACCAGGCCGCTGATCTTGGTGAGCTGACCCGAGTCGATGATGGGGCCGAGGTGGACCTGGTCCCGGTACGGGTCGCCGACGGCGAGTGAGTCCGCCTTGGCGGCCAGGCGCTCGACGTACTCGTCGTAGAGGGACGCGTGCACCAGATGGCGTCCGGTGGTCATGCAGATCTGGCCCTGGTGGAAGAACGAGCCCCAGGCGGCCGTGGAGATCACCGCGTCGAGGTCGGCGTCCGCCAGCACGATCATGGCCGAGTTGCCGCCCAGTTCCAGGTGGGCCCGCTTCAGGTGACGGCCGGCGGCCTCGCCCACGGCCCGCCCGGCGGCGGTGGAGCCGGTGAAGGAGATGACCGGCACACGCGGGTCGGCGACCAGGGCCTGCCCGGCGTCCGGGCCGCCGGGCAGCACGTGCAGCAGGTCCTCCGGCAGGCCCGCGGCGGCGAAGACCGCGGCGAGGGACAGCCCTCCGCAGACGGCCGTGCGCGGATCCGGCTTGAGCAGGACCGCGTTGCCCAGCGCCAGGGCCGGTGCGACGGAGCGGATCGACAGGATCAGCGGCGCGTTGAACGGCGAGATCACGCCGACCACACCGGCCGGGACGCGGCGCGTGTACGACAGGCGCGGTGCCTCGCTGGGCAGGACCTGCCCGGCCGGGCGGGAGGCGAGCGCGGCGGCCTCGTAGCACTCCTGGGCGGCGACGTGCAGCTCGAAGTCGGCCTTGCCGGGGACGGACCCCGATTCGCGGACGAGCCATTCGCGCAGTTCGGCCGCGTGTGCGGTGAACAGGTCGCCGGCCTTGCGGAGGACGGCGGCGCGAGCGAAGTGCGGGGTGCGGGCCCATGCGGTTTGGGCGGCGGCGGCCCGCCCGGCGGCGGCCTCGACGTCCTGCGGACCGGCGAGGGTGAGGGGGCCGAGGGCTTGGCCGGTGGCTGGCTCGGTGACGGTGTACCCGGGCCCCGTGAGAGTGCGGGGCTGCCAGGTCCTCGTGTCGAGCAACGGCATGACGGCTCTCCGATCGATCGGTCACCGGCTGACGGGCGAAGCGGAACTCCCGTACGTGCGCGGCCGGTTCGGCGGTCACATGGCGGAACGCACCGGGCGGGCGCAGCGGTGTGCGCCGCCGCCCGCGGGAACGCGTCCCCGTTTTGTTGAGCATGCAACATCCTAGCCGTGCCGTGCCCGCGGACCGGGCCGTCCGCCCCGTATTCGCCGCGGGCCGCAGCGCCGCGCACCGCTACGGGTCAACTGGATTCGCGATGCAGCACCGTCGCCCCCAGCACCTTGTGCGCCTCGGGCTCGGTGGCGGGCCTGCGCACCGCGCGGTCGACCAGTTCGGCCAGTTCACGGCCGGAGGGCAGCCGCAGCCGGACCGTGCTGAGCCGGGGCCGCAGCAGCCGCCCGAGCATCAGGTCGTCGGCGCCGATCACGGCCGTCTCCTCGGGGATGCGGATGCCCTCGTCCAACAGGGCCCGCATCAGCAGCATCGCGTACTCGTCGTTGTAGGTGAACACGGCGTCCAGGCCCAACGTCCGCCAGCGGGCGGCGAGTTGCACCGCCGCCTGTTCGTCGTAGGCGAGGGGCAGTTCGGTCACCGTGGCATCCGTGCCGCGCACCGACTGGCGCACGCCGTCGAGGCGCGGCGCGGAGAACGCCTCCAGACCGGGCTCCTGCGGGACGACGACACCGATCCGGCGCCGGCCGCGGTCGTAGAGGTGGGCGCCCGCGCTGTGGCCGACGACGTCGTGGTCCATGAGCAGCGCGTGCGCTCCCTCGATGGTCTCCGGTCCGAGGGTGACCACGGCCCGCGCCCCGGAGCGCTTGAGCACCGCCACCCCGCGCGGGCCGAGCCCGGAGCCGGGTACGAGCACGGCCACCGGCCGCAACTCGGCCCAGGCGCGGGCCGCTTCGTCACCGTGCGGGCCGCCGGTGCCGTGCTGCACGACCGTGTAGTCCAGGGCGCTGAGCGAGGCCTGGAGGTCGGTGAGGAACCGGCTGTAGAGAGGGCCGACGGGGAAGGTCGGCGCGGGGATCAGCACCATGCGGCTGTGTCCGGCGCGCAGACTGCGGGCCGCCGCGTGGGGGACATAACCGAGTTCCCTCGCGGCCTCGCGCACCCGGCGGCGGGTGGGCTCGCTGATCCGTACGGCGCTGGTGTTGTTGAGGACGTAGGAGACGGTCGCGCGCGAGACGCCGGCCAGGCGGGCCACATCGGCGCTCGTGGGCACGGAGCGCGACGGTGCGGGGGACGGGGGCGCGGGCGTTTTCGGTATCTGCACCATGACGTACGGCATCTTGGCAGAAGCCCCAATGCGCCCTCGCGGCGGGGGAGTTGTGAGAAACCCGTGAGCGCTCACGGAGTACGGTGGTGCTCAGGGGCAGGCGGTACCCGCACCCGTCACCCGGTCGACCAGGTCGATCCACGCGGCCTCCAGACGGGCCGGGGGGATCCCGCACTGCCTGGTCAGATGGTGGATCAGGGCCGGGTCGAGCTGGCCCATCAGCGCGTGGGAGAGGAGATCACAGTCCGCCTCGGGGAGGGCCTGGCGCAGCAGCATCTCGATGTGGTGCCGCAGGACGCGGCGGGCGGGGGTGACGAAGCGGCGGCTGGCGCCGGGCTCGGCCGCCAGCTGGAGCTCCAGGTCGTCGGCGGAGCGGCGCAGCATGGCGCAGCCGAAGGCCCGCAGTCGCTCCACGGGCGGCGCTCCGGGTCCGAGCGGCGGCGGACCGGCGAGGAAGGCGGCCTGGAACTTCTTCTCGGAGTGGTCGAGCAGGGCCGTCAGCAGGCCGGTGCGGTCGCCGAACCTGCGGAAGACGGTGCCCTTGCCGACGCAGGCCTCGGCGGCCACGGCCTCCATCGTGACGGCTTCCGCGCCGCGCTCCGCCACCAGGCGTCCGGCGGCCTCCAGCAGCCGGGCACGGTTGCGCGCGGCGTCGGCTCGCAGGCACGGCTCGTCACCCTCCAAGGCGGTGTCGAGCTGCAGCAGCTCGAGGTGGTCGACGGGCTCCTGGGGCGTCGGGAAAGGGGGCGGTGCGGCGGACATGAAGCCAGCGTAAAGCATCGGGAACAAAACTGGACCGCGGTCCGGTTAGGATGCTAGAACATTAAACGGACCCCGGTCCGGATCGTCAGTGACCCAAGCAGCGCCTCAGATGTGGGAGTCAGCATGTCCGTTCGTATCCTCGCCCTCGTCGGCAGCCTCCGCGCCGGTTCGCACAACCGCCAGCTGGCCGAGGCGGCCGTGAAGCTCGCCCCCGAAGGTGCCGAGGTGAACCTGTTCGAGGGCCTGGCCGAGATCCCCTTCTACAACGAGGACATCGACGTGGAGGGCAGCGTCCCGGCCGCCGCCGAGCGGCTGCGCGAGGCCGCGAACGCCGCCGACGGCCTGATCCTGTTCACCCCCGAGTACAACGGCACCATCCCTGCCGTGCTGAAGAACGCCATCGACTGGCTGTCCCGCCCTTACGGCGCCGGCGCCCTCAGCGGCAAGCCCGTCGCCGTGGTCGGCACCGCGTTCGGCCAGTACGGCGGTGTCTGGGCGCACGACGAGACCCGCAAGTCCGTGGGTGTGGCCGGCGGCAAGGTCCTGGAGGACGTCAAGCTGTCCATCCCCGGCTCGATGACCCGTTTCGCCGAGACGCACCCGGCCGACGACGCCGAGGTCGCCGGGCAGCTGACCGAGGTCATCGCCCGTCTGCACGGTCATGCCTCGGAGCCCGCCGCGGCCTGACGGCACACCTCGCGCCCGCGGAGGGGGCCGGGGCCGGAAAAAACGGCCCCGGCCCCCTTCGGCGCGTCGGCGGCAGCCGCTCAGACCGGCTGCGGTGCGCGGTCGCGCCGGTGGATCGGCCTGACCGAGCCGGTGAGGGGGGCGCCCGTGCCGCCGTGCCGTGCCGCGACGATCTCCGCAGCGATCGACACGGCGGTCTCCTCGGGCGTACGGGCCCCCAGGTCGAGGCCGATCGGAGACCTGAGCCGGGCCAGCTCGTGCTCGCTCAGTCCCGCCTCCCGCAGCCGCCGTTCGCGGTCCGCGTGGGTGCGTCGGGAGCCCATCGCGCCGATGTAGGCCACCGGCAGCCGCAGCGCTTCCATGAGCAACGGGACGTCGAACTTCGCGTCGTGGGTGAGCACGCACAGCGCCGTGCGCCCGTCGGTCACCGTGCGCCGGAGGTAGCGGTCGGGCCAGTCGACGACGACCTCGTCGGCCTCCGGGAAGCGGGCCCGGGTCGCGAAGACGGGGCGCGCGTCGCACACGGTGACGTGGTACCCGAGGAACTTCCCCGCCCGCACCAGCGCCGCCGCGAAGTCGATGGCGCCGAAGACGATCATGCGCGGCGGCGGGGCGGCCGACTCGACGAGCAGCGTGAGTCCGCCGGGGCAGTGCGCCCCGTCCTCGGTGAGGTCCACGGTGCCGGTGCGTCCGCCGGCGAGCAGGGCACCGGCCCGGTCGAGCGCGGTGCGGTCCAGGCCCGGAGCGCCGCCGAGGCCCCCTTCGCAGGAGCCGTCGGGGCGGACCAGCAGGGCCCGGCCGAGGAGGCCAGACGGGCCCCGGACCACCCGGGCCAGGGCCACCGGTTCCTGCCGGGCGGCGGCCGCCAGGGCGGCCGCCTCGGCCGCACGAGGGCCCCTGAACGGGGTGACCATGACGTCGATCGTCCCGCCGCAGGTCAGCCCCACCGCGAAGGCGTCCTCGTCGCTGTAGCCGAACCGCTCGACCAGCGACTCGCCGTCCTGGAGGGCCTGGAGGCACAGGTCGTACACCGCTCCCTCCACGCACCCCCCGGAGACCGAGCCGACCGCCGTGCCGTCGGCCCGGACGGCGAGCGCGGCGCCGGGAGGGCGCGGGGCACTGCCGCCCACGGAGACCACCGTGGCGACGGCGAAGTCGCGGCCCTCCTGGATCCACTCGTGCAGGGGCCCCGCGAGATCAAGCATCGGCGCCCGCCTGCAGCACCCGGTCGGGCCGGATCGGCAGGTTCCGGTGGCGGAACCCGGTGGCGTGCCACACCGCGTTGGCGACCGCCGCGGCCGCGCCCACGATGCCGACCTCGCCGATGCCCTTGATGCCCACGGGGTCGTCCGGGTCATGGTCGTCGACCCAGTCGGCCTCGATGTGCGGTACGTCGGCGTGCGCGGCGACGTGGTAGCCGGCGAGGTCGGCGCCGTACAGGCCGCCGCTCGCGCGGTCCCGGACGGCCTCCTCGTGCAGGGCCATGGAGATGCCCCAGGCCATGCCGCCGACGAGCTGGTTGCGGGCGGTGAGCGGGTTCACGATCCGGCCGGCCGCGAAGACTCCCAGCATCCGGCGTACGCGGACCTCCCCGGTGGCGGGGTCGACGGCGACCTCGGCGAACTGCGCGCCGAAGGCGTGCCGCTCCTTCTGGGCGAGGGCCCCGACGGCCCGGGTCGTGTCCGACCGTACGGTGACGCCCTCCGGCGGG
Source organism: Streptomyces sp. NPDC101110 (assembly GCF_044759525.1). NCBI lineage: Bacteria > Bacillati > Actinomycetota > Actinomycetes > Kitasatosporales > Streptomycetaceae > Streptomyces > Streptomyces sp. NPDC101110. The sequence continues at coordinate 203,353 of NZ_JBIVZM010000009.1, read as the reverse complement.
ATGTCGGCGCCGGGCGCGAGGCTGCGGCGCAGTTCCCCGGCCGCCTCCATGACGGCCCAGCCCCAGGATCGGGTGCCCGCCGAACCGCCGGCGATCATCGCGGGGCCGAGGTCGCTGTCCCCGATGCGCACCCGGACCCGGTCCGCGGGCACCTCCAGGGTGTCCGCGGCGACCAGGGTGAGCGCGGTCCTGGCACCGGTGCCGATGTCCGCGGCGTTGATCCGCACCGTGAAGGTGCCGTCCGCCTGCGCGGTCACGGACGCCGTGGACGGCATGGCCATCACGGGGAAGGAGGCCGCGGCGGTGCCCGTGCCGAGCAGCCAGCGGCCCTCCCGGCGCAGTCCCGGTCGCGGGTCCCGCCCGGCCCAGCCGAACCTCCGGGCACCCTCGTGGAAGCACGCGATCAGGTTGCGGCCGCCGAACGGCAGCCCGGAGACCGGGCCCACCGCGGGCTCGTTGCGGATCCGCAGTTCGATGGGGTCGACGCCGCACCGCTCGGCGAGTTCGTCGACCGCCGACTCCAGGGCGAACGAGCCCGGCGCCTCACCCGGGGCGCGCATCCAGGTCGGGCTGGGGACGTCCAGCTTCACGACCCGGCTGGCGGTGTGGTGGGCGTCGGCGGCGTACATCGAGCGGCTCGCCGCCGCGCTCGGCTCGACGAAGTCGTGCACGGTCGAGGTCTGGTTCAGTGACCGGTGCTCCAGGGCGCGCAGCCGCCCGTCGGCGTCGGCGCCGAGCCTGACCCGCTGGGCGGTGGGGCTGCGATGACCGGCGAGGAAGAACATCTGCCGGCGGGTCAGGACGACCCGCACGGGGCGCTGCAGCACGGTCGCCGCCATCACGGCGGCCACCTGGTGCGCCCGGGTGCCCTTGCTGCCGAAGCCGCCGCCGACGTGCTCGGAGCGGACCCGCACGGAGGCCGGGTCGAGGGAGAAGAGCTTCGCGAGCTCGTCGGCGACCCAGCCGGTGCCCTGGTTGGAGTCGACGACCTCCAGCCGGCCGCCCTCCCAGCGGGCCGCCGCCGCGTGCGGCTCCATGGGGTTGTGGTGCTCCTCGGGGGTGGTGTACTCCGCGTCCACCACGACGGCGGACGCCGCGAGCTGCGCCTCCAGGTCGCCCTTCTCCACCACGGCCGGCGTGTGCCCGTCGAGCGGGTACGCCTCGGACGCGCGCCGCGCCGAGAACGCGACGTCGTGCGGTTCCCGCTCGTAGTGCACCACGAGGGCCTCCGCGGCCTCCCGGGCCTGCTCGGAGGTCTCGGCGACGACCAGGGCCACCGGCCAGCCCATGTGGGGCACCCGGTCGTGCTGGAACAGGCCGGTGCTCGGGTCCGGCGGGACGCCCATCATGCCGGTGAAGCCGGTGTCGACGCGCGGGGCGTTGCCGTGGTGGAGCACGGTGAGGACGCCGGGCATTCCGAGCACGGCCTCGCCGTCCAGGGCGCGGATGCGGCCACGGGTGACGGTCGAGGGCACCAGCCAGCCGTGGGCGAGGTCCGCGAAGGGGATCTCGCCGGCATAGCGGGCCGCGCCGGTGACCTTGTCGCGGCCCTCCACGCGGGTGTGCGCGGTGCCGGCGGCGCCCTTGGTGGCGGTGGTCATCGGGCGGCCTCCTCGGCGAGTTCGCTCAGCACGGCCACGACGAGGTTGCGCATCAGGGTCACCTTGTATCCGTTGTGGGGCAGGGGCCGGGCGGCCGCCAGTTCGGCGTCGGCGGCGGCCGCGAAGTTCCCGGCGTCGGCCGGGGCGCCGGTCAGGACGCGTTCGGCCGTGCGGGCGCGCCAGGGGCGGGAGGCGACCGCGCCGAACGCCAGGCGCACGTCGTGGACGCGGCCGTCCCGTACGTCGAGCGCGGCGGCGACGGAGCCGATGGCGAAGGCGTACGAGGCCCGCTCGCGCACCTTGCGGTAGCGGGAGTTGGCCGCTGTGACGGTGGCCGGGAGGGTGACGCCGGTGATGAGCGCCCCCGGCGGCAGGGCGGTCTCCAGGTGTGGGGTCTCCCCCACCGGCAGGTAGAGGTCGGCGAGCGGCAACTCCCCCGGCCCGGAAGCCGTTTCGTAGGTGACGCGCGCGTCGAACGCAGCCAGGGCCACACCCATGTCGGACGGGTGGGTGGCCACGCACTGATCCGAGGCGCCCAGGACGGCGTGATTGTGGTGCTCGCCCTCGATCGCGGGGCAGCCGCTGCCGGGGACGCGTTTGTTGCAGGGGGAGTTGACGTCGGTGAAGTAGCCGCAGCGGGTGCGCTGGAGCAGGTTGCCGCCGACGGTGGCCATGTTGCGCAGTTGCCCGGAGGCGCCGGCCAGCACCGCCTGTGCCAGGGCCGGGTAGCGGCGCCTGACGTCCGGGTGGGCGGCCAGGTCGCTGTTGGTGACGGTCGCGCCGATGCGCAGCCCGCCGTCGTCGGCCGGTTCGACGCGGTTCAGGGGCAGTTCGGTGACGTCGACGAGCCGGGCGGGTCGTTCGACGCCGGTCTTCATGAGGTCGACGAGGTTGGTGCCGCCGCCGAGGAACCGGGCTTCCCCGTCACCGTCGAGCAGCGCCACGGCGCCGGGGACGTCGTACGCCCGCTGGTAGCCGAACTCCCTCATGCCGCGGCTCCGTTCGTCTGCTCGGCGGCCCGGGCGACGGCCTGGACGATCGACACGTACGCGCCGCAGCGGCACAGGTTGCCGCTCATCCGTTCGCGGATCTCCTCCGGGGTCAGCGGCGGGGGGCCCGCCTCGGGCCTGACGTCGCCGGTGACCGCGCTCGGCCAGCCGGCCGCGTGCTCCTCCATCACGGCGATGGCCGAGCAGATCTGGCCCGGGGTGCAGTAGCCGCACTGAAAGCCGTCCAGGTCGAGGAACGCCTGCTGCACCGGGTGCAGTCGCTCGCCCTCGGCCACGCCTTCGATGGTGGTGATCTCGCGTCCTTCGGCCGCGACCGCCAGGTGCAGACAGGCCACCTTGCGGCGGCCGTCGACCAGGACGGTGCAGGCGCCGCACTGCCCCTGGTCGCAGCCCTTCTTGGTGCCCGTCAGGTCCAGGCGCTCGCGGAGGGCGTCGAGCAGGGTGGTGCGGTGGTCGACGGTCAGCGTGTACTTCTCGCCGTTGACGGACAGGGTGAGGTCGCTGGACGTCGATGGGGGCATGGGAGCCTTCTCTCTCACATCGCGAGGTCTGAGGCGGTGTCGCTGCCGGCGGTGGTGCCGGCCCGCGGTCGTGCGGGATGCGGGGCGTGCCTGCGCGCAGCGCGCCGGACGCGGGGTGTCCGCACGGGTGGCCCGCCGATACGATGGAACAAGCGGACAGTTGTCCACTACTCGGGAAACGTAACGGACAACTGTCCGGTTAGCAAGGTCCGGTTTCGGCCGCGGACCGCGAGGAGTACGAGTGCGGCAGAACAAGGACGCCCCCCTGCGCTCGGACGCGCAGCGCAACCGCGAGCGCATCCTGGCGGTGGCGCTGGAGGAACTGACACGTGCGGCGGACGTCCCGCTGAGCGCGATCGCCAAGAAGGCGGGCGTCGGGCAGGGCACCTTCTACCGTCACTTCCCCACCCGCGAGGCACTCGTCCTGGAGATCTACCGGCACGAGATGCAGCAGGTCGCCGACACCGCGGCGCCGCTGCTGGAGAGCCGGGAGCCCGACCGGGCGCTGCGCGAGTGGATGGACCGGCTGGCACGGTTCGCCATGGCCAAGGCCGGTCTCGCCGACGCGATCCGCCAGGCCACCAGCGCACCGGGGCAGCCGGCGAAACCCGGGCACGCCCCGGTGACCGAGGCGGCCGAGCTGCTGCTCCGGGCCGCGGAGGAGGCCGGCACCATCCGCCCGGGGGTCACCGCGGACGACCTCTTCCTGGTCATCGGCGGGCTCTGGACGATCGACCCCGGCACCGACTGGCAGCCGCGCGCCACCCGTCTGCTGGACTTCGTCATGGACGGGCTGCGGGTGGGGGCGCCCAGGGGGTGAGGCGCTCGCACCCCAGCCGGGTGGCCGGCGCCTGCGAACGGTCCGGCCCCTCCCGTCAGGCGACCGCCGCGGCCGCCAGGGCCCGTAGTTCCGCCAGCGCGGCCGTCACCGCCGGCCGGGCCTGGCCGCCGCTTCTGGTAGAGGTCAGGAGCTTGCGGTGCGGGTTGCCGGTGCAGCGGACCCGGGTGATCGGCAGCTGCGGGGACAGCTGGGCCAGACGCGGGACGAGGGCGACGCCGAGCCCGTGGGCCACGAGGTGGGCGCAGACGTTCCAGTCGAGGGCGTGATGGACGACCTCGGGGGTGAATCCGGCCGCGCCGCAGGCGGACAGGACGTGCGGACGGCAGGGGCTGTCCTGCACGGGCGCGATCCACGCCTCCATCGCGGCCTCGGCGAGATCGACCCGGGCCCGCCCCGCCAGCCGGTGCCCTTCGGGCACGACGAGGTCGAACGGGTCGTCGAGCAGCGGCTGCTGGACGAACCGCGTGTCGCTCAACGGAGGGTTGTACGGGGTCACCTCGACCACGGCCAGGTCGGTCTCGCCCTCGAAGAGCAGGTCGAAACTCTCCGGCACACCCGCCTCGGTGATCCGGACGGACAGGCGTGGATGCAGGTCCCGCAGCCGGGCCGTCATCGGCGCCAGCAGCACCGAGACGGCCACCGGGAAACCGGTCACCCGCAGCACCCCGGAGGGTGCCCCGTGGTCGGCCCGCAGATCCAGTTCGGCCTGGTCCCACCGGGCCTGGATGGCGTCGGCGTGCGCGAGCAGGCTCTCGGCGGCAGCGGTGAGACGAACCCCGCGCCCCTGCGGCTCCAGCAGGTCGACGCCCAGGTCCCGGGCGAGCTGCCGGACCTGCTGGGAGGCGGCGGAGGGCGTGAAGTGCAGGGCCCGGGCGGCCGCGGTGACCGTGCCGTAGTGGGCGACCGCCCTCAGGACGTGCAGCCTGCGCAGGTCAATCATGAAGCCCAGGCTTCACAGTGACGTCCGCAAAGTCAACCTGGACGTATATGTACCCGAAGCCGCACGCTGGCTGTGTCGCGACGATTCGACCAGCCCCGAGGGACGAGGAGCCCGCCATGACCAGCACCGACATCACCTCCTGCCCGCACTGCGGCCGTCCGGACGGCGCCGAGCCGTTCCGGGTGCTGTCCCGCCACGGCACCGCGACGGGCCACACGGAGTGGGCACGCTGCCGATGCGGCTCTCTGCAGGTACGGGTCGCCGACGGCCGCGGGACGCGCGTCGTCTCGCGCGGCAGGCCCGCGGCACCGGCCGGTGCCGCGAGCACCTGCGCGAGCACCTGAACTCGAGGAGAGGCCCCGCTTCGGCGCGGCCCCCCGCCGGAGTCGTACCCGACGCCGGCGGTGGGCCGTCAGGGGCAGTCGTACACGAAGCCGGCGGTGGCCGTGCGGGGAGTTCCGGAGAGGATGCGCAGTTCGGCCCGTGCCGCGCGGTGGCCCGGACCCTGGAAGGTCCAGCGCAGGTGAAGCCGGGTCTGCGTCTGGCCCCGGGCCAGCACGTCCTTCAGGACTCCCGAGGCGGTGCCGTCGCTTCGGACCCAGCGGTAGGAGAGCGTGCCCGGGCGGCCGTTGGTGGTGACGACGGCGACGAGGTCCGCGGTCTCGCCACAGCCCAGGGAGGCCGGCCGGGCCGTGACCGTCGCCGTGCTCACCTTCAGCGGCGGCCCGAGGCGCTGCCAGGCCAGGAACGCGAGGACGCAGACCAGGACCAGCGCGGGAAGGGCATGTCTGCGCAGCCGCCGGTACCGGGGTGCCGCGTTCGGCTGCGGGACGGCGGAAAGTGTGCGCCGGCGGACGGCGGTCACGCCCGGCCCGAAGCGCAGCACGGTTCCTTCGACCCGGTCGGGGAGCGTCGGCCCCGCTTCCGCCCCCTCGACGAGGGTCTCGTCGGCTCCGGGCCGCTGGATCCAGTGGCTGGCGAGCACCGTGGCGCTGTACTCCGCGTCGGCGCCGGGTCCGCGCTCGTCGTCGTGTGCGGTCATCGGAGGTCGCACCGCCGGGTCAGGAGCTGCTGCGAGGCGCCACCGTCGGCGGCGGCCGGAGCCGTGGTGGCCTGCACCGTCCAGTAGCAGCCGGGGGTCAGGAAGGTGTGGTCGACGCCGATCGTGTACTGGGTGGCGCCGCTGCGCTCGAACGTCTGTGACGCGCCGTCCGCGGTGCCCGGCTGCCCCGCCGTGCCGCCCGCGAACCAGGAGACGGTGATGGTGACCGGGCCGGTGCCGTCCGTGGTGACGGCGAGGGTCGCCGTGGCGGTCGTGGGGCCCGTCTGCCGGAAGCCGGACACGGTGACGTCTTTGACCGCGGGACCGGTGGGCGGGGCCGGGGCGGTGGTCGTGGCCGTCGACGGCGTCACGGTGTCCGTCGCCGCCGGAGCGGCCGTCCCCGCGCCACCCGAGCCACCGGCGGTACCCGGGCCACCGGAGCCGTCGGACGGCGTGGCGGAGACCGGGGGCGCACCGGTACCGGTGGCCGCCGGGCCGGAGCCCGAAGCCGAGGGGGACGGGGTCCCGCCGTCCGAGGCGGTGGGGGTGGCCTGCGGGGAATCGGCGGCCGCTGCGCCGGAGGCCTCCGGCCCCGCCCCGGATCCCGCACCGGTGGTGGCCAGGGCCTGCCCCGTCCGCTGCGCCGCGGTGTCCGGGTCGTACGGCAGCCCGTACGTCAGGAGGACGCCGAGGAGCACGGCCGCGGCGGACACGAGCAGTCCGGCGCGTCCGGGCAGCCACGGATGCGCCCGGCCGGGGCGCGGCGTCCGGCTCAGCACCGTGCGAGCGGTGTCCGTGGTGCTGCGGGGGGCGGTGCGGGCCGACGGCAGGAGCAGCGGCAGCAGGGCCACCAGGGCCGCGAGCCTGCCCCGGCCGCGTTCCTCCCAGTCGGGGCCGTAGGCGGCGCCGGCGACCGTCTCCAGTTCGGCGACGAACACCTCGGCCCGCGCGGGCCGTTCCTCCGGGTCTTTGGCCAGACCGCGCCGCACCAGCTCCCGCACCGTTTCGGGGACTTCCTCGGCGGGGACGGGCGCGTCGAGGTGCCGCAGCGCGAGTTCGGCGACGTTGTCCCCCGCGTACGGCTTGTGGCCCGTCAGGCACTCGAAGAAGGTGGCGGTGGCGGCGTAGACGTCGGCGGCGGGCGAGGCGGGTGCGCCGGTCCACTGCTCGGGGGCCATGTAGGAGGGCGTCCCCGCCACACCGCCGCTGGTGCCCGCGTCCACCGCGATGCCGAAGTCGACGAGCTTGGAGGACCCGTCGGGTACGACCAGCACGTTCTCCGGCTTGTAGTCGCGGTGGACGACACCGAGCCGGTGCGCGTCGGCCAGGCCGAGCAGGGACCCCTTGAGGACGACGAGCGCGGCCTCCGGTGCCAGGGGGCCCTCCCGCCTGAGCAGCGTGCGCAGCGGGACGCCGTCGACCAGCTCCATCACGATGGCGGCGCCGTCCGGGCTCTCCACGTACTCGTACAGCCCGGCGACGTGAGGGCTCTCCAGGCCGCCGAGCAGCCGGGCCTCCGCCCGGAAGTCGTGCACGAACCCCGGCCGGGTGCGCAGCGATTCGCTCAGGTACTTCACGGCGACCGGCACGCCGGTCTCCTCGTGCACGGCGAGGACGACCCGGCCGCTGGCTCCTGACCCGAGCTCGAGCGACTCGGTGTATCCGGGCACCGCCCATGCGTTCATTTCCGACCCCCCCGAGGCGGCCGCTCCCCAGCGGCAGGCCACACGCCCGGAGACACATCTTTCGGCCACTGCGGTTGCACGGCCAGAAAAACGCGCGAGGTGTGCCCGGACCGTGACAAGGGCCCCGTCGTGCCTCTGCGGGCCGCGAGCCCGGTACGTATCCGCGGGCACGGGCCGGGAAACCCGCTCAGGCCGGTGCGCTGCTCTTGCCCGGCCCGTTGCACCTGCGGCTGCCCGGCCCGGTGCGCCTGCACTTGCCCGGGCTCGTGCGTCTGCTAGGCGCGGGGCCCGTTCACTGCCGGGCCCGGCACACCGAGCAGGAGCAGCGTCACGTCGTCGTCGGAGGTGTCCGTGTCCGCGATGAGAGCCTTGAGGAGCTGGTCCGCCGCCTCGTCCAGGGTGCCGGGGTCGTCGACGGGGGCGCCCCTCAGCGTGACGTCGACGGTGTGGGTCAGGATGTCGAGCTGGGCCTCGATGTCGGCGCCCGGTCTTTCGACCAGCCCGTCGGTGTAGAGCACCACGGCACTGCCCGGCCGAAGCGGCGCGGTCGCTTCCTCGAACGGCAGCGCGCCTGCGGCGTCGTTGACGCCCAGTGGCACGCCGACCGGTGCCCTCAGCCTGCGGGCGGGCCCGCCGGGCGGCAGGGCGATGACGGGCAGGTGCCCCGCCGAGCACAGGGTGACCTCGTGCCGGTCCTGGTCCAGGACCAGGTAGACACAGGTGACCAGCTGGTCCCCCAAGTCGCCGACGAACGTGTCGAGGGCCTCCATCAGGCCGCTGGGCGTGGCACCCGTGCGGGCCAGGGCGTGGGACGCTGCGCGCAGCTGCCCCATGACGGCCGCGGCCTCCAGGCCCCGGCCCATCACATCGCCGATGAGGACGCCCGTGCGGCGCTCGTCGAGCGGGATCACGTCGAACCAGTCCCCGCCGACGCCGGGGTCCTGGACGGACGCCAGGTACCGGTAGGCGCACGGCAGGTACGACAGCCGGGGCGGCTCCCCCATGAGGCTGTGCTGCAGGGTGTAGGCGATGTGGCGCTGCTGCTCGTAGCGCTCGGCGCGTTCGGCCTCCAGGCGTCTGCGCTCGGTGATGTCCCGGACGGTCAGCAGCACCAGGGTCTCCTGCTCGGACCGCAGGCTGCTGACGCTCACCTCGACGGGGAACTCGGAGCCGTCGACGCGCAGCCCGAACAGGTCGGTGTCCAGGACCGTCGGCTTCGGATCGCGCAGCCGGAGATACGCCTCCAGGAGGGCGGCGTGCCGCCGGCGCCGTGCGGCGGGCACCAAACCGGTCACCCCGGTGCCGACGAGGTCGCCCGGCTCACGCCCGAACAGGCGCCTGACCTGCGGGTTGGCCATGACGACGATGCCGTCGCCGTCAGTGATCAGGGTGGCGTCGGGAGCGGACTCCAGCAGCGCGACGAACCGCCGGTGAGACCGCTGGACCTCGCGCTGCGCCGCGACCCGCTCGGTGATGTCGGTGACGACGCCGCACAAGGCGTACGGGGTGCCGGAGGCGTCCTTGAGCGGGAAGAGGGTGGAGAGGACATCACGTGGACCGCCCGGCAGGACGAGCCGTTCCTCTCGCTGCACCGCCTTGCCCTCCGCCAGCATCGCGAGGTCGGCGGCCCGCGCCTGCCGTGCCAGGTCGGACGGCATGACGTCGTCGTCCCGGCGTCCCAGGACCCGGTGCCGGGGCAGGTTCAGGCTCTGCTCGAACGTCGTGTTGACAGCCAGGAAGCGGCCCTCAAGGTCCTTGATGAACACCACCGCGGGCGTGTGGTCCATGAAGGCCTGCAGTAGTTCGTTCTGACGTACCTGCCACTCCAGACGGCCGTGCGCCACTTCGACACGGCGGCCCACGGCCAGGGTCGTGAAGATCACCGCCGTGAACACGGCCACGTGTCCGCAGACGAGCAGCGCGGTGCCCAGCCGTGCCCCGAACACCTTCCCGTCCTCGCCCTCCAGCACGGCCCAGCCCAGCAGCGGCGGCACGATCACGACGGTGACGAACAGCCAGCGGCCCAGCGCACCGGTCGTGCCCGCGTTCAGCAGCAGCCCTGCGGGGCCCTCTCCCGGACGGGCCAGGAGGAGCGCCGTACCCATCAGCACCAGTGCCACCGCGGTGTGCAGGGCCATCCCCGAGTACGGGCCGAACTGCTCCAGTTCGGGCACCGCGTAGGCGGCCCCGTACAGCCTCAGCATGCCGAGAGCGCCGACGGTCAGGCCCAGGACCTGGCTCACCCAGGCGGGAACCCGGGGCACACCGGCACACAGTGAACCCACCCCCGCGGCCATCAGCGCCCCGGTCGTGTTCGGCGCCATCCGCCCCGGCGGGCCCGTCCCCTGATAGGCGGTGTCGTCCGCGAAGAGGAGCTCGTCGATCCCCAGGCGCCCGCCGGTGGCGTACTCGGCGAAGGTGAGCGCGCCGAGTACGGCGACCAGGACCGCCGCCGCACGGGACACGAGGAGCGGCGCCGGGCGGGGCGGGCCTCGCACGATCACGAACAGGGAGAGGCCGAGCGCCACCAGGGCCACGGCGGTGTTGGCCTTCATGGCCACCGAGACGCCGGGCAGCACTTCCTTCAGGGCGTCGGCCCCGGAGATCCATCCGATGAGGCTCACGAGGCCCAGCAGGCCGGCCGCCAGGGCCGCGCCCCCGGCCACCCGCCGGGCGGTGGTGAGCACGTGCGGGTGGAACGGCAGCACGTCGGTCTGCACCACGCCGTGCGCGCCGGGCAGCCCGGGTGTCCGCTGCTCCCTCGTCACCGCATTCTCATCCCTGCCGGATGGCCACCAAACCGCATCAATCAGCCTAAGCAATAGGAAAGGGTATAGCCGGGGTGAGCAGCGGACCCCGGGCCGCTGGGCCCGTGCGGGTGCGGCCGGTACCCGCCGGGCGGGACCGGAGCCCGGCCGGCGAAGCCCGGGCCGCTGGGTCCCGGCGGGTGCGGCCAGTGTCCGCCGGGCGGGATCGGGGTCGCCGGCCGTCCGTGCACTGGAGGCACCCGTCGCGACCGCTCCGCGGCCTCCACCGGGCGGCGTCTGCCGAGGAGCTGCACGGCAGGCACACCACGCGCCGGTGAAAGCCGCACGTCAGCGAGCTCACCGCCGGTGAAACCGCCCACCGGCGTGATCCGGATCGCGTCGGCGGGCCGCCTTCTCGGCGGTGCGCTGCGGCAGACTGTCCGAGCGCCCTCCGTACACGATTCGGGAGCTTGAGGCATGAGTGTGCAGCGGTACCCCCTGGCCGGGGTGACGGTGGTCAGTCTGGAACAGGCAGTGGCCGCGCCCTACGCCACCCGGCAGCTCGCCGACCTCGGAGCCAGGGTGATCAAGGTGGAGCGGCCGGGCGACGGCGACTTCGCCCGCCGCTACGACACGAGCGTGCACGGGCACTCCAGCTACTTCGTCTGGCTCAACCGCTCCAAGGAGTCCCTCACCCTCGACCTGAAGGACCCCCGCGGCCACGAGATCCTGCACGACCTCCTCGACGGCGCCGACGTCTTCGTGCAGAACCTCGCCCCGGGCGCCGCCGCCCGGCTCGGTCTCGACGCCGCCACGGTCACCAGCCGCCGGCCGGGCCTGATCCCGTGCACGATCTCCGGCTACGGCACGACCGGCCCCTGGTCCGACCGCAAGGCCTACGACCTGCTCGTGCAGTGCCAGACCGGGCTGGTGTCGCTGACCGGGACCCCCGAGGGGACCGCCCGGACCGGGATCTCCGTGGCCGACATCGCCGCCGGGATGTACGCCTACAGCGGCATCCTCACCGCCCTGTACACGCGGGCCACCACGGGCGAGGCCCACCCGGTGGAGGTGTCCCTGTTCGAGGCGCTCGCGGAGTGGATGGGCCAGCCCGCCTACTACACCCGGTACGGCGGCACCCAGCCCCCGCGGCTCGGCACCCAGCACGCCACCATCGCGCCGTACGGGACGTACGCCGCCGCCGACGGCAAGGAGGTGCTGTTCTCCATCCAGAACGAGCGGGAATGGGTGGCGCTGTGCGCCGACTTCCTCGGCCGGCCGGAGCTGGCCGACGATCCGCGTTTCGCCACCGGGTCCGACCGCGTCGCCCACCGCGAGGAACTCAACGCCCTCGTCGCCGAGCGGTTCGCCCGCTCCGGCTCCGACGAGATCCTGAAGGAACTGGACCGCATCGGCATCGCCTGCGCCGGGGTCAACGACGTGGCCGCCTTCCTGGACCACCCCGTACTGGCCGCGCGCGGCCGCTGGAGCGAGGTCGAGGTGCCGGGCGCCACCGTGGAGGCACTGCTGCCGCCCGCCGATCTGGCCGGTCTGCCCGCGCGCATGGACCCCGTGCCGGCGGTGGGCGAGCACACCGGGGCGATCCTCGCCGAACTGGGCCGCACCGAGGAGGAGGTGGCGGCCCTGCGCGCGGAGGGGGTCGTCTGAGCGCAGCCCCGCCCACGGACGCCTGGTGCCGCGGCACTCGACGGCGACGAGTACGCACAGAGCCGCCACAGTCAGCAGCCACACGGACGGCGACACGTTCGCTTGTCACTCCTGATGCAGGTGTGGGGGATGGGACATCGTTGCCCGGCGTGGCCGGTGTTCCGCCACTCCTGTCAGGTGAACAACTGGTCAAAGCTGCACGTGCAGCGCCTCCAGGACGTCCTGGTCCGTCAGTTGGTCGAAGTTCTCGTACCACAGGCCCACGGCCATGAACGCGGCCGGCCGGTGCAGGCAGATCACCTCGTCGGCCTCGGCGCTCAGCGCATCGGCTCCTTCCGGGGAGCAGACGGGCGTGGCCAGCAGTACCCGCGCGGGTGCCTGACGGCGCACGTGGCGCACCGCGGCACGTGCGGTCGAGCCGGTCGCCAGGCCGTCGTCGACGACGATCACGGTCCGCCCCCGCAGCTCAGGCGCCGGCCGGCCCTGCCGGTACAGCCGTTCGCGGCGCCGCAGTTCGGCACGCTCCCGCTCGATGACGGGGGCGAGCGCGGCCTCACCGATCCCGAGGTGGCGCAAAGCGTCCGCGTCGAGGAGCGGCACCTCGTCCCCCGCCATCGCGCCGACGCCGAGTTCCTCGTGGTGGGGCGCCCCGATCTTCCGTACGACGAGCACGTCGAGCGGAGCGTCCAGCGCGGCGGCTACCTCGCGCGCCACGGCGACCCCGCCGCGGGGCAGGGCGAGCACGAGCGGATCGGGCAGGTCTCCCGCACGCTGCCGGGTGCGCAGTGTTTCGGCCAGTTCCTCACCGGCCTGTCGGCGATCACGGAACCGCATGACGGTCACCTCCGCTTCTTGTGAGCTGCTCGTCGCACCACTGCCGGGCGATGCCGGTGACCTGGTCCAGTGCGCCGGGTTCCTCGAACAGGTGGGTGGCGCCGGGCACCACATGGAGGGAGTGCGGGCCGGCCAGCCGCCGGGCCGCCTCCTCGTTGAGCCGCAGTACGTGCGTGTCCCGGCCGCCCACGATCAGCAGCACCGGGACCCGGACGGCGTCCAGGGCGTCGCCCGCCAGATCGGGCCGTCCGCCGCGCGAGACGACCCCGAGGACGCGGCCGGGGCGTTGCCCGGCGGCGACCAGGGCCGCGCCGGCGCCGGTGCTGGCGCCGAACAGGATGACGGGCAGGCCCGAGGTGTCCGGGTCCTGCGCCAGCCAGTCGAGGGCGGCCATCAGCCGGCGGCCCAGCAGGGGAATGTCGAAACGGAGTTCGGCGGTGACGGCGTCCCGGCGTTCCTCCTCCTCGGTCAGCAGGTCGATCAGCAGGGTGCCGAGCCGGGCTGCGCGCAGGCCGGCGGCGACCTCTCGGTTGCGGGGGCTGTGCCGGGAGCTGCCGCTGCCGTGCGCGAAGAGCACGACCGCACGGCTGTCCGGCGGCAGCATCAGATCACCGGTGATACCGGCACCGCCCACGGGCAGGGTGACCGTCCGGGAGACCATCTTCGCTCTCCTCTCCCTCGCTTCGGCCTCTCCCCCGCTGTCCGTGGTACCCACGCGCGGCCGGACGTCCCATGGCGCGTTCCTGCTGCACGCCGCCGGGCCCGCCCGGGGGCGCCGGGTCGCCACGCACTGGAGCCGGGAGGACGCCTTGCAGGCGCGGGGGGACGTGACCGTGGTCCGGGACGCCCGCTATGCGGTGGACGGCCACCTGGTCACCAGCCAGGGCGTCTCGGCCGGGATCGACAGTGCGTTGTGGCTGGTCGGGCGGCTGCACGGCCGGAAGCACGCGCGGGCGGTGCGGCGTTGCATCCAGTACGACCCGGCGCCGCCGTACCTCGCGGACGAGCCCGTTTGAGTGGCGTGCCGGTGCCGGGGCCGCATGGGTGGGCGAGCCTCGGGCAGGCGATGTTCATGGGTGGTGACACGGGCGACGGAGGGCAAGGGCGGCAGCCGGGCGATTGGGGACACCGGGCGGTGCCCCATCCAGGCGACATCCGCATCGAGGCGTGGGCGGCGTGCAGAGAGCACTGCCTGGCGGAGGCCGTCCTGGCGGTGGTCGAGTGTTTCGCGGACGTCTCCCGGGTGCGGCCGACCGCCGTGGACCGGGTGCGGTTGCCGGAGGCCTGCGACGACGATCTGCTCGCCGCGCTGCTGGACGAGGTGCTCTTCCGTCTGGAGGTCTACGGCCAGGTGCCCGTCGATGTGGAGGCGGACGAGGCCGACGGCGGCCTGGACGTGCGGCTGGCGGTCGCCGGCCTCGCGGACGTGGAGGTCACGGGCGCGGTCCCGACGGCGGTGGCCTGGGACGATCTGCGGATGGGGCCGGACCCGTACGGCTGGTCGTGTGCACTGAGGGTCGAGGCCTGACCCCGGCGGGCGTGGCCCGCCTACCGTGGAGTGGTGGGCGGCGATGTCGTGACGCTGTTCCTGTGCGGTGACGTGATGCTCGGGCGCGGCGTCGACCAGATCCTCGCGCACCCCGGTGACCCGGCACTGCGGGAGGCGTACGTGAAGGACGCGCGCTCGTACGTCCGGCTGGCGGAGTCGGCGCACGGCCCGGTGCCCCTCCCCGCGCCCGCGTCGTGGCCGTGGGGTGCGGCGCTCGGCGCTCTGGACGAGGCCGCCCCGGACGCGCGGATCGTGAATCTCGAGACGTCGGTGACGCGCGCGGGCACCTTCGCGCCCGGCAAGGAGATCCACTACCGGATGCACCCGGCGAACCTGCCGGCCCTCGCCGCGGTGCGGCCGGACGTGACCGTCCTCGCCAACAACCACGTCCTGGACTTCGGCCGCGGGGGCCTGCTGGAGACCCTGGACGCCCTGGCCCGGGCGGGTCTGCGGACGGCGGGCGCGGGCCACGACGCCGAGGAGGCGTACGCACCCGCGGTCGTCCCGCTGCCCGGAGGCCGGCGGCTGCGGGTGTTCGCCCTCGGAGCACACTCCGGCGGCGTCCCGTCCGGCTGGGCGGCGACAGCGGACCGACCGGGCGTCGCCCATCTGCCCGATCTGTCGCGGGCCGAGACCGAAGCCGTGGTGCGGCGGCTCGGCCCTCCCGGCGACCTGACCGTGGTGTCCGTGCACTGGGGTTCGAACTGGGGGTACCGCGTGCCCCGCGAGCAGGTCCGTTTCGCGCACGCGCTGATCGACGGCGGGGCCGACGTCGTCCACGGGCACTCCTCGCACCACCCCCGCCCGCTGGAGGTGTACCGGGACCGGCTCGTCCTCTACGGCTGCGGCGACTTCGTCGACGACTACGAGGGCATCTCCGGCTACGAGGAGTACCGCGACGACCTGCGGCTGGCCTTCCTCGTGTCGGTCGAGGCGGACAGCGGGCGCCTGGCGGGGCTGCGCATGGTGCCGTTCCGGGCCCGGCGGATGCGGCTGGAGCCCGCCTCCGGGGCGGACCGTGACTGGCTGCGCGCCACGCTGGACCGGATCAGCGGTGGGGTGGCGGTTCGGCGGGCGCCCGACGGCTCGCTGGTCGTCACGGCGCCGGCCGCGTGAGGTGGGGCGTGCGAGAGGTCAGCCGGCCCACGCCACGAGCCGTTCGCGGCTCTCCGGCTCCCGCAGCCGGGCGAGTGACTCCTTCTCGAGCTGGCGCACCCGCTCCCGGGTCAGACCGACGCGCCCGGCGACTTCCTTCAGCGTGCGGGTGTGACCGTCGTGCAGCCCGTACCGCAGGCTGAGGATCATGGCCTCGCGGGGTGCGAGTGTCCCGACGGCCTCGCGGAGTTCCTCGGCGAGCGCCCGGAACTCGGCCACCTCCGGGGCCTGGAGCACCTCGGTGTCGGCGATGAGGTCGCCGACGACGGTCTCGCCCTTCTCGTCGACCGGCGTGTCCAGGCTGACCGCGTCCCGTCCCACATGGCGCAGCCAGCCGATCCGGTCCTCGGCGAAGCCGCTCTCGCGGGCCACCTCCTCGACGGTCGGCTCACGCTCCAGTTCGAGCCTGAGCCGCCGCTCGACCTTGGCGATCTTCTGCAGCTGCTCCACCACGTGCATCGGCAGCCGCACGGAACGCGCGTGCGCGGCCAGGCCCCGTTCGATGGCCTGGCGGATCCACCAGGTCGCGTACGTGGAGAACTTGAAGCCCTTGGTGTGGTCGAACTTCTCCACGGCCCGGATCAGCCCCAGGTTGCCCTCCTGGATGACGTCCAGCAGGGGCAGCCCGCGGTGGGCGTGCCGTTTGGCCATCGACACCACGAGCCGGAGGTTCGCCCTGACCATGTGGTCCTTGGCGGCCTGCCCGTCGCGGACGGCCTCCTCCAGTTCCCGGCGTCGGCTCACCGCGAGGGGGTGCTCCCCGGCGTCGGCCCGGCCGAGTTCCTCCATCGCCCCCACGCCGGTCTCCATCCGCCGGGCCAGCCGCACCTCGTCCTCCGCGGTGAGCAGTGGAGTCGCCGAGATCTGGGCGAGGTACTGGCCGAGGAGGTCGGGCTCCTCGTCGGGCTCGGGGATGCGGCTGCGCAGCCGGGCGGTGCGGGCGGGGGCGCGCCGGTCCTCCCGGGCGTCCGTCGCGAATTGGTCTGCCAGGGGAGACATCGTCGGGTTCCTCTCTCCCCCGCCTCGGTCGGGCCCGACCTGGCGGGTACCCGGGGGATCGGTGCCGAACCGTGTGCCACGCAGCCCCCGGGGGTACCCCGGGGCACATGACCGGCATCGAGCTCAGCAGCAACGCGTTCAACGACCACTCGTTCATCGCGCGCCGGTACGCGTACGAGGGACCCAACGTCTCTCCGCCGCTGTCCTGGAGCGGTGTACCGGACGACGCGACCGAGCTGGTCCTGCTGTGCGAGGACCCCGACGCCCCGTCGGGCACCTTCGCGCACTGGGTCGTGGTCGGCATCGACCCGCACAGCGACGGTGTCGAGGCCGGGCAGAGCCCACCGGGCGGCACGGAACTCGTCAACGGCTACGGCCAGCACGGCTGGGGCGGCCCGCATCCGCCGCCGGGTGACGACGCCCACCACTACGTCTTCCAGCTCTACGCCCTGTCCGAACCGTGTGTCCTGCCCGACGCGCCGCGTGCCGACCAGGTGCACGAGGAGGTCGACAAGCGCCGCATCGCGGACGGCACTCTGGTGGGGCTGTACCAGCGCTGAACCACCACCCGTGCCGGCGTCGCGTCACAACGGTCGGTTGTGGCGCGGGGGCCGGGCGGTTGTTTGCCCGCGCGGCCGCTCCCGGTTTGGATAACTCGCGGACAACGCCGGGTTGTCCACGGGAGCGGGGAGTGCGCCGGGTATGGCGGGCAGACGGTCGCTGGGGCGGCGGTTTCGGTGGCTGTGGGGCGCCTACGCGGTCAGCACCGCCGGCACATGGCTCGCGTTCGACGCGTTCGCCCTGATCGCGGTCCTGGCACTGGACGCCGGGCCGGCGCAGGTGTCGTTGCTGGCCGCTGTGGGACCGGCGGTGGGGGCGGCGGTGTCCGTGCCCCTCGGGCCGTGGGTGGAGAGCCGCCGCAAACGGCCGGTGATGATGGCGACGGACCTGGTCCGGTGCGTCGTCCTGCTGAGCGTTCCCGTGGCGTTCGCCCTCGGCGGGCTCACCTTCGCCCAGTTGCTGCTGGTGTCGGTGGCCGTCGCGGCGGCCGACATCACCTTCAACGCGGCGGCAGGGGCGTTCCTGAAGGATCTGCTGCCGCGGCAGGACCTGCTCGTGGCGAACGGCCGGTTCGAGGCGACGGCCTGGACCGCAGGCATGGTCGGCCCGCCGCTGGGCGGAGCCGCGATCGGCCTGTTCGGCCCGGTGTCGACGGTGGTGGCCGACGCGGTGAGCCATCTGCTCTCGGCGCTCGGACTCCGCGCGATCGGCGACGCGGAGAAGGAGCCCGTACGACCACGGGCGTCCGTCGTCCGGCCCGGCGACCTGCTGGAGGGCTGGCGGCACATCCTGGCCGATCCGGTGCTGCGTCCGCTCTTCTTCAACACGCTCCTGGTGAACTCCCTGATCATGGCGGCATCACCGCTGCTGCTGGTCCTGATGGTGGACGACCTGCGCTTCGCCGCCTGGCAGTACGCGCTCGCCTTCGCGGTACCCTGCACCGGCGGCCTGCTCGGTTCGCGCCTGGCTCCGCGCCTCGTCGCTCGCCACGGCCGGCACCGGGTCCTGGTCACCGCCGGGGCGCTGCGGGCCTGCTGGCCGATCGGTCTGGCCTGCACCGGGCCCGGTGTGCCCGGCCTGGTCCTGATCATGCTGATCGAGTTCGGTCTGATCACCTGCTGCGGCGTGTTCAACCCGGTCCTCGCCACCCACCGTCTCGACCGCACCCCGGTCGGCCGGGTCACCCGCACCCTGTCCGCCTGGTCGGCCACCGGCAAGGCGACCACCGCGGCGGTCACCGCCCTGTGGGGTGTCCTGGGCGCCCGGACCGGTCCCCGCACGGCCATCGCACTGGCCGGTGTCCTGCTCCTGCTCACTCCGCTGTTGCTGCCCCGACGGGATGCCGCCACGGGGGCCGGTGCCGAACCGGCCCCCGTGGCGGTGGAGCCGGACGGCGGCTGACCGTCCCCCCCGGGACGGCGGGGTCGGCCCGGGGCGCGAGCGACGGCGCCCCCGGGCCGGCCGGGTCAGGCTCAGACCGCCCCGGGCACGTCCTCCGTGACCCCGTTCAACTCGGAGGCCGGATCGGTCCCGTAGGGACGGGTCAGAATCTCCAGTCCGTGCCCCGCCGGGTCGAGGAAGTAGACGCCCCGGCCGCCGTCGTTGCGGTTGATCCGGCGGGGGTGGTTGCCGTGCGGGTCGGCCTGAATGGGGATCCGGGCCTTCACCAGGCGGGCCAGCGCCTGGTCGAACTCGTCCTCGGAGACGAGAAACGCGTAGTGCTGCATGGGGATGTCGGCGTCGATGGTGAGGAAGTCCAGCGTGACGCCGTTGGCGGTCGTCACCGGCAGGAACACCCCCGTCGGTGCCCCGACCTCCAGCCCCAGGATCTCGGCGAGGAACCGGGCCGACTTCTCCCGGTCCCGGGACAGAACGATGGTGTGATTGAACTCCACTGACACGGTTGAATGCCTCCACGGGCATCTTCGCGGCGCCTCCATGCCTCACCCGGCCGGTGACCGGCACGCGATGCCGCGCGGTGGATCGTAGGCGGGCGCGGTCGGGGCAGTCGAGCTGTTTTCGGCCGTGTTCGAATCGGCCGACCCCTTTCGCCCGGCTCTGCCGGCCCGGCCGCTCCTGACAGTTGTCAGGACCGTACGGTCCACGCTCTCCCTACGCTTCTGCACGTCGGGCAGCCGGTTCCCGGACGGTCCCGGCGCACCGCCGAACCGGGACGAGACCGGTTCCGGCCACACCATCCTCGCCTTTCGTCCTTCGGGGGACAGACACATGAAACGACTGATCAGCCGTACCGCCATGGGCCTCGCCGTGGCCGCGCTCGCCGTCGGGGGCCTCGCCACCACGGCCCAGGCGGCCCCGGCCACCGCCAACGGCGGCGACCCGGCGCTCACCGACGTCTACATCTGGGCCACCGACGTCAACCTGCGCCAGCAGCCGACCACCGACTCCCCACGGCTCGCGGTCCGTTCGCAGTGGTGGGCGGACGCACTGTGCCAGAAGCAGGGCCAGACCGTGCACGACCCGGCCGTCGGCACCAACAACTGGTGGACCGCCGTCATGGAGTTCTCGGGCAGCGACATCGCCTGGGTGAACAACCTGTACATCCGGGGCGGCGAGAAGATCGCCGGGGTTCCGGACTGCTGACGTCCCCTCCCCCACATGCCCGCGGCGGACCACCGGTGTCACGGTGGCCCGCCGCGGGTGTGTGCGGGGTCAGCAGTAGCCCATCGGGCCCGAAGTCCACCGGCCGGCTGCCGATGTTGACGCGGTCACCGAGGAAGTACCCCTGCCTCCTCAGTACCAGCCGGTGTTCACCAGGTCGTGGCCGTCGCAGGCCAGCAGGGCGCGCGAGACCCGGCCGTTGAGGTTGTTGCCGATCTGCGTGTAGGCGTAGTTGATGCCGGAGTCGACGGTCTCGGAGACCCAGCCGTCGTTGCGGCCCGTGCCGTTGTCGGAACGCTGCAGGACGGCCGCGCAGCCGGGCCGGGAGTTCTCGATCCGGGCGAACGAACCGCACTTGTCGGAGTAGAAGTACTTCAGGGCCATGCCCTCGGCGTACTTGGTGGCCCCGATCTGGCGGAACGTGCCCGCGCAGAACGAGGTGGTGGGGTACTGCCCCTCCATGCCGTAGAGGCCGTAGTTGCCGCCCGAGAACGGCTGGGCCTGGGCGGAAACCGGAAGGAGCGCCATCACCGCGGCGGCGCCCCCCGCGGCCAGCAGTGTCCTGAGTGATCGGCGGCTCATGAGCCCTCTTTTCCTGTGTCGGCGGGTGAAGCGGTCGTGCGCGACGACCGGCCCCCGGCCGGCCGTCGCTCGCTGGTCGTGACCGTACGGCGCAGCACCGCACCACCGGCACCTGACACTTATCAGGGTGGAGACCGCGGGCCGCTCCCGCCCAGGCTCCGGTCGCGCTCCGGCTCCCCCGTCCGCTCCCGCTGCTCCCGCTCCGGTTCCAGTCGCGCTCCGGCTCCCCCGTCGTCGGCTCCCGCTCCGCGGAGTCCTGACATTCGTCAGGGCCGCCCTCCCCGCCCTCGCCCCTATGGTGGCGACACGGGCCGAGGTCCCGCCGGACACCCGGGTGAGCCAGAAAGGGCAACCATGCGCATGCTCCTGCGCGGCGCCGCCGCGCTAGCGGCCTTCGTCACGGTCGCGTCCCTCACGAGCGGTGCGGCGGCACACCCCCGGACCGGACAGGACGCCAGGGCCGCCGGCGCCGTCCAGGTCTCCGGGGCCGCCCGGATCCCGCCCGGTGTCACCGCCGGTGTGGCCGTCTTCGACCGCCGGGCCGGGACGTTCACCGAACAGGTCAACGACAGCGCGCAGTTCAGGTCCGCATCGGTCGTCAAGCTCCTGCTGGTCCTGGACTTCCTGTGGGACCGCGGGCCCGACTACACCGTCCCCGCGGCCGATCGCGCCCGGCTGGAGCCGATGCTGCGCAGCAGCGACGACAACGCGGCCGACCACTACTGGTCGGCGTACGGCGGTCCGGCGATCATCGACCGGATGACCGCCCGGCCCGCGCTCGGTCTGCGCGACACCGCGCCGCCGCCCCGCGGGTACGAGGGCTTCTGGGGGTACACCGCCCTCTCCGCCCGGGACACGGTGGCGGTCTACCGGTACGTCCTGGAGAAGGCTCCCGCGCCGGTGCGTGACTTCATCATGGACAACCTGCGCCGCTCCACCCGCTGTTCCTCCACCGACCACTTCGACCAGCACTTCGGCATCGCGGGGTCGTTCGACCGGCCCTGGGCGGTGAAGCAGGGCTGGTCGGGGGCGTACGCGAAGGGCACGTGCGGCCCCGGCGCCACGGCCTCGGAAAAGCGGGCGGAGCCCGCCGCTCCGGCTCCCCGTGCCACAGCGGCCGTGGACCTCACCCGGCCCGCCCTGCACACCACCGGCACGGTGGGCGCGGACGACCGGACGATCGTCGCCGTGCTGACCCTGCATCAGGACGGCACGTCCTACGGCAAGGCGTACACCGATATCGGCCGGCTGACCCGTTCGTTGAACGTGCCGGGCGGCGTACGGCCCGCCGGGAGCTGGTTCGGCACGTGGGGCGAGTTCGTGAACGTCCGCAAGGGCCCGGCCACGGGCGGCGACCGGATCACCCGACTCCCCGCCGGTGTCGAGGTGCTGGTGGGCTGCCAGACCCGTGGCGAGGAGGTCAGTGTGCCGCCCTACACCAACGAGTGGTGGGCCTATCTGCCCCAGTACGGGGGCTACATCTCCAACATCTACATCAGCTCGCCGGACAACCGGCTGCCGGACGTCCCGGAGTGCGGCTCGCCGCAGCCGTGACGGGAACGGGGGACGAGCGGTGGGCGGGGCTGCGGCCCTGCCCACCGCTCGCGTTCACGCGTCCTCGCCCTGGTAGTCGGCGAGGTAGCGCAGCACCCTGTCCACGTGCGGCCGCACCCGCTCCGGTACGCCGCGCTCCTCGATGACCGTCCGGTCACTGGTGCGGTAGCCGGCCGCGACCAGCGCGGGAAGGTCCTTCTTCGGCAGGCCCGCCTGCTTGAAGCGCTGGTCGAGCCAGCACAGGTACAGGCTCATGGTGGAGATCGCGTCCGGGGGCGACATGTGGTCCTTGTCGCCGTCGCCGTCCCCGTCCACCGCCCAGGCGCGGAACACCGACGGCGTCCACATGGCAATGCCGTACTCCTCGCTCTGCGGGCGGGAGGCCTGTGCGTCGAAGTTGCTCTCCGCCTTGATCATCGCGGCGAGCAGGGCGGGCGTGATCTCCTCGTCGGTGCAGCGGTGGGCCGCGCGGGCGATGACGGGTCGCAGCGCCTCGGGCACGTCGGATTTCTCGGGGATCTCACCGGCCGGCGGGCGGGCCGTGCCGGTGGCGGTGGCAGTGGGGGTGTCGCGGTCCCGGTCGTCGTCCCGGGTGCCGACACCTCCGCCGAGGGCGGCCGCCCCGGCGACCGCGGCGGCGGCCAGGACGGCAAGTCCGGCGGCCACGGCGGGCACCAGGCGTCTTCGGCGCCGGGGCGGGCCGCCGGTGGCGCCCTCGACCCGGGCGGAGACGGTGTCGGCCGTGAGCGGGAGTCGGGCGGCGTGATGTGGGGCGAGGCAGTCGGCGATGAGCCGCCGCATGTCCTCGTCGAGGCCGGCGTCGAGCCGCAGGGGCGCGGCACCGCGCGCGTAGGTCTGCGCCGCGAGCGAGCGGGCCCGGGCCGTCGCGCCGGGGAACGGGTGGAGCCCGCCGGTGAGGACCTGGTGGGCGAGGACGCCGAAGGCCCAGATGTCGGCGGTGGGCCGGACGACGGCGCCCTGGGTGCCGGTGCGCTGGGACCACCACTCGGGCGGCAGGTGGTCGAGGGTGCCGAGCGGCGGCAAGTGGGCGTGGGTGCCGTCGAGTTCGGCGGCCAGGCCGAAGTCGGCCAGCCGCACCCGGCCGCCCGGCCCCAGCAGGACGTTGGCGGGTTTGAGGTCGCCGTGCACCCAGCCCGCGTCGTGCATGTGGGCGAGTCCGGCGGCGACCCCGCGCAGGACGCGGTCGGCGTCCGCGATCGGCCCGCCCGTCCCGGCGGCGTCCAGCACGTCCTTGAGGCTGGCCTCGGCCCGGTCCATGACCAGCGCGACGGCGCCGTCCAAGGCGGGCAGTTCAGGTGCCTCGACGGTGCACACGGCATGGGTGCGGACGAGGTGGGGGTGGTCGGCCCCGGAGCTGAACCGCACCTCGCGGGCGACGAGCTCGCCGAGGGCCGCGCGCTGGCCGGGCCCGAGGGTGCCCGTCGGGAGCACCTTCACGGCGACGGGCGTGCCGTCGGCGACCGTTCGGGCCTCGTACACGGTGCCCCAGCCGCCGGAGCCGATGACCGTGCCCAGCTCCCAGTCCGCGATGCGGAAGCCCTCGGGGAGGCCGGGCGGGCGGGGTACCTGCAGTTCGTCGTCCTGTTCCTCCGGTGTGGTCATGCGCCGGCCTCCTGCGGGGCACCGAGGCAGCCGGCGCCGCGCGGCGGCAGCAGCGCGAGGTGCTCCTCGCGGACCAGGCCGAAGCGCAGGGCGACGGAGGCGAGCCGGGTGCGCTTGGCGCCGGTGCGGCCGCCTTCGGCCGCGGCCGTGGCCTCTTCCCCGAGGTCCAGGCGGAGTTTGGCGAAGGCGAGGTAGTCGATGTGGTAGTTGACCGCGGAGCGGGTCAGGTCCCGGCAGGACTCCAGCGGCCGCAGCCGCTCCACGATCTGCCCGACGCCGGGCAGCGCGGCGTCGGAGGGGTCACGCAGCCGCGGTTCGCACAGGGCCACCAGGACGAGGAAGTACTTCGACGTCGTGTCCAGGGCGAAGGGATGGACGGTCTGTTCGCCGCCGCCGGGCACGGACTGCTCTCCCAGGTAGGCGTGCTGGGGTGCGAACACCTTGAACATGGCGGTGCCGGACAGGGCGGGCAGCACCACGCGGGAGAACTCGAACGGCACGGGCGCCCCGAGCCGCCCGGGCGCGACGGTGAGGTACTCGCCGGCGCCCTCCAGGTTCTCCACCACGTACGACACGCTGCGGCTGAAGTTGGACAGCCGCCAGTAGTCCCCGGCGGCCTCCAGTTGCCCGGCGCGCCGGGAGATCCCGGGGTCGGCCAGGACGATGCGGACCCCCGCCCCGCCCCGTCCGAAGTCCGCGATGTCCCCCGGCCCCAGATGGATCAGTTCGGGACTGCCCGTCTCGTCCCCGCCCCACCGGGCGGTGCCGGGCAACTGCACGATGATGGTTTCCACGCGGACTCCCCCGCTGATGTCGCCCCCGATTTGGTCGCGAGGATTGTACGGTCGGCTTCCGCTTGCCGCGGAGGCGGCGGGGCCGCCTCCCGCGAGCGGTTTCCGGGGATCACGCGACGTGCTCGGGGACGGTCTTGGGGGGCCTCGCGGATCGGTCCGGCAGGGCGGGCGCGCGGCCGCCGGTTCTCGGCGGCCGCATGCCGTCAGCCCAGGCAGATGACGAGCAGGCAGAGTTCCTTCGACTTCGAGTCGGAGGAAGACGACTCGGGTGGTGTGGTCGCCGCGGGCGGGGGTGTGGAGGCGGACTCCGGTTGCTGTGCGTCCGAGCCGGAGGCCGCGGCCGGGGGTGTCGTCGATTCGGTGGTCTTCGACGCGGACGAACCGGCGTCGTCCGTGGCCGATGCGACGCCGTCCGTGACGCTCTTGCGCCGGGACGGGGTCGTCAGCGGCAGTTCCCGGGGCGTGGCGGCGGCGTCCGTCCGCGGGTCCGTGGGTGTGGTGCGGGGGTCCGCGGCACGGGACTGCTGGTGGCGCGAGGCGCGGTCGGTGTGCGACGGCGTGGTCGGGGTGGAGGCGGGGGTGTCGGTCTCGCTCGACGTCGGTTCGGTGAGCGTCGGCGCCTCCTCCAGGGCACCACCCATGGGGGTGTCACCCGGCGTCGCGGCCGCCTGGACGCCGGGTTTGGCGTTCCCGTTCATCGCGGCGACGGTCAGGCCGCCCCCGACGAGTGCGACCGCCGTCGCGACCACGGCCCGGCGCTGGTTCTTCTTCCAGCGGGCCATCTGGCGTCGCCGGGCAGCGCGCCCCTGGGGCCGGGCTTCGAAGCCCTCGGCCGGGTCGGTGTCCGGGGCGTCGTACTCGTCGGTCGAACCGGAGCCGGGGTTCTCGCGCGGGGGCGCGGGGGTCTCGTCCCGCACGGTGCCGTCGTGCCAGGTGCCGGGGGCGGCCGGGTACTCCCACGTGGCCGGTCCGCCCGGGGCGGTGGCCGGCGCGAGGGCCGGGCCGCCACGGCCTGCGATGACGGCGGGGTCGATGTCCGGGGCGTAGGCGCCGCAGCCCGGACAGACCAGGGCGCCGTTGAGGTGCCGACGGCACGACGAGCAGTAGTCCATGTGTGGTGTTCCCGATCTGGCTGTTCCGGCGGCTCGCCGGCCGCGGCCTGGTCACGTTCGCACGTGGGATCGAGCCGTAACGCTAACGAGACTTTGAAAGGGCGGTGTGCAGCCTGTGTGACACCCCTGCACAGATCCTCTGGATCTCGCGTGTGCCATGACCGACTCACGAGTAGAACGACCGGCGGATGGGAACGCTCGGCCGCCCACGACCCCCCGGACGCGGCAGACGCCGCTCCGCACCCTCAACTCCCCTGATTTCTCCGGCAACTGACGCACAACCCTTTGGGCACCCGGTGGGTCACACCATGCAGGAGCAACCACCTCGAAGAGTTGCATGGGGGAAATATGCGATTCACCCGTTCCGTTCTGGCCGCGTCCGCCGTGGCGGCGCTGTCCGTGGGAACCATGACCGCCCTGGCGTCGCCGGCATCGGCCGCGCCCAACACCACCCCGCAGAAGGTCTGCGGCAGCGGCTACAAGACGGTCAACTCGGCGACCGTCGGCTCGTTGGGGACCGTCTACCTGACCTACAACGCCTCCAACGGCCAGAACTGCGTCACGACCATCCGCAACAACCCGGGCAAGGCCGTGAGCATGTCGGCCTGGGTCTCCGTCCCGGACACCGAGGAAAGCCACTACGACGAGGGGCTGTTCACGTCGTACGCCGGACCGACGTACGTCCACGGCAAGGGCCACTGCGTGGACTGGGGCGGCGGCATCGCCAACACGTACGTGCAGGTGTACGGCTCCAACTGCGGCTCTCTGAAGGAGCACCGGGTCACCTTCACCCGCTGACTCCCCTTCCGGCCGGGCTCCACGGCGACCGTGGGGCCCGGCTCCCCCGTGCCCGGCCCCCACCGGGTAGGGCCGAACCGGGAGAGTGCGGCACCTGAGCGGACGCCGCGGCCGGCCGGTCCGCGGGGAGACCACGGAGGACGGCCGCCACAGACGTGGGCTGGTGAGTGCCATGGCCCGTCGAAAGCCGACAGTGGCCGGGGGATGATCAAGAGGTGAGCAAGGAACAGACCATCTGCTGGTCGGACAGTTCGGGAGAGGAGCGCTGCGCCCTGTGGCGGTCGGAGAGCGGCGCATCGCCACCGAAACAGGTACTGGTGGCCGATGACCGGATGAACGCCGACACTGCCTTCCGCCTGGCGTGTGAGGGAACCTCGCTGTTATGGCACGGTGACTTCCACAACGCCCGTCAGTTGCTGGCGGCGATGGCGCGCCGCACCGACCGTAAGCCGCCGAAGCCGGGGGCGTCACCGGAGCAGAGCTTCCATTTGTACCGTCAGGCGCGGTCGAGACGTGCGCGAATCCTAATGCTGCTCCTGCCGGTTGAGGCGGGGCATGTGATCCCCTTGCGCCGGGCCCCGGACGTGCGACTGGCTTGCGAGCAGGTGTACGGGCAGTGCCACGAACCGTATGTCGTGTCGCTGCGCGAGCTTCAAGGAGTCCTCGGGGCCGGCGAATGGCGCAACAAGCGTGTCCACATGCCGGCGCTCGGCGAGTCGATCACGCCGCACTACGGTGTGTTCTCCCCGGTGCGGGGCGAGTACGTCGACCTGGTGTCCGAGGCACCGCTGCCGTCGCAGGGAACGGCGTTCGACATCGGTACCGGCACGGGGGTGCTCGCCGCCGTCCTGGCTCGGCGGGGCGTACGGTCAGTGGTGGCCACAGACCTCGACGCGCGTGCGCTCGCCTGCGCGCAGGAGAACACGGTGGCGGGGCGACTGGACGCCCGGCCGCTGCACCCCCGCGCTCATGATCACACCGATCCACTGCACTCCTGGCGGAAGGCGGAAGTGACCTCGCTGTGGAGGCTGGCAGTGAGTCCGGGCGCCGCCGATTGAACACGCCCGGTGGTGTGATGCCGGGAGCCTGGCGGACCGTCAGGCTCCCGTGCGGTCCCAGTTACCGAACAACTCCGGCCGCAGCGAGTCCAGAGCGGACTCGAACGCCACGGACAGGCCTCCAGATCCCTTTCCGCGCACAGGTACCAGTCCCAGCTGACGACGCGGCCGAATGCCTTGAACACCGCCACGATGAACCGCGGACGGAAATCGCTGCTCGGATCGACGCCCTCACGCGCGGCTCCGGCGGCGGGTTGCCCACACGACCGTTCGTCAGGGCACTCTGTGCCTGCTCTATCCGAGGGGCTTCATATGCCGGCGGAGTTCAAGAGAGTACGGCCAGAGGGGCTGATGGCGTGGCGGGCGGTCTTTCCGTTTCGGGCAAGGACGGTGAGTCCGGCTTTGCGCAGCACACTCGCGTGTTCGCTGGCACTGGCGGGTGAGATGCCGGCGTGTGTCGCCAGTTGGGTGGTCGTACATCCGGTGTGCTCGGCTATCGCCCACAGGACTGTTGCGCGGGTACGGCCGAGCAACGCGCGCAGGGACGATGGGGCCTCGCTCAGCATGTGGGCGGTGGCGACGGGGGTTGTCGTGGCGTTCGCACTGTCCTTGACAGGGAAGGTGATCCAGGGCTGTCCGTCGTCCGGATGGTCGTAGGCCGGGTAGTGGGCGCCGAACACGGTCGGAACGAGGAGCAGTCCGCGCCCCGCGAGGTGGATGTCACCGTCGCGGGCGGAGGCCGTCGTCAGATGCAGTACCGGCGATGCCCAGGTGATGTAGCGCGGGTTCAGCTCGCTCAACAGGCGCTCGACGCCGTGCTCGGCCAACTGCCGCAGGCGCAGCGCCCGGTCCGCGCCGGCGAGCTGCTCGATGCGAGGCCAGTACGGCGCGACGAGCAGCTTGTGCGCCGTGTGCACCGCCTCGGCCAAGTGGGGTACGAGCGAGCCGTCCTGCCTCAGCTGACGTGCTGCAGGGGGCACGCGCCTGAGATGTGCCGACCACCGCTCCAAGTCTTCCGCAACATGGCGCGCCGGCGTCGAGCGAAGCCTTTCCACGAAGTCGTCCGGGCCCTCGGGACGGCTCAGGTCCAGGAAGTGCGCCGACGGACCGAGCGCGGGGATGAAGTCGAACAGTGGCGCCAGCCGCGGCGGCAGACGCGGTGCGGTCCGCCGCCGCCAGGCGTCGAACCGCACCGGGTGACTCTGCTCCTGCAGCAGACGGATACCTATGTCCAGTTCGAGCAACGGTCGCACCCCCGACGCCAGGTGGGTGCGGGCCAGGTCCTCAGCCGTGAAGTGGATCCGCAGGGTCACCCGGGAAGCCTGGCCGTCGAAGGTCGTTTCGGGCCAGCCCGAAACGAGTCGACCTTCGCGACCCGCCGCCCGAAGCTGGTGATGCAAGCGCGGGGGAGCCCGACAGCCCCGGAGCCGTTCATGTGGCCGGGGCTGTCGGACCGCGTAGACCTCCCCCATGCGTCCACGCAAACACAAAAGGGAGAACACACATGCGCACACGTCTGCTGATCACCGGCATGGCTCTGGGGGCCACCGTGCTGCTGGGTGGTGTCGCCACTGCACAGACGACCCCCGAGCCCTCCCAGGTCGGCACGACGTCGACCGACGCGGCTGCGGGCAGCTGGGTGAGGGAGGGCGTGTAACGGGAGTCGACGTGCTACTCGCGGGCGGCGTCCTACGCCGGCCCCGCCTACTGCACTCCGGTTGGCGGCGGCAAGTTCGCGCTCTACATCTGGGTCGACTGATCCGGCTCCTCCGGTCCGGCCCGCCGATCCGTCGGCAGGGCCGGGCCGCGGGCTCGCTCCGCAGCCAGGTGTCGTCGAGGGAAGCCGGCCTGCCCCATCCTGACCATGAGCACTGCGGCCGTTCGGCTTCGGCGGCTCGTCTGAGGACGTCTCGCACGTGAGGGACACCGTCAGCGCGCGTTCACGGACGGTGACCAGTGCTCGTTGCGGTTTCCCCCTCGGCTGGATGGACTTGGAGGGTCCCGCCGAACGGCTTCCATGGTTGACGGCGGGCGAGGGTCGCGGAGCAGTAGTCGTTCGATATATCGAACTAAAGCCGGAGAATCGGTCAGCCGAGGGCTCAGAAGCCAGGGGCGAGGCGGAGGGCGGTCGATGGTTTGAACCGGGGCTCATACGCCCAGTGAGGAAGGAGCGGTCGGTGGGTGTACCTCCACTGCCGTCGTCGGCATTCCGCCATCGGCCGCCGGACGTTACCGTTCGGTAGAGAAGCCGCTTCCGGAGGTGCCCATGACGCTCGACCGTTGCGAAGGCCTGACGGAGACCGCCCGTGCGCTGGCCGCCGGGGAGGTGACCTCACGGGCGCTGGTCGAGCGGACGCTGGCGCGGATCGAGGCGACGCAGGGGGGCCTGAACGCCTTCCGGATCGTCCGGGCCGAGGCCGCGCTCGCGGAGGCCGACGCCGCAGACCGCGAACTGGCCTCCCGCGGCGGGCGCAAGCCGCTGCTCGGTGTGCCGGTCGCCGTGAAGGACGACATGGACGTGGCCGGTGAGCCGACCGCGTTCGGCTGCTGCGGGGAGTTCCCGCCGGTCACCGAGGACGGCGAGGCGGTGCGGCGGCTGCGCGCGGCCGGAGCCGTGATCGTCGGCAAGACCAACACCTGCGAGTTCGGGCAGTGGCCCTTCACCGAGGGGCCCGCCTTCGGCGCGACCCGCAACCCGTGGAGCGCGGAGCACACGCCCGGAGGTTCCTCGGGCGGGTCGGCCGCCGCGGTCGCCGCCGGCCTGGTGCCCGCCGCGCTCGGCTCGGACGGCGCCGGCTCGGTGCGGATCCCGGCCGCCTGGACCCATCTGGTCGGCATCAAGCCGCAGCGCGGCCGTGTCTCGACCTGGCCGCGCGGCGAGTCCTTCCAGGGCATCACCGTCAACGGCACCCTGGCCCGCACGGTGGCCGACGCGGCCCTGCTGCTGGACGCGGCCAGCGGCAACCACGCTCAGGACCCTCACCGGCCTCCGGCCCTCGACGTGTCCGGGGCCGTCGGCCGCGACCCCGGGCGGCTGCGTATCGCGCTCTCCCTCAAGCCGCCCTTCACGGCGGTGCCCGCCCGGCTCCTGCCCGAGGTGCGCACCCGGGTGGTCGAACTGGCGGAGCGGCTCAGCGCGTTGGGGCACTTCGTCGAGGAGGCGGACCCGCCGTACGGGCAGATAGGACTGACCTTCGTGCCGCGCGCCACGGCCGGGATCGCCGAGCGGGTCGGCGAGGCGCCCTTCCCGGCGCTGCTGGACCGGCGCACCCGGGGCGCGGCCCGGCTGGGACGGCTGCTCGGCGGGGCCCCGCTGCGGGCGGCCCGGCGCGCGGAAAGCGTGCTGCACCGGCGTATCGGCGGCTTCTTCACCTCGTACGACGTCGTCCTCGCGCCGACGACCGCCGCTCCCCCGCCGCGGATCGGGGCCCTGCTGGAGCTCAGCGGGTTCGCCACCGACCGGGCGATGATCGCCGCGTGTCCGTACGCCTGGCCTTGGAACGTGCTGGGCTGGCCCGGCGTCAACGTGCCCGCCGGATTCACACCGGACGGACTGCCGGTCGGTGCGCAGCTGCTGGGCCCGGCGAACAGCGAGCCGCTCCTCGTGCAGGTGGCCGCGCAGTTGGAGGCGGAGCTGCGCTGGGCCGAGAAGTGGCCGGTGCCGCCGGTCACGGCACGTTCCGCCGCCGCCTGAGCGACCGTACGCTGATGTCATGGCGGACGCGTCGATGGTCGGGCTCATGGGGCGGGTCACCGGAACGGTCGGGCCCGGGCTGGTCGGCGAGGTGATCGTCCGGGTGCGCGGCGGTGCCGAGCACTTCCTCGCCCACCCGGCCTCCGCAGGCGACCGCATCGAGACGGGCACGGTCGTGACGGTGGTCGAGTACCTGCCCCCGAGGACCGTCTACGTCCAGGCGGCGTACGACAGTTGAGCCCGCTGCGACGCAGGTGGGGGCCGTACGCGTCAAGCTTGTGCCAAGGATGCGCCGGTGGCTGTACCCGCGCTCCGCCGAGGAGCACACTCCCCTTCGTTCGGTGCCGTGAGGGCACCATCCAAAGGGGGCGAATGCCGATGGTCGTCGGCGTCGTTGCGGGGGTGGCGGTCGCCGCCGTCCTCGTGCTGACCGGTCTGTTCAAGCTCATGTGGCGCGTCGCGGAACCCAACGAGGCACTGATCATCTCCGGCTCCAAGCACCGCACCGAGGGCCTCGGGGAGGGCATGGGGTTCCGTATCGTCACCGGACGCGGCACGCTCGTGATGCCCGGGGTGCAGGCGGTGCGCAAGCTCTCGCTCGATCTCAACGAGACGGAACTCCAGGTGGACTGCGTGACCCACCAGGGCATCCCGCTGAAGGTGCGGGGCGTGGTCATTTTCAAGGTGGGCGACGACTTCGTGTCGATCGCGAACGCGGCCCGCCGGTTCCTCGACCAGCAGAAGCTGATGTCGGAGCGGGTGCACAACGTCTTCGCGGGTCATCTGCGGTCCATCGTGGGCGGGTTGACGGTGGAGGACATGATCCGCGACCGGGAGAAGCTCACCGGGCAGACACGGGCCGCGTGCGGCACCGAGATGGAGAAGCTGGGTCTGATCGTGGACTCGCTGCAGATCCACGAGATCGAGGATCCGACCGGTTACATCCAGAACCTCGCCATGCCGCACGCGGCGGCCGTGCAGCGCGACGCACGTATCGCGCAGGCCGAGGCGAACCGGCTGGCCACCGAGGCCGAGCAGCAGTCGTTCGCCCGGATGGCGGAGGCCACCCGGGACAGCGAGATCCTCCAGGCCGGCTACCAGGCCGAGCGCGACAAGGCGGCCGCCAAGGCCCGGCAGGCCGGTCCGCTCGCCGAGGCCGGCGCCCGGCAGGAGGTCGTCGTCCAGGAGACGCGGGTGGCGGAGCTCGAGGCGCACCGGCGTGAGCAGCAACTCCAGGCGGACGTCCGCAAGCCCGCCGACGCGGCGGCCTACGAGACGCGCACCCTGGCCGAGGCCGACCGCGACGCGCGCATCTCGTCGGCCCAGGCGCAGGCGAAGGAGACGGAGCTCGCGGCGGCGGCCGAGGCGACCCGGGTCAAGACGGCCGCGGGCGCCGACGCCGAGGCGACCAAGGCGCGGGGTGAGGCGGCCGCACAGGCGACGCGGGCCACCGGTGAGGCGGAGGCGGCGGCCGCGCGGGCCAGGGGCCTGGCCGAGGCCGAGGCGGCCCGGGCGAAGGGTCTCGCGCAGGCGGAGGCCATCAAGGCCCGGGCCGCCGCCCTGGCGGAGAACCAGGAGGCCGTCGTCGCCCAGCAACTCGCCGAGAACTGGCCGGAGATCGTGCAGGCCGGCGCGTCCGCGTTCGGCAACGTCGACAACATGGTGCTGCTCAACGGCGCCGACGGCATGGTCGACCTGTTCGCCAAGGCGCTGACCATGGGCGGTACGGGGCTGGGCCTCGCCCGCCAGTTGCTCGCGTCGATGGATCGCGGTGGGCAGCCACCGCAGGGTTCCGCGTCCCTCAACGGGCAGGCCCAGAAGGTGCCGGTGGACGACAAGTGACCCGGGCGGCGTGCTCACGGGGGCAGCCTCTAAGGTGCCCCCGTGAGCACGTTTGCCGAGAACGTCCCCGGCCGTCACGGCCCCTTCGCCACCGTCCAGGCCGACCCGCGCGAGGTGGGCCGGGTGCGGACGGAGTACTCCCCCGCCCACGACGGCGACCCGGATCCCGGGGAGATCGTCTGGACGTGGGTGCCCTACGAGGAGAACGACGGCCGCGGCAAGGACCGCCCGGTGCTGGTGGTCGCGCGCGAGCCGGGCGGGACTTTCCTCGCCGTCCAATTGTCCAGCAAGCGGCACGACGGCGACGCCGAGTGGGTGCCGATCGGCAGCGGGCCGTGGGACCGCACGGGCCGGGACTCGTGGGTCGACGTCGACCGGGTGCTGCGCCTCCACGAGGACGGCATGCGCCGGGAGGCCTGCGCCCTGGACCGCATGCGCTTCAACCTGGTCAGACGCCGCTTGCAGGAGCGCTACGGCTGGAGCTGAACGCCTCCTCGAAGGCGCGCAGCACCGCACGGTCCCGTGTGCGGTCCAGGATCGCGAACACCACGTGCTCGAAGGTCTCCGAGAACCGGCCGCCGGGCCCGAGCAGCGTCCGAAACGCCCGCGCCACCTGGGCGGGGTCGTTGCGGAACACCCCGCAGCCCCAGGCGCCGAGGACGAGGCCGGTATAGCCGTGGGCGGCGGCCGTCTCCAGGACGCGTTCGGCCCTGACCGCGAGCACCCGCGGCAGCTCGTGGGTTCGTTCGGGCGCCGTGCGGAGCACCACCCCCGCGTTGGGCGCGGGCGAGGTCAGGAAACCCGCGGTGTACGGCTCGGTCAGCAGGCCGCCCCGGTCGTCGCGGAAGACGGGCACGGCCGGTGAGTGGATGACACGGTCCGTGTAGAACGGGTCGCGGTGGGCCCGGTGATGGTCGTAGAAGGCCCGGACGCCTGCGAGGCAGGCGTACAGCGCGGAGGCCCGGCACAGGGCCTCCTCCTGGGCCTGGGCGCCGTTCAGGTAGCCGCCGCCGGGGTTCCGTGCGGAGGCGAAGTTCAGCACGGCCACGCGGCCGCCCAGCCGGCGGGCCGCCTCCAGGCTGCTCTCGCCCGTGACCTCGATCCGGGGCGTCCGCCCGCCCGTCACCCGATCGGCGGGTACCGGCACCGGTTCCGGCCCGTACAGGCGCGTTCCCGCGCGGGCCGCCCGCAGCTCCGCCGCGATCGAGACCTCACGTCCGTCCGGTGCGCGATAGGCCCCGGCCTCGACGATCTGCTCGGTCTCCCGCGCGATACCGCGCAGACGCGCGCTCACGACGCGACCCCCGTCCACGTCGTGACCGCGCCCCGCGCGGCCCGGCTTGCCATGTTCACGCGAGCATCGTGGGTGATGCCCGATCCCCGGTGCAACAGGATTTTCGCCGTGGGAGAACGCCCGGCAAAGTCCCTGGAAACGCCGGGCCGCGCGGCATGACCACGCGGGAACGCCCCGCTTCGCCCCCTTGTGCGGAGCGGCATGAACGTCTTGGGTGGGACGGTGATCCCGGCCCGGGCCGCCGAAGAGCCCGGACCGGTGGCATGGTGGAATCTCAGGAGGATCCCGACATGTCCGATTCGGTAGGTGGCTGTACCCGGCCACGCACCTCACTGTCCGAAGCCGAGGTCGAGGCGCTCGTCCGCGGCATCTGTTTCAAGACCGGCCCGCCACGCCGCCTCGGTGTCGAGGTGGAATGGCTCGTCCACGAGCTGCGCGCACCGCAGCTCCCCGTCACACCCGAACGGCTCGAAGCGGCCTACGCCGCTCTGCGCACCGTTCCCCTGAGGTCGGCGCTCACCGTGGAACCCGGCGGCCAGCTGGAGCTGAGCTCGCCCCCCGCCGACTCCCTGACGGAGGTCGTCACCACCGTCTCCGCCGACCTGGACGCCGTCCGCGCGGTGCTGCGCGACGACGGCCTCTCCCTCGTCGGCCTCGGCCACGATCCCTGGCACGAACCCCGCCGGTACCTGCGCCAACCGCGCTACGACGCCATGGAGGCGTGCCTGGACCGCACCGGCCCCGCCGGCCGCGCCATGATGTGCACCTCCGCCTCCGTGCAGGTGTGCCTGGACGCCGGCCACGAGGAGCCCGGGCCGCTCGGCCTGGTGCGGCGCTGGTGGCTGGCCCACCATCTGGGTGCGGTCCTGGTCGCCGCGTTCGCCAACTCCCCGCTCGCCGGCAACCGGCCGACCGGCTGGCTGTCCACCCGGCAGCTGATATGGACCCGGATCGGCGCCGGTCGGGCGGGCGGGCCGCGGCTGGACACCGACCCGCGGGGCGCCTGGGCCCGGCACGTGCTGGACTCGCCCGTGATGTGCGTACGGCGGGACGGCGGCCCCTGGGACGTGCCCGAGGGGCTCACCTTCCGGGACTGGATCCGTACGGGCCGGCCCCGGCCGGTCACCCGGGAGGATCTCGACTACCACGTCACCACGCTGTTCCCGCCGGTCAGGCCGCGTGGCCATCTCGAACTGCGCATGATCGACGCACAGCCCGGCGACGACGGCTGGATCGTGCCGCTGGCCGTGACGGCGGCGCTGTTCGACGATCCGGAGGCCACCGAGACCGTCTACCGGTCCGTGAAGCCGCTGGCCGAACGGACGCTGGGGCTGCCCGCGCCGCACAACCCGCTGTGGCTCGACGCGGCCCGCGGCGGCTTGGCCGACGCGGAACTGCGCGAGGTGGCCGTCACCTGCTTCACGACCGCGCTGGACGCCCTGCCCCGGCTGGGCGCCGGCCCCGAGGTCATCGAGGCCGTCACGGCCTATCTGGACCGCTATGTCGTCCTGGGCCGCTGCCCCGCCGACGACCTGCTCGACCGACAGCGCGGCGCGGACGGTCGCGCCCACGGGAAGGACCTCCGCCCATGACCGACACCGAATCCGCTGTCGACGCCGGGACCGTCGACCCCGAGGTGCTCCGTGAGCGGGCGGTCGCCTCACTCGTCGTCGCCCGCGAGCGCACCACCCTGCTGACGAGCTGTGTGGAGGACCCCGACCTGACCGCACAGCACTCGCCGCTGATGTCGCCGCTGGTGTGGGACCTCGCGCACATCGGCAACCAGGAGGAGCAGTGGCTGCTGCGGGCCGTCGCGGGGCACGAGGCGATACGGCCCGAGATAGACGGCCTCTACGACGCCTTCGAGCACCCGCGCGCCGAGCGGCCGAAGCTGCCGCTGCTGTCACCCGCCGAGGCCCGCGCCTACGCGGCCGACGTGCGCGGCAGGGCGCTGGACGTGCTGGAGCGGCACGCCTTCCACGGGACGCGGCTGACGGAGGCCGGGTTCGCCTTCGGGATGATCGCGCAGCACGAACAGCAGCACGACGAAACCATGCTGATCACCCATCAGCTCCGCTCCGGCCCGCAGGCCCTGACGGCACCCGACCCGGAGCCGGCGCCGCTGTCCACGGGCCCGTCCGAAGTCCTGGTCCCCGGCGGCCCGTTCACGATGGGAACCTCCGGCGAGCCCTGGGCCCTGGACAACGAACGCCCCGCACACCGACGCGATGTCGCGGCCTTCCACATCGACACCACCCCGGTGACCAACGGCGCCTACCGGGCGTTCATCGAGGACGGCGGCTATGGCAACCCGCGGTGGTGGACGGCAGACGGCTGGGCGCACATCCAGAAGCACGGCATCGACGCCCCGCTGTTCTGGCGGCGCGACGGGAAGCAGTTCCTCAGGCGGCGCTTCGGCGTCACCGAGGTCGTCCCGCCGGACGAGCCGGTGCTGCACGTGAGCTGGTACGAGGCCGACGCCTACGCCCGCTGGGCGGGACGCCGGCTGCCCACGGAGGCCGAATGGGAGAAGGCGGCCCGGCACGACCCGGCCGCCGACCGCTCGATGCGCTACCCGTGGGGCGACGCCGACCCGGGGCCCGAGCACGCCAACCTCGGCCAGCGGCACCTGCGCCCGGCCCCGGCCGGGAGCTACCCGGCAGGTGAGTCGCCGCTCGGCGTAAGGCAGTTGATCGGCGACGTGTGGGAGTGGACGGCCAGCGACTTCCTGCCCTATCCGGGGTTCAGGGCGTTCCCGTACAAGGAGTACTCGGAGGTCTTCTTCGGGCCCGAGTACAAGGTGCTGCGCGGCGGCTCGTTCGCCGTGGACGCGGTGGCCTGCCGGGGCACGTTCCGCAACTGGGACTACCCGATCCGCCGGCAGATCTTCTCCGGGTTCCGCACGGCCCGGTCGGAGGACGTCTGATGTGCCGTCACGTTGCTTACGTGGGGCCGCCGGAGGCCCTGGGCCGGCTCCTGGTGGAGCCCCGGCACGGGCTGTACCGGCAGTCGTGGGCGCCCCGGCACCAGAAGTACGGGACGGTCAACGCCGACGGTTTCGGCGTGGGCTGGTACGCCGAGGGCGACCCGGTGCCGGCGCGCTACCGCCGGGCGGGTCCGGTCTGGGCGGACCTCTCCTTCGCCGATCTCGCCCGGGTCGTACGGTCGACGGCGCTGCTCGCCGCGGTACGGGACGCGACCCTGTCGGGTGCGGACGCGGAGGCCGCGGCGGCTCCGTTCGCCGCGGGTACCTGGCTGTTCAGCCACAACGGGGCGGTGAAGGGCTGGCCGGGCTCGCTGGCCGCCCTCTCCCGGACGCTGCCGCACGAGGACCTGCTGTCCCTGGAGGCCCGCAACGACTCGGCGCTCGTCTGGGCGCTGGTGCTGGCCCGGCTGCGCGGCGGCGACGAGGAGGGCCAGGCGATGGCGGACACGGTCCGGGAGGTCGCCGCCGCGGCTCCCGGTTCCCGGCTCAACCTCCTGCTCACCAACGGCGACACGATCACCGCGACCGCCTGGGGCGACACCCTCTGGTACCTCACCCGGCCCGGCGGCGGCACCGTCGTGGCCTCCGAGCCCTACGACGACGATCCGCACTGGCGGGAGGTCCCCGACCGCACCCTCCTCACGGCGAGCCGCAGCGAGGTGCTGCTGACGCCGCTGAAGGAGCCGGCCGACGCCATCGTGCCCGCATCACCGAAGGAGCCCCGTACGTGAGCCCGTTCCGTCTCACCCGCACCCTGCCCGAGGACGCCACCGAGGCCGCGCTGCGCGCCGACGTCCACCGGGGTCTGACCGGCCGCCCCAAGTCACTGCCGCCGAAATGGTTCTACGACGCCCACGGCAGCGACCTGTTCGAGAAGATCACCGAGCTGGAGGAGTACTACCCGACGCGTGCCGAGCGGGAGATCCTCCTCGCGCGCTCCGGGGACATCGCCGCGGCCACCCGTGCGCGCACCCTCGTCGAGCTCGGATCCGGCTCCTCGGAGAAGACCCGCCATCTGCTCGACGCCCTCACGGACCTGCACACCTACGTCCCGGTCGACGTCAGCGAGAGCGCCCTCACCCAGGCCGGGCAGGCGCTTGCCGCCGAGCGTCCGGGACTGGACGTGCACGCGCTGATCGCCGACTTCACCGCGGAACTGGCCCTGCCGGATACGCCGGGGCCACGGCTGGTGGCGTTCCTCGGCGGCACGATCGGCAATCTGCTGCCCGCCGAACGCTCCGCGTTCCTGACATCCGTACGCGCCCTGCTCGCCCCGGGTGACGCCCTGCTGCTGGGCACGGACCTGGTCAAGGACGAGGAGGTGCTGGTCCGGGCGTACGACGACGGGGCAGGAGTGACGGCCGCGTTCAACAAGAACGTGCTGTCCGTGATCAACCGCGAGCTGGGCGGCGATTTCGATCCCGGCGCGTTCGACCACGTGGCGTTGTGGGACCCCGGGCACGAGTGGATCG
Source organism: Streptomyces sp. NPDC101110 (assembly GCF_044759525.1). Taxonomy (NCBI): domain Bacteria; kingdom Bacillati; phylum Actinomycetota; class Actinomycetes; order Kitasatosporales; family Streptomycetaceae; genus Streptomyces; species Streptomyces sp. NPDC101110. The sequence continues at coordinate 164,769 of NZ_JBIVZM010000009.1, read as the reverse complement.
AGATGCGGCTGCGCTCGCGCAGGGCACAGACGGTGAAGGTGCCGGCGCTCGGCCTCGCCGTCGACTTCGGCGCGGGTGAGGAGATGCGCACCGAGGTGTCGGCGAAGTTCCGGCAGGAGGGCGTACGCGCCGAACTGTCGGCGGCGGGCCTCGACCTGACCCACTGGTGGACGGACGGTCCGGGCCGGTTCGCGCTGTCGCTGAGCGTGGCGCGCTGACCCGGTGAGGCCCGGGCGGCGGCGGGGCCGGGAGACGACGTCTCGCGCATCGCCGCCGCCTGGGGCACGGTGGAATGACGCGTGACACTCCCGTCACTGGTACGTCAGGAAGAGGAGCAGCGGCATGTCGAACCACACCTATCGGGTCACGGAGATCGTCGGCACCTCACCGGACGGCGTCGACCAGGCCATCCGCAACGGCATCGACCGGGCCTCACAGACGCTGCGCAACCTGGACTGGTTCGAGGTGACGCAGGTGCGCGGACAGCTCGAGGAGGGGCGGATCGCGCACTGGCAGGTGGGGCTGAAGGTGGGCTTCCGGCTGGACGAGTCGGAGTAGACGGGGGCGCCGGCTCCGGCCCTGGCGGGCGCGGTCAGGTCCGCCCTTCGCGCTCCTGTGCCGCCTTCATCTCCGCGGACCGGGTCACCCAGTCGGCACGTACGACGGTGAAGCCCGCGCGGCGGGCGTCGGCGCAGACCAGTTCGTCGTCGTCGACGAGGACGCGGACCTCGCGGGTACGGGCGAGCCGCCGCAGGATCTCCAGCTTGGTGAACCGTGCGGGGCGCCGGTCGGCGTCCCGCCGCATGTACACGCGCCCTTCGGGCAGGCCCTGGGCGGCGAGCCAGTCGAGGGTGTCGCGCCGGCAGCGCTCGGGCCGCCCGGTCAGGTAGAGGATCTCGCACCCCTGCGCGTACTCCCGGACCAGCGCGACCCCCTCCGGGACGGGCGGGTCCTGCGGTGCCGCCGAGAAGAAGCCGTTCCAGTCCTTCGGCCTTCGCTCCAGGAAACCCTGCCGGTGCGTGGTGTCGGCGAGGGTGTTGTCCAGGTCGAACACGGCCAGCGGGGCCTTGCTGCGGTCGTCACTCACACCGCCCAGCCTAAACGCATGCGGCACTGCTTGAGCCGGGAAATGGTCCGTACTATTCCGGCGGGGTGTGAACAAGCCATGGGCGCAGGTGAATTCGACCCTCACAGTTGATGTCTCAAGCACGGCACTGACATACTCCGCTCTCAGTTTTACGGATTCACACCCCCCACAGAGCCCGCACCCCCATCCCGCGTCCGGTATCCCTTCACCCTGCCCGGAAACCGGACACGTCCACTGACCCCCAGGGGTCGAGTGCGGGGCACGATGCAGCGAAGAAGGTGCGCCTGTGCCCGAATTTTCTCCGCAACGGGACGACATTCCCGCATTCCCGCTTCCGCACTTCGAACATACTGCGCCGTCTCGCATATCCGACCATCCCGAATTTCACTCCCTGCGCCGCGCGCAGCGCCGGTTCGGCATCCGTGCGACCGTCCTGTCGGTGGGCGGATTCCTGCTGTACGTGCTGCTGTCGAGTTTTGTGCCGACGGTGATGAACCAGCCGCTGATCGGCCGCCTCACGGTCGGACTGACCCTCGGGCTCGGGCAGTTCGCCCTCATGGGCGTGACCGTCTGGTGCCACGTGCGGCACATGCGCACCCGGGTGGATCCGCTCGCCCGCGGCCTGCGGTCCCGGCTGCGGGAGACCGAGAGCCGCCGCGCCCGCTCGGCGCCACCCCCGCAGGCGGCAGGACAGCGCCCGCTCCGGCACGGGTCGAGGGGGTTCCGCACATGGTGAGCGCCGCAGCCATCGACGACAGCAGTTTGCAGCTGACGTTCGTCCTGTTCCTGACCGTGGTCGTGATAACCCTGTTCACGGCGCTGCTGACGGCGCCTCAGCGCGACGAGATCAGCGAGTTCTACCTCGGCAACCGCGCCATGTCACCGCTGCGGGGCGGTCTCGCCATGTGCGGTGACTACTTGTCCGCCGCCACCCTGCTGGGCAGCACCGGGCTGGTCGCCCTGACCGGGTACGACGGGCTGATGTACCTGGGCGGCACCACGGTCGCCTGGATGATGGTGCTGCTGCTGATCGCCGAACCCCTGCACCGCACGGGCCGGTTCACCCTCGGAGACACCGTGGCCCTGCGTCTCCCGCGGCGGCAGCGGCCGGTCCGGGTGGCGCTGGCGGTGTGCATCCTGGCCATCGCCACGCTCTACCTGGTGGCCCAACTCGTGGGCAGCGTCGCCCTGCTGACGCAGTTCACCGGTGTGCCGAGCGGCACCACCCGCACCCTGTGCGTGGTCGTGATCGGCGTGTTCGTGATCCTGTACGCGTCCCTCGGCGGCATGCCGGGCGCGACGGTCATCCAGATCATCAAGGCCGTGATGCTGGTGGCGGGCGTGCTGTTCACCGCGGGCTGGGTGCTGCACCGCTTCGACTGGAACCCCGACGCGCTGCTGGAGCGGGCGTCCGCACGCAGCGGTTCGGGCCTCGGCTTCCTCGAGCCCGGGCTGCGCTACGGCGGCACGGTCAGCAACAAGCTGGACTTCCTCAGCCTGGAACTGGCGATCGTGCTGGGCCTCGCCGCTCTGCCCCACGTGCTGATGCGGCTGCTCACCCCGCGCAACGCCAGGGCGTTGCGTTCCTCGGTGGTGTGGGCCGTCGGGCTGGTGGGGGCGGTCTGCCTCGGCGCCGGCATCCTCGGGCTCGGCGCCACCGCACTGCTCGGCCGGGACGCCATCGAGAGCACGGACCGCACCGGCAACGCCTCCGTCCTGCTGCTCGCGCACGAGCTGGGGGGCAGTGTTCTGACGGCGCTGCTGACCTGCCTGGCGTACCTGACGCTGCTGGCCGTGGCGGTCGGCCTCACCCTGGCCGCGGCCTCCTCCCTCGCCCACGACCTGTACAGCGAGGTGATCCGCAGGGGCCGGGCCGGCGAGACGGAGGAGCTCACCGTCGCCCGGCTGTCCGGGGCGGTCATCGGCGTCCTCGGGATCCTGCTGGCCCTCGTCGCCTGGGGGGCGAACACCGCGACGCTAGCCTTCCTGGCCTTCGCCATCGCGGCGTCCGCGATCCTGCCGACGATCGTCTACACCCTCTTCTGGCGGCGCTTCAGCGCCAAGGGGGCCCTGCTCAGTCTGTACGGCGGGCTGCTCTGCTCCGTCCTGCTCGCCGTCTTCTCCCCCGTCGTCTCCTCGGCCCCGGGCTCGTTCTACCCCGAGGCCGACTTCGCCTGGTTCCCGCTCCAGAACCCCGGCATCGTCTCCATCCCCGCGGGCTTCCTGCTCGGCTGGCTCGGCACGGTGCTGGACCGGGGCCCGGCCGAGGATCCCGCCGCGCACGAGGAGTTCGAGGTGCGGATGCTCGTGGGTGCGGACGACTGAGGCACCTCGCCGGGACTGCGGCGGCGGGCACCGGGACGCTTGTTGTTAATGGGATCCATTTTCATGTAGCGTCTCGGTGCCCGACCACCGAGGAGGAGTCCCCATGGCCGTCCCGAAGCGGAAGACGTCCCGCAGCAACACCCGCCACCGCCGCGCCCAGTGGAAGGCGGTCACCCCGGCGCTGGTCCCGGTCACCGTGGACGGCGTCCGGCACCTCGTACCGCAGAACCTGGTGAAGGCGTACGAACGCGGCCTGCTACGCCCCGACGGCTGAACCCGCCCGGCCCCAGAAGCAGGCCCGGACCCGGCGCAACCAGGCCTCGACCCGCGCCTCGTCGGGTTCGTCCGGCAGCGCTGTGGGGCCCTTGTCGAACGCGGCCTCATAGTGTCCGAGCAGGGGCAGGGCGACCGACGGGTCGGCGGCGACGCGCTCGCCGAAGGCGTGGTACTCGTCCGGGTCCTCGACACGGATCGTCAACCGCCCGCTGGTGTACAGCTCCAGGCCCTGCGCGCACAGCCGTTTGAGGTGCCGGGCGTGCTTCGCGGTGCGCCGCCGGGTGTCGGCGGAGAACGAACCGTCGCCGCGCGCCTCCAGCCGACGGAACTGCTGGGTGGCGTAACCGAGGTAGGCGTCCCTGACGCGCTTGGCGCTCAGGAACGCCGTACGTATGCCGATGAGCTCGTCGCCGAGCGGGGTGCGGACCTCGTACAGGTCGTCCGGGAGCCACACCAGCTCCATCGCGGTCGGGTTGCCGCCGAGGGCCAGCCGGCACCACTTGGCAGCCTCGTGCAGGGTGCGGTCCGGCGCCGTGCTGACGTGTGACTCCTTCGGCCGGCGCAGACCGTGCAGCTCTTCGGTGGGCGCGGCGAAGAGGCCGAGACGGTCGATGTCGGAGCCGGGGCGCGCAAGGCCGTAGGCGGTCGATCCGACGATGCCGGAGAGCAGGACGTTGGGGACGGTCACGGTCGGCCGCCTTTCGCTACGGGGTACCGGAACAGTTTCCTGATCCGCCGGGGCCCGGTCACCCCCTTTTTCCCGGCGGTGGGCGGCACGGGGCGGCGGAATACCGGCGGCCCCGCCCGGCGTAGAACCGGGTATGGATTCCGTGCGTCTGTCCGTCCTCGACCGCTCCCGCACGCGCGAAGGGCACACCCACCCCGAGGCGCTGCGCGACACCGTGCGGCTCGCGCAGGAGCTGGAGCGGCTCGGCTACCACCGGTTCTGGGTCTCGGAGCACCACGGCGTGCCCGGGGTCGCGGGCTCCGCGCCGACCGTGCTGGCCGCCGCCGTGGCGGGCGCCACCCGGACGATCCGGGTCGGCACCGGCGGGGTGATGCTGCCCAACCACCGCCCCCTGGTCGTGGCCGAGCAGTTCGGCGTGCTGGAGTCGCTGTTCCCCGGGCGGATCGACATGGGCCTGGGCCGGTCGGTCGGTTTCACCGACGGAGTGCGCAGGGCCCTGGGCCGTGACAAGGGCGACGCCGACGATTTCGAAGCCCAGCTCGCCGAGCTGCTCGGCTGGTTCCGGGGCACCTCACCCACCGGGGTGCACGCCCGGCCCGCCGAGGGTCTGAGCGTGCCGCCGTTCGTCCTGGCCATGGGCGAGGGCGCCGGCGTCGCCGCCCGCGCGGGCTTGCCCATGGTCATCGGCGACCTCAGGAACCGCGAGAGGATGCGGCGCGGCATCGACGCGTACCGCGCGTCGTTCCGCCCCTCCCCCTGGGCCGCCGAACCCTACGTCGTCGTCTCGGGCACCGTCGCCGTGGCCGGCACCCCCGAGGAGGCCCGCCGGCTGCTGATCCCGGAGGCCTGGTCGATGGCGCACTCCCGCACCCACGGCACCTTCCCGCCGCTGCCACCCGCCGAGCGCGTGGCGGCGCTCACGATGACCGCCAAGGAGCGCGGCCGCTACGAGTCCGGCCTGACCGGCCACATCGCCGGTACCGAGGAACAGGTGGCGCACGAGTTGGAGACCCTGGTGAAGGAGACGGGCGCGCAGGAGGTTCTCGTCACCACCAGCACCCACGACCGTGAGGCCCTGCTGGACTCCTACCGGCGGCTGGCCGCGATCACCTCCGGTTAGAGTCGTCTGCCATGCACGACCGCGACCCCCATGACCCCTTCGTCCGTGTCCGCGGAGCCCGGGAGCACAACCTCCGGGGTGCCGACGTCGACATCCCCCGGAACGTACTGGCCGTGTTCACCGGCGTGTCCGGCTCGGGCAAGTCGTCGCTGGCGTTCGGCACGATCTACGCGGAGGCGCAGCGCCGCTACTTCGAGTCGGTGGCGCCGTACGCCCGCCGGCTGATCCACCAGGTCGGCGCGCCGAAGGTCGGGGAGATCACCGGTCTGCCGCCGGCCGTCTCGCTCCAGCAGCGCCGGGCGGCGCCCACCTCGCGCTCCTCCGTGGGCACGGTCACCAATCTCTCCAACTCCCTGCGCATGCTGTTCTCCCGGGCCGGCACCTACCCGCCCGGCGCCGAGCGGCTCGACTCCGACGCCTTCTCCCCCAACACGGCGGCGGGGGCCTGCCCGCAGTGCCACGGGCTCGGGCGGGTGCACCGCACGAGCGAGGAGCTGCTGGTCCCCGACCCTTCGCTGTCGATCAGGGACGGGGCGATCGCGGCGTGGCCGGGGGCCTGGCAGGGCAAGAACCTGCGGGACATCCTCGACGCGCTCGGCCACGACGTGGACCGGCCGTGGCGGGAGCTGCCCGCGGGTGAACGGGAGTGGATCCTGTTCACGGACGAGCAGCCGGTGGTCACCGTGCACCCGGTGCGGGACGCCGACCGGATCCAACGGCCTTACCAGGGCACGTACATGAGCGCCCACCGGTACGTGATGAAGACGTTCTCGGACTCCAGGAGCCCGACCCTGCGGGCCAAGGCCGAGCGGTTCCTCACCAGTGCGCCCTGTCCGGCGTGCGGGGGCAGCCGGCTGCGCCCGGAGGCCCTGGCGGTGACGTTCGGCGGCCGGACCATCGCCGAGCTGGCGGCGCTGCCGCTGGTGGAGCTGGCCGCCGGCCTCGACGCGACCTCGGAGGCCGCCCGGGTCCTCACCGACGACCTGAGGTCCCGTATCGCGCCGGTCGTCGAGCTGGGTCTCGGCTACCTCAGCCTCGACCGGCCGACCCCCACCCTCTCCGCGGGCGAACTGCAGCGCCTGCGGCTCGCCACCCAGCTGCGCTCGGGCCTGTTCGGCGTCGTCTACGTCCTCGACGAGCCGTCGGCCGGACTGCATCCGGCCGACACCGAGGCGCTGCTCACGGTGCTGGAGCGGCTGAAGTCGTCCGGGAACTCGGTGTTCGTCGTGGAGCACCACCTGGACGTGGTGCGCGGCGCCGACTGGCTGGTCGACGTCGGCCCGGGCGCGGGCGAGCACGGCGGGCGGGTGCTGCACAGCGGCCCGGTGGCCGGGCTGGCGGACGTCGAGGAGTCGGCGACGGCCCGGTACCTGTTCGGCCACTCCGCCGCCCCGGCCCGGGGGGTCCGCGAGGCGACCGGCCGGCTGAGGACCGGCCCGATCACGCGGCACAACCTGCGCGGGGTGACGGCGGAGTTCCCGCTCGGCGTGTTCACCGCGGTCACCGGGGTGTCCGGCTCCGGCAAGTCGACGCTGATCGGCGAGATCACCGAGGAGTCGGCGGGGGTGGGCCGGCTCGTCTCGGTCGACCAGAAGCCGATCGGCCGCACCCCGCGGTCGAACCTCGCGACCTACACGGGTCTCTTCGACGTCGTGCGCAAGGTGTTCGCGGCGACCGACGGGGCACGCGCACGCGGTTTCGGCTCGGGCGGTTCTCCTTCAACGTGGCGGGCGGGCGCTGCGAGACCTGCCAGGGCGAGGGGTTCGTCAGCGTGGAGCTGCTGTTCCTGCCGAGCACGTACGCACCGTGCCCGGACTGCGGCGGGGCGCGTTACAACCCGCCGACGCTGGAGGTGACCTACCGGGGGCGGAACATCGCGCAGGTGCTGGATCTGACGGTGGAGGGCGCGGCGGAGTTCTTCGCGGACACCCCGGCCGTGGCCCGAAGCCTCGCCACCCTGCTCGACGTCGGCCTGGGCTACCTGCGTCTCGGCCAGCCCGCGACCGAGCTCTCCGGCGGCGAGGCCCAGCGCATCAAGCTGGCGAGCGAACTGCAGCGCGGCCGGCGCGGTCACACGCTCTACCTTCTCGACGAGCCGACGACCGGCCTGCACCCGGCCGACGTGGACGTCCTGATGCGCCAGTTGCACGGCCTCGTGGACGCCGGGCACACCGTGGTCGTCGTCGAGCACGACATGTCCGTCGTCGCGGGCGCGGACTGGGTGATCGACCTGGGCCCCGGCGGCGGCGAGGCGGGCGGCCGCATCGTGGCGGCGGGCCCGCCGGCCGACGTCGCACGCTCGGCCGACAGCCGGACGGCCCCGTATCTGGCGCGCGCCCTGTCCGGGTCCCGCTGAGACCGGGAGCGCGCCCGCCCACCGGAACCGGCCGGGGGGCCGGGGACCGGCCGAGGGCACGCCGTCAGCCGAGGGCACGAGGCCGACCGAGGGCACGCCGTCAGCCGAGGGCCGGGGACCGGCCGGAGGCGCGGGAGCGCCTGCGCGCGCCGGGGACCGGCTATGCCACCAGCGCGCTGTGTGTCCACGACGGTGCCGTCGTCTCCGGTGGCTGGGCGGCGCGTGCCAGGGCGCGGCGGTCCATGCCGCTGTCCGGCGGTATCGGGTCCCGGACCTCGACCTCGGCGACCAGGCCGCGGGCCGTCGCCACCCGCCACAGGGAGGCCGGCAGGGTGTCCGCGCCGACGTAGGCGGGCACCGTGGTGGTCGTGCCGTCCCCGAGCCGGTATCGGAGCAGGACCGGCTGGACCGGCACCCCGGCGTCCAGGGCGGCCTGGAAGACGGCCCGGCGGAAGGTGCCCTGGGCCCGGCCGCACCAGGTGCTGCCCTCGGGGAAGGCCGCGACCGCGGTGCCCCGGCGCAGTGCCCCGGCGATCCGGGCGACGGTGTCCGGGAGGGCCCGCAGCCGGTCCCGTTCGATGAACAGGGTTCCGCCGCGCGCGGCCAGCGCGCCGGCGACGGGCCAGCTGCGCACCTCGGTCTTGGCCAGCATCCGGGCGGGGCGTACGGCGGCGAGCAGCGGTACGTCCAGCCAGGAGATGTGGTTGGCGACCAGCAGCACTCCCCCGGTGGGGGCGGCGGCGCCGGTGACACGGACCCGGACACCGGCGGCCCGCACGATCCACCGGCACCAGCGCCCGACCAGCGACGCCGGTATCCGGGCCCCGAAGGGCGTCAGCGCGATCCCCGCGAGCAGGAGCAGGACGACCGCGCCGAGCCGCAGCACGGCACGCGGTACGTCCCGCGCCCGCACGGCCGCCGGTGCCCGGACACAGGCCTCGGGCGTGCAGGGTGCGGTGGGCAGCCAGGCGCTCATCAGGCCGGTGCGAGGGACAGGAAGTGCCGCAGGTAACGCCCGTTGACGCGGTTCATCGGCAGCAGCACGTACAGGTCGGCGACGCCGAAGTCCGGGTCGTGGGCCGGGGCGCCGCACACCCAGGCGCCGAGGCGCAGATAGCCGCGCAGCAGGGCGGGCAGTTCGACGCGGGCGGCCGGTGCGGGACCCGGTGTCCACGGCAGCAGCGGCCGCACCCGGAACTCCTCCGGCGAGAGGTGCCTCGCGCTCACCCGCTCCCAGGTGGCGGACGCGAGGCCGCCGCCGTCGGCGAGCGGCACGGAGCAGCAGCCGGCGAGCCACTCGTGGCCGCCGTCGACCATGTAGCGGGCGATGCCTGCCCAGATGAGGCTGATGACCGCGCCGTCGCGGTGGCCGGGGTGCACGCAGGAGCGGCCGACCTCGACGAGCTGCGGCCGGATCCCGTCGAGCGCGGTCAGATCGAACTCGCCCTCGGAGTACAGCCGCCCGGCGACCGCCGCGCGCTCCGGCGGCAGCAGCCGGTAGGTGCCGACCACCTGGCCGCTCGCCTCCTCCCGTACGAGCAGGTGGTCGCAGTACGCGTCGAACGCGTCGGCGTCGAGGCCCGGCTGCGGGCCGGCCAGCGATGCGCCCATCTCTCCGGCGAAGACGTCGTGCCGCAGTCGCTGGGCGGCACGCACGTCCTCCTCGTTCCGGGCGAGGGCGACGGTGTAGCGGGTGGGGGCCGTGGGCTGCGCGGGTCGGTCGGCGGTCAGTACGCCGGTCATGGCACTCTCCTGGTCACGGTCCGGTCGGTGAGCGGTGCGGGGCGCTGAGCGGTGTCGTGCGGTCGTACGCCTCTGTTCTTCCGACGCGGCTGACCTTCGCGTGTCATGTGCAGAGAGAACGGGTGTGAGGTTGCTGAACGGCTCGCGCCCGGGGCGCGGCCCGGATGGCGTAGCTGGAGACGCGCCCGCCGGACGGTGCGGCCAGAGTGAGCTGCATGACAGAAGCCGGAGCCGGCGGGCGACGAGGTGGCTCGGCCCCCTCCACCAAGCGGCGACGTCCCGTGCGCGGAGCCGGGGAGGCGGGCCGGCGGGCCGCCGAGGAGCTGACGGAGCTGATCCGCCACCGCCTCGAAGGGGTGTCCGCGGTGTGCCGGGGCGAGGACGACGGCTGGGTCGTCGACGTCGACGTGCTCGAACTGGCCCGCATCCCCGACACCACGAGTCTGCTCGCGACGTACCGGGTGGAACTGGACGCGACGGGCGAGCTGGTGCAGTACCGCCGGGTCGCGCGCTTCCGGCGCGGCGCCCAGGACCAGTGACCGGACCGTCGCAACCGCCCACCGGAAGGACCGCCGCATGACCGTCTACAGCGACGAGATCGTCTGTGCGCCCCGCGCCGGAACCCTCTACGACGTGCTGGAGCTGATCCTCGACCGCGGCATGGTGATCGACGTCTTCGTGCGCGTCTCCCTGGTCGGGATCGAGATCCTCAAGGTCGACGCCCGCATCGTGGTCGCCAGTGTCGACACCTATCTGCGCTTCGCGGAGGCGTGCAACCGCCTGGACCTCGAGCACGACTCGCGGTCCAAGACCGTCCCCGAGCTGTTCGGCGGACCGGTGGCCAGGACCGTCGGCAAGGCGGGCGCCAAACGCACGGCCCGCTCGCTCACCGACAAGGTGCGCGACGTGCTCACCCCGGACGACGAGAGCGAAGAAGAACCGGACGACACCGCAGCCGACGACGCCGACGGCACCCGCAGCGAGCGCGCCGCGCGGCCGGCGCGCAAGCGCCGCGGTGACGACGACCGCCCGCGGCCCCGGCGCCGCAGGGCAGAGGAGGACTGACCGTGACGGCCACCGCCGCCCTCACCACCGCCGGCACGCTCGGCACCCTGTACGTCTACGGCATCGCCCCCGCGGGCATCCGGCCCCCGCGCGCTCCCGGAGTGGACGGCGCGCAGGTGCGGCTGCTGACCGAGGGCGGGCTGTGCGCGGCGGTCTCGGACGCCCCGGCCTCCGTCCGGGCGCGACGACGCGACCTGATGGCCCATCAGGCGGTGCTCGGGGAACTCCTCGTCCAGGGCCCCGTCCTGCCCATGCGCTTCGCCGTCCTCACCCCGGACGCGCAGGCGCTGTGCGGCCAACTGCGTTCCGAACAAACCCACTTGGCGGCCCAGCTCGACGCGGTCCGGGACTGTGTCGAGCTGAACGTGAAGGGCACCGTGGTGCCCGGGTACTTCGCCGACCTCGTGCGCCGGGACGAGGCTCTGCGCGCCCTGGCCCGCCGGACCCGCGAGCGTCCCGGTTACGAGGCGAACGTGCGGCTGGGCGAGGCGCTCGCCAAGGGCGTCGCGCGCGAGGCCCGCGGCGCGGCCCGGGAGGTGCTCGCCCGCCTGGCCCCGCTCGCCGTGCGCACGGTGCAGGGGCCGGTCGACGACGAGCAGGTGCTCAGCACGTCGTTCCTGGTGCACTCCGCCGACGAGGAGCGTTTCCGGCAGGCCGTGGCGGAGCGGGCACGCGTCGTCGGGGACCGGCTGACGCTCGGCGTGACCGGTCCGCTGCCGTGCTACAGCTTCGTCGACGCGCCGTCCGCCCCGGCAGGCCGGTGACGCGGTGGGACTCGTGAGCGGGCTCCTGCTGCTGCCGCTGGCCCCGGTGCGCGGCACGCTCTGGGTCGCCGACCACCTGCTCCGGGAGGCCGAACGCCAGATGGACGACCCCCGTGCGGTGCAGGCCCGGCTCGCGGCACTCAACCGGGCCCTGGAGGAGGGCGCCATCGACGAGGCGGCCTTCGAGGAAGAGGAGGAACGCTTGCTGGCACGCCTCGACAGCCCTGTCCGGTACACCGGCCACCACCGCGGGGGCGCCTCGTGACCGACCTCGGCACCTGGCCCGCGGGACCGGGAGGGCTGCCTGCCGGGCCGCCCAGCGGGAGCCTCGCGGATCTGCTCGAACGCGTTCTGGACAAGGGCATCGTCATCGCGGGCGACATCAAGATCGACCTGCTCGACATCGAGCTGCTCACCATCCGTCTGCGCCTGTTCATCGCCTCGGTCGAGACCGCCAAGAAGGCGGGCATCGACTGGTGGGAGACGGATCCCGCGCTGTCCTCACGCGCCGCGCGTGACGCGCTCGGCGAGGAGAACGCGCGGCTGCGCGCCCGGCTGGAGGCCCTGGGAGAGGCCGACCCCGACACCACGGAGGCGACGCGATGAGCGCCCTGTTCGCGAGCCGGAGTGACGCGGCGCCGCCGGATGGGCCCGGCCCCACCCTCACCTGCGTCTTCGCCGTGACGGACACCCCGGTGCCGGACGCGGTGTGCGCGGCGACGCCGGGCCACGACGGCGGCGGTCCGCTGCGTGTCCTCGCCGCCGGCCCGCTGCACCTGGTCGTGCAGGACGTTCCCGCGGCGACCTTCGGCGAGGAGGCGCTGACGGATCGGCTCAACCGGCCGGACGAGCTGGAGCGCTGCGCCCGTGCCCACCACCGGGGAGTGCGGGCGGCGGCGGGCGAGGGCCCGGCCGTTCCCCTCCCGATGGCGACGCTGTACCTGGACGACGACAACGCGGTACGGGCCGTGACCGCCCGGGAGGCATCGCTGCGGGCCCTGCTCGACCGGCTGCGCGACCGCACCGAGTGGGCGGTGAAGGTGCACGGCCCGATGACCGCGCCGGCCCCCGCAGCCACCGGCGAACCGCTCGACGGGCGCTCGTACCTGCGGCGGGCGAGCGCCCGGCGGCGCAGCGAACGCGAGGAGCGCGAACAGGCCCTGGCGCACGCCCACGCCGTCGACCGGGAGCTGCGGCGGTACGCCGTCGACGCGACCCGGCACCGGCCGCAGAGCGAGCAGCTGAGCGGCCTCGGCGTCCCCCAGCTCCTCAACGCCGCCTACCTGGTCGACGACCGGCGCCGCGACGCGTTCGTCTCGGCCGTCGGCGAACTGGCCCGCGCCGCCCGGCGGTCCGGTGTGGAGGTCACCATGTCAGGGCCCTGGATCCCGTACTCCTTCGCCCGGACGGACGAGAGGGAGTACACCGCGCGGAAGGAGGCCGGCGCATGACCGCACCGGTCGCCGGCGGTGCCGAGCGCACGGCGGTGCCCTGGGACGGCCCGGACCCGTACGCGCCCGTCGGGGTGCCGCTCGTCGACCTGCTCGACCGGGTGCTGGCGACCGGCGTCGTGGTCAGCGGTGACCTGGTGCTGGCCATCGCCGACGTGCCGTTGGTGCGGATCTCCCTGCACGCTCTGCTGGCGTCGGTCAGCGAGCGGGTTCCCGCGCCCTGGCCGGACAGCGGGCCGCTGTGACCGCGCCGCGCACCCACGCGCTGGACCTCGACCCCGAGCGGGTCACGAACGACCTGGCGGGCCTGGTCCTGACCGTGGTGGAACTCCTGCGGCAGCTGATGGAACGGCAGGCGGTGCGCCGTTTCGACGAGGGGACGCTCAGTGCCGAGCAGGAGGACCGGCTCGGCACCGCGCTGATGCTGCTGGATCAGCGCATGGACGAACTCTGCGCCCAGCACGGCCTGCGCCGCAGCGACCTCAACCTGGACCTGGGCCCCCTGGGCCCCCTCCTGGCCGATCCCGGCGTGTGACGACGCCCAGCAACGGGCGCGGGGAACTGCGCGACCGGCCCCGACGCACCCGCAGCCGCCGAAGCCCCTACCGCTTCACCTTCCGCGCAGCCCGCAACCACTCCTTGTTCATGCTGGTGATGGACATCAGCGGAATGCCCTTCGGGCAGGCCGTGGCGCACTCGCCCGCGAGCGTGCACCCCCCGAACCCTTCCTCGTCCATCTGCTCCACCATGTCCAGCACACGGGTCTCCCGCTCGGGCGCCCCCTGCGGCAGCACGTTCAGATGGTTGACCTTGGCGGACGTGAACAGCATCGCCGCCCCGTTGGGACAGGCCGCCACGCACGCCCCGCAGCCGATGCACTCGGCGTGCTCGAAGGCGAGGTCGGCGTCCGGCTTCGGCACCGGCGTGGCGTGCGCCTCGGGCGCCGCCCCCGTCGGCGCGGTGATGTACCCGCCGGCCTGGATGATCCGGTCGAACGCCGACCGGTCCACGACCAGGTCCTTGATCACCGGGAACGCCGACGCCCGCCACGGCTCCACGTCGATCGTGTCGCCGTCCTTGAAGGAGCGCATGTGCAACTGGCAGGTCGTGGTCCGCTCGGGCCCGTGCGCGTCGCCGTTGATGACGAGCGAACACGCACCGCAGATGCCCTCGCGGCAGTCGTGGTCGAAGGCGACGGGGTCCTCGCCCTTGACGATGAGTTCCTCGTTGAGCGTGTCGAGCATCTCCAGGAAGGACATGTCGGGAGAGATCCCGTCCACCTCGTACGTGGACATCGTGCCGTCGGCGTCGGCGTTGCGCTGCCGCCAGACGCGCAGGGTGAGCTTCATGCGTAGCTCCGCTGGGTGGGGTGGACGTACTCGAAGACCAGGTCTTCCTTGTGCAGGACGGGAGCAGCGCCGGTGCCGGTGAACTCCCAGGCGGCGGCGTAGGAGAACTCCGCGTCCTTGCGGGCGGCCTCGCCGTCGGGTGTCTGGGACTCCTCACGGAAATGGCCGCCGCAGGACTCCTCGCGGTGCAGTGCGTCGAGGCACATCAGCTCGGCGAGCTCCAGATAGTCGACGATGCGGTTGGCCTTCTCCAGCGACTGGTTGAACTCCTCGCCGGTGCCGGGCACCTTGATCCGCCGCCAGAACTCCTCACGGATCTGTGGGATGCGCTCCAGTGCCTTGCGCAGGCCGGAGTCGGTGCGGGCCATGCCGCAGAACTCCCACATGAGTTCGCCGACTTCGCGGTGGAAGGAGTCGGGGGTGCGGTCGCCGTCCACGGACAGCAGCAGGTTGAGCCGGTCCTGGGTGTCGGCCAGCACCTCCTGGACGACGGGGTGTTCGTCGGTCACCGCGTCATGGTGCGGGTTGCGGGCCAGGTAGTCGTTGATGGTGGAGGGCAGGACGAAGTAGCCGTCCGCGAGTCCCTGCATGAGCGCGGAGGCGCCGAGCCGGTTGGCGCCGTGGTCGGAGAAGTTGGCCTCGCCGATCGCGAACAGGCCGGGGATCGTGGTCTGGAGGTCGTAGTCGACCCACAGACCGCCCATCGTGTAGTGCACGGCGGGGTAGATCCGCATCGGCACCTCGTACGGATCCTCGTCGGTGATCCGCTGGTACATGTCGAAGAGGTTGCCGTACTTGGCTTCGACGGCCTTGCGCCCCATCCGCTCGATGGCGTCGGCGAAGTCGAGGTAGACGCCCTGCCCGCCGGGGCCCACTCCCCTGCCCTCGTCGCAGACGTTCTTCGCGGCGCGGGAGGCGATGTCGCGCGGGACGAGGTTGCCGAACGACGGGTAGATGCGCTCCAGGTAGTAGTCGCGCTCGTCCTCGGGGATCTCGTTCGGGGGCCGCCGGTCGCCCTTCGCCTTCGGCACCCAGATCCGCCCGTCGTTGCGCAGCGACTCGCTCATCAGCGTCAGCTTGGACTGGTGGTCGCCGGTGCGCGGGATGCAGGTGGGGTGGATCTGGGTGAAGCACGGGTTGGCGAAGTACGCGCCGCGCCGGTGGGCTCTCCAGACGGCGGTGGCGTTGGAGTTCATGGCATTCGTCGACAGGTAGAAGACGTTGCCGTAGCCGCCGGAGGCGAGGACGACGGCGTCCGCGAAGTACGTGTCGATCCGTCCCGTGACCAGGTCCCGGGCGACGATCCCGCGCGCCCGCCCGTCGACGACGATCAGGTCGAGCATCTCGGTGCGCGGGTGCATCTCGACGTTCCCCGCGGCGATCTGCCGGCTGAGCGCCTGGTACGCGCCGAGCAGCAGCTGCTGTCCCGTCTGGCCGCGGGCGTAGAACGTGCGGGACACCTGCACGCCGCCGAACGACCGGGTGTCGAGCAGTCCGCCGTACTCCCGGGCGAAGGGCACGCCCTGGGCCACGCACTGGTCGATGATCTCCACGGAGATCTGTGCCAGCCGGTGGACGTTTGACTCGCGGGCCCGGAAGTCACCGCCCTTGACGGTGTCGTAGAACAGCCGGTGGACGGAGTCGCCGTCGTTGCGGTAGTTCTTCGCGGCGTTGATGCCGCCCTGCGCGGCGATCGAGTGGGCGCGGCGCGGCGAGTCCTGGTAACAGAACTGAACGACGTGGTAGCCCTGTTCGGCGAGGGTGGCTCCGGCGGAGCCGCCGGCGAGGCCGGTGCCCACGACGATCACCGTGTGCTTGCGCCGGTTGGCGGGGTTGACCAGCCTGGCTTCGAACCGGCGCTTGTCCCACCGCTCGTGGACCGGGCCGGCGGGCGCCTTGGCGTCGACGACCGGCTCGCCGGTCACGTAGTCCGCGTAGGAGGTCATGTCAGCTCACCACTCCGGTCATGACGGCCACGGGTACGGCGATGAAGCCGGCCGTGAGCAGCAGCGCGAGGACGTTCGCAAGGGTTTTCAGGGCGCGGTCGCGGGTGCGGCTGCCGACGCCGAGGGTCTGCGCGGCGCTCCAGAAGCCGTGCCGGACGTGCAGACCCAGCGCCAGCATCGCGACGACGTAGACGACGTTGCCGTACCAGGAGGAGAACGTGCCCACGACGTTCTGGTACGGGCGGCCCTCCTGGAAGCCGCCGGTGTGCACGGTGCCGGTCGTCAGGTCGAGGATGTGCCAGACGATGAACAGGCCGAGGATGATCCCGCCCCAGCGCATGGTGCGCGTGGCGTAGCTCGCCCGCGGCTTCTTGTGCACGTACTTGCCGGGCCGGGCTCTGATGTCGCGGCGGCTGAGCTGGTACGCCGAGACGGCGTGCGCGACGACGGCGACGACCAGTACTACGCGGACGAGCCAGAGCGTCCACTCGTAGTGCATGAACGGCTCACCGACGGTGCGCAGCCAGTGGGCGTAGTGGTTGAACTCGTCCGCCCCGAAGAAGATCTTCAGGTTCCCGATCATGTGGACGACCAGGTACAGCAGCATGATCAGACCGCTGACCGCCATCACGGTCTTCTTGCCGACGGTGGAGTCCCACACGGTGCGTGCGAAGGACGGCCGCCGGTCCGTCCGCGTTGCCAGAGCCATGCACAGCACGCTACGGACGCGATACCGATCGGTCCAAGACATGGTCCGGCTTGATTCCATAGGCCAGGGCTATCGTGGGAGCATGCAGTTCCAGCAGCTCCAGTACTTCGTGGCCGTCGCCGAGACCCGGCACTTCACCCGAGCCGCCGACCTGGTCCATGTCGCGCAGCCGTCGCTGTCGCAGCAGATCAAGGCGCTGGAGCGGGAGCTGGGCGCGGACCTGTTCCTGCGCGCCCGGGGCAACATCACGCTCACGGACGCCGGGGAGGCGCTCCTGCCGCTGGCCCGCCGCATCCTGGCCGACGCGGACACGGCCCGGCACGAGGTGCAGGAGCTGGTGCAGCTGCGCCGGGGCCGGATCCGGCTGGGGGCCACGCCCAGCCTCTGCACGGGTCTGCTTCCGGACGTCCTGCGGGCCTTCCACGACCGCTATCCCGGCATCCGGCTGCTGATCGAGGAGGGCGGCTCGCACGACCTGGTGCGGGAGCTCGCGCGCGGAGCGCTGGACCTGGCGCTGGTGGTCCTGCCGCTGCCGACCCCGTCGCCCGCGCTCACGACGGTGGAACTGCTGCGTGAGGACCTGGTCGTGGTCTCGTCCCCGGACGTACCGCGTCCCGGCCAGGGCCGCCGGGCGGTGCGCATCTCCGATCTGGAGGGCGAGCGCCTGGTGATGTTCCGGCACGGCTACGACCTGCGAGAGCTGACCGCGGCCGCGTGCCGCGCGGAAGGGTTCGAACCCGACTTCGCCGTGGAGGGCGGGGAGATGGATGCGGTGCTGGGATTCGCGCGGGCCGGGCTGGGGGTCGCCGTGGTGCCGCGGATGGTCGCGGCGAGATCGGGGCGCGGGCTGCGGGTGACTCCGCTGGCCCGCCCCGGACTGCATCGCACGATCGCGCTGGCGCACCGCAGTGATGTGGCTCCGCCCCGGGCCGCCCGGGAGTTGCAGCGGATGCTGCTCGAGCGGTGAGCCGGTCGGTGCCGTGAGCGCCGTGGAGTGTGGGCGCCGTGCGGGGGTGCGGGGCCGTCGTGGCCGTTCGCGCGGTTCCCCGCGCCCCCGGGGCGTTGCCCCCTAGCCTGTTGCGTCCACCAGTGCCAGCTCGTGCAGCCGTTCCGGCGGGCCCGGCCTCGCGTAGTACCAGCCCTGGGCCGTGTCGCAGCCGAGTATGCGCAGTTGTTCGGCCTGGGCGCCCGTCTCCACGCCTTCCACCGTCACCGCCAGGTCCAGGCTGTGGGCCAGGGAGACGATCCCCTCGACGATCTTCAGGTCGACCGGGTCGGCCGGGAACTGCTGCATGCTCTGTGTGAAGGACCGGTCCAGCTTCAGGATGCTGACCGGCAGCCGCCGCAGGTTGGCGAGGTTGGAGTACCCCGTACCGAAGTCGTCCAGGGCGATGTCGACGCCCATCTCCGCCAGCCTCCGCAGCGGCTTGAGCAGATCGTCGTCGGCCCCGATCAGCGCCGACTCGGTGACCTCAAGACACAGCGCGTTCGGCTCGACGCCGGTGCGCTCCAGGATGTCGACGGTGTCCTGCACCAGACCGGGATGCGTCAACTGGCACGGCGACAGGTTCACGTTGATCCGCAGCGGACCCACCACTTCGGCGCCGCCCTGCAGTTCCCGCCACTCGCGGGCCTGACGCACCGACTGCTCCAGCACCCACCGGCCCAGCGGCACGATGAGTCCGGTGTGCTCCGCGAGCGGGATGAACCGGTCCGGACCGAGCACCCCGTGCTGCGGGTGCAGCCAGCGCACCAGGGCCTCGGCGCCCCGGACGCTGCCGTCGCCGAGGTGCACCAGCGGCTGGTACTCGATGAAGAACTCGCCACGCTCCAGCGCCGTCGGCAGCGCCGTGGTCAGTCCGTGCCGGGTGATGGCCCGGGCGTCCGCCTCCGGGTCGGCGAGCTCGAAACGGTTGCCGCCCGCCGACTTGGCCCGGTACATGGTGATGTCCGCGCTGCGCAGCACCTCCGCCGGACTGCGTTCCCCGGCGGGTCCCTCGACGATGCCGATGCTGCCGCGCACGGTCAGCTCCCGCCCGTCCACGCTGATCGGCGCCAGCAGCGCGTTCATGATGCGCCCGGCGAGTTCGTCGACGCCACGCTGGGTGTCGGGCCCGGTGGTCAGCGCCACGAACTCGTCACCGCCGAGCCGCGCGACCATCTCCCCCGGTGCCGTGGCGCAGGACTGCAGCCGGTCGGCGACCTCCACCAGCAGCCGGTCCCCGGCGGCGTGACCGAGGCTGTCGTTGATGGTCTTGAAGCCGTCGAGGTCCAGGTAGCACAGCCCGAACCGCTGGCCTTCCCCCGCGCCGAGCGCCTTCTCCAGGCGTTCGAAGAAGAACGTCCGGTTCGGCAGCCCGGTCAGCGCGTCGTGCGTGGCCTCGTAGCGCAGCCGCAGGTTGAGCAGCCGCCGCTCGGTGGTGTCCTCCATGAGCGCCAGCTGGTACTGCGGGTCGCCGTCGGCGTCGCGCAGCAGGGAGACCGTCAGATTGGTCCACAGCACCGTCCCGTCGGGGCGGTAGAACGCCTTCTCCAGGTGGTAGTGCTCCCGCTCGCCGCGGACGAGCTCGTCGTAGAGCCGCCAGGTCTGCGGGGCGTCGTCGGGGTGGGTCCACTCCCGGACGTTGCGGCTGCGAAGCGTCTGGTCGGAGACCCCGAACATGCGCAGCAGCGCGCCGTTGACCTGCAGTATGTTGCCGTCGAGGTCGGCCATGCCGATCCCTATGGCAGCGCCTTCGAAGACGGCGCGGAAACGTGCCTCGCTCGCGTGCAGTGCCTGAGCCACCACGCCCTGCGCCTTGAGGGCGGCCTGCGCGACGGCCTCCTGCTCGGCCAGGGTCCGCTCGCGCAGCGCCCGGGCGAAGCCGGCCGCCATCGCGTGCTGGAGCCGCGCGCACCGGGCCCGCAGATCCTCCTGGTCGCCGTCGCCCCCGCAGTACAGGACCAGGTAGGCGTCGACGCAGTCCAGGGTGCGGCTGAGCGCCTCCGGGTCGGTGCAGTGCACGTCCACCAGGGCGGCGCCGACCGCCCGGCCCGCCTCGGGGTCGAAAGCCCGGGCCCGCAGCGCCTCGCTCAGCCGCCGGGCCTGGGGCAGCAGTTGAGCCTCGAACTCGGGGCGGGTCGACGACGTCGAGGTGACGGGGAAGACGGCCCGGCTCCAGATCGTCGCGAACCGGCGCAGTCTGTCCTCCGGCCCGTCCGGTTCCGCGGTCACGCGGTACGCCCCACGCCCGCGAACCCGGAGAACGCGTACGGATCCTCGTCCTCCGGTGCGGTGTCGGGGCGCCAGCGCGGCATCGCCACCAGTCCGGGTTCCACCATGTCGTACCCCTCGAAGAACCGCGCGATCTCCTCGCGCGAGCGCATGATCAGCGGGTTGCGGATGTTCTTGTACACGTCCACCGCGCCCCCGGCCCGCTCCTGCGGCAGCGGCACCCCCTCGTAGGAGGCGTGGGTCAGCACGAGCAGGCTGCCGGGGGCGAGTGCTTCGCCCAGTTCGGCCACCGCCCCGTACGGGTCGTCCTCGTCCTCCACGAAGTGCAGTATGGCAACGAGGAGCAGCGCCACCGGCCGATCGAGGTCGATCAGCCGCTCCACCTCGGGGCTGCGCAGGATCTCCTGGGGTTTGCACAGGTCCGCGGCGACGACGCCCGCGTCCTCGTTGCCCTCCAGGACCGCCTGGCTGTGCGCGACGGCCACCGGGTCGTGGTCGACGTAGACCACCCGGGCCCCGGGCCGGGCGGTCTGCGCCACCTCGTGGACGTTGCCGAAGGTGGGGATGCCGGAGCCTATGTCGAGGAACTGGGAGATCCCCTGGTCGACCGCGTGACGCACGGCGCGGCGCATGAACGCGCGGTTCGCCTGCATGATCTTGGGAAGCCCCGGCATGAACTCCATGGCCCTGCGGGCCGCTTCCCGGTCGACCTCGAAGTTGTGCGATCCGCCCAGGTAGTAGTCGTACATCCGGGAAACACTGGGCACCGAGACGTCGATGCTCCGTGGGGCCCAGGCGGGACGCTCCATCAATCTCTCCAAGGCGTAGGCGATCCGGTGTTCGAGCAGAGGCTACTGATCGCCCGCCAATGGAGCGACCCGAAACGGAAATTGACCATCCGTTCCCGGTCACTGCCTGCGGCACGTGCCGAATTGATACCCCTGCCCATGCCCTTCGAACATATGACGAACAGTGTCCGAGGCATTCCGGAGAGTTCCGGCGCGGAAGGGGAAGAACGTTCGGAATTCGATGACTTCAGGTGAAGAACGGCAAAACGGTCCGCCCCTCCGTGGGGTACGGAGGGGCGGACCGGGTCTGCGCTTCGGGTGGACGAGATGATCAACCCTGGGGAGGTTTCACCACTACTCCGACGCGCCGACCAGCTTTCCGTCGGGCCGGACGGCGTACCAGGTGCCGCCGACGCCCTGACCGTTGGTGTCACCGGGGGCCTTGTCTCCGGCGAAGGTGTAGATGGGCGAGCAGTTGATCGTCTGCTGCTTGCCCTTGCCGTCGGCCCGGTCGAAGATCATGTAGCCCTTCTTCTGGATGCCCTTGGTGTCGGCGAAGTCGACGGGCTCCACCAGCGGCCACTTCTCCAGGCACGCACCGGTGCAGTTGGAGACCGGCTTGGGCCAGGCCTCGTCCTTCTTGAACCGGTAGACGGTCATGCCGTTCTTGTCGACGACGATCTCGCCGAGCTTGGCGTCGTTGCGCGTGGACAGCCCGGCCTGGGCCGCCTCGCCGCCGCCCGCACCGCCCTGCGCCTTCTTGCCGTCGGGGGCGAGTGCGTACCACTTGCCGCCCACACCCTGGCCCTTGACGTCACCGGCGTTGACGTCCTTGGCGTAGCGGTAGGCGGGCCAGCCGCCGACCGTGAGCTGCTTGGTGCCGTCGGCCCGGGTCACCGAACCGAGCAGCGCCTTGTCGATACCCTCGCCGGCCTCGGCGTCGTCGGCCGGAACCGGCGGCCAGGTCTTGGCGCAGTCGCCGTCACAGTTCGACTTGGGGGGCTGCTCGGTGTCCTGGTCGAACCGGTACAGGGTGAGGCCGAGGCTGTCGGTGACCACCTTGCCGACCTTCTCGGCGGTGGAGACGGACAGCTTTCCGGCGGGATTGGACGAGCTGGAGGCGCTCGGCGCGGCCGGCTGGCCGGTCGCGGTGCCGGCCGCTCCGTTCCCGGTGCCCGCGCCGATGTTTCCGTAGTCCCCGGGCGCGGCCGTGGCGCCCACGTTCTGGCTGGCCGCCGGTGGGCTGTCCTGACCGCACGCCGTCGTCAGCGCCAGGACCGCCGCGGCGCTCGCCACGAGTGAGGCGCTCCGCCAGGAGGTCTTCATCGTCAACTCCCCATATTCGCAAGGGTGTTGCAGCGCCCTGCTGCGCCGCCGCACGGCCATGAGTACGCATGGGGATGCCGATTGTGTTCAACCGTCGGCCAAAAATCTTTCCGGAAACCCCGACGGACCCCGCCGCACCCCCGCACATCCGCGCACCCCGGCCTCCTCGCCGTCGGCCGCCGATCAAACCGGCGATGCCCGGTTGTCCCTCTTTCGGGGCAATCCCACGGCACCCCTGCACATCCGGACGGCACAGGGCTCATGATCTTCGTCGTGCATCGACCCCTTTCCACTCAAACCGCCCTGGCGGTACGGACCTTGGCGGCGGCGACGCTGACCTGGGCACTCGTCGGCGCGCCGGCCGGGGTCGCGGTGGCCGACGCCTGTGCGTACGCCTCGACGGGACCGGACGGCACGCAGGCGGCGGCGTACGCCGGGAGCGGGAAGACCTGGCCGTGCCCGACCCCTACGCCGACCCCCTCCCCCACACCGGCTCCCTCCCCCACGGCGAGCCCGTCACCCACGGCGGCCCCGTCACCCACGCGGACACCGACACCGTCGAAGCCGCCGCCGGATCCGCGGCCCTCACCGAAGCCCCGGCCCCCGGATCCGGCCCCCACGGCCGGGCCCGCGCCCGCGCGCCCCACGCCCCGCCCGGCGCCGGCCTCGTCCCGGCCGGCCGCGCGGCCCGTGACGACGACGCCCGCCTCCCCGGCACCGGCTCCGCCGGCCACGGCGGCACCCGGGCCGTCCGCGGCGCCCGTGCACTACCCGCGCTACCGCGCCGCACCGCCGCGGCCACGGCGGGCGAACGGCACGCTGGCGCCACTCACCTTCGTCCTGCTCGTCACGGTGCCCGCGGTGGTGGCCGTCGCAGCGCTGCGCGCGCGCTGATCCCTGAAGCCCTGGAGGTACCTCTTGCCGGAATGGCTTGTTCTCACCCTCGCGATGCTGGCCGCCTGTGCCGTGGTGGTCGTCATCACCTTCGTCCGCCACCGCGCGGCGCCCGCGGACGAGGATCCCAGTGAGACCCCGGACGTCATCGAATACATGACCATGTGGATCGGCGTGGTCTACGCCATCGTCCTGGGCCTGGCGATCGCCGGCGTCTGGGAGGGCCGCAGCGCCGCACAGGACCACGTCCAGGCCGAGGCGACCGCACTGCACGAGATCTCGGAGCGGGTGCGGGTGTATCCGGCCCAGGAACGGGACCGTATCCGGGACGACATTCGGACGTACGTGAGCCACGTCGTGACCACCGAGTGGGACACGATGGCCACCGAGGGCGCGGTCACCGGGCGGGGCACCGAGCTCTTCGAGCGGATCCGCCAGGACGTCACCGACTACGAGCCGGCGACGGACTTCGAGGCTCAGGCCTACCAGCCACTGCTGGACCAGGTGACCGCGGCGAACCAGGCCCGGATCGGCCGGGCCGGGTCGACCGGGGAGACGATGCCGGGCGTGGTGTGGTTCGGGCTGATCGCGGGGGCCGTCATCACCATCGGGATGATCTTCGCACTGCAGATCCGCAGAACCACCCGCGAACTGGTCCTCGCCGGGCTGTTCTCGGCGCTGATCGCCTTCCTGCTGTTCCTGATCTGGGACTTCGACTCGCCCTACGGCCGGGGCGTGACCGCCTCGGCGGACCCGTTCCTGAACCTCTTCCCGGGCGTCGGGGACTGACGTCTTCCCTGGCGTCGGGGACTGACGGCGCACCGCACCACGGACACCGGCCGGGGGACGCGCGACACGCCGTCGCGGTCCCCCGGCCGCGTCACGGACATTCCCCCGGCCGGCCCACACACGTGCCCCATTCGCGCTACTGCGATCGCGCCGGCACGCGCACCTTCTTAGCGTTTCGGGCATCGAGGTGCATGTGTGACGTGCGCGGAACAGGTCCGCGGCTGCCCCTCGGGACCCGGAGGATTGACCATGCGCGCGATATGCCTCGCCTCGGCCGTACTGCTGGGCGCCGGTGCCCTCACCTCCTGCGTGCCCGCCGACGCGGCGATCCGGACCGACTTCGGCTTCAGTGTCGTGCCCTCCACCGTGGCGGCGGGGGGCGAAGTCACCGTGCAGGTCGTGCGCAACCGGGCGTGCCAGGGGGAGGCGGCGGTCAACTCGGAGGTGTTCGACCTGGTCACCATCCCGCCGGACGAGTCCTGGGCCACAGCGGTCGTCGACTGGGACGCCAAGCCCGGCGCCGTCTACGACGTGGAGTTCGAATGCGACGAGTCGAGCGGCACCGCGCGGCTGACGATCGCGGGCGGCCAGCCGACGCACCACCCCACCCATCACCCGACGCACCACCCGACGCACCACCCCCACAAGGGCGTGCACGCCGGTGAGGGCGGCACGCTCGCCGGCTTCGACCTCAAGGAGATCGGCCTCGGCGCAGCGCTGATCGCCGGGTCGCTCGGTGTCGCCTACCACTTCTCGCGCCGCCGCACCGACGAGGACGCCGGCTGACACACCCCGCCGCAGGCCTTCGCCCCGGCTTCCCTGATGAGAGGGAGCCGGGGCGAAGGCGTTCACGTGCGGGGCGACGACCGCCGTCCGGGACGAAGCGCGGCGAGGCGTATGTGTCAGATGCGCCGCTCGGCCCGGCGGCGCATCCAGAACACGCCCCCGCCGACGAGCGCCGCGGCCACGAGACCGCCGCCGATGGCCATGTCCGTCGGGGTCGCACCGGTGGTGGTGCTGCCGCCGATGCCGCCGCGGACACCGCCGATGACGGTGAAGGCCTGCGGCTTGGTCATCCGCCTGCCGTTGCAGTCGACCGTGATGTCGTAGGAGCCCGGGCGGGCGTCGCTGTTGATGGTGGCGGTGCCCCGCGCGGTCCCGCTGCCGGCGCCGCCCTCATTGCCCTTGCCGCCGCCGCCGACCGGCGAGAGCTGCGTCGGCGAGAACGCGTTGGACGTCGCCGTGCCGCCGTTGCGGCAGCCGTCGGCCGTGATGGTCAGCTGGCCGCCACGGGCGATCACGCTGGGCAGGGCGGTGATGTTGCTGGGCGAGTCCCACGCGACGGCCGCGGGGGCGGAGAGGCCGAGGGCGGCGACCGCTGCGCCGGCGACCGCCAGGGCACGAGTGTTACGCATGTGAACCTCCGCGGAAGACGCCCCGGGACCCGTCCCCGGTCGATCGGCGAGAAAGCGCCTCCCAGAAAGACAGTCAGTTGCCGTGCCGCCAGCCGCATTTCGGGAATGGTCCGTCCCGGTGAGCGAAGGCCGTGCGGGAGAACCTCCCTTTCCGATATCGCCGCAGGTCACACGCCGTCAGAAATTTCCTCGGGGCGGCAACTCGGATGGCGCACCTCATGTCGCCACAACGCCCCTCACCGCCCCCTGCCACCCGTTCGCCGCCGCCCCGTCGCCGGTTTCACGCACGCCACTTAGCGTGTCGCTATGCGCGATGGACACGGCGACGGCCGCGTCGAGAGGGGATGGCGAATGTCTGCGTCCGAGCTGGCCCAGGCGGAAGAGGAGGCCCGGCCCAGGAAGCGCGCCCCGTGGGGCGTGATAGCGCTGGTCCTGCTGACCGGTCTCGCCCTCATCCGCAACGGTTCGGGAGAGTTCGACGAGGGCCCGCCCCAGCCGGCGACGGCGGCCGCCGCCGACAGCCGGGTACCGGGCGGCACGTTCGCGGGTAACGTCCGGCCCTTGCCCTACGCCCTCCCGGACCGGGTCAGGATCCCGGCGATCCAGGTCGACGCGCCGATCATCCCGGTGGGCCTGGACGCGGACGGCTGGGTCGGCGCGCCGCCGCCGGAGGACCCGAACCTGGCCGGCTGGTTCACCGGTGCCGTCACCCCGGGCGAGAAGGGCACGGCGGTCGTGGTCGGCCATGTCGACAATCAGCAGGGCCCCGCCGTGTTCTACGGACTCGGGGCGCTGAAGCAGGGCAATCGCGTCGAGGTGGCCCGGCAGGACGGGAAGACCGCCGAGTTCGAGATCTACGGCGTCGAGGTGTTCGAGAAGAACAACTTCCCCGGTGACCGTGTCTACGCCTCCAAGGGCGGGCCGGAACTGCGGGTCATCACCTGCGGCGGCGGTTTCTCCAAGCAGGAGGGCTACGCGGGGAACGTGGTCGCCTTCGCCCGCCTGGTCGCGGTGCGCTGAGCGCTCCAGGCCCGGCGGGCGAAGGCCCGAAGGCGCTCCTCAGGCGTAGTGCCGCCGGGGCACGGTGACGTGGTAGCCGGAGTCCAGCAGTTCGGGCAGATACTGCCGCAGGGCCCGCACGCTCTGCGAGCGGTCGCCCCCGGCGTCGTGCGAAAGCACCACGACCCCGGGCGCGGCGCCCCGTTCCACCCGGTTGGCGATGGACCTGGCCCCGGGGGTGGTCCAGTCGAGGGTGTCGACCGTCCAGGCGAGGGGCTCCATGCCCAGTTCGGCGCCGTACTGGAAGACGGCCCGGTTCCAGGCTCCGTAGGGCGCGCGGAACCACTCGGGGCGCTCCCCATAGGCGTCCTCGATGACATCGCTGGTGCGTTCCATCTCGGAGCGGATCTGCCGCCGGGTGAGCCGGGTGAGCAACGGGTGGGACCAGGTGTGGTTCCCCACGACATGCCCCTCGTCGGCCATGCGGGCCAGCAGGTTCCGGCCACCGGCGACCATCTCGCCGCACACGAAGAACATCGCCCGCACGTCGTACTCGGCCAGGGTGTCCAGGATGTGCGGGGTGTAGCGGGGATCGGGGCCGTCGTCGAAGGTCAGCACCATGGTCCGGCCGCGGCCGGACACGCGCAGCGGCGCCTGGCGGCGTACCAGGGTCCGGCGGGGTGCGGCACGCGGCGGGCCATAGCCGGTCAGGGGTTGCAGCCGGTAGGCGGACGATGTGACGGGGCGCCGGGCCTGGGGGCCCGCGGCGGGGGTGGAGGGGGCGGGTCCGTCCCCGGTGACCGCCGTGACCACTCCGGCCGTGGCGGCCGCTCCCACGGCTCCGGCGCCCGCGATCAACGCCCGGCGCCGGGTGAGCAGCCGGGTGAGCAACTGATCCTTCTTCATGACTCATCAGTCGCCCGGCCGAAGGCCGACGCACGCGAGCAACACCGGTGCGGGGGCACGCATTCACCCGTTCGGCGCACGCAAGTGGATCAGCGGCGGCGCACCAGGGGGAAGGGCAGGGTCTCCCGGATGGTCAGGCCGGTGAGGAACATGACCAGCCGGTCGACGCCGATACCGAGTCCGCCGGTGGGGGGCATGGCGTATTCGAGGGCGTCGAGGAAGTCCTCGTCGAGTTCCATCGCCTCGGGGTCGCCTCCGGCGGCGAGCAGGGACTGGGCGGTGAGGCGGCGGCGCTGCTCGACGGGATCGGTGAGTTCCGAGTAGGCGGTGCCGAGTTCGGTGCCGAAGGCGACGAGGTCCCAGCGTTCGGCGAGACGCGGGTCGGTGCGGTGCTGCCGGGTCAGCGGGGAGACGTCGGTCGGGAAGTCCTTGTAGAAGGTGGGCAGCTCGGTCTTCTCCTCCACAAGCCGCTCGTACATCTCCAGGACGACGTCGCCATGGCCGTCGTCGGGCGTGTACGGCACGCCGGCGCGCTCGCAGAGCCGCAGCAGCTCGGGCAGTTCGGTACCGGGGTGGATCTCCTCGCCGAGGGCCTCGCTGATGGCGCCGTAGACGGTCTTGACGGGCCACTGCCCGGAGATGTCCCACTCCTCGCCGTCCTTGTGGGCGACGGGCTTGCCGAACGCGGCGGTGGCGGCGCCCTGGATCAGCTCGCGGACGAGGTCGAGCATCACTTCGTAGTCGGCGTACGCCTGGTAGGCCTCCAGGATGGTGAACTCGGGGTTGTGCTTGTAGTCCGTGCCCTCGTTGCGGAAGGTGCGGCCCATCTCGAAGACCTTCTCCATCCCGCCCACGCACAACCGCTTGAGGTACAGCTCGGGGGCGATGCGCAGGTAGAGGTCGAGGTCGTAGGCGTTGATGTGGGTGGTGAAGGGCCGGGCGTTGGCGCCGCCGTGGATCTGCTGGAGCACCGGCGTCTCGACCTCCAGGTAGCCGCGTGCCAGCAGGCCCTGCCGCACGGCCTGGACAGCGGTGGAGCGGGCGCGGACCACGTCGCGGGCGGCGGGGCTGGCGGCCAGGTCGAGGTAGCGCATGCGGACCTTGGCCTCGGGGTCGGCCAGGCCGCGGCGCTTGTCGGGCAGCGGGCGCAGGCACTTGCCGGTGAGCTGCCAGGAGGTGACGAAGACGGTCGGCTCGCCCTTGTCGCTGACGCCCGCCCGGCCGGTGACGGTGACGAGGTCGCCGATGTCGGTGTCGGCGGTGAAGCGGTCCAGGGCGGGGCCGGAGCGGTCGCGGGTCAGGGCGAGTTGGTGGTCGCCGGACCAGTCGCGCAGGACGACGAAGACGATGCCGCCGAAGTCGCGGACCAGCATGATCCGGCCGGCGACGGTGACCTCCTCGCCCCTCGGGACCTCGGCGAGGGTGTGAGTGCGGGCCGGGATGCCCACCGGGTAGGGGTCGGTGCCGTCGGCGCGCAGCCGGTCGAGCTTGCGGTGCCGGACGCGGACCTGGTCGGACAGGCCGGAGAGGGGGTCGGCGGGCTCGGTCCCGTCCCCTCCGGCGAGGCCGAGCGCCGCCAACGACGGCAGCCCCTCCGTGGTGGCGGGCCGCTGCCCGCCCTTCGGGTGCCCCTTTCCCTTGCCCCACAACGTGCGCATCGACGGTACGGAGACGAAGCCCTCGGCGATGCCGGAGGCGAGGCCGACCCGGGCGAGGGAGGCGGCTTCCGCGTAGCAGAGGAACCGGGGGTACCACTCGGGGTGGTACTTGGCGTTGGAGCGGTACAGGGCCTCCAGCTGCCACCACTTGGAGAAGAACAGCAGCAGGCGGCGCCAGAGGCGCAGAACCGGTCCGGCGCCGATGCGGGCGCCCTCCTCGAACACGGAGCGGAACACGGCGAAGTTCAGCGAGACCTTGCGCACGCCCAGTTTCGGGGCTACGGCGCACAGTTCGGCGACCATGAACTCCATGACGCCGTTGGGGGCGGTGCGGTCACGGCGCATCAGGTCCAGGGAGACGCCGTCCTTGCCCCAGGGGACGAACGACTGGATGGCGAGGAGCCGGCCGTCCCGGTCGAGGGCCTCGGCGAGGAGGCAGTCGCCGTCGGCGGGGTCGCCGAGGCGGTCCAGGGCCATGGAGAAACCGCGTTCGGTCTCGGTGTCGCGCCAGGCGTCGGCACGCTCGACGAGCTGGCGCATCTCCTCCTCGGAGAGGGTGGAGTGGCGGCGGACGCGGCAGGTGACGCCGGTGCGGCGGACCCGGTTGACGGCCTGGCGGGTGACGCGCATGTCGCGGCCGTCCAGGTCGAAGTCGAGGACGTGCAGGATGGCCTCGTCACCGAGCTGGAGCGCGCCGAGCCCGGCGCGGACGTAGGCCCGGGCGCCCTCCTCGGAGGCGCCCATCACGGCAGGGACCCAGGCGTAGCGGCGGGCCACCTCCTGCCAGGCGGCGATCGCGCGCGGCCAGGCCTCCCGGTCACCCACCGGGTCGCCGCTGGCCAGGCACACCCCGGCCTCGACGCGATAGGTGACGGCGGCCTTGCCGCTGGGTGAGAAGACGGCGGCCTTGTCGCGGCGGGTGGCGAAGTAGCCGAGCGAGTCCTGGTCGCCGTAACGGCCGAGGAGGGCCCGGATGCGGGTCTCCTCGTCGTCGTGCAGGGCGGCTTCGAGGCGCTGGGAGCGGAACAGCGTGGCGGCGGCGTTCAGCAGGGCCAGGGCGCCGAACAGGCCGAGCAGGAAGTACAGGGCGTGCGGAGGCCGGCCGTCGAAGCTGCCGGCGGGGACGAGACCGCCGCAGACCCGGTTGGCGGCCCAGGCCAGTCGCTCTCCGCTGGGCAGACTGCCCGGGAACGCCTCGACCAGGGCCCAGCCGACCAGGATCGCGACGACCAGTCCGGCGACCAGGACGGCCAGGGCGCGGCGTACCGCGGCCCTGCGGGAGGCGGCGTAGAACTCCCCCCGGGCGTACACCAGCAGGATCAGGGCGAGGCCGCACACCACCAAGGAGGGGACCGACTCGGCGAACTCGCCCACGGCCATGCCGAGGATGTCGGTGAGGACCAGCAGACCGAGGTAGACGACGACGAGCCACCAGGCGATCTTCTTGCGGGCGCCGGTCGCGGCGGCGAGCAGGAACAGGAAGACCGCGTAGGCGAGGTTGGCGCTGACCGGGACGAGCAGGAGGTCCAGGAAGTGGACGAGGGGGCGCAGTCCGGTGCGCAGCGGGGGGATCAGCGCCAGCAGGGCGCAGAGCAGACCGAGGGCGGCGAAGAAGACCGCGAAGCCCTCGGGTACCCGGCTCAGGAAACCGTGCGCCCGGCGGGGCGGCCGTATGGCGCCGGAGGTGTCCTCTGCCGTCCCGGTGTCCGCTATGACACTCATGCCTTCGACTCTAGAAACACCCGCGTCACCTCGCCCGTCGAGCGCACCCGCCCCGCGCGCCACAGAAGCCGGCCCGAGGCCGTGGGCCCGGCGCGGCAGCAGCCGGCTCACCGGCCCCGGTGCCGTCCGAGCCGGTGCTGCGGCAACCGGCTCACCGGCCCCCGGTGCCGTCCGCCGGGCCCCGTCCCTCCCGGCGGCCGGAGTTGATGGTTCCGATAGCCTCGCGGCGTGACGGAACAGCACTCCCCCCGGTTCGAGCGGGGCACGGACGGGCCGAAGGTGATCGTGGCCGGGGTCGACGGCTCCGACTCCTCCCTGCGGGCCGCGGCCTACGCCGCGGGCCTGGCCCGGCGCCAGCACGCGCTGCTCGCCGTGGTGTACGTGCAGCCGGTGCTGGCGGCCGGTACGGCGCTGGGGGTGCCGGTGGCGGAGACGACGGACGAGATCGCCGAGGACCTGGTGACACAGATCCGGGACTCGGCCGAGCGGCTCAAGGGGATATTCGAGGTCCGCTGGGAATTCCACACCTTCCGCGGCGACCCGTACAACGGCCTGGTGGCGGCGGCCGACGAACTCAAGGCGGACGCGGTCGTCGTGGGCGCCTCGGAACAGGCCGGCCACCGCATCGTCGGCTCGGTGGCGGTACGCCTGGTGAAGGCGGGGCGGTGGCCGGTGACGGTGGTGCCGTAGGGCCGTACGCCACCCGGGGCGCGGGGGCCGCTACTCCCCCATCACCAGTCCGTCCTGTGCCGCGCCGCGGCTGAGCACCACGTCGCGGATGCGGTCGCGGACGGCCCGGACGTCGGCGCCCTGGGCGAGCGCCCGGTTGAGGTTCACGACCCGGCCGGCGTCGACGTCGAAGAGCTGCGGGACGAACTCCGCCTTGGTCACCTGCCAGCGTTCCCCCGGCCGGGCCGGCGGGGCGAAGGTGAAGCGGCCGAGGGTGGACTGGTTGCCACGCGGGTCCGTGGCGCCCTCGTAGTTGGTCATCTCGCCGGCGATCTGGTCGCCCATCCCGTAGATCACCCAGGTGCCGTTGACCTTCTCGTAGGCCTGCGGGACGTGCGCGTGGGTGCCGAGGATCAGGTCGATGTCCGGGCGGCCACCGGTGCGCGCGGCGGTGAGGCTCCGGGCCAGGGCCTGCTGCCGGTCGTCGGGTGCGTCCTGCCACTCGGTGCCCCAGTGCAGGGAGACCACGACCACGTCGGCGCCCGCCCGGCGCGCGGCCCGGGCGTCCTCGACGATCCTGGTCTCGTCGGTGAGGTTGACGGCCCAGGGCTGCCCGTCGGGGAATGCGATGCCGTTGGTGTCGTAGGTGTAGGCGAGGTGGGCGACCGCGGCCGGGCCCGCTCGGAGGACGGTCGTGGTGCGTGCCTCCTCCTCGGTGCGGGCCGAGCCTGCGTGGCGTACGCCCGCGCGGTCGAGGGCGTCGAGGGTGCGGCGGATACCGTCGGCCCCGTCGTCGAGGGTGTGGTTGGAGGCGGTGGAGCAGCCGTCGTAGCCGGTGGCGGCGAGGGCCGGGGCCACCTCGGGCGGGGACTTGAAGGTGGGGTAGCCGGTGTACACGCCGTTCGCGCCGTAGACGGTCTCCATGTGGCACAGGGCCACGTCGGCGCGTGAGACGACGGAGCGGATCCCGGCGAGCATCGGCCGGAAGTCGTATCCGGTGCCGCCGGCGTCGAAGCGGGCCCGGTCGATGATCGTGCTGTGCGGGAGGACGTCACCGGAGGCGACGAGTGTGAAGCCGCGAGGCCCGGCGGCCGGCGCCGGGCGTCCGCGGTCGGGCTTGTCGTGGTCGCGGGCCTGGCAGGCGGCGCCTGCGGCGAGGACGACGGTCAGGGCCAGGGCGATCTGTCGACTGCGCGCGAGCATGCATTCACCCCACTGTGGGCGTAGTGGTCATATTTACGCACCATCAGGAAAGAAGGCTCCTGGCGCCCCACGCGTCTCCGACACGCTCATCAGCCCGTCCGGCACCCGCATGGCCGGGTGCCCGACCGTTCGTCGAACCGTTCGTCGACGCGATCGACCGTCCGTCGCACAGCCGGGTACGTGCCCTGTGCCGGGGCCGCGCGCTGCGGTGCCATACGGCCATGACGGCCGGATCCACTCTCACGAACGGAACGACCGCCGAGCACGAGCTCGCCGCGCTGCAGCGCGAGCACGGCCGGCCCCTCTTCGCGCTGCTGCTGCGGCTCTGCGACGGCGACCGGCAGCGCGCGGAGGACCTCGTCCAGGAGACGCTGGTGCGTGCCTGGCAACACCCCGAGGCCCTGCGCGCCGACGACTTCGACTCGGTGCGGCCCTGGCTGATGACCGTCGCGCGCCGGCTCGCGATCGACGCCCGGCGGGCCCGCCAGGCCCGTCCGCCCGAGGTCGGCGACGCGGTGCTGGAGAACGCGCGGGTCATCTCCGACCACGCCGAGCGGGCAGCGGCGATGCTCGACGTCCGCGAGGCTGTGAAGACACTCACTCCGCAGCACCGTGAAGTCCTGGTGCTCGTGTACTTCCAGGGGGCGAGTGTGGCGGAAGCGGCGGCAGCCCTCGGGATCCCGCCCGGTACCGTGAAGTCCCGCGCGTACTACGCGCTGCGCGCCCTGCGCAGGGTGCTACCGGGATACGCCGCCGACCTGCGATGAAACCAATGGCTGGGTCAAGCCTCCGTAAAGCGCCTTGCCGATGACCCCGGTTGAGTAATCGGGTGTTCTCATCCGTGTTCCGGAGGGGGCCGTCAGTGCTCCCGGGGCCCGGGGTCGGGCGACGCGCACATACCGGAGGAAGGCAGGAAGGGATGCTGGACGAAGAGCAGGGGGGCACGGACGGTGCCGACGGTGAACTGACCGTTCCCATGGCGTGGTTGTACGCCGAGTACATCGCCGACGAGCTGCTGCGGACCGGCGATCTGATGCCGCCGACGTCCTTCGAGTTCCGCGCCGGGCGGGACGCCCTGGCGCTGACCATCTTCCTGTCCGACACCGACGGGGAGCTCTCCGGCATCCGGGTCGTCACGCAGCTCGAGACGTGGCTGTCGCTGACCGCCTACGACCAGCCGTGGCAGGAATGGGTGCGCGAGCGGCTGGCCGAGCTCGCCACCGGCGCCGCGACGTCGGGCCGGTCCGCGCCGGACCTCGACCTCGCCGAGGAGGCCTGGCGCTGGCTGCAGGAGACGGAGCTGCTCGCACCCGATCTGAACGCGGTGCCGGGGGGCGCGCCGGTGGCCGGGGAGGACGAGGGGCCGAAGGTCTGGACGCCCGCCTGGCAGCTCGGACTGCCGCTGGGACACCTCGCGATCCATCTTTTTTAGACTTCTGCGGCCCCGGACCAATCCGCGGGCCGGAGGGCTCCGAATCCTTTGGTTGCGATTGTGTCACCGGCTTGAGTGATTCCGCTGCCTGGTCCGTACCGGTGGGAGCAAGGAGTAACCCCACCCGCACCCAACGGCACGAGGATTCGGCATGAGGTCCCTGGAAAGGCATCACGACGTCGCGGCCTACGCGCTCGGCGTGCTGGACGAGGCGGAGGCATTCCGCTTCGAGGACCACCTCATGGAGTGCCCTCGGTGCGCTGCAGAGGTGACGGAATTCGGCCCGACCACACGGCAGTTGATGCTGTACCGGCGGTCGACGCCACGGTTCGTGCACCCGCTGGCCCAGCCCGGGCCGCGCATGCTGGACGGGCTGCTGGCCGAGGTGGCGACCCGGCGCCGGGCCGGACGCAGACGTCTGCTGTTCGCACTGGCCGCCTCGGTCGCCTTCGCGGCGTCGGTCCCCGGCATCGCGATGATGGCCGAGGGCAGCGCCGAGGAGCAGCCACGGACCGTCGCGGCGACCGACGCCCGGACGGGAGTGTGGGCGCAGGTCACGACGGAGGACGAGGCCTCGGGCAGCCAGGTCGAGCTGAAGGTCAAGGACGGTTCGGGCCCGCGCGCCTGCCACCTGGTGATCATCGGACACAACGGCACCGAGGAGACCGCCACCAGCTGGCACGGGCCCGGGCACGACGATCACCCCAACACGATGATGGCCAGCTCCTCCATGCATCCGGAGGACATCGCCCGCTACGAGATCCGCTCGGCCGCCGGCGAGACCCTGTGGAGGATCCAGCCGAGCTGACCATCCGTCCGCCCCGTGTCGCCGGGCGCCGGGCGCGCCCCGGTGTGAGACTGCTGGACGACGCACCCGGGAGACCGCCGGGGTGCCGGCGGTCCCGGCGAGGGGAGACGAGGTGACGGCAGAGACCGGGGACGGCCGCCTGGTGGACTTCCTGGCCGACCCGGAGAACGCGACCCTGGACCTGCCCACCGTGGCGGCCCGCTGCACCAAGGCCCTCGGCCTGCAGAGCTCCGTGGTCTACCTTTCCGACATCCAGCAGCGCCGGCTGGTGCCGCTCACGGACGTGGTCTCTCCCCTGCTCATCGACAGCTCACTCGCGGGCTGGACCTACCGCACCCAGTCCCTGCGCGTGGCGGTGTCCGAGGAGGGCGGCATGACGGCCTGGATCCCGCTCGTGGACGGCGCCGAACGCCTGGGCGTCATCGCGGTCGACTCCCCCGCGCTGACACCGGACGTACTGCGCCGCGCCCGCGCCCTGGCCACGCTGCTCGCCATGATGATCACCTCGGCGCGGGCGTACCAGGACTCCTTCGTACGGCGTCTGCGCACCCGGCCGATGCGGCTGCCCGCCGAGATGCTGCGGGCCTTCCTCCCGCCCCGGACGATCGGCACCTCGCACGTCGTGTCGACGGCCGTACTGGAGCCGGCCTACGAACTCGGCGGGGACGCGTTCGACCACTCCCTGACGGAGACGACGCTGCACGTCGCGGTGCTCGATGCCATGGGGCACAACCTGGCCTCCGGACTCACCACGGCGGTGTCACTGGCCGCGTGCCGCAACGCCCGGCGCACAGGGGCGGACCTGCCCGAGCTGGTGGAGAGCGTCGACGACGCGCTGTCGCAGTGGCTCCCGGACCAGTTCTGCACAGGTGTCCTCGCCCAGCTGGACCTCGCGTCGGGGATGCTGCGGTGGGTGAACTGCGGGCACCCCACCCCGCTGCTCATCCGCGACCGCCGGCCGTTGGTCGACGCCATGCGGCGCGAGGCGAGCCCGCCGATGGGGATGCCGTCCCTGCTGACCGAGCGGCGGCGGGAGACGCACGAGATCGCGCTGAAACCCGGCGACCGGGTGCTGATGTACACCGACGGGGTCACGGAGGCCAGGGCCGTCGACGGCGCGGAGTTCGGGCTCGAACAGTTCGCCGAGTACATCATCGGGGCAACGGCCGCGGGCGAGCTGCCGTCCGAGACGCTGCGACGGCTCATCCACTCCATCCTGGACTCGCCGACGAGCCGGCTGCGGGACGACGCGACCATCCTGATGTTCGAGTGGTCACCGCCGTCCCGGTAGCCGCGGAACCCGGCCCGGGTCACTTCAGCAGCCGGGACATCCTGCGGTCCGCCAGCGGCTTGCCGCCCGTCTGGCAGGTCGGGCAGTACTGGAGCGAGGAGTCGCTGAAGGACACCTCACGAATGGTGTCGCCGCACACCGGGCAGGGCTCACCGGTACGGCCGTGGACGCGGAGTCCGCTCTTCTTCTCGGCCTTGAGCCGTCCCGCCGCCACCCCCCGGGAACGCTCGACCGCCCCGGTGAGCGTCTCGCGCAGCGCCGCGTACAACCGCCCGGTCTCCTCCTCGTTCAGGGACGCCGCCAGTTTGAACGGCGACATCCTCGCCACGTGCAGGATCTCGTCGCTGTAGGCGTTGCCCACACCCGCGATCAGGCTCTGGTCGCGCAACGCGCCCTTGAGCTGCCGCCGTTCACCGGCCAGGAGCTCCGCGAGGCGCCGCTCGTCGAAGTCGTCGGCGAGCGGGTCGGGGCCGAGCCGGGCCACGCCCTCGACCTGCTGCGGGTCGCCCACGACGTACACCGCGAGCCGCTTCTGGGTGCCGGCCTCGGTCAGGTCGAACCCGGCGCCGGTCTCCAGGGCCACGCGCAGCGCGAGGGGGCCCTTGCCGGGGCGGGGCGGGCCGTCGGGGAGGCGGTCCT
This sequence comes from Streptomyces sp. NPDC101110, assembly GCF_044759525.1. NCBI lineage: Bacteria > Bacillati > Actinomycetota > Actinomycetes > Kitasatosporales > Streptomycetaceae > Streptomyces > Streptomyces sp. NPDC101110. The sequence goes on along the minus strand of NZ_JBIVZM010000009.1, from coordinate 128,137 downwards.
TCCAGTGCAGCCAGCCCGCGCGGGCCAGGTGCGTCACGAGGTGCGGCCCGTCCGCGGTCGCGAGGTCGAGGAACTTGCCGTACCGGCGTACGGCGGCGACCTCGTGGCCCTCCAGCGCGGACAGGGGAGGGTCGTACGTCTTCAGGACGCTGATCGCGACGGGCAGCACCCGTACGATCTCGTGGCCGACGAGGTGCTCGGTCAGGAAGTCCTTGAGCGCCTCGACCTCGGGGAGTTCCGGCATAGGTCCAGAGTGCCACGCGGGGTCAGTCCCGGCCGGGCACCACGAACTCGCACCACACGGCCTTGCCGCCGCCCCGGGCCTCCACGCCCCACACGTCGGTGAGCAGCTCGACCAGGAGCAGGCCCCGCCCGGAGACGCCCGAGTCGCCCGCCTCGCGGCGGCGCGGCAGGGCGCTCGAGGAGTCCTCGACCTCGACGCGCAGCCGGGGCTCGGAGCCGGTGAAGGCCCGCAGGGTGACGACCGCCGAGCCCTCGGTGTGCATCAGGGCGTTGGTGATCAGCTCGTCGGCGACCAGTTCGATCTCGTCGGCACGCTCGCCCGCTCCCCAGGCGGCGACCGCGGTGCGGATCATGTGCCGGGTCCCGGCGAGGGCCCCGGGGTCGCCGGGGGCCACGCGTCGTTGGAGCCGGCGGCCGGCCTGCGCACCCTCGGGTCCGCGCCTGCGCAGCAGGAGCAACGCGACGTCGTCGTCGCCGCCGCGCTCGGCGGCCACGTCGATGAGCCGCTCGGCGAGGTCCCGCACGTCGTCGGGGCCGGTGGTGACGAGCGCGCTCAGCGTGCGCATGCCGTCGTCGAGGTCGGCGCCGGGCTGCTCCACCAGGCCGTCGGTGCACAGCAGCAGCGTGTCGCCGGGGTCGAGCTCCATGGTGGTCACGGGGTAGTCGAGGCGGCCGAACTCGGCGGAGAGGCCGAGCGGCAGCCCGCCGGGGACGGTGACGCGGCGGCAGGAGCCGTCGGTGTGGCGCACCAGCGGATCGATGTGGCCGGCCCGGACCACCTGGAGCACGCCGGTGGACAGGTCGGCCTCCGCGTAGAGGCAGGTCGCGGAGCGGTCGGTGTCGAGTTCGTGCAGGAAGACCGAGGCCCGGGCCATGACGGTGGCCGGGGGGTGTCCCTCGGCGGCGTAGGCGCGCAGCACGATGCGCAACTGGCCCATGACGGCGGCCGCGTGCGTGTCGTGGCCCTGGACGTCGCCGATGACGGCGCCGACCCGGCCGCCGGGCAGCGGGATCAGGTCGTACCAGTCGCCGCCGATGTCCCGGCCGACGGAGCCGCCGATGGTGGCGGCGCGGTAGCGCACGGCGACGTCGGCGCCGGGCACGCTCGGGATGGTCCGGGGCAGCATGGCCTGCTGGAGGCCCTGCGCGAGGTCCATCTCCTGTTCGTAGAACATGGCCCGCTGCAGGCTCTGCGCGATGCTGCTGCCGAGGGCGACGAGGATGTTGCGCTCCTCGGACGTGAAGCCGTACCGGTCGCTGTAGAGCAGGCCCATGGCGCCGATTGGCCGGGCCTGGACGATCAGCGGCAGGTAGGCGGCCGAGGTGATGTCGAGGCCGGTGATGTGCGGCCACAGGATCGGATAGCGCTCGGCGAACTCCTCCGGCGACTCGATGAAGCACGGGCCGAGGGTGCGGACGGCCTCGCTCATCGGATACGGCTCGTCGATGCGGGTGACGCGGGTGCCGGGGACGAAGCTGTCGGAGGGGCCCTCGGCGACCAGGCGGATGCGGCCGGCCTCGACCAGGCCCATGACGAGACTGGTGGCGCCCAGGTGGACCAGGCCGTGGGTGTCCTTGAGGACGTCGATGACGTCCTGGACGGTGCGGGCGTGGGCGAGCGCGGCCGTGGTGAGTTCGACGACGCTGGTCTGCTGCCGACGGGCCTCGTCCTTGGCGGCCTGGTCGCGGCGGGCGTCGATCTCGCCGAGTTCCTGGGTGGCGTCCCGGATGATGCCGATGATCCGGCGGGGGCGGCCGGTGCCGTCGCGCCGGATGTAGCCCTGGGTGTGGGTCCAGCGCAGGGTGCCGTCGCGGCGGCGGATGCGGAAGTAGGCGCCGTAGTTCTCGCTGCCGTCCTTGAGTGCCTGCGAGACCGCCGTGTCCAGGCGCCGGGACTCGTCGGGCGGCACGCGCTTGGCGAGGGTCTCGGGGTGGTCGTCGTACTCGTCGGAGCGCACGTCGAAGACCTCGTGGGCCCGGGCGTCCATCTGCATCAGGCCGGTGTCCAGATCCCAGTCGAAGCTGCCCATCCGGTTGAGCGCGAGGATCGGATCCGGGTGGGCGGGCCAGTCGTCCGGGAGGGACAGGGCACTCGCTCCCCGATCAGCCATGGGCCCACCTTGCCAGGGTTCGTCCGATTCTTCGACCGGATGCGCCGAGTGTACGGGCCACCGTGTCGGATCGGCCCTCGGTCACCGAAGACACCCGAGGGGCCGCCGGGGAGGCGCTCGGCGGCCCGATCGCGGGGCATCAGCCCGGTTTCGACGGGCGGATGCGGGGTGTCCGGTATGACGTCGGGCCCGGCACTGTGGTGTGCTTCGGCCACTCCGGTCACGCAACCGGAGCGACGGGGCACCGAGCGTGACGGCCGGGTCCCGCGGCGTACGGGAAGGAGGGCCGCACGGCCGTGGAATGGTTCGCCGCATCCGACTACTGGGTGACCCGGCTGGTCTTCCAGCGGGCCCTGGCGGCCGTGTATCTGGTCGCCTTCCTGACGGCGGCGCTCCAGTTCCGCGCACTGATCGGCCGGCGCGGCATGCTGCCGGTGCCACGGTTCGTCGAGCGGGTGCCGTTCAGGCGCGCGCCGAGCCTGTTCCAGTGGCACTACTCGGACCGCTTCTTCGCGGTGTGCGCCTGGACGGGCTGCGCGGTGTCGGCGGCGCTGCTGGCCGGACTGGACTCGCTGCTGCCGCTGTGGGCCGGCATGGCACTGTGGCTGGTGCCGTGGGCGCTGTACCTGTCGATCGTCAACGTCGGTCAGACCTGGTACGCGTTCGGCTGGGAGTCGCTGCTGCTGGAGGTCGGGTTCCTCGCGGTGTTCCTCGGCAACGACGAGGTGGCGCCGCCGGTCGTCGTGCTGTTCCTGCTGCGGTGGATCCTGTTCCGCGTGGAGTTCGGCGCGGGGCTGATCAAGATGCGCGGCGACGCCTGCTGGCGCAACCTCACCTGCCTGGACCACCACCACGAGACCCAGCCGATGCCGGGCCCGCTCAGCTGGTTCTTCCACCGTCTGCCCAAACCCGTGCACCGCGTCGAGGTGGCGGCGAACCACCTCACCCAGCTCGTGGTGCCGTTCCTGCTGTTCACCCCGCAGCCGGTCGCGACGGCCGCCGCGTCGCTGATGATCGTCACCCAGCTGTGGCTGGTGCTGTCGGGCAACTTCTCCTGGCTGAACTGGATCACGATCGTGCTGGCGCTGTCGGCGGTGCGGTTCCCGGCCGATCCGCCGCAGGTGCCCGACGCCCCGCTGGGGTACGTGGTCGTGGTGCTCGCGGTGTCGGCGCTGCTGCTCGGCCTCGGCTACCGGCCGGTGCGCAACATGCTCTCCCGCCGCCAGGTCATGAACCGCTCCTTCGACCCGCTCCATCTGGTCAACACCTACGGGGCGTTCGGCAGTGTGAGCCGCGTGCGGTACGAGGTGGTGGTGGAGGGCACCGCGGACGACGCGCCGCACGCGGACTCGGGTTGGCGGGAGTACGAGTTCAAGGGCAAGCCGGGCGATCCGAGGCGCTGGCCGCGCCAGTTCGCGCCCTATCATCTGCGGCTCGACTGGCTGATGTGGTTCGCCGCCCTCTCCCCCGCCTACGCGAACTCCTGGTTCGGGACGCTGGTGGAACGGCTGCTGGAGAACGACCGGGACACCCTGAGGCTGCTGCGCCGCTCCCCGTTCCCGCCGGACGAGCCCCCTCGGTACGTGCGCGCCCGTCTGTTCCGCTATCGCTTCACGTCGTGGCGCGAACTGCGGGAGACGGGCGCGTGCTGGGAGCGGACGTACGTACGGGAGTACCTGCCGCCGACCCGGCTGGCGGGGCCGGGCCGAACGCCGTGACCGGGCGCCGGCCCTGCGCGGCTACGCGAACTGGCCGGGCCGGTAGTCGCCCGCCGGCTGTTCGAGCATGACGTTGAGCCGGTTCGCGGTGTTCATGAAGGCGATCAGGGTCACCAGCGCCATGAGCTGTTCCTCGTCGTAGTGCTCGGCGGCTCGCCGCCACACCGCGTCCGGCACGCCGCCCGCACCGTCGGCGATCCGCGTGCCCTGCTCGGCCAGTTCCAGCGCGGCCCGCTCGGCCTCGGTGAAGACCGTGGCCTCCCGCCACGCCGCGACGAGATGGAGACGTACGGAGCTCTCCCCCGCGGCGGTGGCTTCCTTGGTGTGCATGTCGATGCAGACCGCGCATCCGTTGATCTGGCTCGTGCGGAGCGAGACCAGTTCCCGGGTGGTGGCCGGCAGCGGCGACTCCACCACCAGCCGCCCCAGGGAGTGGAACTGCTTGACGACCTTGCTCGCGCTCGGGATGGCGAAGACGTCCAGTCGTGCGCTCATGGTGAGCTCCTCTGCCGTTGTCGGTGCCGTACACCCCTATGAGGCGGCGGCCCCCTCCGATGTGACATGGGCGCATGTGACCTGCGCCATAAGCACCGAGGCCCCGGGGACGGCAGACCCTGTCCTGCGGCACCGAGGGGGGTCACACTGGACGGTATGCGGCTTCGGGGCTCCGCCTGCGCGGCCGCCGGACTGCTGCTGGCCGTCACGCTGGGCTGTACCGGCGGTGCGGGCGGCGGCGCGCCCGAGGCGGCTCCGCTACCGGCCCGGGCCACGGGTGAGAGCCCGCGGACAGCGCCCTCCCCCGCCCCGGCCGACCCCGTCTCCCTCCAGGCCCTGATGCAGCGCGAGCACTCCGGCTCCGGCCTGCGCCTCGGCGCGGTGCTCGACCGCACGGACGCCTACACCCGCTACGCCGTCACGTACGAGGCGAACGGCCTGACGATCTCGGGGATCATGAACATCCCCGAGGGCGAGGGGCCCTTCCCGGCGGTGGTGCTGGCGCACGGCTACATCGACCCCGATGTCTACGTCAGCGGCCAGGGCATGCCGCGTGAGCAGGACCGCCTGGCCCGCCGCGGATACGCCGTCCTGCACACCGACTACCGCAATCACGCCCGCTCCGACAAGGACCCGGACAACGACGTGAACCTGCGCCTCGGCTACACCGAGGACGTCATCGGCGCCGCCCTGGCCCTGCGCGGCTCGGGGCGCCCGGAGATCGACGGCGACCGCATCGGGCTGTTCGGGCGCTCCATGGGCGGCGGGGTCGTGTACAACACCCTGGTCGTGGCGCCGGGCCTGTTCGACGCGGCGGTGGCGTACGCCCCGGTCAGCGCGCGGCCGGAGGAGAACATCGACCACTTCCAGCGGCCCGACGGCGACCCCGTCGTCGCCGAGATCGAGGACAGGCACGGCACGCCCGCGGACGATCCGGCGTTCTGGCGGGGCGTCTCGCCCCTCACCCACGCCGGCCGCATGACCGAGCCTCTGCTGATCCAGCACGGCACCGCGGACGGCACCTGCCCCCTGGACTGGTCGCGCGAGGCGGCCGCCACGTTCCGGAAGGCGGGCAAGGACGTCGAACTGCGCACCGTCTCCGGTGAGGGACACACCTTCGGGCCGAAGTGGGCCGCCTCGATGGACGTCACCGAGGCCTTCCTCGCACGCCACCTGCGCTGAACCGGCCGCGGCAGGCCCCTCGCCCACGCCACCGGCCGATCCCGGCACGGTCGGCGGCCTCGACGCGCGGTCCCCGCCGGGTGCACAGTTCTCCCTACGTACTCGTCAGTAAGTCCGCCCTCTCCCCTCCGAGGAGCCGCTGTGACCACCTGGGCCGGCCGTACCGCCGCCGAGATCGCCGCCGCCGTACGCGACAAGCGGGTCACTCCCCGGGAGGTGGTCGCCGAGCACCTCGCCCGGATCGAGCGGCTCGACGGCCGGGTCGGCGCGTTCCGCGCGGTGCGCGCCGAGGCGGCCCTGGCCGAGGCCGACGAGGTGGCCGAGCGCGGCGACTTCGCCGAACTGCCCCTGGCCGGGGTGCCCGTGGCCGTCAAGGACAACCTCGCCGTGCGCGGCGAGTCCCGGCGGATCGGCACGGCCGCCACACCGGACACGCCGGCCGCGCGCGACCATGTGACGGTGGCCCGGCTGCGGGCGGCGGGCGCGGTGGTCGTGGGGGTCACGAACGTCCCCGAGCTGTGCGTCTTCGGCACGACGGACGGCGTGCTGGGCATCGCCCGCAACCCCTGGGACCCCACGCGTTCGGCGGGCGGTTCGTCGGGTGGCAGCGCGGCGGCCGTGTCCGCCGGGATGGTGCCCCTCGCCCTCGGCAACGACGGGATGGGCTCCCTGCGCATACCGGCCGCCAACTGCGGCCTGGTGACCATCAAACCGGGCCAGGGGGTGCTCCCCACCGGCGAGGGGGACAGCACCTGGTTCGGCATGGCGGAGAACGGGCCCCTCGCCACGACCGTCGAGGACGCCCGATTGATGTTCTCGGTCCTGGCAGGCATCGAACCCGGGCCCGTGTCCGAGCCCGGCGCCCTCAGGGTCGCCGTGTCGCTGCGCAGTCCGCTGGCCGGCGTCACCGTCAGCCGTCCGTACGCGGCGGCCGCCCGGGACGCGGCGGGGCTGCTGATGAGGGCGGGCCATCAGGTCCGGCGCGCCGACCCGCCCTACCCGATGTCACTCGCCACGACCTCCCTGACGCACTGGACGGCCGGCACCGCCGCGGACGCCCTGCCGCTCGACCCGCGGCTGCTGACGCGCCGCACCCGCGTCCACGCCCGGCTCGGCCGGCCCTTCGTGCGCACCGTGAGCACCGGGGCGAGCCGCGAGCGGCTGCGCCGCCGGCTGGAGCCGTTCTTCGCCGAGCACGACGTGCTGCTGACGCCCGCGCTCGCCCGCCGCTCCCCGAAGGCCGGGCCCTGGCACGAGCGTGGCTGGCTGGCCAACGTGCTGGCGAACACGAACTACTCGCCCCTGACACCCCCGTGGAACCTGACCGGCTGGCCCGCGATGTCCGTCCCCTGCGGCACCCACCCCTCGGGCGCCCCGTGCGCGGTGCAGCTGGTGGGCCGCCCCGGTACGGAGTCCCGACTGCTGGCTCTGGCCGGGCAGTTGGAAGAGCGAAACCCGTGGCAGCGGACGGCGCCGATGGACTAGGGTCGGCCGGGTGACTGCCGGGTCGGCCGTAGGCCATGCACGAGTGAGGCGCCCGGCCTCGGAGTGAGCTCGGCGGGGATCGCCCCGCCCGGGCCCGCCCGAGAGCCGGAGAGGGCACGCGCCCCGCCTCCCGTCTTCGTGTCCTCATCCCAGCGCCCCGCATCGGCGCTTCCGCACGGATCCCGAGACCCGGAAACGAACTCACACATGTCCCGCACCCCGCAGGCCCCCGAACTCCCGACCACGGTCGCCCGCCTCGACCACACCGCCGTCTACGCCTCCGACCGCCGGCTGTCCGCGGAGTTCCTCGCGGCCGTCCTGGGTCTGGAGGTCGGCGCCCCCTTCGGCCCGTTCCTGCCCGTCGACCTGGGCAACGGTGTGACCCTCGACTACTACGAGAAGACCGACGAGCCGATCCAGTCGCAGCACTACGCGTTCCTCGTGCCCGAGGAACGGTTCGACGGCATGATCGACCGCCTGGAGGCGCTCGGGGTCACCTACTACGCCGACCCGAACCACACCCGGCCGGGCCGGGTCAACGACCTCTTCGGCGGTCGCGGCGCCTACTTCGAGGACCCGGACGGCCACAACATGGAGATCATGACCCGCCCGTACGCCCGGCCCTGACCGGCTCCGCCGGTGCGTCGCCGTAACCTCCTTCGCGGAGCGCGGTCCTGCCCTACAGCGCCCGGTACATGATGTGCAGCCCCACCAGGCCGTGCCGCGGGTGGTCGAAGGCCTCCGGGACGGTGCCGAGGATCGTGAAGCCCAGGGAAGTCCACAGTGCCACGGCGGGGTTGGTCTCGACGACGGCGTTGAAGACCATGCCCCGGAAGCCGGCGGTCCGGGCTTCGGTCAGGAGGTGTTCGGCCAGGGCACGGCCGTAGCCCCGGCCGCCCTGGCCGGGGTCGACCATGAAGCCGGCGTTGGCGATACCGGCGGCGGGGCCGCCGTAGTTGGGGGTGAGGTAGGCGGAAGCGACGACGGCGCCACTGTCGTTCTCGACGACGTAGACGTGTTTCGCCGGGTTCATCCACAGGACCCGGGCTTCCTCCTCGGAGGTGCCCGGGTCCCATGCGTAGGTCTCGCCCGCGGCGACGATGCGGTGCCAGAAGGGCCAGATGCGAGGCCAGTCGTCAGCCGTTGCTTCCCTGATCAGCATGGCCGTGAGTCTGGCACGCCCATGCGCTCGGAGGTCGCGGTGGGGTGCGCCCGCCGTCAGTCGACGCTGGGCAGGATGTGGGGCTCCGCGAGGTCGTCCTCGTAGCCCGCGAGGCGGATCGGGGCCGAACGGGCCCACACGTCGAGGCTGCCGAGCTCGTCGGCCCGCTGGCCGGCGCGCTCGCCGCGTTCCTTGGGGCGCTGATCGCGATTCGTCTTCTCCGGTGTCACCGCGCACTCCTTATGTGTCGGTCACCCTCGGGACGTACGCGCCGGTCCTGCTGCGCCTGACGCCCACTCGGGCCTCTATGCCAAATGCAGTTCGGACGCGGTGGCGCCGGTCGACTCACGGGAGAGCAGGCCGTGGTGAACCGGCTGGTCCCATGACGGACCGTGGGTGTGGGTAGGACCCCTGCTGCTGTCCGTCCGCATCAGATTAACCAAATGAGCAGGGCCCCGCTCGATGGGGCTGAAAACAACCGGTAACGATCGCGCGTCATCCCGCGTTCAACTCCGGTTAATGCACCGATTTGTAGACTTATGGGCTTTTTGTGAATCACTCGAACGGCGTACGTTCGACGACGGCGCAGCCCATTCGGTTGCACGGTTCAAGCCCGGCGGGCCGCGTCGCGACCTGCCTGCCAGGAGCCCCAAGTCGTGCTCCTGGCAGACGGCATGGCCAACCCGGCGGCGCCCCTACCACTTACCGGGCGCGTAGTCCTTCAGGAAGACTCCGTACAGGTCCTGTCCCGCCTCGCCCCGCACGATCGGGTCGTAGACCCGGGCCGCGCCGTCGACCAGGTCGAGCGGCGCGTGGAACCCGGCCTCGGCGAGCCTCAGCTTGTCGTAGTGCGGCCGCTCGTCCGTGATCCAGCCCGTGTCGACCGAGGTCATCAGGATGCCGTCGGTCTGGAACATCTCCTGCGCGCTGGTCCGCGTCACCATGTTCATCGCGGCCTTCGCGGCGTTGGTGTTCGGATGCCCGGCGCCCTTGTACCCGCGCCCGAAGACCCCTTCCATCGCGGACACGTTGACCACGTACGCGCGTCCGCTCTGCGCCTTCTTCGCGGCCTCGGCCATGGCCGGCCGCAGCGCGCTGATCAGGATGAAGGGCGCCGTGTAGTTGCACAGCTGGGTCTCCAGCAGCTCCACGGGCGAGATCTGCTCGATGGTCTGCACCCAGGTGTTGGAGTCGACCACGTCGGGCACGAGACCGCCCGCGTCGATCGCCGTGCCGTCCAGGTGCCGTTCGACGCTGGCGTTGCCCGCTACCAGGGCGAGGTCGGCCACCTTCTGGGCGTCGAGCCCGCTGGTTCCGAGCGGCAGCGCTGCGATGCCGTCGACCGCGCCGGAGTTGAAGGCGCCGATGACGTGGTGGGCGGGCAGCTCGCCGGCGGGCAGCGGGGCGCCCTCGCCCTCGACCAGCGCGGCGTACGCGGAGGGCAGACGGCGCACGGTCTGCGTCGCGTTGTTGACGAGGATGTCGAGCGGACCCGCCTCGGTGACCTGCTCCGCGAGGGCCACGGCCTGCGCGGGGTCGCGCAGATCGATGCCGACGATCTCCAGGCGGTGCATCCAGTCCGCGGAGTCGTCCATGGCCTTGAAGCGGCGGATGGCGTCCTTGGGGAAGCGCGTGGTGATCGTGGTGTGCGCGCCGTCGCGCAGCAGCCGGAGCGCGATGTACATGCCGATCTTGGCGCGGCCGCCGGTGAGCAAGGCCCGCTTGCCGGTGAGGTCGGCGCGGGCGTCGCGCTTCTCGCGGTTCAGCCGGGCGCAGTCCGGACAGAGCTGGTGGTAGAAGTAGTCGACTTCCACGTACCGGGTCTTGCAGGTGTAGCAGGAGCGCGGGCGCTGGAGTATCCCCGCGATCCTGCCCTCCTCGGTGGCCGACGTCGGCAGCAGGCCCTCGGTCTCGTCGTCGATGCGCTGGGCGGAGCCGGTCGCCGTGGCCTCCGTGACCGCCTTGTCGTGGGCGGTCTTGGCCGCCCGTCGCTCCTGGCGGCGGCGCTGCTTGACCGTGCGGTAGATGCCGGCCGTGGCCCGGCGCACCGCGACGGCGTCCGGGTGGTCGACCTCCAGCTTGTCGAGTTCCTCGAGCACACTGAGGCAGACGGCCAGGCGCTCCGGGTCGATGCCGGGTCCGTACGAGAGCCCGTCGGCCCCGTCCATGGCCTGCGGACCGTCCTGTGTCACCGTCATCGCCGCTGTCGTTCCCTGCTCTGCCCTCGCGGCGCGCCGGTCGCGCCCGCTTTCGAAGGGCGGATTTTACTTCAGCGCCGGGCCGCACCGCCAAACCGGCCTGATCACGACCGGCAGGCCTTGATCAGCGTCGCCACCTCCTTCGACACGGCCGTGGCGAACAGGTCGAGGTCGGGAACGGCCTCGCCGTCGGCGACCAGGCCGTAATGGACGCTCCCCCGGTACGTGGAGACCGCGACCGCCAGGGAGTGGCCCGGGGCCAGCGGGGCGAAGGGGAAGACGGCGGTGAGGGGGTGGCCGCCGAGTTTCAGGCCCAGGCTGGGCAGCGGCACGCTGGTGACCAGCAGGTCGAACCAGAGACGGGCCGCCTGGCCGACCAGAGGGCCGCCGAGCCGGTGGGCGAGGGCGGGGACGTGGTCGGCGAGCAGGGCTACGGCGCCCGCGCCCCGGTTGGGGCCGGCGTCCTTGTTGCGGTCCATGGCGTCCCGTACCGAGGCCAGGCGGGCCAGCGGGTCCGGGTCGTCCACCGGAAGCCGTATCAGGTACCCGGAGAGCCGGTTGCCCTGCGGGTACGCGGTGCGCGGGCGGCGCTTGGAGACGGGGATCAGCGCTCGGGGCGCGACACCCTCGCTGCCGTCGCCGCGCCCGTCGAGCCAGCGGCGCAGGGCGCCCGCGACGACCGCGATGAGGACGTCGTTGACGGTGCCGCCCACGGTCTTGCGCACCCGGTGGACGTCGTCGAGGTCGAGCACCACGCCTGCGGTGCGGCGGGTGCCGCTCGGCTCGCAGGTGAGAGCGGGGGTGGAGCGCACGTCGAGGGAGGAGCGGGCGACGGCGGCGCCGATGTCCAGGGCGCGGCTCATGTCGGACAGGGCACCGCGCATCATCGCGGGCAGATCACGCACGTCCGCCACGAGACCCCGCGGGGTCGCGGCGGGGCGCGGCCGGGGCGAGGGCATGTCCATCGGGTCCATGACGCCCGCGGCGAGGGTCAGTGCGCGCAGCCCGTCGGCGAGGGCGTGGTGGAACTTGAACAGCACGGCGAAGCAGACGCCGTCCTCGCCCGGCAGTACATGGGCCTCCCACGGCGGCCGGTCGCGCGCCAGGGGGCGGCCCATGAGGCGGCCCGCGTCCGTCTGGAAATCGGCGGTCGGGGCGTGCAGCCGTACATGGTTCAGGGGGTCGAAGTCCGGGTCCGCCTCACGGGCCGCGCCACCGAAGGCGAGCGGCCTGCGCAGCGCGGAGGGCAGGGGCTGCCACACGTCGCGGATACGCATCCGCAGCCCGGGGACTCCGGCCGCCCGGGCCGCGAGCAGGTCCGCCGCATGGGCACCCGCGGCGGGCGAGTGGGCCGAGAAGATCCCGAGCGCACCGAGGTGCATGGGGTGCTCGGTGGACTCGAGGTTCCAGAACGCCAGGTCGAGAGGAGCGAGCAGGTCAGCAGTCAAGGGCTTGCCTCGCGTCGACGACGGGTGGGTCAGCAGTCAAGCGCCCCCAGCCGATTACGGTCAAGTACGATCAGGCTACGTACAGTTAACAGCAGGTTACGTCCCACCCCTGCATACAGGGCGGGACTCATGGTGCATGTGCCGTCAGTCCAGCACAGGTTGCGCCGCCGGACACCCCGGGGGAGTCACCCGGGAGGCGTCACGGAACGCCGCACGCCACCCCGAGTGCATGTCAGGACAAAGTCCGGGCCCGACCGGTGTCAGGTGACCAACTGGCCCTTGCCCAGAGCGATGACCCCGCCCTTCGACACGGTGTACAGCTCCGCGTCCCGCTCCGGGTTGACCCCGATCGTCGCACCGGGCGGCACCTCGACGTTCTTGTCGAGGACGGCGCCGCGCACCACCGCGCCCCGGCCGATGTGCACGTTGTCGTGCAGCACGGAGCCCTGCACCACGGCCCCCGGGTCCACCACCACGCCCGGCGACAGCACGGACCGCGTGACCTGCCCGCGCACCAGGCAGCCGGCGCTGATGATCGACTCGCTGGCGATGCCACCGGCGTTGAAGCGGGCCGGTGAGAGCTGGTACGAGTGCGTGTAGATCGGCCAGCTGCGGTTGTACAGGTTGAAGGCGGGGCGCTCGGCGATCAGGTCCATGTGGGCCTCGTAGTAGGCGTCCAGCGTGCCGACGTCCCGCCAGTAGCCCTGGTCTCGGGTGGTCTCACCGGGGACGTGGTTTGCGCTGAAGTCGTACAGCGCCGCCTCGCCCCGGTCCGTGAGCTGGGGCAGGATCGAGCCGCCCATGTCGTGCACGGACGACTCGTCCTCCGCGTCCCGCTTGAGCGCCTCGATGAGGGCCTTGGTGGTGAAGATGTAGTTGCCCATCGAGGCGAAGACGCAGTCGGGGTCGTCCGCCAGACCGGGCGGCGCCGTGGGCTTCTCCAGGAAGCGCTCCACCGTCTGCCCGTCGGAGCCCGGCGTGATCACCCCGAAGGAGGAGGACTCGGTGCGCGGCACCCGGATCCCGGCGACCGTGACGCCCGCGCCGCTCTCGATGTGCTGGGCGAGCATCTGGCGCGGGTCCATGCGGTAGACGTGGTCGGCGCCGAAGACGGCGACGTATTCGGGCTGCTCGTCGTAGACGAGGTTCAGCGACTGCAGGATCGCGTCCGCGCTGCCCAGGTACCAGCGCGGGCCGAGGCGCTGCTGGGCCGGCACGGGCGTGACGTAGTTGCCCAGCAGGTTGGACATCCGCCAGGTGGTCGTGATGTGCCGGTCCAGCGAGTGCGACTTGTACTGCGTCAGGACGCAGATGCGCAGGATGTCGCCGTTGACGAGGTTGGACAGGACGAAGTCGACCAGACGGTACGTGCCGCCGAAGGTCACCGCCGGTTTGGCCCGGTCCGCGGTCAGGGGCATCAGCCGCTTGCCCTCGCCGCCCGCCAGCACGATCCCCAGGACCGAAGGACCACCACCACGCATGGCCGCTCCCCTCACGCCGATTTCCCGATGCCTGCCCCTGAGCAGTACCCGCTAAGCCTGTTTGACGATCTCCTCGTAGAGCCGGACCGTGCGCCGGGCCACCGCGTCCCAGCCGAACTCGCCGACCGCGCGCTCCCGCCCGGCCTCGCCCATCCGCCGTGCGGCGCCCGGATCGCCCAGGACGGTGTCCATGGCCCGGGCCAGGCCCGCCTCGAACCCGTCGCCGGGTGGGACGAGCAGCCCGGTGGTGCCGTCGTCCACGACCTCGGGGATGCCGCCCACCGCCGAGGCCACCACCGGCGTGCCGCAGGCCATCGCCTCCAGGTTCACGATGCCGAGCGGCTCGTACACCGACGGGCAGACGAACAGGGCGGCGTGCGTGAGGAGCTGGATCACCTCCGGGCGGGGCAGCATCTTCGGGATCCAGAACACGCCGTCGCGGACCGTGCTGAGTTCCCCGAACAGCTCGCGGAACTCCTGGTCGATCTCCGGTGTGTCCGGCGCTCCGGCACACAGCACGACCTGTGCGGCCGGGTCGATGTCCCGCACCGCGCGCAGCAGGTGGGGCACGCCCTTCTGACGGGTGATGCGGCCGACGAACAGCACGTAGGGGCGGGTGCGGTCGAGGCCGATCCGCTCCAGGGCGTCCGTGCCGTGGTCGGGCCGGTACAGACTGGTGTCGATGCCGTTGTGCACGACGTGGACCCGCTCCGGGTCCAGCGCCGGGTAGCAGCCGAGGATGTCCTCGCGCATGGCGGAGGACACGGCGATCACCCCGTCGGCGGCCTCGATCGCGGTGCGTTCGGCCCAGCTGGACAGTTCGTAGCCGCCGCCGAGCTGCTCGGCCTTCCAGGGGCGCAGCGGCTCCAGGGAGTGGGCGGTCATCACGTGCGGGATGCCGTACAGGAGCTTGGCGAGGTGACCGCCGAGGTTGGCGTACCAGGTGTGGGAGTGGACCAGTTCGCGGCCCTGGAGGGCGGCCGTCATGGCGAGATCGACGGAGAACGTGCGCAGCGCGTCGTTGGCCCCGTCGAGCGCGGACCAGGGGCGGTGCCGCCGCACGCCGTCGGCGCGGCCCTCGCCCCAGCAGTGCACGTCCAGGTCGACGAGCGGTCTGAGCTCGCGGGCGAGGAACTCCACATGGACGCCTGCACCGCCGTACACGTCCGGCGGGTACTCCCGGGTCAGCAGTCCGACGCGCACCCGCAACTCCCTGCTCTCAGCGGCCGTTCCCCTTCATGGTCACCCAGATGGGGCGCGTGGGGAAGAGCGGGGAGGCCGTGTGAAGCAACAGTCGCCGCAGACGCCCCCGCCCGGCACCCGGTAGTAAAGGCAGCAGCTGCGGCGCCGGAAGGCGGTGCCCGTGAGGGTTCCGGCGCCGTCGAGCAGCGGGTGCGAGAGGAGCTGCGAGGTCAGGGAACGGGCGCGGGCTGCGACGTCCGTGCGGCCGTGCCGCAGGGCCCAGCGGTCCAGTTCCCGGGCGGCGCCGGCCAGCGCCGAGGCGGCGTTGCCGCGCAGCAGGCCGGGGGCGAGGCCGTGGTGGGCGCGCAGGGCCCTCGCCAGGGGGACGAGATGGCCGCGCAGGACGACGTCCGCGACTGTCGGCGCGTCGCCGGGAAGGGGCGTCACGTCCCTGAGCCACAGGTCGTCGGGGGCGCTGCCGTCGGCGTCCCAGTGCAGCAGCCGGGCGTCGAGGTCGGGGACGTGGCCGTACAGCGCGGCACAGCCGAGGCCGATCGACCAGAGCCGGGCCGCAAGGCCCTGGTGGGTCACGGACGCGGCGACCCGCGCCTCCGGGGCCCGCAGGGCGGTCGCGACCTTCCGGACGCGAAAAATCAAGGGATTTGCTGACATATCCGGTGACGCTGCGGCGTACGCCTGTGCGAGAGTGGGAAGAGACCCGCCCGGTGCTCCTCCCGTGCGCAGCACGAAGAAGCCGGCGAGCGGGCGGAGCGCGGTGAGGTCGGGGTCGAGGTCCACGAAGAGCAGTAGTACCAAGGCCCCTAAGGGACGTGCCCCGGTGGCCCCCGGCCGGTCTCCCCCACCTTGGGGATGACGGGGGTCCCCTCGTACTCCATCGGCAGTAGGACCCAATGAGTGCTCAGGGACGACGACGGGAACACCCGGACAGGGCAGGGTGTTGGTCATGAAAGCAGACCTTTCGCCGCGTCGGGCCGAGCGCCCCCGCCTCCCGCAGAGGAGCAGCCGATGAGCGCCCTCGCGTTGTCCGTTCTGCTGTCCGTCGTCTCCGCGTTCGCCTACGCGGGCGGGGCGATCGTGCAGGAGCGGGTCGCGGAGACCTCACCGGGCGAGCAGTACGCGCCGCTGCGCCGGCCGGGCTGGTGGGCGGCGGTCGCGCTGAACGGCCTCGGCGGGCTGCTGCACGTGGTGGCGCTGGCGTACGGTCCGCTGAGCCTGGTGCAGCCGCTCGGTGCGCTGACCATCGTGCTGGCGCTTCCCATGGCGGCGCTGTTCGTCGGCCGCAAGGCCGGCGCCACGGCCTGGCGGGGCGCGATCATGGCGACGGTCGGTCTCGCCGGTCTGCTGTCCCTGGTCGCCGCCGCCGACGCACGGTCCCTGGACACCACACAGCGGGTGGCCGTCGCCGTCGCCACGGCGGGCGTGGTCGTGGCTTTGATGATCGCCGCCCGGGCGGCGCACCGTCATCCGGCGGTCCGCAGCATGCTGCTGGCGACGGCCTCCGGTATCGCGTTCGGCATGTCGTCGGTGTTCACCAAGACCGTCGCGGTCGACTGGACCGGCGGTGTGTCGGCGGCGGACGTGCCCTCCCTCGCGGTGATCGGCGTCCTGGCCACGGCCGGCATGCTGCTGTCGCAGGCTTCCTACCGGGGCGCGGGCCTCGCGGCGCCGCTGGCCACGCTGACGGTCGTGAACCCGGTGGTGGCGGCCGCGGTCGGCATCACGATGTTCGGTGAAACCTTCCGCTACGGCACGACGGGGACGGCGCTCGCGCTGAGCTGCGGTGTGGTGGCGGCGGGCGGCCTGATCCTGCTGACGACGGAGCGCCTCACGCACGAGCAGCCGGCAGCCGTGCCCGGTTCCGCGAAGGAGTCGGACGAGGCGGATGTGCGCGAGCTGCCCGAGCCGGTGGGCGCTTTCCCGCTGAGCCCGGCCATGGTGTCGGAGCCGGTGGGTGTGGTGGCGGAGAGCCCGGTGACCCTGCCCGCACCGGCGGGCGGGCTCCCGCAGCGTCCGGACCGTGTGGCCGAACCGGCCGGGGCCGTGCGTGCCGGCGGACGGCCGCGCGGCGCGGACGCACCGGGGACGGGGGCAGCGGCGCTGCTCGCCCCCGTGCCGAGGTCGCCCGCCGCCGCGCGCGTGCCGGCATCGGCCGCGGTGCTCGTGCCGGAGCCGTCGGGGGCGCCGGGCGCGGATGCCGGCCACGGGAGCGGGGAGCCGTCGGCGGTTACCGCCGGCGACGAACGCCCGCTCCCCTACATCCCCTTCTACGACATCCCGTACGTCCCGCTCCCCACGGTCGACCGGCACCGCATACGCGTCAGATCGTGACGCCGCCGGCCCGCAGGTACGCCACCGGGTCGACGTCCGAGCCGAAACCGGGCCCCGTCCGCACCTCGAAGTGCAGATGCGGGCCCGAGCTGTTGCCGGTGGAACCGGAACGGCCGATGCGCTGGCCGGCGCTCACCGACTGCCCGTCCCGCACGGAGATCGCGGACAGGTGGGCGTACTGGCTGTAGCGGCCGTCGGTGTGCCGGACGACGACCTGATAGCCGAACGAGCCGCCCCACCCGGCGCTGACGACGCTGCCCGCCGCGACCGACTTGACCGACGTGCCCGTGGGCACGGGGAAGTCGATGCCGGTGTGATAGCCCTTCGACCAGGAGGAACCCGCCTTGCGGTAGGGCGTGCCGAGGGAGGCGCTCACAGGGGCGACGAGACCCTGCCGGGTGGCGGTGGACCGGCCGGCCCGCTCCTCGCTCTTGTCCCGGTTCCGCTCCTTCGGCCGCTCCCTGGCGCGGTCCTGGGCCGGCTTCTTCGTCGAGGGCTTGGCCGACGGCGCCGGCCTGTGCGCCGGGCGCGTCTTGGTGGCGCCCTCGCCGCGCAGCGCGAGGCGCTGGCCGGGCACGATCAGATCGGGGTCGGAGCCTATGGCCGACCGGTTGACGGCGTACAGGCCCCGCCAGCCGCCCCGGACGTCCTGGTCGTCCGCGATGCCGGAGAGGGTGTCGCCGCGGACCACGGTGTACATCTCGGCGTTGCCCGCCCGGGACTGCGGAGTGGACTGCGGCCGTACCTCCTCGATGGAGGTCTTCTTCTTCGCGTCCCCCTGCTTCGTGCGCTCGGTGGCGGGCCGGATGCCGGGCTCGCCGCCGCCCCGGGTCAGTCCCGCCCGTACGGAACACACCGGCCAGGCGCCCGGGCCCTGCCCGTCGAGCACCTTCTCCGCGACGGCGATCTGCTGGTCCTTGCTCGCCAGGTCGGCGCGCGCCGCGTAGGCCCGCCCGCCGTAGGCCTCCCAGGTGGACTGGGTGAACTGCAGTCCGCCGTAGAAGCCGTTGCCGCTGTTGATGCTCCAGTTGCTGGTCGACTCGCAGGCGGCGACCTTGTTCCAGGTGTCCATGTCCGCCGCCTGGGCGGCGCCGGTGCTCATGAACGGCAGTGCCATGCCCGCCCCGCCCGCCGTGACGGTGAGTGAGGCGCGGTTGATCCTGTTCGGCTGATACCGGCGATGCCGGCCGCGTACGGCCATCGATAGCCCCCCTAGACATGCGTCAGGAGGGGCAAAAGTAAGCGCTGCGAACCGGCCAGAACAAGACGCCTATCGGCCGCCCGGGAGCCCAAATGGCCGGTATGAGGCCCCTGTTGCGCGACGTGCGCCCCGGCGGTGCACCGTGTACGGCACCCGGTGCGCGGGTGCGGCGTGCGCGGGGACGCGTGCATCGGCTGAGTGCGGCGGCGCTCTCGTCCGTATCAGCCTGCGCGACGTCGTGCGACCCGCGCGTGCGGACGAAGTAGCGGCACGTCAGGATGGTCGACGGGGGCATGCCGGTGGGGCCCCACCGGCAGCACCGATACCGAGGTCTTTAGGAGCGAACCGAATGAGCAGTACAGCGCAGATCGGCGTCACGGGTCTCGCGGTCATGGGCCGCAACCTCGCCCGCAACTTCGCCCGCAACGGCTACACGGTCGCGGTGCACAACCGGACGCCTGCGCGCATGCACGCCCTGGTGGACGAGTTCGGCGGCGAGGGGGAGTTCGTCGCGTGCGAGAGCGCGAAGGATTTCGTCGCGGCGCTGGAGCGGCCGCGGCGTCTGGTCGTGATGGTCAAGGCCGGTGAGCCGACCGACGCGGTGATCCAGGAGTTCGCGCCGCTGCTGGAGCCCGGCGACATGATCATCGACGGTGGCAACGCGCACTTCGCCGACACCCGGCGCCGGGAGCGCGACCTGCGCGAACAGGGCATCCACTTCGTCGGCATGGGCGTCTCCGGCGGCGAGGAGGGCGCGCTGAACGGCCCGAGCATCATGCCGGGCGGCCCGAAGGAGTCCTACGACTCGCTCGGCCCGATGCTGGAGAAGATCTCGGCCAAGGCCGCCGACGGCTCGCCGTGCGTCTCCCACGTCGGTCCGGACGGCGCCGGGCACTTCGTGAAGATGGTGCACAACGGCATCGAGTACGCGGACATGCAGCTCATCGGCGAGGCGTACCAGCTGCTGCGGGACGTCGCCGGGTACTCCCCCGCCGAGATCGCGGAGATCTTCCGGACCTGGAACCGGGGCCGTCTCGACTCCTACCTGATCGAGATCACGGCCGAGGTGCTGTCGCACGTGGACGCGGAGACGGGCAAGCCGTTCGTGGACGTGGTGGTCGACCAGGCGGAGCAGAAGGGCACCGGCCGCTGGACCGTGCAGATCGCGCTGGACCTGGGCGTGCCGGTCTCCGGTATCGCCGAGGCGGTCTTCGCGCGCTCCCTGTCGGGCCACGCCGCGCTGCGGGAGGCCTCGCGGGGGCTTGCCGGGCCGAAGGCGCAGCCGCTGAGCGAGGCGGAGGCCCGGGCCTTCGCGGACCGGGTGGAGCAGGCGCTGTACGCGTCGAAGATCGTGTCGTACACGCAGGGCTTCCACGAGATCGACGCGGCGCGCGACGAGTACGGCTGGGACATCGACCTCGGTGCGGTGTCGGCGCTGTGGCGGGGCGGCTGCATCATCCGTGCGGCGTTCCTGGACCGGATCCGGGCCGCCTACGACGCCCGGCCGGACCTGCCGAGCCTGCTGTCGGACGCGACGTTCGCGCAGGAGATCGCGGACGCCCAGGACGACTGGCGCGAGGTGCTGGTCGCCGCGACCCGCCAGGGTGTGCCGACGCCCGGTTTCGCCGCGGCCCTCGCCTACTACGACGCGCTGCGCGCGGAGCGGCTGCCGGCGGCGCTGACACAGGGGCAGCGGGACTACTTCGGTGCGCACACGTACCGGAGGGTGGACCGTGACGGCTCGTTCCACACGCTGTGGGGCGGAGACCGGTCGGAGACCTCCGCGTAGGCCGTGCCGCTGCGCTGATACAGCTGTGCGGGGCGGTGGACGGCAGGCGATGCCGTCCACCGCCCCGCTCGTGTTGGGGGTCGGGTGGCGAGGTCAGGACAGGGGTGGCCCGGGCTCCGGGCTCGGTACCGGTTCAGGTCCCGGGGGGATCGGAGAGGGGTCGGGGCCCGGCACGGGGCCGGGGCCCGGGGGCGCCGGCGGGGTGGGCGCGGGCGGCGGCGGGGTCGGCTCCGGGCCCGGCGGGGGCTGCGGGTTCGGCACCGGGTCGGGGTGCGGATCCGGGTGCTGGGGATCCGGGCCGGGCGTGGGCGCCGGCGGCACGGGATCGGGAATCGGGTTCGTCATCAGGTCCTCCAGCCAGTAGGACGACTCCGGCTCTGGACTCCTCCCCGCCTACCCGGCCACCCGCGTCCGCAGTCACTCCCCCGCAGGATGAAGAGGGGACCAGGTGGGGTAGCGAGGGCGGGCGGGGCCGTGCGGCAGGCGTTGCGCCGGAGAGGGTCGGGCCGGGGTCGTACGTCGGAGAGGGGCGGGGCGCGGGGCACCCGGTCGCGAGAGGGCCCCGGCCCGGGACACGCGGTCGCGAGGGACACGCCTGGGGCGGCGCGGCCACGGCGGGGGCCGCCCGGGGCACGCAGTCGCAAGAGGGACCGACCCGGGTCAGAAGCGCCCTGGGTGGGCCCTCAGCCACTCCTTTGCCGCCACGAGCAGGGCCTGATCGGCGGGCGCCGCCTCGTCGGGGTGGCGTTCGATCCACTTGGTGACGTACGGGCAGAGCGAGGCGACCGCGCTGTGCTCGCGGCCGGCGAGGGCGAACAGCTCACGCGCGAGCGAACCGGCGATGCCCTTGCCCTCCTGGGCCGGCTCGACGACCGTGTGGACGGGCACCAGCGCACGCTTGGGGCTTTCGAGCACGAAGTACTCGATGCGGCCCACGACTTCACCGCCGGACACGGCCTCCAGCCGGCCTGCCGCCCGGTCGTCGCGGATCTCCGGGTCGCTCATGGACACGCTCCTCCTGTGCTGCGGATGGCTCCGTCAGGCCTCGACGGCCTGCGGACTGCGCTGCTGGTCCGAGCCCGGAACCGGCTCGGACGGGTCGGCACCCAGGGCCACGATCCGGTTGTCGTGGTCGACGTGCACGACCCGGGGGGCGAGTGCCCGCGCCTCGGCGTCCGTCACCTGGGCGTAGCTGATGATGATCACGAGATCGCCGGGGTGGACGAGATGGGCGGCGGCCCCGTTGATCCCGATCACGCCGGATCCGCGTCGGCCCTCGATGACGTACGTCTCCAGGCGGGCGCCGTTGGTGATGTCGACGATGTGCACGAGCTCGCCGGGCAGCAGATCGGCGGCGTCCAGCAGGTCGGCGTCGATGGTCACGGAACCCACGTAGTGCAGGTCGGCCTGGGTGACGGTGGCTCGATGGATCTTGGACTTGAACATGGTGCGCAGCATGTTGAACTCCTGAAAGACGGCTCCCTGCCAGCTTTCTGCAGGTCAAGGGCGGTCGTCACTCTACAACTGGCACGCGCTCGGCTGGAGGACTGTGAGGAACATCGCTTCGCTCGCCGGCGAGAAGGGTCCCTGCCGCGTTCCCGTGCGGGACAGGCTGCCGGGACGTCACCGGCCGGGGGCCTCGTCGGGCACCCGCCGCCGGCCCGGGGTGACGCGCAGCGCAACGTCTTCCTCCACGAAGGTGTTCGGCCAGGTGTTCGGCCGCTTCCGGGAGACGAACAGGCGGTAATGGGGCCCCTGTTCCGGAAAATGTGCGGCTCGGCTTCGCTCTCGCAGACAATCTTGCGGTGATCCATTGACCGGGACCAAGGCGCCCCGATAGAAAGATCGCGACCAGGATCGCGATCGTGAGTCCGGTCCTCACAGCTCAGCCCGGGGGATTTCGCTTTGCCGCACACAGATGCACTTCGTCCTGCCCGCGTCCTCGTGGTCGAACCCGCCTCCTCCGGAGGCGCCACCCTGATCGGCGTCGCGGCCGAGATGGGACTGCGGGTCGTCGTCGCCACCGCCGACTCCGGCGACCGCCGGCTCTCCGACGCCGTGCGCGCGGCGTCCGACTCGGTGCTGACGGTGGAGACCAACGACCAGGCAGCCCTCGAAGCGGCCGTGCTCGAACTGCACCGCGCCGAGCCGTTCGAGGCGGTGCTGCCGGGCTCCGACATCTACGTGACGGCGACCGCGCGCGTCGCCGCGGCACTGAACCTGCCCGGCCTGCCCGTGACCACCGTCGACCGGGTCCGGGACAAGAGCGTCATGCGGGCCGCCGTGGCGGAGGCCGGGCTGCGCACCCCGCGCTTCGCCCAGGCGACCACCGACGCCGAACTGCGCGCCGCGGCCGAACAGGTCGGCTTCCCCTGCGTCCTGAAGCCGGTCGCCTGCTCCGGCAGCATCCACGTCAGCCGCGCCGACGACCTCGACCAGCTCACCGCCGCGTTCCAGCGGCTCGTGACCGACCCGGAGCCCGACATGGGCAAGCTGCACGAGCACCGGGTGCTCGTCGAAGAGTACGTCCAGGGACCCGAGTTCAGTGCGGACGGTTACGTCCTGGAGAGCGGCGAGGTCACCGTCGTCGCCCTCAGCCGCACGCTGCTCGGCCCCGAGCCCGACTTCGTGGAGCTGGGCCACCTCACCCCCGCGCTCGTCGACGACGCCACCCTGAAGAACGTCGAGGCTTACGTCGGCGACGTGGTCCGCGCCGTCGGCATCACCAGCGGCCCCTTCCACTGCGAACTGCGCCTGGCCGCCGACGGTCCGGTGCTCATCGAGATCGGCGCCCGGCTGCCGGGCGACCGGATCGTGGAGTTGCTGCGGCTCGTGACGGGCGTCAGCCTGCCCAGGGTGGCCGTCGCCATCGCGCTCGGCGTGGGCCTGGAGGCGGCCGGCGCCTTCGCACGGCCGCAGGCCGAGAGCGCCGGAATCCGCTTCTTCTCCGCCGCGGGCCGTTCCTCGTACGGGGAACTCACCGGGTGGGCGGAGCTGGAGGCACTGCCAGAAGTCACCGAGACCGCCGTGTACTTCGCACCGGGCGAGAGCATCCCGGGCGTCGAGGACTGCCGCTCGCGCCTCGGCCACGCCCTGTTCACCGCCGACTCGCCGCAGGAGGCCCTGGACCGCTGGCAGGCGCTCGGCGACCTCGTCGTCCCGGCCTGAACCGGCGGTTGCCACCATGAACGCACCCATACTCGACTACGCGGCCGTCGGCATCGGCCCCGCGAACATGAGCCTCGCAGCCCTCGCGCATCCGGTCGAAGGGCTGCGCGGCGCCCACCTGGAACGCCGTGAGAGCTTCTCCTGGCACCCCGGACTGCTGCTGCCCGAGGCCACTCTCCAGGTCTCGCTGCTCAAGGACCTGGTGACGCTGGTCGATCCGACCAGCCCCTTCTCGTTCCTGTCGTTCCTCGCGAGTGAGGGCCGGCTCTACCGGTTCCTGGCCGCGGACTTCCCGGCGGTCCTGCGCGCCGAGTTCAACCAGTACCTCCAGTGGGTCGCCGGGCGGCTGCCGAGCCTGACGTTCGGTGCGGACGTGCAGAGCGTGGACTTCCACGGCGGTGCCTTCCACCTCCGCACCAGAGAGCGTGAAGTGACGGCACGTCACCTCGTACTCGGCACCGGGCTCGCCCCGTTCGTCCCCGAGCCGTTCCGTCCCTTCCTCGGCCCCACCGTCTTCCACTCCGGGGAGTTCCTGCTGCGGGCCCCGGAGGTGACCGGACGGCGGGTCGTCGTGGTCGGAGGCGGCCAGAGCGGCGCGGAGATCGTGCGCCATCTGGCGGCCGGCGCGGCACCCGAGAGCATCACCTGGGTGAGCCGGCGCCCGTCGTTCCTGCCGATGGACGACTCGCCGTTCGCCAACGACCTCTACACGCCCGACTACGTACGCCGCTTCCACGCGCTGCCCGCCGACCACAAGGTCCGGCTCCTGGAGCAGCAGAGGTACACCAGCGACGGCATCGACCTCCAAGTCCTCCAGGACATCTACCGGTTGAGCTACCGCGACGAGTTCATCGAGGACAACCCCGGCAGGCTGCGCTTCCTGGCGGACTGCGCGGTCACCGCGATCGAGGGCGGCCCTGACGAGTACAAGCTCGCCGTCGAGTCCTCGGGCCCGGGCGACGCACCCGCTGTCCTCGCCGCCGACATCGTGATCCTGAGCACCGGATACGCCTACACGCTGCCGGACTTCATGGCTCCGCTGGATGCTCGGCTGCGGCGGGACAGCCGGATGCTCGTCGTCGGCGACGACTTCTCGGTCGCGTGGGACGGGCCCGCGGAGAACCGGATCTACCTCCAGAACGGCGCCCGGCACTCCTGGGGCGTCGCCGATCCCAACCTCAGCCTGCTCGCCTGGCGCAGCGCGGTCATCCTCAACAGCGTGCTGGGTGAAACGAGGTACCCGGTATGACCACTCGTCAGGTCTCGCAGTTCCAGGCCGAGGCGGTCGGCCCCCTGGTCCCCTTCGGTCCGACCGAGGTGGAACCCGACGGAGTGACCGTCGCCGAGGCGGACTTCGCCCGTTCGGTCTTCCCCCGCGTGCCGTTCGAGGCGGCCCGCTTCACCGTGCCACCGGGCGGGACCAGCTCGCCCGACCAGCACGAGGTGCAGGAGATCTGGGTGGTCCAGGCCGGATCCGGCACGCTGGAGGTGGACGGCGAGCGGTCGCTCGTCGGACCCGGCTCCCTGGTGGGCTTCGCCTCGCAGAACGTCCATGAGATCTTCGCCGACCAGGGCGAGGAGCTGGTCATCTACTCCTTCTGGTGGCCGGCGACCGATGAGTGAGCGCACCACCGGGGCCGGTGAGGCGCCCGACTACGACCTCGCGGTCGTCGGCGCGGGCATGGTGGGCGTCCTCACCGCGTACTACGCCGCGCGCCGGGACCCGGGCCGCCGCGTCGCCGTGATCACGCACGCCGGACGGGGGGTGGGCGCGACCCGTTACTCGGCCGGGTTCGACACGCCCACGGGGCACAACCCGGCCCAGCGCGCCCTGGCCGCCCGCAGCACCGCGCTCTTCGAGGAGCTCGCGGCCAAACTCGGCGACGCCGGACGCGTGCCGGTCGACGTCCGCTGGCTGGTGACGCGCGCGAACACGGCCGCCCTCGACGCGACCATGGCCGACGGCGGCAGCACCCGCCCGGTCACCGGAGAACAACGGGCCCTGCTCGACCGGACGTTCCCCGGGCTCGCCCACCATGACTACCAAATCCTTCTGGCTACCGACTCCATGACGGCCGGTCAGCCCCAGTGGCTCGCCGACCGGCTTCTCGATGAGGTCCTCGGCCGCCCGGACAACACCCTCCTGGAGGGCTTCCGGGTCACCGAAGTACGCCGTACGGGCGGCCGCGTCGAACTGGTCGCCGCCGACGGCAGCCGGATCACCGCCGCCAAGACGGTCCTCGCGCCGGGCCCCTGGGTCCTCGACGGCCCGGTCGCGGCGGCGGCCCGCGAGCGCGGGGCCCGGGTCAAGAAGGTGGTGGCGTTCCACATCATGACGCCGCCCCCGCCGGGCGCCCCGGCACTGATCCTGGAGGACGCCGACGCCTTCCTGCTGCCCCACCGCCCCGGCGGCCACTGGATCTTCAGCATCACCTCGCCCGACTGGGACCGCGGCCCCGACGAGCCGCTCGCCATCGACGCCCGCGACCGGGAACTCGCCCGGGCCCTGCTCGCCCGGCACGTCCCGGGATTCCTGCCCCACCTGCTCGGCGGCCGCGTATTCAGCGACTGCTTCACCCCCGGCCATCTGCCGGTCGTGGACACCGTCGGCGGCGACGACGTGGTCATGGCCGTCGGCGGCTCCGGCTCCGGCTACCGACTCGCCCCGGCCATGGCCGAGGACGCCTTGAACCTGCTCGACGGGAGCGCGCGAACATGAGCCTGCTGACCGGGGACCCGCACACCCCCCGGCACTACCTCCTGGTGCCGCCCGAGGCCACGCCCAACGGCCCCCTGCACCTCGGCCACATCGGCGGCCCCTTCCTGTGGTCGGACATGATCGCGCGGCATCTGCGGGTCCGCGGCGACCTGCCGCTGGTGATCACCGGCAGCGATGTGTACGAGTCGTACGTGGCGCTCAGGGCGCACGCCGAGGACTCCACGCCCGGCGAGGTAGCCGCGCGCTACGGACAGCGCATCCAGGACGACCTGGCGGCCATGCGCATCGGCATCGACGCGTTCATCGTCCCCGACCGGCAGCCCTGGCGAGAGCAGTTCGAGCAGGAGGTCGCCGCCTCGATCGAGCGGCTGACGGCCCGGGGCGCGGTGCTGACGCGCACCGAGCGCGTGCCGCACTGCGCGGCGTCGGACCGCTGGGTGGTGGGCGGCTGGCTCCAGGGCCGCTGCCCCGAGTGCGGGGCGGGCATCGCCAGTTACTTCTGTGAGGAGTGCAGTGCGCACTTCCTGCCCGAGTCGGTCGTCGATCCGTGCCCCCTGCTCGATGAGGGGCCGCTGACCTGGCGGGAGATCTCCAGCCTCTTCCTGCGGCTGCCGGACCGCGACCTGCTGGACGCCACGCTCGTGGACCTGGGCGTCGCCGACCGCTACCGGGCGACCGTGGCGCGGTTCCTGGAGCGCGACGGCCTGACCGTACGGCTGAGCGCCCCGCAGACGTGGGGACTTCCGCTGCCCGCGGCCGAGCCGGACGTGCCGCGCGCCCTCTTCCCCTACGCCGGGATCTTCATGTTCGCCCGCCTCGCCGGCGCCGTCCACGGCCGGCTCTCCGGCACCGGGGTGAACGCCTTCGACCCGGACTCCGGAGTCACCACCATCACCACCCTGGGGATCGACAACGTGATCCCCACCCTGGTGTCCATCGTCGGCACCAGCCTGCTGCACGGCGACATGAAGCCGTACGACCGGTGCCTGATCAACAACTTCTACCGGCTGGCCGGGCGGAAGTTCTCCACCAGCGCCCGGCACGCCATCTGGGCGGCGGACATCGCCGCGTCGCCCGCCATCGGCGTGGACACCGTCCGGCACCACCTCGCCGGGGCCGACCTGGAGTCCGAGGCGGCGAGTTTCGAGACGGCGGACTTCCTCCGGACCGCGAACGCCACGCTCGCCGACGGCCTGGGCAAGCAGATCGACGCCGCCTGGAGCCGGCTCCCCGGGGGGCCACCGCAGGCACCCGCTCCCGCCGTCGTCGCCCTCCTGGAATCCCTGCTCGCCGAGCAGTCCGCTGCGCTCGACGGCGCCCGTGTCTCGACCCGGCGTGCGGTCGCGGCGCTCGACCGCTGGTGCGCCGACGACGCGGTCGCCCACGCGGCCGAGGACGGCGCGTACTGGTGGCTCAAGGGCCTGTCCCTGCTGGCGTTCCCGGTGATGCCGGACCTCTCCGAGCTCGTCTGGCAGGGCCTCGGCGGAGCCGGAGAGCCCCGCGTGGCGGCCTTCCTCGCCAGGACCCCGGCCCACCGGGACCGGCCCGCGCCCGGCTTCGGCCGGGTGAGCGCCGCCGATCTGGACGCCTGCCTGCCCGACACCCTGCGACCGGGAGCGGACGCGTGACCGACCGGACCACTCCCCTGTACGTCGTCCTCAACCGCTCCGGCGACGAGTTCGGCGAATACCACCGTTTCCTCGACGGCCACCCCTGCCGGACGGTGTACCTCACCACGCCCGGCGGGCTGCCCGCGCTCGACCGGGACGGGGCGACCGAGGTCCATGTGCGCGACAGCCTCGCCCACGACGACCTGCTGCCCCTCGTACGGGAGATCGCGGACCGGCACGGCACGCCCGAGGCCGTCTTCGGCCAGTCCGAGTACGACATCCTGACGGCCGCCCGGCTCTCGGCCGCACTCGGCGTCCCCGGCGGCTACGGTCTCGACCTCGTCGAGCGGTTCAAGGACAAGCCCGCCATGAAGAGCGCAGTGGGCGCGGCAGGGCTGCGGGTCCCCCGGTTCCTGCGCCTCGAGGACGCACCCTCGGCGGAGGCGGTCGTCGACGCCCTCGGCGGTCTGCCCCTGGTCCTCAAGCCGCGCGCCGAGGCGGGCTCCCAGGGAGTCACGGTCGTCCGCAGCACCGACGAACTGCGCGACGCGCTCGTGGGCGTGGACCCCGAGGCGTACGAGTGCGAGGAGTACGTCGAGGGGGACATCTTCCACGTCGACGGTGTCCGCCGCTCCGGCCGCCTCCACTTCGTCACCGCCTCCCAGTACGTCCACACCTGCCTGGACTACGCACACGGCCGCCCGCTCGGCTCGGTGCTGCTCGACCCGGGCCCCGAGCGCGACGAGCTCACCACGTTCGCCGACCGCTGTCTGCGGGCGCTCGGGCTGCGCGACGGCGCGTTCCACCTGGAGGTGATCCGGAACCCGGGGGGCGAGCTGGTGTTCCTGGAGGTCGGGCTGCGGCCGGGCGGCGCGCAGGTGCCGTTCCTGCATGTCGACCTCTTCGGCATCGACCTGTTCGCCGAGGCGTTCCGGGCTGCCCTGGGCCTGCCCCCGCTGTGGCAGCCGTCCGAACCGGTCGGGCCCCGGGCCGGCGGCTGGCTCATCTACCCCGCTCCGCGCGAGCTGCCCGGACGGGTCGTCGCGCGCACCTCGCCCGGGTCGGCCGTTCCCGAGGTCTACCACGAGGAACTGCCCGCGATCGGCCAGGTCATGACCGGGCCCGGCAGCTATGACGAAGGCTGCGGGATCTTCCGGTTCCGGGGGCGGAGTGCCGCCGGGGTGCGCGCCGCGGTGCACACCGTGATGGAGGTGTACGGGCTGCGGACCGAGCGGGCCGAGGGAGCTGAGCCGCGTGGCTGAGGCACGCCGGTACGGCGCCGTGCTGCGCGCGTGGTTCCGGGAGACCCTTCCGGCCGCCGGGAACGCGCGCAGACTCGGCGTCCTCACGCTCATCCAGTCCCTGGGGCTCGGGGTGTTCCTCACCGCCAGCGCCGTGTTCTTCACCCGGACCGTCGGCATCCCCGCCCAGCGCGTGGGCCTCGCCCTGTCGGTCGCCGGGCTCTGCGGTCTGCTCTGCACGGTGCCCATCGGCCGGCTCGCTGACCGGCTCGGCGCGGGCCGGGTGCTCACCGTCAACTTCCTGCTCGCGGCCGTCGGCTTCACCGCGTACTGCCTGGTGGACGGCTTCGCCGCGTTCCTCGCGGTCGCCTGTGCCATCGCGGTCCTGGAGACCTCGGCGGGCGCGCTGCAGGCGTCGCTCACGGACGCGCTGGTGGGCGAGGCGGAGCGGGTCAGGGTGAGCGCTCAGATGCGCAGCCTGTTCAATCTGGGCTTCCTCGGCGGCGCGGCGCTGGCCGGAGCCGCCATCGCGGCCGGCACTTCGACCGCCCTGTACGCCACGGTCCTCGCCAACGCCGCCCTCCAGTTGGTCTCCGTCGCCGTGCTGCTCGGGATGCGGCTGCCCGCGGGCGCCGGGGCCGGGACCACCGCCGCCGAGGCGCCGGGCGGGGTGCTGCGCAGCGCCGCGCTGCGGGACGTGCGCTATGTGGCGGTCGCGCTGGTGTGCGGCGCTCTGGAGCTGTACCACCCGCTGCTGACGGTCGGTCTGCCGCTGTGGATCGTCACCAGCACCGACGCGCCCGCGCTTCTGGTGTCGGGACTGCTGATCCTCGACACCGTCCTGGTGCTGTTGTTCCAGGTCGCGGTCAGCAAGGGCGCGCGTACCCCGGCCGGAGCGGCGCGTATGCTGCGCTGGGCGGGGTGGGCGCTGGGGGCGTCCTGCCTGGTCTTCGCGATGAGCGGAGGGCACGGCGCGCTCCTGGACAGCGCGGTCCTGCTGGGCGGCGCGCTGGTGCTCGTCCTCGGCGAGCTCTACCAGGCGTCGGCGAGCTGGGGCCTGTCCTTCGGGCTCGCCCCGGCGGGCCGGCAGGGGGAATACCAGGCGGTGTTCTCCCTGGGGCGCGGGCTCCAGCAGTTCGCCGGGCCGTGGCTGATGACCTCCCTGGTCGTCGGCGCGGCGGCGACCGGCTGGCTGGCCCTCGGGGCGCTCTTCGCCCTGCTCGGGCTCGCCGCGCCGCCGTTGGTGCGCGGTCTGGAGAAGGCCCGCGCGCGGACGGAGCCCACGCCGGCCTGAGCGGACCGGCCGGCGCCCGTCCGGATCACATGTGTCACACCCGTCCAACCGAAACAAGTAGGCGAGCACCATGACCGTACAGCGACGACACGACCCGGACGAGCGCGGCTTCGCCAGCGACAACTACGCGGGTGCGCACCCCGAGGTCCTTGCGGCGATCGCCCTGGCCAACGGCGGCCACCAGGTCAGCTACGGCGCCGACGTCTACACCGAGCGCCTCCAGGAAGTGGTGCGCGGCCACTTCGGCCCCACCGCGCACGCCTACCCGGTCTTCAACGGCACCGGCGCGAACGTGGTCGCGCTCCAGACCATGCTCGACCGCTGGGACGCCGTGGTCTGCGCCGAGTCGACCCACATCAACGTCGACGAGGGCGGGGCGCCCGAGAAGGTCGCCGGGATCAAGCTGCTGACGGTGCCCGCATGGGACGGCAAGCTCACCCCGGAGCTGATCGACCGTCAGGCATGGGGTTTCGAGGACGAGCACCGGGCCAGGCCCAAGGTCGTCTCGATCGCCCAGTCCACCGAGCTCGGCACCTGCTACACGCCGGACGAGATCCGTGCGATCTGCGATCACGCGCACGACCTCGGCATGCTCGTCTACCTGGACGGCGCCCGGCTCGCCAACGCCGCCGCCACCCTCGGGGTGTCCCTGTGTGAGATGACCACCGACGCCGGCGTGGACGTCCTCTCGCTCGGCGGCACCAAGAACGGGCTGCTCTTCGGCGAGGCGGTGATCGTGCTCAACGAGGACGCGGTGCGCGGCATGGCTCATCTGCGCAAGACGAGCATGCAGCTGGGCTCCAAGATGCGTTTCATGTCGGTGCAGTTCGAGGCGTTGCTGGGCGGCGACCTCTGGCTGCGCTCGGCGGCCCGCTCCAACGCGATGACCCAGCGGCTGTACGAGGCGGTGCGCCGACTGCCCGGCCTGGAGATACACCGCCCGGTGCAGGCCAACCAGATCTTCGCCGTCCTGCCGCCTGCCGTCATCGAGCGTCTCCAGAAGCGTTTCCGCTTCTACACCTGGGACGAGCAGGCGGGCGAGGTCCGCTGGATGACCTCCTTCGACACCACCGAGGACGACGTGGACGCGTTCGCGGCGGCGATCGCGGAGGAGCTGGCGGCGGAGCGAGGCGAAGGCCCTCGGGGCGCGCTGACCACCGCCGAGCGCGAGGAACTGGTGCAACTGCGCCGTAAGGTCAGCGAAATGGAAGAGGCCATCGAGGCGCTGAGGCAAGAGCCCGCCTTCTCCGCGAACCGCAAGTCGAAGTAGCGGGCGGCACGAGCCCGGGGGTGCCTGATGGCCGGGGCGGTGACGCCGCCTCGGGGGGCGGTCGGGGCGAGCGCTCAGCGAAGCCGGCCGGCCCCCGCGGCGCCCACGGGCCCACGCCGATCCGCCGACCTGCGGAGGTCGGCCGTCGTGGGCGTGGCGCTTCCCGCGGTGGCCGGCAGCGCTGTCCTGGCCGCCACGGGGCGGGCGAGCGCCCCGTCCCCCGGGCAGGAGAGGCGCCGAGCCTCGAGGAACGACCCCGTCCCTCGAGCGAGCGGTCGAGCCACGCACCAACTGCCGGGCAGGACGATGGCCGGCGCCCGAGGCCCCCTGCCACAGGTGCGGGGCGAGGTGCGGGCGGCGAGCCGGACGCCGTCCGGCCCGATGCCGACCCTTTCCCGGCCCGGAGGCGGCGCTCACTCGTACCGGTACTTCAGCGAATCCGCCTCCGCCTGCTGGATGTCGGCGATCGTCAGTTCCGGCATCCGCAACTGGGCCAGCGTCACCTCGGCCGAGGTCGGCTGGGCGTCTGCCGGCAGCCACTGTTCCGGCTTCCAGGCCCCGCTGCGCAGCAGGGACTTGGGGCAATGCGGGTAGACCTCCTCGATCCCCAGCACCAGCGCACTGGCCGGCGGCTTGCCCACGGCGGTCAGCTGCGACAGCAGCTCCGGGCGGGTGGAGACGCAGGCCCGGCCGTTCACCCTGAGCGTCGTGGTGCGCCCGGGGATGATGAACAGCAGCCCGGCCCGGCCGGTGGCGATGACGTTCTGCAGGGTGTCCAGACGCTTGTTGCCGGTCGCGTCGGGTATCGCCACCGTCCGTGCGTCCAGGACGGCGACGAACCCCGCGGGGCCACCGCGCGGGGAGACGTCGCAGTTGCCGTCGGCGTCCGTGCTGGCGACCAGGACCAGCGACGAGCACGCGATCAACCGCTGTGTCTGTTCGGTGAGTTCGGTCATCTGCTTGCGCAGGGCCGTGTCCTTGGGCAGTTCGTAGACCCGGCGCAACGCGTCCTGGTCGGGCACGGCGTCGAGGCGGAGCGAGTCGAAAGCACTGCCGGCAAGGGATGTCGTCATGCCATCGACCCTAATGCGCCCGGCTGTTGAGGCTTCGCCCGGAGTACGGTCGAAGGCGACGCCCCCGGCCCGCCGCGGTCTCCTTCCTTTGCACACGCGCCCGGCGCCGATGGCGGTCCCGGCCGGGGTGACCGGGGCCGGGGCATGCACGCAACCCGCCCTCGCTCATCACTTCGGCCGTCACACGCCCAGCGCGGCACGGACTGCCTTGACCCTGTCCTGCGTGAACACCCCGCTCTCCAGCAACGGCAGGATCGACAGCACGCCGCCGGAGGAGCCCCAGCTGCCCTCGTCGATCACCCGGAAGTTGACCCACCAGGCCGGCGCCGGCTTCTCCAGCCCGCACGCCTTCGCCAGTGCGGCAAGGACGCGTTCGACGGCTTCGGCCCGCACCTGCGGCTGCCAGGCGGCGTCCATGACGGCGATGTCGATCGCCATCACGTCGAGGGCCTGGCCGGAGTCCGCCAGGCCTGGTGCGGGCCGTCTTCGCCCCGGGGCCGAGCACCCTGGCGGCCTGGCCCGTGCTCCAGGACGGTGACGCCCTGAAGCCCGCTCTCGTCGCCGATCTGCGTACGGCCCTCGTCGACCACCCCCGCGACCGTGCGCTGATCGGCCTCGTCGAGGAACTGGGCGCCGGCGGTGCGGAGTTCGCCCGGCTGTGGGACGAGGGCGCCGTCGGCCCGCACGTCTCGGCCCGCAAGACCGTCGTGCATCCCCAGGTAGGCGAGGTCCGGTGCGACTGCGACGTGCTCACCGTCCCGGGCTGCGACATCCGGCTCGTGGTCTACACGGTGGCGGCGGGATCCGCCGACGCGGAGAACCTGGAGTTCCTGCGGGTCACCGCCGGCGTCCGCACCGACGGCCCCACCCCTCCCGGGCCGGGTCTGTTCCCCACGTCGTGAGAGTCCTGCCGAATACGTGACCGAAGGTGTCATGTTTTGGCGGCAGGCTCGTCCTTACCGGCGTCAGGGCGAGGGGGAGAACACGACGCCCATGGACGTACGTACTTCCCCTGGATGCGATGGAGTGGATGTGGCAGTGCAACGAACAGCGGTCAACCCGGTGTCATGGTCGAAGGAGATGGGGTTCAACCAGGGCGAGCTCGTCACCGGGCACACCCGGACCCTGTACTGCTCCGGACAGACCGCCATGAGCGCCGACGGCAAGCCCCTGCACGAGGGTGACATGGCCGCGCAGCTGGCGTTGAGCCTCGACAACCTTCAGGCCGTGCTCGGCGAGGCCGACATGTCCCTCGCCCACCTGGTCCGGCTCAACGTCTACACCACGGACGTCGACCTGCTGTTCCCGCACTACGGCGTGCTGGCGGCGCGGCTCGGCGCCGCCGGGGTGGCACCGGCCACCACCATGCTCGGTGTGACCCGCCTGGCGATCCCCGGCCAGCTCGTCGAACTGGAGGGAACCGCCGTCGCGTGAGACGCCCCGCCGCGGGTCTGCGCCCCGAGGCGCCGCCCAGGGCCTGTCGTTCGGATCAGGTCGGCCGAGAGTGACTGCGCCTCTCGGCCGAGCCACTCGGGTCGGCATGATCCAAACGACAGACTCTAGCCGAGGGCCGGGTCCAGGACGATGTCCTCCCGCCGTGCGGTGACGGACGGCTCCTCGGGGAAGTGGCAGGCGGTCAGATGGCCCGAGGGGCTGCCCTCGACGCGCACCAGAGCAGGTTCCTCCAGGGCACAGTTCTCCTGCGCCTTCCAGCACCGGGTGCGGAAGCGGCAGCCGGAGGGCGGGTCGATCGGGGACGGCACGTCTCCGGCCAGCCGGATGCGTTCACGCCGTTCGACGGCGTCCGGGTCGGCCTCGGGCACCGCGGACAGCAGCGCGTGCGTGTAGGGATGCCGGGGCCGTGTGTAGAGCGACTCCCGCTCGGCGACCTCGACGATCTTGCCGAGGTACATCACGGCCACCCGCTCGGAGAAGTGCCGTACGACGGCCAGGTCGTGGGCGATGAAGACGAAGGCGATACCGAACTCCCGCTGGAGGTCCTGGAGCAAGTTGACGACCTGCGCCTGGATGGACACGTCCAGTGCCGAGACCGGCTCGTCGGCCACGATCAGCTTCGGCCGCAGGGCGAGGGCGCGGGCGATGCCGATGCGCTGGCGCTGACCGCCGGAGAACTCGTTGGGGTACCGGTTGTAGTGCTCGGGGTTGAGGCCGACCGTCTCCAGGAGTTCCTGTGCGCGCTTCCTGTGCCCCTGGGCGGGGTTGATGCCGTTGAGCCGCATCGGGGTCTCGATGATGGTGCCGACGGTGTGGCGGGGGTTCAGCGACGAGTAGGGGTCCTGGAAGATCATCTGGAGGTTGCGGCGGGCCTCCCGCATCCGCGCGGCGGGCCGGTGCGTGATGTCCTCGCCGTCGAACACGACGGTACCGCCCGTCGGTTCGAGCAGCCGGGTGATCAGGCGGCCCGTGGTCGACTTGCCGCAGCCGGACTCGCCGACCAGGCCCAGCGACTCGCCGGGCGCGACCGAGAAGTCGATGCCGTCGACGGCCCGGACGGCCCCGATCTGCCGCTGGAAGACGATGCCCTGCCGGATCGGGAAGTGCTTCTGCAGACCGCGTACTTGCAGCAGGTGCTCGCCGGGGTCGCCGCCTGCGGGGCGGTCGGTGCTCGGCCCGGTGAGGGGCTCGGTGGTGCTCACGGCATGCTCCCTTTCGTCAGCCGGCGTCACTGCGCGGCTCGTGCGGCTGCGGTGCCGCGGCTGTCCGGGCCGACTGAGGGACTGCGACCGTCCGGACCTGCTGCCGCACCACGGGCGTCCGGACCTGATGCCGCACCACGGGCGTCCGGACCTGATGCCGCACCGCGGGCGTCCGGACCTGCTGCCGCACCGCGGGCGTCCGGACCTGCTGCCGCACCGCGGGCGTCCGGGCCTGCTGTCCCGCCGCGGTCGTCCGGACCGGCCCCGCCGCGGATCTCCTGCTTCGCGTCGTCGCTCAGATGGCAGGCGGCGAGGTGCCGTTCGCTGCCCGCGACGGGGCGCAGCCCCGGCCGTTCCGCCGTGCAACGGCTCCCGGCCACCCAGCCCTTGTAGGCACAGCGGGGGTGGAAGGCGCAGCCGTCCGGCAGGTTGATCAGGCTCGGCGGGGTGCCGGGGATCGGGTCGAGCCGTTCGCCCACGTCACCGCTGAGGTGCGGCATGGACTGCAACAGGCCCCAGGTGTAGGGGTGCTGGGGCTGCTTGAGCACGTCGCGGGTGGCGCCGTACTCGATGCGGCGGCCGCCGTACATCACCAGGATGTCGTCGGCGATGTCGGAGACCACGCCGAGGTCGTGCGTGATGATGACGACGGCGGAGCCGAACTCCTCCTGGAGGTCGCGGATGAGGTCCAGGATCTGCGCCTGGACGGTCACGTCGAGAGCGGTGGTGGGCTCGTCGGCGATCAGCAGGGCCGGGTCGCACACCAGCGACATGGCGATCATGGCGCGTTGGCGCATGCCGCCGGAGAACTGGTGCGGGTAGTCCCTGACCCGGCGCTCGGGCTGCGGAATCCCCACCCGCCTCAGCATCTCCACCGCGCGGTCCTTCGCCTCCTTCCTGGAGACCCTGTGATGCACCCGGTAGGCCTCGGCGATCTGGGAGCCGACGGTGAAGAAGGGGTGCAGCGCGGACAGCGGGTCCTGGAAGATCATGGAGACCGTACGGCCGCGCAGGGCGCGCATCCCGGCCTCGGGCAGGGCGACGAGTTCCCGCCCCTCCAGCCGGATCTCGCCGGAGACCCGGGCACGGGTGCCCTTGTGCAGTCCGAGCAGGGCCAGTGAGGTCACCGATTTGCCGGAGCCGGACTCGCCGACGATGCCAAGGGTCCTGCCCTTCGCCAGGGTGAAGGAGACGCCGTCGACGGACTTGACGAGGCCGTCCTCGGTCGGGAAGTGCACCCTCAGGTCGCGTACGTCGAGGAAGGGTGCGGGCGCGGGGCTGACGTCCGCGGGCTGGAGTGAGGTCGATACGGACACGGCTGTTCCTAAGGACGAAGAGGGGCTCAGGCGAGGCGTACGCGCGGGTCGACAAGGCCGTACACCAGGTCGACGACGACGTTGGCGAGGACGACGAACGTCGCGGCGAAGAGGGTGGTGCCGAGGATGACCGGCAGGTCGGAGTTCTGGACGGAGTCGACGGCGAGCTTGCCGATGCCGTTGATGCCGAACACCGACTCGGTGATGACCGCGGACCCTCCGATCAGGGAGCCGACGTCCATGCCGAAGATGGTGATGATCGGGGTGATCGCCGCCCGCAGTCCGTGTTTGAGCACGACGGTGACGGCCGGCAGGCCCTTGGCGCGGGCGGTGCGCATGTAGTCCTCGGCGAAGACCTCCAGCATGGACGAGCGGGCGAGCCGGGTGTACATCGCGAGGTAGACGATGACCAGGGTGGCCCACGGCAGGATCAGTCCCTGGAACCAGCCGGCCGGGTCCTGGGTGAGCGGTGTGTAGCCGGAGGTCGGCAGGAGCTGGAACTTGTCGACGAAGAGGTAGAGCAGGAGCAGGCCGATGAAATAGATCTGCACCGACACGCCGAACAGGGCGAGTCCCACCGCCGCCTTGTCGGCGGCCCGGCCCCTGCGCACCGCCGCGACGGTGCCGAGGCCCACGCCGAGGATCAGGAACGCCACCGCGGCGCCGAGCCCGAGGGAGAGGTCCGCCGGGAAGTCCTGGAGCAGGGTGGTCAGGACAGGGGTGTCGGTCTGGAACGAGATGCCGAGGCAGGGCGCTGCGCAGTGGATACGGACGCTCTGGTCGCCGTAGTCACGGCCCGCGACGAGCCCCTTGACGAACTCCCAGTACTGCGTCAGATAGCTCCGGTCCAGGCCCAGCGAATGCCTGATCTCCGCGAGGCGGGAGGGCGAGCAGGTCTTTCCGCAGGCCAGGAGCGCGGGGTTGGACGGCAGCGCGAAGAAGATGAAGAAGGTGATCGTGGTGATCACCAGCATGATCACAGCCGCTGCCAGCAGGCGTCTGATGAGGTATCGAAACATGGGGTGCCGGGACCTGACGTGAGTGGGGTGCCCGCCGGCGGACGAGGCCGCCGACGGGGTTCAGAGGAGATGCGTCACTGCTTGATGTAGGCGTGCACCAGGCTGGGCTCGGCCATGATCGGGTCGTCGATGACACCGCCGACCCTCGAGCCGCTCACCTCGCTGAAGTTCATGTACATCAGCGGGACCACGGCGGCGTCCTTGAGAATCTGCTCGTCCAGGCTCCCGTAGGCGGCGTTGCGCTGCTTGATGTCGGTCATCCTGCCGATCTTGTCGATCTGCGCGTTGACCTTCGGATCGTTCAGGTAGGCCAGGTCGTTGTTGGACTGCGGGAGCTTCTTGATCTGCCGTCCGTCGAAGAGCGTGGGCAGGACGGTGGAGGCGTTCGGCCAGTCCGCGATCCAGTCGCCCCAGGTCAGGTCGTACTGGTTCTTCACGTTGTCGACGGTGCTGAAGTAGTTGTTCTTGTCGATCGGCGTGATGTTCACCGTGATGCCGATCTTCGCGAGCGCGGTCTTCACGGCGTCCGCGAAGTGCTCGTGCGTGGGAATGTTCTCCACCGCGAGCGACATGGTCGGCTTGGGGTTGCCGGCCTGCTTCATCAGGGCCTTGGCCTTGGTGAGGTCACCGGCGGGGTTGCTGCTGTAGAGGTTGAAGTCCTTGTGCCCGTCGATGCCGGGGGCGAGCATCGTGGTGGCGTAGCCGCCGTAGG
Organism: Streptomyces sp. NPDC101110; assembly: GCF_044759525.1. Taxonomy (NCBI): domain Bacteria; kingdom Bacillati; phylum Actinomycetota; class Actinomycetes; order Kitasatosporales; family Streptomycetaceae; genus Streptomyces; species Streptomyces sp. NPDC101110. Next base: position 90,014 of record NZ_JBIVZM010000009.1, on the reverse strand, counting down.
CCGAACCGCCGAAGGCGCCGCGCACGGTGGTCTTGTCGATGGCGTACTCGATCGCCTGGCGGACCTTGAGGTCCTTCACCCGGTTCATGTTGATCGCCAGGTAGTTGATGCCCGGGGCGGGGATCTTGTAGTAGCGCGACTTGAGCGAGGGGTCGCCGGCCATGGTCGTCAGGTCGGAGCCGGCGATCGGTGTCTGGGTGATCGCGGTCCGGGCGGAGCCGCCGTCGGACTTGATCTGCTGGTCGATGGCGGCCTGGTCCTGCCCGAACTTCGCGTCGATCTCGTCGAGGTTCTGCTGCCGGATCGGGTCGTTCGACCGGCTCCAGTTCTTGTTCCGGACGAGGACCATTTCCTTGTTCTTGGTGTACGACTTGATCATGTAGGGCCCGTCGGACCAGACATGCGTGTCGTACGTCGCGCCCGTGTCGTGGGCCTTGGGCACCGCGGACCATCCGGTCATCGCCGTCGTCTCGTTGAAGTCGGCGACCGGCTGGTTCAGATGGAAGACGAGGGTGTACTTGTCCGGTGTCCGGATCGAGGCGAGTTGCTTGCCCTGGTACGGCCCCTTGTAGGAGTCGCCGCCGACCAGCCACTGACTGGCGTACGGCGGGCCGCCGTTGATGTCCGGGGAGAAGGCCCGCTCGACCCCGTACTTGACGTCCTGCGCGGTGACGTCGCTGCCGTCCTGCCACTTGACCCCGTGGCGCAGGTGGAACGTCCACACCGTGGCGCCCTTGCTGGGTGTTCCGGTGCCGGTCGCCAGGTCGCCCACCAGCTTGGGCTGGGAGCCCGTCTCGTCCCATCCGGTGAGGGTGCGCACAAGCTCGTAGTCCATGCTCGAACCCTCGGTGGTGTACGTCCGCTGAGGGTCGATGTGGTTGAAGTCGGCGTCGTCGAGGATCGTCAGCGTGCCGCCCTTCGACGGGGAGCCGCCGGCGCTGTTGCCGGAGGACCCTCCGCATGCGGATGCTCCGAGGGCGATCACCACGGCGGTCGCCGTGAGAGTGACCGTGCGCGATCTGCGCGCGGTGCGCGTGGTGCGCGTCATTGGGGTGACTCCGTTCTTGCTACGGGCTCGGCGGCCGTTGGTGGGACCGCCGGGGCGACACTCGGGGGATGGCTCGTCAGCCGCGTCGGGCGCGGGGGTCCAGGGCGTCCCGGACGCCGTCCCCGAGCAGGTTGAGCGCCAGGACCAGGAGGAAGAGCAGGACGCCGGGCACAAAGAGGTACATCGGGTCCTGGAGGAAGAACTGGGAGGCGTCCGACAGCACGGCTCCCCAGTCGGGATTGGGCGGGATGACGCCCACGCCCAGGTACGACAACGCCGCCTCGGTGGTGATGTTCTGCGGGACGGCGAGCGCGAAGGAGATCAGGATCGGAGCCCAGAGGTTGGGCAGCAGTTGCCGGAAGAGGATGTGCCGGCGGCCTGCGCTCATCAGCCGCGCGGCGTCGACGAACTCCCTTTCGCGCAGGGAAAGTACCTGACCGCGCACCAGGCGGGCGGTGTACGCCCAGGCGAAGACGGCGATGTTGAGGACGAGGACCAGCAGCCGCAGGTTCTCGTCGGTGCCGCCGTGACCGTCGGTCTGCAGGGCGTTCTGGATCACCGGGGTGAGGGCGATGATGAACAGCAGCTGGGGGAAGGCCAGCATCACGTCCATGATCCGGGACAGCAGGGAGTCGACCCAGCCGCCGAAGTAGCCGGCGGCGAGACCGGCCACGACACCGACCGCGGTGGACAGCAGGGCCGAGGCGAAACCCACGTAGAGGGAGGTGCGCAGACCGTAGACGATGCGGGCGAACAGGTCGTAGCCCGTGCCCGGTTCGACGCCGAGCAGGTGCCGGGCTCCGATGCCGCCCAGCGATCCGTACGGGAAGTTGCCCGTGTCCGGATTGATCGCCTTGTTGTCGGGGGTGATCGGTCCCCAGCCGGTCAGTGCGGTGAGCACCGGGGCGAGGAGTGCGATCGCAAGGAACAGGAGGGTGGCCAGCAGAGCGGCCGTGGTGACCTTGTCCCGCCTGATCCGCCGCCAGGCCGTCCTGGCCGGTGAGCGTCCGGCGACTACCGTGCCGCCGGGTCTGGAGTCCTGCGTCGACGGCTCGGCGAGCAGCGCGGTGCCGCCGCCGGTGTCGACCGGCTGGTGTTGCGTCGTCATCGTACGGACATCCCGGATCTGCCCCTGGGGCAAGGAAATTGGGTGGCGGTCGTTGTTTCCGCCGTGAGACTCTGCGGACTTTCGCAATGGCGTGCGAGCCCGGTCAAGCCGCGCAGGGGCGAGAAAAGGGATTGTTTGCCGAGCTGGAAGAGTGTTGACGAGAGCGGGGAATGTGATTACCCGCGGCGTGAGTGTTCCCGGGAGATTCCTTGGGCAGCGATTGGCCGTGGCCACGCCCTCGTTTCCTTTTGCTTTTCCCTCGGAATCCCCCGTGCCGGGTAAAGGGGGCGGGCGGCGGGCCCGGCGTCAGCCGACCGGCACCCCGGCCTCCAGATAGAGCGCCGCGCCGCGCTCACGTGCCCGCAGCGCCCAGCGCAGCCGCTCGTAGCGCACGGGAGGCAGCAGGTCGGCGGCCTCCGCCTCGGTGACGAACCGCCAGGCACGCAGCTCCGGGCCGGGCAGCAGGAGCCGGCCGGCCTCAGCGGAGTGCAGCAGTCCGCCGTCGAAGAGGAGGCGCAGCCCGCCGAACGCGGGGGGTACGGGGCGCTCCCAGTCCACGACGAGCAGGCTGGGCAGCCGGTCGAGGCGGATGCCGGTCTCCTCGGCGACCTCCCGCACTCCGGCTCGCGCGGGTGCCTCGCCGGGTTCGACGACGCCGCCGGGGAACTCCCAGCCGGCCTTGTAGGTGGGGTCGACGAGCAGCACGCGGTCCTGCTCGTCGAAGAGGAGCACTCCGGCGGCGACGGTCTCGGCGGTGGGCTCGGGCGTCTGCACGATGTCGCAGACGGGCGCGGACCCGTCGGTGACGGCCTCGGCGATCCGCACGGCCGTCTCGTACGGCGTGAGGTCGCTGGTGTCGACCGGGTGGGCGTCGGCGGTGAGCCAGGAGGCGAGGGCGGTCCGGTACGGCTCGATGTGGTCGAAGGACCACTGGCGTATTCGCGCGTCACCGTCGGGGAGATCCCGAGGAATCTCACGGCCCGCTATACGCTCCCGCAGTATCGTTTCAGCCGGAGCGAGCAGGATGTGGCTGACCGGAATCCTGCGGGCGGCGAGGCCGCCGAAGATCTCGTCGCGGTACTCCTGGCGCAACAGGGTCATGGGGACGACGAGGGTCCCGCCGAGTTCGGCGAGCAACGCGGCCACCGTGTCGATCACGAGCCGTCGCCAGATCGGCAGGTCCTGGAAGTCGCCGACCTCGGCGAGGTGTTTGGGCGGCAGCAGATGGGCTAGCGCGCCGCCGATGACCTCCGGGTCGAAGAGCGTGCTGTTCGGGATCAGTTCGATCAGCTCCCGTGCGGTGGTGGTCTTCCCCGCACCGAACGCGCCGTTGATCCAGACGACGGTCACAGGTCCCCCTCTTCTGTTGGCCCCCAGAGGCTTGCCCGCTCCACCCTGCCACGGAAACCAGCCGCAGTTGAGGGCGCATGACGACGGCGCCGGCGCCCCCTCACGCGGGAGCACCGGCGCCGTGGCCGCGGGGCCGTGCGGCTCGTCAGCCCTTCTTCTTGGCCCGGGGGCCGTTCTCCCGGTCCAGGGACAGGCTGTCCTTGGCCACGGTCTTGTCGAGGGTCTTGAGCGTCTCGTCGACACTCAGGGTTCCGAGACCCTCCCCGACGGCGTGGGACGGGGTGACGGCCGCGACGACGAAGCCGGTGGCGAGGGAGGCGATGGCGAGCATGCTGCGCTTCTTCATGCCCGACTCAACTGCCCGACCCGCCCCGGGGTCACGCAGCCGCGCACGACCGGGCGAAGCGGGACTTCCACGCAGTCCGGGCGAAGCGAGACTTCCACGCAGTCCCGTGCGAGGCGGGACTTCCGCGCAGCCGCGCACGACCGGGCGAAGCGAGCCCGCTAGGCGGAGTCGCCGTCCCGACCGGCCACCCATGCTCCGGGGCCGCCTCCGCGCCACTCGATGAGCCCCGTGGCCGCCACATAGGCCTCGTCCGCGTCCTCGATCCCGGCGCGCCGCAGGAACTCGGCGATGTCGAGCGGCCCGTAGGCGATCCCGAGGAACTGGCCGTCCACACGGACCCGCCGGCCGCCGTCCGCGGCGGGCGGGTAGACCACGACGGGCTTCTCCGACGCCATGGGACCAGGGTGCGCGGCGACGGTGACCGCCGCGCGCCGGACTGGGCCGTTCAGCCCGCTTTCCGCGTCGGACGGAACTCGTGCACCTCGGCCGTGAGGGTGCCGTCCTGCTGCTCGTAGTGGGACAGGGCGAGACCGAGACCGAAGAAGGTGGGCGCCCATTCGCCGACGAAGATGCCCCAGCGGTCGGCGCGGGCGACGCCGGTGCCTGCTTCCATCTTCCGGGAGCCCATCCAGGCGACGACGCTGAGGCCGATGGAGGCCATGCCGGCCAGGTAGGCGTGTTCGCTGCGGACGCCCATCTCATGCATCTTCTTGATGATCATCAGCGGCTCCGTTCCGTGGGGGTTCAGGAGACGGAGTGCCCCCATCAGATGCCGATATTCGCCGCATTTGTACTTAATGTCCGACATGGTCGCCCGTGAGGCGGGCCCGACGTGCCCACCCCACGGTCGCGGACTCCCGTCAGGCGCCCACGTAGGCCGCCAGGTGCTCCCCGGTCAGCGTGGAGCGGGCCTCGACGAGGTCGGCCGGGGTGCCCTCGAAGACGATCCGGCCGCCGTCGTGGCCGGCGCCCGGGCCGAGGTCGATGATCCAGTCGGCGTGCGCCATGACCGCCTGGTGGTGCTCGATCACGATGACCGACTTGCCGGAGTCGACGAGCCGGTCGAGCAGACCGAGCAGCTGCTCCACATCCGCGAGGTGGAGCCCGGTGGTCGGCTCGTCGAGCACGTACACGCCGCCCTTCTCCCCCATGTGCGTGGCCAGCTTGAGCCGCTGCCGCTCGCCGCCGGACAGCGTGGTGAGGGGCTGGCCGAGGGTGAGGTAGCCGAGCCCGACGTCCGCGAGCCGCTGCAGGATCCTGTGGGCGGCGGGCGTGCGGGCCTCGCCGCCGCCGAAGAACTCCTCGGCCTCGGCCACGGGCATCGCCAGCACCTCGCTGATGTCCCGGCCGCCGAGCCGGTACTCCAGCACCGAGGCGTCGAACCGCTTGCCGTCGCACTCCTCGCAGGGCGTGGCGACGCTCTGCATGATCGCGAGGTCGGTGTAGATGACACCGGCGCCGTTGCAGGTGGGGCAGGCGCCCTCGGAGTTGGCGCTGAACAGGGCGGGCTTCACCCCGTTGGCCTTGGCGAAGGCCTTGCGGATCGGGTCGGCCAGCCCGGTGTACGTCGCCGGGTTGCTGCGCCGGGAGCCGCGGATCGGGGCCTGGTCGATCGCCACCACGCCCTCGGCACCCGCCTGCCCGGGCAGCGCGCCGTGCAGGAGCGAGCTCTTGCCGGAGCCCGCGACGCCGGTGACGACGGTGAGCACACCGAGCGGGATGTCGACGTCGACGTCCCGCAGGTTGTTGGCCGACGCGCCCCGGATCTCCAGCGCCCCGGTGGGCTTGCGGACGGCCGCCTTGATCTTGGCCCGGTCGTCGAGGTGCCGCCCGGTGACGGTGCCGCTGCCCCGCAGCCCCTCCAGGCTGCCCTCGAAGCAGACGGTGCCGCCCGCCGTGCCGGCGCCGGGGCCGAGGTCCACGACATGGTCGGCGATGGCGATCGTCTCGGGCTTGTGCTCCACGACCAGCACGGTGTTGCCCTTGTCGCGCAGGCGCAGCAGCAGGTTGTTCATCCGCTGGATGTCATGGGGGTGCAGACCGATGGACGGCTCGTCGAAGACGTAGGTGACGTCCGTGAGCGAGGACCCGAGGTGGCGGATCATCTTGGTTCGCTGGGCCTCGCCGCCGGAGAGCGTGCCCGACGCCCGGTCGAGCGACAGGTAGCCGAGGCCGATCTCCACGAAGGAGTCCAGGGTGTGCCGGAGCTTGGCCAGCAGCGGCGCCACCGACGGCTCGTCGAGCCCTCGCACCCACTCCGCCAGGTCGCGGATCTCCATCGCGCAGGCGTCCGCGATGTTCACCGCGCCGATCTTCGAGGAGCGCGCGAGCTCGCTGAGCCGGGTGCCGTCGCACTCGGGGCACCGGGTGAAGGTGACCGCCCGGTCCACGAAGGCCCGGATGTGCGGCTGCATCGACTCGCGGTCCTTGGACAGGAAGCTCTTCTGCAGCTTCGGGATCAATCCCTCGTAGGTGAGGTTGACCCCGTTGATCTTCACCTTGGTCGGTTCGCGGTAAAGGAAGTCGTGCCGCTCCTTCTTGGTGTAGTCGCGGATCGGCTTGTCCTTGTCGAAGAAGCCAGACTCGGCGATGACCCGCACCACCCAGCCGCCCCCGGTGTAGGTGGGGATGGTGAAGGGGTCCTCGGAGAGCGACTTGGAGTCGTCGTAGAGCTGGGTGAGGTCGATGTCCGAGACCGTGCCCCGGCCCTCGCAGTGCGTGCACATACCGCCGGTGCGGCTGAAGGACACCTTCTCGGTCTTGGTCCTGTCGGCCCCTCGGTCCACCGTGAAGCCGCCGCTCGCCGAGACCGAGGCGGTGTTGAAGGAGAACGCGCCGGGTGGGCCGATGTGCGGTGTGCCAAGGCGGCTGAACAGGATCCGCAGCATCGCGTTCGCGTCGGTGGCGGTGCCGACGGTGGAGCGCGGGTCGGACCCCATGCGCTGCTGGTCGACGGCGATCGCGGTGGTCAGCCCGTCGAGGACGTCGACCTCGGGCCGGGCCAGGTTCGGCATGAACCCTTGCAGGAAGGCGCTGTAGGTCTCGTTGATCAGCCGCTGCGACTCCGCCGCGATGGTGTCGAACACCAGCGAGCTCTTGCCCGAACCGGAGACACCGGTGAACACCGTGAGCCGGCGCTTCGGGATCTCGATGCTGACGTCCTTGAGGTTGTTCTCGCGTGCGCCGTGCACACGGATCACGTCATGGCTGTCGGCAACGTGCGGCCCGGGCGACTGTCTGTCCGTCGTCGTGGCCTTGCTCATGGTGTCTCCATCTGTCGGGCGGCGCTGCCGCGCTCTCGGGCGATCTCGTTGCCCCGCGCCGCTCCCGGGGAGCGGCGCGGGCCGTGCGGTGCGGGGACGGTTACGGCGCCTTCAGCTGCTGGATGCGGACCATGTTGCCCGCGGGGTCGCGGAAGGCGCAGTCACGGACGCCGTAGGGCTGGTCGACCGGCTCCTGGACCACCTCGGCGTCGCCCGCCTGCACCCGCTCGAAGGTGGCGTCGACATCGGTGGTGGCCAGGACGATGCTGGCGTAGGTGCCCTTGGCCATCATCTCGGCGATGGTGCGGCGCTCGTCGTCGGTGACGCCGGGGTCGGCGGCCGGCGGGTGCAGCACGATGTTCGTGCCGGGCTGGCCGACGGGGCCGACCGTGATCCAGCGCATGCCCTCGTACCCGACGTCGTTTCTGACTTCGAAGCCGAGGGTGTCGCGGTAGAACGCCAGGGCGGCGTCCGGGTCGTCGTGCGGGAGGAAACTGGCGTGAATGCGAAGGTCCATGGCCCTCACGCTAGTTTCGGCCCGGGGCCGGCGCTTCTCGATTCCTGATCGGTCTGGTCACCTGCTTGGCCACGCACGACGGGATCCCCGCCGTCGCGCGCGCCGCCTCGCGCCGGTAGGCACTGGGCGGCATGCCCACCAGCTCGGTGAAACGCGTGCTGAAGGTGCCCAGCGACGCGCAGCCGACCTCGAAGCACACCTCGGTGACGCTGAGGTCGCCCCGGCGCAGCAGCGCCATCGCACGCTCGATGCGCCGCGTCATGAGATAGCTGTACGGCGACTCCCCGTAGGCCTGCCGGAACTCACGGCTGAGGTGCCCGGCCGACATGTGGACTCCCCGGGCGAGCGCCTCGACGTCCAGGGGCTTGGCGTACTCCCGGTCGATGCGGTCCTTGACGCGACGCAGGCGGGCGAGGTCGCGCAGATGCTGCGCCGAGGCGGGTCTGCTGCTCACAAGCGCGATCGTGCCACATCGCACGCACGTGCGGTCGATTTCCGGATATCCCGGGCTGGACCGGCCCGGGATATCCGGGGCCGGACCGGCCCGGCCGTCATGCTCGGTGGCGCCCCGCGCCGCGCCCCACTGCGAAGCCCGCAGGCTGAACGTTCCTGCCGGATCGGCGGGCCCTCGGCCTCACACCCCGGCCGCAGCCGGGTCCGGCCGCTTCGCAAGAGCTGCCGCCGCCGCGCCCACCAGCCCCGCGTCGGTGCCCATCTGCGCCGGCGCCACGGTCAGGTGCCGGACGAAGGACAGCGTCGCGTAGGAACGAAGGGCCTTGCGCAGCGGGTCGAACAGCACGTCTCCCGCCTTGCCCACTCCCCCGCCGATGACGGCGATGTCGATCTCCACGAGGGTCGCCGTGGCGGCGATCCCGGCGGCCAGCGCCCGGGCCGCCCGCTCGAAGGAGGCGACGGCGACCGCGTCGCCTGAACGGGCGGCGGCGGCCACCGCGGCAGCCGATGTGTCCCCGTCCGGACCGGGACGCCAGCCGTTCTCCAGGGCCCGGCGGGCGATGTGGGGGCCGCTCGCGATGCGCTCCACGCAGCCGTGCGAGCCGCACGGGCACAGATCGCCGTCGAGGTCCACGCTGATGTGGCCGATGTGCCCGGCGTTGCCCGTGGGCCCCGGGTGCAGACGCCCGCCCAGCACCAGACCGCCTCCGACACCCGTGGAGACCACCATGCACAGCGCGTTGTCGTGCCCCCGGGCGGCGCCCTGCCAGTGTTCGGCCGCCGTGATCGCCACACCGTCGCCGATCAGCTCGACGGGCAGGTTGCCGGCGGCGGACCGGACCCGGGACACGAGCGGGTAGTCGCGCCAGCCGGGAACGTTGACCGGGCTCACCGTGCCCGCGGAGGCGTCCACGGGCCCTGCGCTGCCGATCCCCACCGCCGTGGCGCGCCCCCAGAGCGGCGACGCGGTGAGCTCGCCGAGCACCTCCTCCACCGCCCGCATCACGGTGTCCCCGTCCTCCCGGGCGGGCGTCGGCCGCTGGGCACGGACCTGGATCCGGCCACGGCCGTCCACCAGAGCGCCGGCGATCTTGGTGCCGCCGATGTCGAGCGCGGCCACGAGGTCGGTGTGCATCAGAGTCGGATCTCCCCGTCGGGCATGAGAAAAACGCCGATAAAGGCCGTCAAGCAGGACACGCAGCAGGCCGGTTCCGCGACGGTGTGCGGGCCGGAGAGTGCGGTGGACAGTCTCTCCCGAGTCTGACAACGTTGTCCAGGCTCTATGCTCGACGCCACATCCTCATACAAGCCCAGGATCGACGCACCCCCGTGGACGACAGGACAGGACACCGCACCGTGCCCCAGACCCCCCTCCGATCCGCAGCGCGCTACGGCACCCGGCCGACCATGAAGGACGTAGCCGCACGCGCCGGAGTCGGCCTCAAGACGGTCTCCCGCGTGGTGAACGGGGAGCCGGGGGTCACCCCGGAGACGGAACGGCGGGTCCAGGAGGCGATCGACGCGCTCGGCTTCCGCCGCAACGACAGCGCGCGGGTACTGCGCAAAGGCCGCACGGCGAGCATCGGCCTGGTCCTGGAGGACCTCGCCGACCCGTTCTACGGGCCGCTGAGCCGGTCGGTCGAGGAGGTGGCTCGCGCGCACGGCGCCCTGCTGATCAACGGCTCCAGCGCGGAGGACCCCGAGCGCGAACAGGAACTGGTGCTGGCCCTGTGCGCGCGGCGGGTGGACGGGCTGGTGGTGATCCCGGCCGGGGACGACCACCGGTATCTGGAGCCGGAGCTCAAAGCGGGGGTCGCCACGGTGTTCGTGGACCGGCCGGCCGGTCACATCGACGCCGACGTGGTGCTGTCGGACAACTTCGGCGGGGCCCGTGACGGCGTCGCCCACCTCATCGCGCACGGGCACCGGCGGATCGGCTTCATCGGCGACATGCCGCGCATCCACACCGCCGCCGAGCGGTTGCGCGGTTACCGGGCCGCCATGGAGGACGCGGGCATACCGGTGGCGGACTCCTGGATGTCCCTCGGCGTCACCGGTCCCGAGCGGGTGCGCAGGGCTGCCGAGGAGATGCTGAGCGGCACCGACCCGGTCACAGCGGTCTTCGCGGGCAACAACCGGGTGACCGTCACCGTGATCCGGGTGCTCGCCGAGCAGGCCCGCCGTGTCGCCCTCGTCGGCTTCGACGACATCGAGCTCGCCGATCTGCTGCAGCCGGGCGTCACGGTCGTCGCCCAGGACGCGGCGGACCTCGGCCGTACCGCGGCGGAACGTCTCTTCAGGCAGCTCGACGGCACCCTGGTCACTCCCGAGCGCATCGAGCTGCCGACCCGGCTGATCACCCGCGGCTCGGGCGAGATCCCCCCGGCGGACTGAGCGGCCCATGGACGACGCCACCGGTCGCACGCTGCGGGCACTCGGCCTGGACGAGGCTCCGCGCGAGCACCCCCTGCGGTATCCGGGGGCGTGGCCCGCCGATTCCGGGCTCCTCGACGGGGACCGCTTCCTGCCGCCGGAGCGGCTGGTGTACGAGGACCGCACGCCGGTCATCGCCATCGGCTCCAACGGCTGCCCGGGGCAGTTGCGGCACAAGATGACGGAGTTCGGCGTCCGGGCACCGCTGCCCATGGTGAAGGCGCGGGTGACAGGGATCGAGGCAGGCGTGTCCGCGCATGTGAGCCGCATGGGGTACGTGTCCGCTTCGCCGGTCGGCGCCCCGGGAACCGTGCGGGAGTTGTTCGTCCTGTGGCTCGACGCCGAGCAGCTCGCGGTGATCGACGCGAGCGAGGGCGTGCCGGTGCCGGGCGGCAACTTCGACCGGGCCTGGCTGCCGTCGCCCGACGTCCGGATCGACCTCGCGGACGGCACCCGTCTGCCCGGGGCGTACGCCTACGTCAACCGGCACGGTGTCCTGCACGACGGCACGGGCACGCCGCGCGTCCACCCGGGTGAGCGGGAGCTGCTGACCGAGCTGCTCGTCGGGCTGCCGCGGCTGCGGGAGCTGTTCGGTGTCGTGCCCGAGGAGTTCTGCGCGCGGGCCCGGGGGGACCGGCGGCTGTGCGAGCGGGGCACGCGGCTGCTCATCGAGGAGAAGCTGGTGACGGCTTCCGGTCTCGAACGGTACGTGGCCGCCTCGGCGCGGGGTCAGCAGAGCGGGAGCCCTGGCACCGGCGCGTCGTTGCCACCGCCCTTGATGTAGACGTCGCTGACCCAGACGTCCGAGTTGCCGCTGTCGTCGTCGGTCTTCGCCCACCAGACGTTGGTCCACTCCCCGGAGGTCTCGCGGCGGCCCAGGTTCTGCTGGCAGTAGAAGTAGTTGGTGCCCGCGTTGAGGATGCCGGCCCTGGCGCCGGAGGCGGTGTAGGAGCCGGCAGTCTTCCAGACGTGGCAGTTGTACTTACCGCCGCCGATGGCGTGGCACACCGGGGCCGGGGTGGTCGAGCCGCCGCCCGTCGCGGAGCCGCCACCGTCCGGCATTCCTCCGCCGGCACCGCCGCCGGCCGACTTCCCGGGGGCCGGGGTGGTCGCCCGGCCGGTGGGCTCGGGGGCGCCCTTGCCGGCCGGCTTCCCGGACGGAGCTGTGCCCTTGTCGTCGCCCTGTCGCGTGGTCCTCGGGGCGTTCGAGCCGTCGGCCGGACCGGAGGAGGGCCGGGAAGACCCGGACTCCCCTCGGGCCGCGTCGGTCCGCGCGCCGGTCTCCCCGCCTCCGAAGTCGCCGAGGAGGGCGACCGTGGTCCCGGCGGCGGCGAGGACGACGGCGACGGCCGCGGCAGCCGCCAGGAGGCGCGCCTTGCGGCGGGAGCCGGTGCGGTCGGGGTTCATCGAGGTGGTCGGGGCGGAGGCATCGGGGATGGTGCCGCCGGTGCCGAGCAGCCCGGAGCCCCGGGAGCCGATGCCCGGGTTCTGCGCGCCAGGACCCGTCTCCGCTTGCGGGCCGGTGCCCGGGGCCCGCGCGCCGGAGCCGGTCTCCGCCTGCGGGCCGGAGCCCGGGGTCCGCGCGCCGGAGCCGGCTTGTGGGCCGCCGGGGGCTGGCGCACCGGGGCCCGTCTCCGCCTGCGGCGCGGCTGTGCCCTGCTGCGGGGGACCGAACCGCGGCGGCACCGACGGGACGCTGCGTTCGGTCTGTGCGTGTGAGGGCGTGACCGCCGGGCCCCGCAGGGTGGACGTCGGCGTGTCGGTGCCGCCCGCGTCCGCGACCGCCTGGAGCAGCGCGCGGGCCTGTTCGGCCTCCGGGCGGGACTCGGGACGCTTGTCCAGCAACCGCTGGAGGACGGGCGTGAGGGGACCGGCGCGGTGGGACTCCGGCAGCGGCTCGGAGACGATCGCGGTGAGCGTGGAGAACGTGGACGTGCGGCGGAAGGGCGAGGTGCCCTCGACGGCCGCGTACAGCGTGGCGCCCAGGGCCCAGATGTCGGACGCGGGGCCCGGGTCGGCGCCCTGGGCGCGCTCGGGCGCCAGATAGTCGAGGGAGCCGACGAGTTCGCCGCTGCGCGTGAGGTGGGTGGCGGAGCCGTCGCCCGGATCGTCCATGGTGGCGATGCCGAAGTCGGTGAGGACGACCCGGCCCGAGCGGTCGAGGAGGATGTTGCCCGGCTTGACGTCCCGGTGCAGGACGCCCGCCCGGTGGGCGGCGGCCAGCGCGTCCATGACCTCCGCGCCGATCCCGGCCGCCTCGGCCGGGCCCAGCGTGCCGCGCTCGCGCAGGACGTCGTCCAGGGACGGCCCGTCGACCAGTTCCATGACGATCAGCGGGCGGCCGTCGACCTGGGCGATGTCATGGACGGCGATGACACCGGGGTGGCGGACCCGGGCCGCCGCGCGGGCCTCGCGCTGCATCCGCAGCCGCAGCGCGTCCAGTTCGGGTCCGGCCGTGTCGGTGTAGGTGCGCAGTTCCTTGACCGCCACCTCACGGCCGAGGACCTCGTCCACGGCCTTCCAGACGACGCCCATGCCGCCGCGCCCCAGCGCCGCCGTGACGCGATAGCGGCCCGCCAGCAGCCGTCCGGTCCCGTCCGCCCGCCCCTGCTCCCCCGTCGACACCGCTGCCCCGTTCCTGTGGTCCCACCCCGGATGCCCCGACGACCGACACCGTCGGTGCGTGGCGTACAGCCTACGGGGCGGCGGTGACGGGACCAGCCGCCGGCGACGGCTGTGACAGGGCCGGTACGTGCCCGCGGTGCCGGACTGCGCGCACCGTCATGCGGAGGCCGTCAGATCCCCGCGGCGGGGCGCGGCGAAGGTCTCCAGGTCCGCTCGGGTCAGGCCGGCCAGGCGGGCGACCTCGCCGTTGTCCAGGGCGCCGCAGTCCAGGCCGCGCAGCAGGTAGCCGCTGAGGGCCTTGGCGGTGGCGGGTTCGTCCATGACGTCGCCGCCGGTGCGGTTGGCGTAGCGGGACAGGCGGGCGGCGGCCTGCTCGAAGCCCTCGCGGTAGAAGGCGAAGACGGCCGCGTAGCGGGTGGGGAGGTGGCCGGGGTGCATGTCCCAGCCCTGGTAGTAGGCGCGGGCCAGGGCGCGGCGGGTGAGGCCGTAGTGCAGACGCCAGGCGTCGTGGACCTTCGCCGTCGGGCCGACCGGCAGGACGTTCGTCGAACCGTCCGAGACGCGTACGCCCGTGCCTGCCGCCGCGACCTGCATGACGGCCTTGGCGTGGTCCGCGGCGGGGTGGTCGCTCGCCTGGTGCGCGGCGGAGACGCCGAGGCAGGCGCTGTAGTCGAAGGTGCCGTAGTGCAGGCCGGTGGCACGGCCCTCGGCGGCCTGGATCATGCGGGCGACGGTGGCGGTGCCGTCGGCGGCGAGGATGGACTGGCTGGTCTCGATCTGGATCTCGAAGCCGATCCGGCCCGGCTCCAGGCCGTGCGTCTTCTCGAAGGCGTCCAGCAGCCGTGCCATGGCGGTGACCTGCTCGGCGTACGTGACCTTCGGCAGGGTGAGGACCAGGCCGTCGGGCAGGCCGCCGGACTCCATCAGGCCGGTGAGGAAGATGTCGAGGGTGCGGATGCCCCGGGCGCGTACGGGCGCTTCCATGCACTTCATGCGGATGCCCATGCAGGGCGCGGCGGTGCCGTTCCGGTAGGCCTCGGCGATCAGCCGGGCGGCGCGGGCGGCGGTCTCGTCCTCCTCGGCGTCGGGGCGATTGCCGTAGCCGTCCTCGAAGTCGACGCGCAGGTCCTCGACCGGCTCGCGCTCCAGCTTGGCGCGGACGCGGGCGTGGACGGGCCCGGCGAGTTCCTCGGTGAGGCCGAGCACGGCGGCGAAGGACGCGGCGTCCGGGGCGTGTGTGTCGAGCGTGGCGAGGGCCCGGTCGCCCCAGGAGCGGACGGTGTCGGCGGCGAAGGCGTCGCCGGGTACGTAGACGGTGTGGACGGGCTGGCGGGTGCCGGGGTCGCCGGGGTAGCGGCGCTCCAGCTCGGCGTCGACCGGCTCGAGGGAGGCGCTGATCTCCTCGCTGACGGCGCCCGCGAGGCTCGTCGCCACCTTCTCCTGCTGGCCCTGACCCATTCCGGGATCCTCCTTTTTCCGCTTTACGGAATCAACAATCCGTAGAGCGAAGTTATCGGCCTACCTTCGGCCTGGTCAACACCGTCTCGCCGTGGGGTTTCCCATCCTTCACCCTCGGCCGCTGCAGACCCACCCTCTTCTTCCGTATTCAGAAGGCAAGCGTCATCCTGACGCGCAAGGGGAGGGAGAACACGTGCCGAACGAGGCCGGCGTGACACGCCGCCACGGGCTCAAGGCGGCGGCGGCCGCCGTCGTCGCAGGACCGCTGCTCACCACTGCGGGCCCCACACCGTCCGCCACCGCCGGCGAGCACGAAGGCGCACTGCACGTCATGACGTTCAACGTCCGTTTCGGGACCGTCGTCGACCGGACACCGCGCTGGGACGTGCGCCGGCCGGTGATGCGAGAACTGCTGCGCCGCGAGCGACCGCACGTCATCGGCACCCAGGAGGGGCTCTACCGGCAGGTGCGCGCGATCGAGAAGGATCTCGGCGAGCACTACGACTGGATCGGCACCGGACGCGGGGGCGGCAGCAAGGACGAGTTCATGGCGGTCTTCTACGACACGCGCAGACTCGAGCCCCTCGAGTTCGATCACTTCTGGCTGTCCGGCACCCCGTACACGATCGCCTCGAACACCTGGGGCGCGGACTGGCTGCGCATGGTGACCTGGGTCCGCTTCGCCGATCTGGCTGACGGGGGACGGGAGTTCTACGTCCTCAACACCCATCTGGACAGTGTCAGCCAGTACGCACGGGAGCGCTCGGTGGGGCTCATTGGTGAGACGATCGACGGGTGGGACCGGTCGTCACCGGTCATCGTCACCGGCGACTTCAACGCGGGCGCCCACGACAACCGGGTATACGACCTCATGCTGGACATCGGCCTGGTGGACGCCTGGGACGCGGCGGCCTCCCGAGGCACGGCGTACGGGACGTATCACGGCTACCGGACGCCCGAGCCCGGTGGGCGGCGCATCGACTGGATCCTCACCACCCCGGGGGTGAGAACACACTGGGCCCGGATGAACACCTTCAGCGCGGACGGGACGTACCCGAGCGACCACCTGCCGGTGCAGGCCTCGATGACCCTGGGCTGAGAACGACCGGGACGAGAAGGGCCGGGACGAGAAGAGGCCCCCGCGACCGCTCGCGCGGTCGCGGGGGCCTTCTCCGGATCGGGTCGATCAGCCCTTGCGGGCCTTGATCTCCTCGGTCAGCGCCGGGACGACGTCGAAGAGGTCGCCGACGACGCCGTAGTCGACGAGGTCGAAGATCGGGGCCTCGGCGTCCTTGTTGACCGCCACGATCGTCTTCGAGGTCTGCATACCGGCGCGGTGCTGGATCGCACCCGAGATGCCGTTGGCGATGTACAGCTGCGGCGAGACCGACTTACCGGTCTGGCCGACCTGGTTGGTGTGCGGGTACCAGCCGGCGTCGACCGCGGCACGCGAGGCACCCACGGCGGCACCGAGGGAGTCGGCGAGCGCCTCGATGATCGCGAAGTTCTCGGAGCCGTTGACGCCACGGCCACCGGAGACCACGATCGCGGCCTCGGTCAGCTCCGGACGGCCCGTGGACTCACGCGGCGTACGGCCGGTGACCTTGGTGCCGGTGGCCTGGGCGGAGAAGCTCACGGACAGGGCCTCGACCGCACCGGCGGCCGGAGCGGCCTCGACGGCGGCGCTGTTGGGCTTGACCGTGATGACCGGGGTGCCCTTGGAGACACGGGACTTGGTGGTGAAGGACGCGGCGAACACGGACTGCGTGGCCACCGGGCCCTCGTCGCCGGCCTCCAGGTCGACGGCGTCGGTGATGATGCCGGAACCGATGCGCAGCGCCAGGCGGGCGGCGATCTCCTTGCCCTCGGCGGAGGACGGGACCAGCACGGCGGCCGGGGACACGGCCTCGTGGGCGGCCTGGAGGGCGTCGACCTTCGGTACGACCAGGTAGTCGGCGTACTCGGCGGCCTCGTGCGTGAGGACCTTGACCGCGCCGTGCTCGGCGAGCGTGGCGGCGGTGTCGGCGGCGCCGTTGCCCAGCGCGACGGCGACGGGCTCGCCGATGCGACGGGCCAGGGTCAGCAGCTCCAGGGTGGGCTTGCGGACGGCACCGTCCACGTGGTCGACGTAGACGAGAACTTCAGCCATGGGACTTCTTCTCTCCTGCTTGCGAAAGATGAGGGGCGGTCGGCGTAGGGGCTCAGATGAACTTCTGGCCCGCGAGGAACTCAGCGAGCTGCTTGCCGCCCTCGCCCTCGTCCTTGACGATCGTGCCCGCGGTGCGGGCCGGGCGCTCGGCCGCGCCGTCGACCTTGGTCCAGGCGCCCTCCAGGCCGACCTCCTCGGCCTCGAGGTCCAGGTCGGACAGGTCCCAGGACTCCACCGGCTTCTTCTTGGCCGCCATGATGCCCTTGAAGGAGGGGTAGCGCGCCTCGCCCGACTGGTCGGTCACGGACACGACCGCCGGGAGGGAGGCCTCCAGGTTCTCGGAGGCGGCGTCGCCGTCGCGACGGCCCTTGACGGTGCCGTCCTCGACGGAGACCTCGGAGAGCAGGGTGACCTGCGGGACGCCCAGGCGCTCGGCGAGCAGCGCGGGCACGACGCCCATGGTGCCGTCGGTGGAGGCCATGCCGGAGACGACCAGGTCGTAGCCGGCCTTCTCGATCGCCTTGGCCAGGATCAGGGAGGTGCCGATGGCGTCGGTGCCGTGGATGTCGTCGTCCTCGACGTGGATCGCCTTGTCGGCGCCCATGGAGAGCGCCTTGCGCAGGGCGTCCTTGGCGTCCTCGGGGCCCACCGTCAGGACGGTGATCTCCACGTCGTCGTCGGAGTTCTCGGAGATCTGCAGCGCCTGCTCGACCGCGTACTCGTCGAGCTCGGAGAGCAGACCGTCCACGTCGTCCCGGTCGACGGTCAGGTCATCGGCGAAGTGCCGGTCGCCAGTGGCGTCGGGCACGTACTTCACAGTGACAACGATCCTCAAGCTCACGCCGGCTCTCCTACTGCATCGTCATTTCCATGCTGCCTACTTGCAGGCAGCATAGGCGCCTCTAGCGTCCGATCCCGGTCGGGGCGAACCCACGCCCCGAGCGAAATATTACTCGTCAGTACACCCAGTTCATTCCCGCTAAGCAAGCGCTTTGAACTGTGACCTTCGCAACGCAGCGTAACCGGAACTCGACGGTCACGCAGCCCGGGGAGCCACCCGGTTCAGTCGCTCAGACGCTGGAAACGCCCCTGGTGGTAGAGGAGCGGACGGCCGGTGCCCGAGGGGTCGCCGTCCACGACCTCGGCGATCACGAGCCGGTGGTCACCGGCGGGCACACGCGCCACGACCCGGCCCACCAGCCAGGCGAGCACGCCGTCGAGGACCGGGACCCCCTCGGGCCCCTCCCGCCAGACGGTGGGCGCCCCGAAGCGGTCGGCGCCGCTGCGGGCGAAGGTGGCGGCCAGCTCCTGCTGGTGCTCACCGAGGATGTGCACTCCCACATGGTCCGCCGCCGCGATCGCGGGCCAGCTGGAGGCACCGGTGCCGACTCCGAAGGACAGCAGGGGCGGCTCGGCGGACACGGACGTCAGGGAGGTGGCGGTGAAGCCCACCGGGCCGGCCTCGCCACGGGCGGTGATGACGGCGACTCCCGCCGCGTGCCGCCGGAAGACCGAGCGCAGGAGGTCGGGCGTGGCGAGGAGGTCCGCAGGCATGCGGTCAGGCTGACGATAAATGGTACGCACAGTCAAGTTCGTTCCGTGATGTGGGAGATGACTCACTGACGGCGTCACGCCCGTCACACCGCCTCGCCCAGCGCGGCGATCACGTCGGCCTTGCGCGGCTGGCCGGTGGCCCGCCGCACCACCCGGCCGTCGCCGTCCAGGACGAGCACGGTGGGGGTCTTGAGGATGTCCAGCCGCCGCACCAGGCCGAGGTGGGCCTCGGCGTCGATCTCGAAGTGCGTCACGCCCGGCACGAGGCCGGCGACCTCGCCGAGGACCCTCCTGGTCGCCCGGCAGGGCGCGCAGAACGCGCTGGAGAACTGCACGAGCGTGGCCCGCTCGCCGAGTTCCGCACCGAGCTCCGCCGCCCCGAGCCACTTGCCGTCGTCGCGCCCGCGCACCCGCACTCTCCCGCTCCGCCGCCGTTGCAGCACTCCGAAGGCGCTCGCCGCCGCGAGTACCGCCACGCACACCACCAGTCCGGTCATCACCTCCTGCAAGCGTTCACGAGACCGCAAAGATTCCCGCCCCCCCCCAGGAGCGCCGACTGCGGAATGCTTGGTTCCCATGGACATCGACGCGAGAGGGCCGCGTTTCGGCGCGGCCGTCACGACCGCCGTTCTGGCGGTCGTGCTGGTCACGGGGAGCGCCTGGCTGCTGGCCTGGCAGACGCTGGCGTTCCTGTGCGGCGCGGCGGGCGGCGTCCGCCGCTCCCCGTACGGCCTGCTGTTCGCCCGGGCCGTACGGCCGCGCCTGGGGCCGCCGACGGAGTTCGAAGCGCCCGAACCGCCACGTTTCGCCCAGGCGGTGGGGCTGCTTTTCGCCGGACTCGGACTGGTCGGACACACCCTGGGACCCGACTGGCTGGGGCTCGCGGCGACCGGTGCCGCGCTCGGCGCCGCCTTCCTCAATGCTGCGTTCGGGTACTGCCTGGGCTGCGAGTTGTACCTGCTCGTGCGCCGGGTGGCGGTGCGCGCGGGGTAATGGGGACGCAAAAGCACGAGGTGGAGACGCGCGGGTGACGTGACGAGAATCTCGCCGTCGACGGGCACGAGGACTGGCTAGCCGGCCGTTCTTCGGGCACGATCTGCGACATGCCGTAAACCTACGGCTGCGTAACTTTTCCACTGGGAATCCCTTCCCAGGCAGAGCAGGAAGGGTCCGACCCGCCCATGGCAGAGCTCGTCTACCGCCCCGTCGTCGGTTTCGCCCGCACGCTGTTCAAGGCGTGGGACCTCAAGATCGACTGCCAGGGGTCGGAGAACATCCCGCGCTCGGGCGGCGCCGTGCTGGTGAGCAATCACATCAGCTATCTGGACTTCGTCTTCAACGGTCTGGCGGCCCTGCCGCAGAAGCGTCTCGTGCGTTTCATGGCGAAGGAGTCCGTCTTCCGGCACCGGATCTCCGGCCCGCTGATGCGCGGGATGAAGCACATCCCCGTGGACCGCAAGCAGGGCGAGGCGGCCTACGCGCACGCCCTGGACTCGCTGCGGTCGGGCGAGATCGTCGGCGTCTTCCCCGAGGCGACGATCTCCCAGTCGTTCACGCTGAAGAGCTTCAAGTCGGGCGCCGCGCGCCTGGCCCAGGAGGCGGGCGTCCCGCTGATCCCGATGGCGGTGTGGGGCACGCAGCGGCTGTGGACCAAGGGGCACCCGCGCAACTTCAAGCGCAGCCACATCCCCATCACGATCCGGGTGGGCGAGGCGATCGAGGCTTCCCGCGACAAGTACGCGGGCGCCATCACGCGCCAGCTGCGCGAGCGGGTCCAGGAGCTCCTCGAGGCCGCCCAGCGGGCGTACCCCGTGCGCCCGAAGGGCGCCGACGACACCTGGTGGATGCCGGCCCACCTCGGTGGCACGGCCCCGACGCCGGAGCAGGTGCGGGCGGCCGAGGCGCACTGACGCCCGCCCCGGTCTCAGGCGGAGGACTCCGGCGCGCGTACGGCGATGTCCGCGCCCGGGCTGAACCTCGCCAGCAGCCCGGCGAGTTCCGCCGCTGCGGCCTCCACCCCGGCGACCGGCATCGGCGCCAGGCTCTCCAGCAGGAAGATGCCCGACGTCGTCTCCTCGGTGAGCCGGGTGCGCGGGCCCTGGCGCCAGTTCCAGCGGCGGCAGGTCACGCCCGCGTCGTCGCACCACACGACCTCACCCGCGTCGGGGTGTTCGACGGTCTCCTCGCCCCCTGCGACGGTCACGAAGTCCTCCTCCCCCGTGGCCCGGATCAGCCGCATGCCGCCCTCGACGCGGTCGAGGTCCTCGCCGCCGACGGGGATGAGACGGGCCACGGAGACGGCGTTGTAGAGGTCGACGAGCAGATTGACGCGGGGCAGCCCGGTGCCGGACAGGGCGCGCTTGGCGAGCGCCTCCGCGGAGTTGCGGGTGCGGGACGGCTTCGAGCCGAACGCCGTGTAGGTGGCGCGCCAGGCGGCCATGTGCGGATCCTCGTGCGGGGCGCGGCCGTCCAGTCGCTCGGCGAGCCGTCGTGTCGCCTCGTCGAGGAGTTCCGAACTGGCTTGACTGCTCGGCCCGTTGACCAGGCCGTGCGCTTCGATCGCGACGTGCGTGAAGCCGGGCGCGAGGGCGCGTACGTCGTCGGACACGGTCAGCGTGAGCGTCATGGTCGTCTTGCCTCAGAGTGCGGTGGGGAGCGTCTGCCACAGGTGCGGCCGGTCGCGAGCCGCGGTGAGAGCGCCCAGCACGACCGGGTGCGGTGCAGCATACAGGACTGGATAGTCCATTTCATTGGACGCCGGATCGGGCACGAAGGCGAGCCGTTCACCATGGAGGGAGAACTGCGCGTCGACGCCGGGCTTGTTGCCCCGGGGGTCCTGCCGGTGCCAGGCACCGTCGAACCGCACGGCGACCAGTCCGTGCACCTCGCCGAGCCTCTGGTGGCACAGTGCGGTGGGAATGTCCTCGGCTCGCAGCAGTGCGGCCAGCGCATGGGCCTTGGCACAGCAGATGCCGGTGCGCTGCTCCAGCACGTCGGAGGCGCGCCAGGTGACGCGCGGATCGCCGGAGTCCTGCGAGTGCGGAATGGTGTCGCGCACGTACTCGAAAGCCGCCCGCGCATACTCATACGAGTCCGCCACACCCTGGGCGAGCCTCGCCGCGGTCTCGCGAACGAGCGGGTGGTGGTGGTCGATCGCCTCGTCGGCGGACAAGTAGGCGGAGAGGTCGGGCGTCTGCTGGATGAGCTGCATGCGGGCAGAGCGTAGGGAGAGACCCGCAGCCAGGTCAATCTTTTTACGCCCTGCCGCATACGTATGCATCACTGCCCGGTGATCGGGCGCCCTAGCGGGCCATCTCCTCCTTCAGGGCCGCCACGAACGTGTCCACGTCGTCCTCGGTCGTGTCGAAGGCGCACATCCAGCGGACGTCACCCGCCGCCTCGTCCCAGAAGTAGAAACGGAACCGCTTCTGGAGGCGCTCGCTCACGTCGTGGGGCAGCCGGGCGAAGACCGCGTTGGCCTGCACGGGGTAGAGGATCTCCACCCCGTGCACGGCCCGCACGCCCTCGGCGAGGCGCTGGGCCATCGCGTTGGCGTGACCGGCGTTGCGCAGCCACAGGTCCCGGGCGAGCAGGGCCTCCAGCTGCACCGACACGAAGCGCATCTTGGAGGGGAGCTGCATGGACAGCTTGCGCAGGTGCTTCATGTGGCTGACGGCGTCCTGGTTGAGGACCACGACGGCCTCGCCGAACAGGGCGCCGTTCTTGGTGCCGCCCAGGGAGAGGATGTCGACACCGGCGGCGTTGGTCAGTGTCCGCATCGGGACGTTCAGGGTGGCGGCGGCGTTGGCCAGCCGGGAGCCGTCCAGGTGCACCTTCATGCCATGCGCATGGGCGTGCTCGCAGATGGCCCGGATCTCGTCCGGCGTGTACACGGTGCCGAGCTCGGTGGCCTGGGCGAGGGAGACGACCTGCGGCATCGCGCGGTGCTCGTCGTCCCAGCCGTACGCCTCCCGGTCGATCAGCTCGGGCGTGAGCTTGCCGTCGGGCGTGGGAACGGTCAGCAGCTTCAGCCCGCCGACCCGCTCGGGGGCCCCGCACTCGTCGACGTTGATGTGCGCGCTCTCCGCGCAGATCACCGCGCCCCAGCGGTCGGTGACCGCCTGGAGCGCGACGACGTTCGCGCCGGTGCCGTTGAAGACCGGGAACGCCTCGGCCGTGGGCCCGAAGTGGCTGCGGATCACCCGCTGGAGGGTCTCGGTGTAGACGTCCTCGCCGTACGCGACCTGGTGCCCGCCGTTGGCCAGGGCCAGGGCGGCGAGCACCTCCGGGTGGGCCCCGGCGTAGTTGTCGCTTGCGAAACCGCGGATATCGGGGTCGTGATGACGACGGGCGTCGGTCTTCGGCGGGTTCACGGCTTCTCGGTGAGCCACAGACGGTTTCCGTTCACTTCGGCGGCGGGCTTCTCCCAGACCTCCGTGATGGCCTCGGCCAGGTCCTTGACGTCGGTGAAGCCCGCGAACTTCGCGTTGGGCCGGTCGGCCCGCATCGCGTCGTGGACCAGCGCCTTGACCACCAGGATCGCGGCAGCCGATGTCGGTCCCTCGGCACCCCCTGCCTTGCGGAAGTAGTCCGCCATGGCCAGCGTCCAGGCCTCGGCCGCCGCCTTGCCGGCCGCGTAGGCGGCGTTGCCCGCGGTGGGCTTGCTGGCGCCCGCGGCGCTGATCAGCACGTACCGGCCGCGGTCGCTGCGCTGCAGCGCCTCGTGGAAGGCGAGGGAGGTGTGCTGCACCGTGCGGACCAGCAGCATCTCCAGGAAGTCCCAGTCGTCGAGACTGGTCCTGGTGAAGGTCTCGCTGCCACGCCAGCCACCGACGAGGTGGACCAGGCCGTCGACGCGGCCGAACTCCTTCTCGATGCGGGTGGCCCAGTCGCGGGTGGCCTCCAGGTTCAGCAGGTCGACCGTGTCACCGATGACGGTGGCACCGCCGGTCGCGTAGCGCGCCGCGTCCACCGCCTCCGCCAGCCGCTCCGGGTCGTTGTCCGAGCCGATGACGGTCGCTCCCGCCTCGGCCAGCCTGAGCAGTGCGGCCCGGCCGGCGGGCCCGCCCGCTCCGGCCACCGCGATCACCGCACCGCTGAGCGCCCCGTTCCCCATGATCCTCGCCTCCTGAGCAGTGTTCCCGGTACGCCGATCGCTCACGCGGCGATCCGCTCGGCGTCGTCCGCCGTGATGCCCTTGGTGGAGGCGATCACGTTCTTCAGCTTCTTGGACAGTGCCTCATAGAACATGCTCAGCGGAAACTCGTCCGGAAGCACGTCATCGACGAGTTTGCGCGGCGGCTGCGTCGTGTCCAGGGCGTCGGGGCCCTTGGCCCACTTGGAGCCCGGGTGCGGAGCGAGGTACGTGGAGACCAGCTCGTACCCGGCGAACCAGTGGACGAGCTTCGGGCGGTCGATGCCGTCGCGGTACAGGTCCTCGATCTCGGCGCACAGCTGGTTCGTGACCTGCGGGGCGCGCTCCCAGTCGATGGTGAGCCTGTTGTCGGTCCAGCGGACCACGTCGTGCTTGTGCAGGTAGGCGAAGAGGAGCTGACCGCCGAGGCCGTCGTAGTTGCGCACCCGCTCGCCGGTGACCGGGAAACGGAACATGCGGTCGAAGAGGACCGCGACCTGCACGTCACGGGCCTGCGGGACACCGTCGGCCGAGAGCTTCACGGCCTCCTTGAAGGCGGTGAGGTCGCAGCGCAGCTCTTCCAGGCCGTACATCCAGAACGGCTGGCGCTGCTTGATCATGAAGGGGTCGAACGGCAGGTCGCCGTGGCTGTGGGTGCGGTCGTGGACCATGTCCCACAGCACGAACGCCTCCTCGCAGCGCTTCTGGTCGTGGACCATCGCGGCGACGTCCTCGGGGAGCTCCAGGCCCAGGATGTCGACGGCGGCGTCGGTCACCCGGCGGAAGCGGGCGGCCTCGCGGTCGCAGAAGATGCCGCCCCAGGTGAACCGCTCGGGGGCCTCGCGCACGGCGATGGTCTCCGGGAACAGGACGGCGGAGTTGGTGTCGTAGCCGGCCGTGAAGTCCTCGAACTTGATGCCGCAGAAGAGCGGGTTGTCGTAGCGGGTGCGCTCCAGCTCGGCCAGCCAGTCCGGCCAGACCATGCGCAGCACGACCGCCTCGAGGTTGCGGTCCGGGTTGCCGTTCTGCGTGTACATCGGGAAGACGACGAGGTGCTGGAGGCCGTCCGCGCGGTTCGCGGCGGGCTGGAAGGCCAGCAGCGAGTCGAGGAAGTCGGGCACCTGGAAGCCGCTGTCGGCCCACCGGGTCAGGTCCTTGACCAGAGCCTCGTGGTAGGCGCCGTCGTGCGGGAGCAGCGGGGAGAGTTCCCGGACCGCGTCGGCGACCTGGCGGACCGCGAACTCGGCATCGGCCGCGTCGGGCGCGCCCTCGGCGTCGAAGTCGATCGACCCGTCCTTGGACTGCCATGGCCGGATCCGCTCCACGGCATCCTTGAGCACGGGCCATGCCGGGTGGTCCACCACCCTGGCCACGGGAGGAAGAGCTTCCTCCGAACCCACCTGCACAAGAATTTCCGTCATGTCCCACCTTCCACGGGAGAATCTCACGTATGCAGACCGTATACACACGAGGTTCCTCCCAGCAAGGGTGAACCCGGGAAATTATCCTGCCCGACCCTGTGCTTCACCGCACTTTTTCCTGTCGGTCACGCTTCTGCCCGGATGTGCCGCAACCATGCCCTCACTCTCTGCACAGGGCGGGTCCAGGCGATACGGTCAGGGGGGCCGTCAGGCCCCCAGTGCCGCCTGTCGACGGAAGAGAGTCGCGTCTTGAACTTCCTCACCATCGGTCACCGCGGAGTCATGGGTGTGGAGCCCGAGAACACCCTCCGGTCCTTCGTCGCCGCCCAGGAGGCGGGCCTCGACGCCATCGAACTCGATCTGCATCTGAGCAAGGACGGCGCGCTCGTCGTCATGCACGACACGGATGTGGACCGCACGACCGACGGCGCCGGCCCGATCGCGGAGAAGACCCTCGCCGAGCTGCGGGCCCTGGACGCGGGCCGGGGCGAGCGGGTGCCGGTCTTCGAAGAGGTTCTGGAGGCCGTCCACACGCCACTGCAGGCGGAGATCAAGGACAAGCAGGCGGCCCGGGCCCTGGCCGAGGTGATGAACCGGCGCGACCTGGCCGGCCGGGTGGAGGTGTCCTCGTTCCACGACGAGGCGATCGCCGAGATCAAGCCACTGGTGCCGGGTGTGCGCACCGCGCTGATCGCCAGTCGCTACGGCACGGACATCGTGGACCGCGCCGTCGAGGCGGGTGCCGAGACCGTCTGCCTGAACATCCGCCGGCTCACCCTGGAGATCGTGGAGCGGGCTCGCAAGGCCGACCTGAAGATCATCGGCTGGGTGGTGAACACGCAGGACCAGCTGCGGCTGGTCCGGGCGTTCGGCCTGGACGGCGCGACCACCGACCACCCGGACATCAAACGCACGGGCCGTTTCACGGCCTAGTGGTCACGCCAGTTCCTTCACCAGCAGCTCGAACTGCAGGTCGTCGCGCTGCGGGACGCCGAAGCGCTCGTCGCCGTACGGGAACGCGGTCATGCGTCCCGTACGGCGGTAGCCGCGCCGCTCGTACCAGGCTATGAGGTCGTCGCGGACGGAGATCACCGTCATCTGCATCTCCCGCACGCCCCAGTCCTCACGAGCCTGGCGCTCCGCCTCCGCGATGATCAGCTTGCCGAGGCCCGCACCCTGGAGCAGGGGGCTGACGGCGAACATCCCGAAGTAGGCGTTCTCGCCGCGGTGCTCCAGCTGGCAGCAGGCGACGATCCTGCCCTCCCGCTCCACCGTCACGAGCCGGCTGTCGGGCGACTTGATGACCGCCAGCACCCCCTCGGGGTCGGTCCGCTGCCCTTCGAGGATGTCCGCCTCGGTGGTCCACCCGGCCCGGCTGTCGTCCCCCCGGTACGCCGACTCGATCAGCGCGACCAGCTCGTCCACGTCGGCGTCGGTGGCGTCGCGGAAGGTCAGTGGTGTGGCGGCGGTCTCCATGGGTGTACGTCTCCGTCCTGCGGGCGCGGCTCGGGCAGGGATGAGCGTAACGCCACGACTAGGCTCCGCCGCATGGTGCATGTACTCAGCAGCCGGCTTCTGCTCCGCCCGACCGACCCCGAGCGTTCCCGGTTCTTCTACGGCGAGCAGTTGGGCCTCGCCGTGTACCGGGAGTTCGGCACGGGCCCGGAGCGCGGCACGGTCTTCTTCACCGGCGGCGGCCACCTGGAGGTCTCGGGCCGGTCCGAGACCCCCCAGGCCCCCTCCGTACGGCTGTGGCTCCAGGTCGACGACGTGGCCGCGGCGCAGGAGGAGCTACGGGCGAAGGGCGTGGAGATCGTGCGGCCGCCGGTGAGAGAACCCTGGGGCCTGGTCGAGATGTGGATCGCGGACCCGGACGGGACGCCGATCGTGCTGGTGGAGGTACCGGCGGACCACCCGATGCGCTACCGCCCGGGCATCTGAGCCCGCTCGGGGCGGTGTTCCCGGCCCCGGTCGGTGCGGGACCGCCCGGGCATCCGAGCCCGTTCGGGGTGGTGTTCCCAGCCCCGGTCGGTGCGGGTGAGCTCGCCGAACCCCGCATCGGCCAGCAGGGCGAGCATCGCGTTGTCGCCGGCGGATTCACAGGTGACGAGCCGGTCGACGCCGCACAGCCGGAGCCAGTCGGCGGCCCGGCCGAGCAGCCAGTGCTCCAGGCCGGTGCCGTACAGCGCGGGGTCGATGTGCAGGTTGCCGATCTCGGCGAGACCGGCGGCACGGGCGTGGCGTTCCGGACGGGCCAGGGCCGTGTCGATCTCGATGAAGCCGAGGCTCCTCCCCTCGGCCCGGGCGGTGAAGCGGGTGCCGCACGCCCCCGGGGTCCGCTCGACCACGACGTCCGGCCGGGGCCCGGGGACCGGCAGGTCTGCGACCCGGGCGATCAGGATGACCTCGGTGCCACCGGTGTGCCGGAACCCCGCGCGTTCGTAGAGGGCCCGGATGTGCGGCCAGTTGCGGGGCAGTCCGTAGACGAGCGGGGCGGGCAGGGACCCGTCCCCGTACCCGACTCGGGCGTTCCAGCGGGCGAACTGTGCCAGGCACGCCCGCATCAACAGGTCGGCGGCACGGTCGGCGTCCGGCCAGAGGGGCGCCGCCGGGCGATGGACGAACCAGTTGATCTCCGCGGCGGCCCGGTAGGTGTCGCCGACGTCGGCGTCCGCGCGGTAGCGCAGCAGATGGGCCGCGGCGACGACGTGCCCGCGCTGCTCGGCGACGAGTGTCGTCCGCTCGGCCACCCACGGGTCGGTGATGAACTCCCCCGGCTGGCGCTCCAAGTCGCCGAGCACGGTGTTCACGGAGACGGAGACGCCGGGGACGACGGCCGCCACGTGCAGGTTGACCAGGTCGGTCAGCTGGTCGCGGTCGGTGCGGCGGAAGGGGCGCACCTCGGGCGCGGGCATGGGATACCTCCGGGCAGGGTGAAGGAGCCGGTGGCCGCCACGCGGTGCGGTACGGGGTGAGGGTACGCCGGGGCCGCGACGGCACACCAGTGGGTTTCCCCGGATGGCAGGGCCCCCGCGACGCGGCTTAGCGTGCTGGAGAAGCTCCGGGGGGGCTCGTCCTCGCCGCTCGCGGAAGGAACGCCATGAAGCTCGACGCACCGGTGACCGGCGGCCCCTGCTGGGCCGAGCTGGGGACCAGCGACCTGGAGGCGGCCCGGCGGTTCTACACACGGCTGTTCGGCTGGCGGCACGAGACGGACGCACGTCAGGAAGCCGGCGGCTACACCGTGGCGCATCTCGGTGACCTGGCGGTGGCCGCGCTCGCCCCGCTGTACCAGCCGTCCCAGCCGGTCGCCTGGAACGTGTCGTTCGCGGTGACCGACGCGGACGCCACCGTCCGCGCGGTGACCGAGGCGGGCGGGACACCGCTGCTCGGCCCGATGGACGTGTTCGACGTGGGCCGTTTCGCGGTGGCCGCCGACCCCGGCGGCGCTGTGTTCCAGCTGTGGCAGGCCGGGACCTTTCCGGGTGCGGGGCTGTTCAACGCGCCCGGCTCGCTGGGCTGGGTGGAGCTGATGACGCGGGATCCCGAGGGGGCCGTGTCCTTCTACACGCGGGTGTTCGGCTGGACCGTGGCCCCGTCGGACCGCTACACCCAGTGGGGCGTCGGGGACGCCGACTTCGGCGGCATGGTGACGATGGACGACAAGTTCCCGCCCGAGGTGCCGGCGCACTGGCTGCCGTACTTCGCCGTGGCCGACGTGGACGCCACGACCGCCGTCGTGCAGGAGCACGGCACGGTCCTGATGGTGCCCACCTCCGTGCCCGACGGGCCGCGCATCGCGGTGCTGCGGGACCCACAGGGAGCGATGTTCGGCGTGTACCGGGCGGACTACGAGGGCTGAGCCGGCGGTGTGCGACGGCACAGTCCGGCCGTGACGGGCGCCGGAGTGCGCTCCGGCTCGACGAGGACGCGCTCGCGCGGCTCGACGGGGGGGAGCGCGCGGTGCCGATCGGGTTCCCGCACGGCTTCCTGCGCATGCCGGCCATCACCCCGAACCTCTTCGGAGATCGCCGGGCGGCCGTCGAGGACCCCCGCTCCCCGTACCGCCGCACGGTGCACGACGTGCCCTGGCCGGTACGCCGCCCCGGCCCGTGGGCGGCTCAGGGCCGCAGCATCCCGGCCCGCCCTTCCAGCCTGCTGAGCAACTCCCCGAGGCGGTCTGCGAGTTCGTCCTGCTCGGGGCCGTCGAGGCCGGACAGCACGGCGGTCTCGTAGGCGAGCTGAACGGGCAGGACCTCGTCGACGAGGTCGCGTCCGGTGTCGGTGAGGCGGAGGTGGACGACCCGGCGGTCACGGGTGTCCCCGCGCCGTTCCACCAGACCGCGCTCGGTCAGCTGTTTCAGGCGTTTGGTCACGGCGGCCCCGGACGAGAAGGTCTCCCGGGCCAGTTCGCCGGGCGTCAGCTCGTGCCCGGTACGGCGCAGCGCACCCAGCAGGTCGAACTCGGGCCGACTGAGCCCTGCGCGGCGCAGCGGAGCGTCCTCGGCCTGCTGGAGCAGGGCGGCGCAGCGATTGATCCGCCCGATGATCTCCATCGGCCCGGTGTCGAGCCCGGGACGCACGGACCGCCACTGCCGGACGACGGCGGCCACGGTGTCGCCCCGACGGCCGTCAGCGGGACCGGCTCCGTGGTGGAGTCCGGCGTCCGGGTCGGCTTCGCCGGCCGGGGCGCGAGCCGGATCCGCGGCGGCGGTTTCCGGCTCCTCGACCGGACGCCCGCCTGGAACATCGCCCGCGGCGGCCCGAGCGCCGCGGGCGGGCTCCCCGCCCGCCGCCGACCCCGCGCCGGCCGCCCACCCCTGCGCCACCGGTTCTGCCTCGTCCCCCGGCTGCGGGGCGCGTCCCCCGGTGCTCCCCATGGGCGATGGTCCTTCGGTCGGCGTCATTGCCGTGCGTCCTCCGTTTCGGTGGCCGGGTCCCGATCAGGGAGCAGTCCCTGGCGTCGGGCCGTAGCGGCGAGCGTACGGTGTCCGGACTGTTCGACGAGCACGACCCGCTCCTGGGGCAGGGCCCGCTGCCACCATTCACCGGCGGCGGCGTCGGCGGCGGCGCGCAGGTCGGCCAGGGCGCCGGCCAGTCCGCGGCGGGCGGATTCCAGGGCCGCCGGGCCCGGGTCCGGCTCGGTCAGCAGGCGGGCGGCGTGCTCACGGGCCCGGTCGGCGGCGGTCAGCGCGTGTTCGACACGGTCCCCCGCGCGCCGGTTGGTGACGGCCACGGCGGCGGCGAACCCCACCAGCGCACCGACGACGGTGTCCACGACCCGCTCCGTCATCAGTGTGCCGGGCGTCTGATACCCGGCGAACTCCGTGATGAGCAGGGCCAGGGGCGTCACACAGACGCTGCCCAGCCAGTAGTTCCGGCCGATCAGCACCTCGGCGCCGAAACTGAACGCGAGGCAGCACAGCACGAGCGCCACCGGCCCGAGGTGGGCGACCGGCACGACGGCCGGGAACACGAGCACGCCGACGACGTTGCCGACGACCCGTTGCACGGCACGGCTCCAGGTCAGCGTGGTGTTGGCCTGGTAGAGCGAGGCGGCGGTGACCAGGGCCCAGTAGGGGCGGCCGATGCCGAGGCGGAGGGAGGCGTAGCCGGCGAGCGCGCATCCGAGTGCGGTACGCACCGCGAGCGGCGTCAGTGGGGCCGGCCGTGCCCGGAAGGGCCGGGCAGCGGCCAGGCCGAGCAGTTCGTCGGCGGCCCCATACGGCAGTCCGGCCTCCGGGACGGGCCCGGTGCCGCACAGCGAGCCCGCCCAGGCACGCAGCCGGACCGTGTCCGCCTCCGTCGGCGCCGCGAGGGCGACCTCGGCACGGACGACGAGCCGTTCCAGAGCCCGCCGGGTCCGGGAGTGGGCCGGGGTGGACAGCAGCGACTGCCATGCGGCCTGCACCGCGGCGTACCCGGCGGCGCGGGCCCCGGGGTGCCCCTCCCCCGCGCCGCCGGTGTCGGCGTACCGGGCGGCGGCCCTCAGGGCGGCGGCGGTGGCGCGGCGTTCCGGTCCGTGCGGCCGGACGAGCGCCGGCGCCATGCCGACCAGCCAGGCCCAGGCACCGGTCCCGGCGGCCAGGGCCAGACGGCCGGGCACCTGGGCGATCGTCTGCGGCGCGAACAGGGCGGCGGAGCTGACGAAGGTGAGGACGACGTTGCCCGGCGGGCCGATCCGGGTGGCGTCGCACAGCACCTTCTGCACGGCGGCCAGCAGCGCCCCTACGGTGACCAGGACGACGGCGCTGTCCGTGAGCGCGGCCGCGACCAGGGCCACGGCGAGCCCGCCGAGCATGCCCAGCACCACCCGGAGCAGGGCTCCGGCCCGGGCGGCGTACGGGCGGTTGTGGGTGTGCAGCGCGCACAGCGACCCGGCCATCGCGTACATGACGAGGTCGAGCCGGCCGAGGGCCTGCAGTGCGAGGGCGGGCGGTGCGATCGCGGCGACGACGCTCAGCGCGGGCTTGAACCAGATCTCCGAGGGCCTGCCGAGTCGGAGCACCCCCGCCAGCGGGAGACGCCGGGCGGGTGGGACGGCGGGGGTGGGGGTCGCGGCACGCATGACCACAAGATTAACAGGTGTTTTACTCGTAAAGCATTTGGCTTCATCTGCGTGCTCCGCCGAATGCTCCCCGTGTACATCCTTGCGCTCGCGTGCGCGCCGCACGGCCCGGGCATCGATCGACCGACTTACGAACGGGGAGGTGCGCGTGCACGGACCGGCTTCGTCCGGCTGGCTGCTGGTGGCGCTCTGCGCGGTGACCGGCACCTACTGCCTGGCGCGCATGCGCGGCGGCACCGAGGGGCAGCGCAGCGCCGCGGGCGGTGAGGCGCTGATGGGTTTCGGGATGGCCGCGATGGCCGTACCTACGACGGTTTTCACACCGCCCGCATGGGCGTGGCCGGTCTACGCCGCGGTGTTCGGGGCGGCCGGCGTCCACGCGCTGTGGGCGGCGCGGGCCGGCTCGCACCACCTCCACCACCTGGTGGGCACCGCGGCGATGGTCTACATGTCGCTCGTCATGGCCGGCTCCCCCACCCACGGGCACGGCCGGGGCGGATCGGGGGTGCCGCTGCTGACCGGGGCGCTGCTGCTCTACTTCGCCGGATACGTGCTCCTGGCCGGAGTCCGTCTGGTGCCGGTCGCCGCCGTGGCCGGGGGAGGCGGTGCCGCGGGGTGGGGCGACCGGCCGGAACTGGCTCGGGCCTGCCGGCTGTCCATGGGGATCGCGATGGTGGCGATGCTGCTGACGCTGTGAGCCGGACCCGGCGGGGCGGCACCCCGGCGGTCTGTGAGCCGACGGCGGGGGCGGCGCCCCGCCAGTGTGTGAACCGGACCGGCGGGCGGCACCCCGGCGGACTCCCGGGCCCGGCAACCGCGTCCGCCTGGTCGGTGCCCCAACGGCTCCGTTGCCTGCGTCACTTTGACGCCACAAGTCGTACCCCCGGGTGGGGCCGCGCTCATAGGCTGCCCCCATGATGCTCCCCGCCGCGCTGTTGCTGCTCGGCGCCCTGACCGCCGTGGTCGCCCCCCGGTTGCTCGCCCGGGCGGACTGGCCGGACCGTGAGCCGGTGGTGGCGCTGTGGGTGTGGCAGTGCGTGGTGGCGGCCGTACTCGTGTGCTGCGCGCTGTCGATGACGCTCAGTGCGGCCGCGGCCTGGCACGCGGTCGGCGGGCACCTCTTCGCCACGGCCCCGCACGCGGTCGTCGAGGCCTACGCCCTCGGCACGGCGGGCCCTTGGGCGGCCACCACCGCGGTCGCACTGGCCGGGGGCGGGCTGTGGAGCGCCGCGATGCTGGTGCGCGAGATCGGCCGGGCCCGCGCCCGGCGCCGTCGGCGGCGCGCCGATCTGCTGGTCCGGGCTCCGCTGCTGCCCGGTGAGGTGGCCGTCTCCGGCCGGCTGGTCGTCCTGGAGAGCGAGCAGCCCGATGCCTGGTGGCAGCCTGGCACTCCCCCGCAACTGGTCGTCAGCACGGCCGCGTTGCGGCGGCTGAAGGGCCGACAGCTGGACGCCGTGCTCGCCCACGAGCAGGGCCATGCCCGGGCCCGGCACGACTGGCTGCTGAACTGCTCCTCGGCCCTGGCGGGCGGCTTTCCGCAGGTGCCGGTGTTCGCCGCGTTCCGTGACGAGATGCACCGCCTGGTCGAACTCGCCGCCGACGACACGGCCTCGCGCCGCTTCGGCCGTCTCACCACAGCCCTGGCCCTGGTCGAACTGAACGAGCACCGCGGCGTGTTCGGCCCCTGCCCGACCCCGCAGGCCCATGTCCCGGCGCGGGTGAACCGGTTGCTCACTCCCCCGGACCGGCTGACCGCCGCCCGGCGCCTGCGGCTGACGG
Organism: Streptomyces sp. NPDC101110; assembly: GCF_044759525.1. NCBI lineage: Bacteria > Bacillati > Actinomycetota > Actinomycetes > Kitasatosporales > Streptomycetaceae > Streptomyces > Streptomyces sp. NPDC101110. The sequence continues at coordinate 56,808 of NZ_JBIVZM010000009.1, read as the reverse complement.
CGGCGGCCGCGCTGGTGCCCGTGGTACCGGTGTTGCTGGCGTTCGTGCCGGGGTTGCGGGCGCTGGGGTAGCGAGGGCCGTGGCGCCGGTGTTGTCGGCGTTCGTGCCGGGGTTGCGGGCGCTGGGGTAGCGAGGGCCGCACGAGGGCCTCCGTGCGAACGATGGTGGCCGAAGGATGCCATCCCTGCGACGCAAGATCGTCCGAGTACTGGATCCGGACCCCCCGGTTCGGCGAGGATCGCTGTATGCACACCTCGTCCGTCGACTCCCCGCCCCGTCCGGAACACCGCACCACGGCCGGTCTCGCCGGCGTCCTGGCCCTGTGCTCGGCGCTGCTGCTGGTCCTCGTGGCGGCCAGATGGAATCCGTTGATCGGCGCGGACGGCGACATCTCCGGCACCACCCATCGCTGGGCGGTCGACGAACCGGTCCTCACGCAGGCGTGCCGCATCCTCACGGACTGGGTGTGGGATCCCTGGTCGATGCGTGTGCTGTGCGCGGCCGTCGTCGTGTGGCTGGTGGTGCGGTGGGCGGCGCGCTGGACGGCGGTGTGGCTGGCGCTGGCCGTCGCCCTGGGGACCCTGCTGCAGCAGGGCGTCAAGGCCGCGGTGGACCGTCCGCGCCCGGTCTGGCCCGACCCCGTCGACTCGGCCCACTACTCGGCGTTCCCGTCGGGCCACGCCATGACCGCCACGGTGGTCTGCGGCCTGCTGCTCTGGCTGCTGCACCGGCACGGCGTCGGCCGGGTCGTATGGCGCACCGCCGTGGCCGTGGCCGTCGTGTCCGTAGTGGGGGTGGGGCTGACGCGGATCTGGCTCGGTGTCCACTGGCCGTCGGACGTGGTGGGCGGCTGGCTGCTCGGCGCGACGGTGGTGACCCTCGCGGTGTGGGTGCACCGGCGCTGGCAGCCCTGAGCCGGCTGACGCCGGGTCGACTGCGGCGATGCGGGCTCGAGACGGCCGGCCCGGAGCCGGCTGACGCCGGGTCGACTGCGGCGATGCGGGTGCTCGAGACGGCCGGCCCGGAGCCGGGAGCCGAGGCGTACGCGCCGCTCCCCTGTGGGCCGCCCGCCCGCCGGGGAAAGTAGCCCCAGGCCACCACCGGGTCGGACTGTCCGCCCGCCTCGGACGATCCCCCGCGTCGCCCGAGGCAGACGGCATCACCGGCCGGGACCTGACAGGTCTTGGCCGGGACCCTCTGAGTATAGTTGGCTGGCAGCCAGTCAACACAGGAGTTGCCGCATGTCTCCGCGTAGCGCCTCGGTGAACGAAGAGTTGCGGCGGCGTTCGCGGGAGCGGCTCCTGCAAGCGGCGGTCGAGTTGGTGAGCGAGCGCGGTTTCGACGCGACGACGCTCGGCGACATCGCCGACCGGGCGGGTTCGGCCCGCGGCCTGGTGTCGTACTACTTTCCCGGCAAGCGCCAGCTGGTGCAGTCCGCCGTGCACCGGCTGATGCACCGGACGCTGGAGGAGGCGCTGGAGCGCGAGCCGCGCACCGAGGACGGCCGGGAACGGATGGCCCGGGCCATCGACGCGATCCTGGGCCTGGCGAGGGACCGGCCCGTGCTGATGCGTCAGCACATGGCGGGGATCCTCCAGGCCGAGGGGTTCATGCAGTGCCCGGAGCAGCGGCGGCTGGCCGAGCTGCTGCGGGACACCGTGGCCCGGCACGGGTCGCCGGACGTCGACAGCGACTACCCGATGATGCGCGCCCTGCTGATGGGTGCCGTGTACGCGGCCCTGGTGCCGGGGGTGCCGATGCCGGTGCCGCTGTTGCGGGCCGAGCTGTTCAAGCGCTACCGGCTCGACCGGGAGCTCGGCCTCCCGCCGGAGGCCGGGGCCTGCGGCGGGAGGGGCGACGAGGATCTGTCGCGCTTCTTCGCGACCGGAGCCGCACCGGAGTGCGACCCGCAGGGTCAGTCGAAGTAGTCCGGCTGCGTCTGGACGTTGAGCTCACGCACGTGGACCCGGCGGGCCGGGTCGGTGCGCCGGTCGTCGATCTTCAGGACGTCGAAGCCCCGGGCGTACTCGTTGGAGTAGATGTAGCCGTTGTAGTAGTACGCCGACCATGAGCCGCCCGACTTGATCGCGTCGGTGGTCAGCGGGCCGCGGTCGAAGTAGGCGATCTCCTTGGGCTCGTCCGAGTCGGTGAACTCCCAGACGGACACGCCGCCCTGGTACCAGGCCTGGACCATGATGTCCCTGCCCTCGACCGGGACGAGTGAGCCGTTGTGGGCAACGCAGTTCTCGGTGTCGGCCTGGTGGCGGGGGATCTTGAAGTAGCTGCGGAAGACGAGCTTGCGCCTGTCACCCTTGCCGGTGATGTCGTAGATGCCGTCGGCACCACGGTCCGGGCCGATCTCCGCGTTGCAGGTGGCCGCGCCACCGCCGCCCAGCTCATCGGTGAAGACGACCTTGTTCGCCCTCTGGTTGAAGGTCGCCGAGTGCCAGAACGCGAAGTTCACGTTGTCCTGCACGCGGTCGATGACCTTCGGGCGTTCCGGATCCTTGATGGAGAACAGGATGCCGTCACCCATGCAGGCGCCCGCGGCCAGGTCCCTCGAGGGCAGCACGGTGATGTCGTGGCAGCCGGTGGTCTTGCTCACGCCCGGGTTGGTGGGCCCGCCCGGGTTGCCGCCGCCGTCCGGCCCCTCACCGGGGAACAGCACGGGGAAGCCGACGACCTTCGCCTTCTCGGGGGCGTTGCGCGGCACCTTGATGACCGAGATGCCGTCGTGCGGCGGCTGGCAGTCGGGGTAGGCGGCGTTCGGCGAGTACGAGGAGACGTACACGTAGACGTTGCGGCGCTCGGGCACCAGTGTGTGGGTGTGCGAGCCGCAGGCAGTCTCGACGGCGGCGACGTACCTCGGGTTGCGCTTGTCGCTGATGTCGAAGACCTTCATGCCCTCCCAGGAGGACTTCTCGGTCGCCGGCTGGGTGGTGCTGGAGCAACTGCTGTCGCTGCGCGAGGAGTCGGTGGACAGGAACAGCAGGTTGCCGGAGACGGAGATGTCGTTCTGCGAGCCGGGGCACAGCACCTGGGTGACGGTCTCGGGCGCCTTGGGGTTGCTGATGTCGAAGATGCGGAAGCCGTCGTAGTTGCCCGCGAACGCGTACCTGCCCTGGAAGGCGAGGTCCGAGTTCGTGCCCTGAAGGACGTCCTTGGGGACGTGGGCCAGGTGCTTGATGTTGTCGGAGTGGACGATCTCGTCCTGGCCCGGTATGTCGCCGTTCTCGATGGCCTCCCGGACCTCGGCCTGGGCGCTCTTGGAGACCTTCTTCGGCGCGGGCGGCGCGTCTCCCGGGTCGGGGGTGGCCCCTGCGGGTGCCGCTGTGAGGAGCGCGGCCAGCAGCCCACCGGCGGCAGCGGCGACTCCGAGGCGTCTGCGGCGTGTTCTGCGGTCGTTCAACAGGATCACTGTTTTCCTCCCTGGTTCCGTTCGCTGCGGAACGGTTCACGCACCACGCAGTATCGTCTTCGCCATGCTCATACCAACAGGGGGCAACGGAATCGCAATGAAGTTTTCCGATCAATGACCCGCGGAAGCGTGCCAGTACGTCGTCCGCAACACGAGGTGCTTCCCAACCCGCTTGTCACTGGAGGTCGTTGTGCTGTTCCGCCGTGCGTCCCGGGTGTCCGCCGTCACGACGGGGCTGGTCGCGCTGGCCGTGCTCGCGGCCGGGGGCTGTGACTCCGGTCCGGACCGGAAGCCGGCCGCGGCGGACGGGCCCGCGGTGATCGCACCGGGTGAGCCCGGCGAGGCGAACCGCACCCTGTCGGCCGAGGAGGCCACCGGCCGGCGTTCGGAGAACGACTCCCCGAACTCGGCCGACGTCTCCTACGTCCGCATGATGATCGCGCACCACGCCCAGGCCCTGGTGATGACCGAACTGGTCCCGAAACGGGCCGAGTCGAAGGACGTCAAGCGGATCGCCCAGCGCATCGCCGCCGGACAGAAGCCGGAGATCGAGGCGATGAAGGGCTGGCTGAAGTCGTACGGCAAACCGCTGAAGGCCGAACGGCACGAGCACGCCACGATGCCCGGCATGGCGACGAATGCCCAGCTGAAGAAGCTCCGCACCGCCGACGGGCAGGCCTTCGACCACCTCTTCCTGTCCCTGATGACGACCCATCACCAGGGCGCGATCACCATGGCCACGGAGGTGAAGGGACAGGGCAACAACGTCCGCGTCGAGGAGATGGCCGACGAGGTGATCGCCCAGCAGACGAGCGAGATCACCCGGATGCGGAACATGCTCTGAGCTTGTTCCGCATGGCCCGAGTCGGTTTCGTTCGATCTCGTCCCCGCGAGCGGTCAGGTGGCCGCATGGCCGGTGAATGCCTCGGTGAGTGATCCGGTTCGAGATGCCCTTCGACGCCGGGATCCGGACACGGGCACGGATGCCTCAGCCGGCGAGCAGAGCCTGCATCCACTGGTCTTCGCGTTGCTCGATGTGTTCGGCGTCGTTTCGCCAGGCGTCTCCGTGGCCTTCAGCCCACAGCCTTGCCCAGGGCTGGGCTCCTCGGGCTGCCTCGTCGCGCAGGAAGTCGTGCATGGAACGCGTACGGCGCCCCAGCACGGGGACCAACCCACGACGCTTGGACTCGGCGAGACCGTAGGCGTCGGCGAAGACTCGCAGCCGGTCCGCCGCGTCCGGGCTCTGCCAGTCCGGATGGGCGGACAGCGGGATGAACCCGTGAACGGCGTATGCGACATCCCACAGGCGCGAGCTGGGACCTGCGGTGTCCCAGTCGATGAAGGCCCACCGCGCCTCATCTGCGACCACGAGGTTCCAGGGGGCCAGGTCGTTGTGGGCGATGATGTCACTGCCCTCAGCGGGGATCAGCGTCTGCCACTGCGCATCGGACGGCGGCGTGAAGTCTTGCACGGCGTCGTGCAAATCCCGGATCAGGCGCGCAACACGGGCCAGTTGCCGAGCGGGTTCCATCAGAGAGAACCGGTCGGGCCAGACCACGTCTCCCGGCATATAGGTCAGGACCTCACGCCCCTGATCGTCCATGCCGAGTGGGCGAGGCGCCGCGCCGAATCCCACCTCATGCAGGTGGGCAAGCAGGGCATGCACAGCGGGAGTCCACGGCCCGGCCGGACGGCGAACGGTGTCCCCGACACGAACGACACCCTCACTGACGTTGCCGCCGGACAAAGGCTCCTCAGCATCGTGCCGCATCGAACCAGTGTGCCGGATCGACCCGCCATGATCACCCCATTCAGGGGGAGCGTCAGAGTCGGGGTGGCTTTCACGGTGTCCGCAGGCGCAGACTTCGCCGGCGTCAAGTCCCTCCTGACACGGGGGCAGACGGAGGGTTGGTGGCATTTCGAGGTCGGCTGCGGTACCGGCGATAGTGGGGTGCCTGACTCCTGTGAAAGCCTGCCGCCCTTGGACTCGGGCCTCGGAGAACGAACCGGGTCTCATCAACCTGGTCGCGCCAGCGGTCATGTGGCCCGCCCGTAGGCCGGTGACACAGTGGGGCGGGTGATCGGACGTCTGTACACCGTTGTCATCGACTGCCCCGACCCGGGGCGGCTCGCCGGCTTCTACGAGGCGCTGCTGTCGCTCTCACGGCAGGAGGACTCCAGTGACTTCGTCGTGCTCCAGAACGCCGAGGGCACACCGGTCGTCGCCTTCCAGCGAGTGGACGACTTCCGCGCACCTCGGTGGGCGGAACCCGCGCGCCCTCAGCAGATGCACATCGACGTGGTGGTCGCGGTCCTCGACGTGGCCGAGGAGCAGGTGCTCGCGCTCGGCGCGACGCTGCTCGACGGTTCGGACAAGCCGATCGGTTACCGGGTGTACGAGGACCCCGTCGGCCACCCCTTCTGCCTGATCACCCCCGAAGGAGCCTGACCTCGGCGCCGCACGGCGAACAGGCGGTGGTGTCGGTTCAGCGTCTGGCGCGGCGCGGTGTCAGCAGGCCCGCGTCGCGGGCCTGGCCGATCAGCCTGAGGGTCGCGCGCCGGCTGTGCCCGGTCGCGCTCATCACGGCGAGGACCGGGTCGGCGCCGTCCCGCTGGGCCGCCCGGTACTCCCGAGCGACCAGCCACCGCCCCTCCGGCCCGCGCGGCCACGCGGGCCTGGCGCGGCGCCCCGGGCCCGCGCCCTCCTCGGGCCCGGCACCGCACGCCCCGGCCACCGCTTCCTCGATCCAGTCGGCGAGCACGCCCAGGTCGTCGAGGGAGAGCGCGGGCTGAGCGCGCACCTCCTCGACACGGACGTATCCGCCGCCCACGACCGCCAGCGCGTCGAGCCTGGCGCCGTCCGGGAAGACCAGCCGGTACTCGAACCACCGCGTGGAGCCCTCGCTCTCCCGCACTTCCCACGCGGGGCGCACGGACACAGAACCGTCCACCGGAGAGCGATCAGAGAGATTCAGAAAGGATGCATCCAGCACACACTGAACGTAACCGCATGATCACATTCCCTATAGATAGGACACGCGTCACGGGCGGAGCACGGCACCCTGTCAGCGGAGCCCGGCCGGTGCGATGCTGGAGACGTCAGCGCTCTCCCGTGATCCTCCGGATCCCCCGGGTTAGGAGTTCCGCCGTGCTGCGAGTCGCCGTCGTAGGCTCCGGGCCGAGCGGGTGCTACACCGCCCAGAGCCTCGTGCAGCTCGACCCGGACGTGCGCGTCGACGTCCTGGACCGCCTGCCGTGCCCGTACGGCCTCGTCCGCTACGGTGTGGCACCCGACCACGAGAAGATCAAGTCGCTGCAGAACAACCTCCGCGCCATCCTCGAGCACGACCGGGTCCGCTTCCTCGGCGGCGTGCAGGTCGGCCCCGGCGAGGTCACCGTCGCGCGGGTGCGGGAGCTCTACCACGCGGTGGTGTACTGCGTGGGCGCAGCCACCGACCGGCATCTCGGCATCCCCGGCGAGGACCTGCCGGGGAGCTGGTCGGCGACGCGCTTCGTGTCCTGGTACAGCGCCCATCCGGACGCCGTGGACACCGGATTCCTGCGCGACGCCCGGTCGGCCGTCGTCATCGGCGTGGGCAACGTCGCCGTGGACGTCACACGGATGCTGGCCCGCGGCCTGGCCGAGCTCACCCCGACCGACATGCCACAGGCGGCCCTGACCACCCTGGCGGACAGCAAGGTGACCGAGATCCACATGGTGGGCCGGCGCGGCCCGTCCCAGGCCCGCTTCACCACCAAGGAGCTGCGCGAACTGGGCACCCTGCCGGAGACCGACGTCGTCGTGGACCCGGACGAGCTGGCCCTGGACCCGGGGTACACCGATCCGTCAGCGCTGCCCGCGCCACAGCGCCGCAATGTGGAGGTGCTGCGCGGCTGGGCGGAGACTCCGCCGACGGGCGCCCCGCGCCGTATCCGCCTGAGGTTCTTCCTCCGCCCGGCCGAACTGCTCCCCGACCGGGGCCGCGTGGGGGCCGCGCGATTCGAGCGCACGGCCCCGGACGGCCGGGGCGGTGTGACCGGCACGGGTCGCTTCGAGGTCCTCGAGGGACAGTTGGTCCTGCGCTCGGTCGGCTACCGTGGGGTCCCCCTGGAGGGCCTGCCGTTCGACCCGGCCACCGGCACCGTCCCGAATCTGTCCGGCCGCGTCCTGCGCGAGGGCGTCGTCGCCCCCGGCGAATACGTGGCGGGCTGGATCAAGCGCGGCCCCACCGGCGTCATCGGCACGAACCGACCCTGCGCGAAGGAGACGGCGACGTCACTCCTTGCGGATGCACCGGTGCTGACCCGGCGGGCAGTGGCCGACGACCCCCTTGCGGCCCTGCGCGCGGCGGGAGCCGACCCGGTCGCCTGGCAGGGCTGGCAGTCGATCGAGCGGGCGGAGGCGGAACTGGGCGCCTCGCTGGGCCGCGGAGTGGTCAAACTCCCGGACTGGGCTTCCCTCTTGGCGGCCGCGCGCACCGAGATCCCCTAGGTCGTGTCCGGGCGATCACGTTCGCAGCCGTATGGAGAGGGCTGCTGCTGTGACGGTGCCCAGGAAGACGTAGCCGCGTCTGTCGTAGCGAGTGGCGACCGCCCGGCACTGCTTCGAACGATTGGCTGCCCGCTCGACGATGCCGTGCTTCTTGTACCGCTCTTCGTCGAAACCGGGTGGCCGTCCGCCGCGAGATCCTTCGCGTAAGCGGGCAGCCTGGCTATCAGTCCTCTCCGGGATCGTGCGCCCGATGCCCCGACGACGCAAGTACTCGCGGCCGGGGCCGCTGTTGTACGCGTTGTCCACCGCGAGGCTGTCAGGCTTCTTCCGCGGCCTGCCCGGCCCGATCCGGGGGACAGTCATCTGTCGGACCGGCCGGCGACCAGATCAAGGAGATCGTCGGGCAGTTCGCGGCCGCGGCCCGCCGCGCGCTCGCCGCCGGCTTCGAGATCGCCGAGATCCACGGGGCCCACGGCTACCTGATCAACGAGTTCCTCTCCCCGCACTCCAAGCCACCGCACCGACGCCTATGGCGGCTCGTACGGGAACCGCACGCGCTTCGCCCTCGAAGTCGTCGACGCCGTACGGGAGGTCTGGCCGGACGACAAGCCCCTGTTCTTCAGCATCTCGGCGACCGAATGGCTCGAGGACGGCAGCTGGAGCGCGGACGACACGGTCCGCTTCGCCGCCGACCTGCGCGCCCACGGCATCGACCTGCTGGACGTCTCCACCGGCGGCAACGCCTCCGGTGTCCGCATCCCCACCGGCCCCGGCTACCAGGTGCCCTTCGCCGCCCGGGTGAAGAAGGAGGCGGCCCTGCCGGTGGCCGCGGTCGGGCTCATCACCGACGTGGAGCAGGCCGAGAAGATCCTCGCCAACGGCGAGGCCGACGCGGTCCTGCTGGGCCGCGAGTTGCTGTGCAGCCCTTCGTGGGCGCGGCACGCGGCGCGCGAACTCGGCGGCGAGGTGCGGGTGCCGGACCAGTACCACCGGTCGGTCTGAACCGGCCGTCCGGTGCGGCACCCGGAGAGTGGGGTCAACCGGCCCCGCACACGACGACCACCGGCCCGGTCCGGCCTCGCCCCGATCCGGCATTCGGCCAGTTGCGTCAACCGGTCGCGCACGCCGTTCCGTTGAGCGTGAACACGGCCGGGGGCGGAGTTAGGTGAGCACCCGGGGCGCCATGCCCTGGGCGTACAGATTGTGGCCGACGCCCTGGAGGCTGACGGCTTCCACGGCGGCCCGTCCACCCGTGCCGCCGTAGCGGGTGCGGGTCCAGCCGGACTGGGGCGCGTCGGACACTGCCGGCGTCTGGCTCACGCCTTGGACGTTCGTCCACTGCTTGATCTGCTCCCCGAAGTTGGGGTAACGCAGGACGTCGTCCTGGGTGCCGTGCCAGATCTGCATCCGGGGGCGGGGCCCGGTGTAGCCGGGGTACGCGCCCCGCACCGGGTCGCCCCACTCCTTGGGGGTGCGGGTGACCGTGCCGCCCGAGCAGGCGCTGTTCCACTCGGAGCCGTCGGTCGTGGCGAAGCAGCCGAACGGGACGCCCGAGAAGGCTGCGCCCGCCGCGAACACGTCCGGGTAGTCCCCGAGCAGGACGTTCGTCATCATCGCGCCGGAGGAGATGCCGGTGGCGAAGATCCGGCCCGGGTCGGCGCCGTAGGTGCGGGTGGTCCAGTCGATCATCGACTTGATGCCGACCGGGTCGCTGCCGCCGCCGCGGCGCAGGGCCTGGGGCGAGGAGACGTCAAAACACTTGCTGCTGCGGGTGACGGACGGGTAGAGCACGATGAATCCGTACCGGTCGGCGAGCGTGTCGTACTCGGTGCCGTTGTACATGTCCGGGCCCGAGCCGGTGCACCAGTGCACGGCCACCACGAGCGCCGGCTTCGCGGTCACGCTCTCCGGTACGTACAGGTACATGCGCAGGTTGCTGGGGTTCGCGCCGAAGTTCGTGACCTCGGCGAGAGCCGCGGCGGGCACCGCGCCCTCACGACCGGAGGCACGGGCGGGCTCGCCGGCGGCGGCGGGTGCGGTGAGCGCGGTGGCCGCGAGCAAGGGCAGCAGCGCGGCGACCAGCGCGAGGAGAAGCGGCCGCAGGGGTCTCCTCGGCACGGGGTGGGGGGTGGCAGGCACGTTCGGGTTCCTTCCGTCGAGGGAGGCGTCCGAACGGGCATGGTGGCATGGGCACGACTTCCATGGAAGCGCTCCCACAACGCCACCCCCGCAACCAGGGCCGACCGGATCCGTTCTGCGCGAGGCGTTGACTAGAAAGCGCTTGCCCTCTACGTTCCGTTCAGCAACATGACCCGTTGAAGCGAACGGACCGCGTTCTGCGCCAACAGATGGACATGATGAAGAACATCGTTCATATATGTGCCCATCCATGTTTATCGAGCCCCCCACGGAATCCACGATCACGGAAGGCCCTGACCCCGCCACCCCCACCAAGAAGGAATCGGGACATGACTTCTGCGACACGCCGGCGCGCCCGCGGGCGCGCGATGACCGGCACCCTGGCCGCACTCGGCCTCTCGGTTGGCATGATCATGACTCTCCATGCGCACCCTGCGAGCGCCGCGACCTGGCCGACCCCCAACGGCAGCCAGGGAACCTCCTCCACCATCTCCGTGTCCGGCACCAAGGACTACGGGATGAAGCGGTACTACGGCACCGGAAGCCTCGCCGGTGACGGCCAGGAGGAGGGCCAGGACCCGATCTTCAAGCTCGCCGACGGCGCGGTACTGAAGAACGTCATCCTCGGCGCGCCCGCGGCCGACGGCGTCCACTGCGAGGGCAGCTGCACGCTGCAGAACGTCTGGTGGGAGGACGTCGGCGAGGACGCCGCCACCTTCCGAGGCGGCAACGGCGCCACCTACCAAGTGATCGGCGGCGGCGCGAAGAAGGCGGCGGACAAGGTCTTCCAGCACAACGGCGGCGGCACGCTGACCATCTCGAACTTCGCGGTGCAGGAGTTCAAGACGCTGTACCGCTCCTGCGGTGACTGCTCCACGCAGTACACCCGCAAGGTCAACCTCAACACCATCGACGTGACCGGCACCGGCTCCACCGCGCGGCTCGTCGGCATCAACGTCAACCGCAACGACGTGGCGACGCTGCGGAACATCACGATCCGCAACGACTCCGCCCGCAAGGTCGTCCCCTGCCAGAAGTACAACAACAACACCGCCGTCGGGTCCGGACCCGACAGCAAGAACTGCCTCTACTCCACCTCGGACATCACCTACCGGTAGTTCCGGGCAGACAGTCCCCCCACGGTGAGGGCGGCCGTGCGGAGCGTCCTGGCGGGCGCCACGCACGGCCGCCCGCGTCATGTGCCGCGCACGCGTGCACGTACCGCCCCGATCAGCTCGCGCTGGTAATCGGCGTAGGCGGCGCGCAGTTCGGTGCCGGGCCAGTCGGCGGGCAGGAGACCGGGCGGCAGCACGGGGTCGGCGAGCAGATGCCGTACGACGGCGGCGAAGGTGGCCAGGCGGTCGGCCGGGCGGGGCGAACCGGCGATGTGCGCGAGCAGGGCCCGGGCGGTGACGGACCAGGCGTCCAACGGCCACAGATCCGCGGCCAGTTCGCGCGGGGGCCGGTCGGGGCGGGCCGCGTAGCGCTGGACGGCCCGGTCCAGGTCGCCGTCGAGGACCCGGGTGAGGTTGGCGGGCCGGAGCCAGACGCCCTCGCGGAGTTCGGCGAGCCGCAGGGCGGTCAGGCGCGTACGCAGGTCGGCCCGTTCGGCGGGGCCGCGTCCGGTCGCGGTGATCACGACCATCTCCCAGTCGCCGTCCCACGCGCGCGTGCGCGGACGCACGGCGTCGTCCTGGCGGCGCTGACGCTCCAGCAGCCGGTCGCTGAGACGGTAGCCCCCGTCCGTGCGCCGCAGGTCCCCGGCGGCCACCATCCGGCTGAGCGCCGCCCGGAGCGTGGAGCCGCCGACGCCGAAGCCCTCCACGAGCCGCAACAGCTCCCTGACCGGCAGTTCAGGCGGGTGCGTACCCAGAAGCAGGCTCAGTACGACCGACCGCGCGGACAGCGGGCGCAGGTCGAGCGCGCCGGACCGCGCCGGGACGTTCATCGGCATGGTCACGTACTGTACGCGGCGGATTTCCGTGTTGCAGGATTGCTGCGGCTGTAGACAGAGTGCAACACTCGACGCATGGTCTCGACACTGGACGAACCGCGGGGGCACGACGGACCCGCCACGCACGACGTCACCAATCAGGCCCCGCCCCTCGCCCCGTACGACGCCTGCGACGACACGGCCCTGCTGGAGGGACTGCGGCGGGAGGGCGCCGGGTTGGCCGAGGAGGACCTGCGGCGGCTCGGCAGGCAGGCCGGCAGCGCCCAGGTACAGGAGTGGGCCGACCTGGCCAACCGGCACGAGCCGGAGCTGCGCACCCACGACCGGTACGGCAACCGCGTCGACGAGGTCGATTTCCACCCCAGCTGGCACCACCTGATGCGCACGGCGATCGGGGAGGGACTGGCCGCGTCGCCCTGGGCGGACGACCGGCCCGGGGCGCATGTCGTCAGGACGGCCGGCGGACTGGTGTGGGGCCACACGGAGGCCGGGCACGGCTGCCCCACGTCGATGACCTACGCGGCCGTCCCCGCGCTGCGCAGGCAGCCGGAGCTGGCGAAGCTGTACGAGCCGCTGCTGACGAGCCGGGAGTACGACCCCGTCCTGCGGGAGCCCACCGAGAAGCGCGGGCTGCTGGCGGGTATGGGGATGACCGAGAAGCAGGGCGGCTCCGACGTCCGGACGAACACCACGGCGGCCACGCCCACGGCCGAGCCCGGGGTGTACACCCTGCGCGGGCACAAGTGGTTCACGTCGGCGCCGATGTGCGACGTGTTCCTCGTCCTGGCGCAGGCCCCGGGCGGGCTGTCGTGCTTCCTGGTGCCGCGCGTGCTGCCCGACGGGACGCGCAACACCTTCCGCATCCAGCGGCTGAAGGACAAGCTGGGCAACCGGTCCAACGCCTCCTCCGAGCCCGAGTTCGACGGGACGGTGGCCTGGCTGGTCGGCGACGAGGGCCAGGGCGTGAAGACCATCATCGAGATGGTCAACTGCACACGGCTGGACTGCGTGATGATGTCGGCCGCGCTGATGCGCAAGTCCCTCGTCGAGGCCGGGCACCACGCGCGCCACCGCAGCGCGTTCGGCGCACGGCTCGTGGACCAGCCGCTGATGCGCAACGTCCTCGCCGATCTCGCGCTGGAGTCCGAGGCCGCCACGACGCTCACCCTGCGGTTGGCGGGGGCGGCCGACCGGGCGATCCGCGGGGACGACGTGGACGGGTCCGAGGCCGCGTTCCGCCGGATCGCCACCGCCGTCGGCAAGTACTGGGTGACCAAGCGCGGCCCCGCCTTCACCGCGGAAGCATTGGAGTGCCTCGGCGGCAACGGCTACGTCGAGGACTCGGGCATGCCCCGGCACTACCGCGAGGCCCCGCTGCTGTCGATCTGGGAGGGCTCCGGGAACGTCAACGCCCTCGATGTGCTGCGGGCGCTGAGCCGCGAACCGGGCACCGCGGAGGCCCTGTTCGGCGAGCTCGCCCTCGCCCGGGGGGCGGACGTCCGCCTGGACTCGGCCGTGACGCGGCTCAAAGCGGGCCTGTCGGAGGCGACACCGGTGACGGCACGCCGTCTCGTGGAGCAGATGGCGCTGACCCTCCAGGCCTCCCTCCTCGTCCGGCACGCCCCGGCGGCCGTCGCCGACGCGTTCTGCGCGACGCGGCTCGGGGGCGACTGGGGGCACGCGTTCGGGACGCTGCCGCACACGGCGGACCTGGACACGATCGTCGAGCGGGCGCTGCCGGGCGGCGCGGACTGAGACGGCGGGGTCCTGGCCGGCCCGCGCGGGCGGGCCGGCTCGAACTCAAGCCATCGTGCGTACAGTTCGCGCACAGTCATCGCCCGGCTCCGCTTCGTTGTCAGTGGTGTGGTGCAGACTCCCCGTCAGTTGGCATTTCGCCTGGGGGAGGACAACGTGTTCAGGGGGATCGACGAGGTCGACTGGGCCTCGCTGCGCCACGCGAACGGCAGCGCGGAGGACGTGCCCGGATTACTGCGGAAACTGGCCTCCGCCGACCCCGCCGAGCGGCAGACCGCGCTCGACGGGATGTACGGCGCCGTGCACCACCGGGGCGACGTCTACGACTCGACGCTCGCCTGTGTTCCGTTTCTCCTGGCGCTCGCCGGCGACCAGGAGGTGCGGGACCGGGCGGAGGTGGTGGAGCTCCTCGTCAGCATCGGCGACATCGCCGGGGCCCGTGGTGGTCTCGGGGTGGCGGTGCGGGACGCCCTGTGCGCCCGTGCCGACGTCTTCGTCCGTCTCGCGGGTGACCCGGACGCCGCGGTGCGCCGGGCCGCTCCGGGCGCGCTGGTGCGGTACGTGGACCGGCCGGCGCGGGTGCTCGCCCTGCTGCGGGAGCGGATCACCGTGGAGCGGGACGATCGCGTCCTGCTCGCCCTCACGGAGAGCCTGGGCCTGTTCGCCGAGCGCTGCCGTCCGGCCGAGGAGGCCCACGCGGCCGACGCGGTGCGGCTGCTGGCCGGGCTGAGCGGGCCCCCTCACGACCCCGGGCTCCGGCTCGCCGCGCTCGGCCAGCTCGCGGGGTGCGCCCCGGACGCGCTCCCCGCCGATCTCGTACCGACCGCCGTCCGGCTGCTCAGGGACAGATCACGGCAGCGGGCCCGGTCGCGGCGCCCGTACGACGGCCCCGGTCCGGACACGCTCGCCGGCCGGCTGCGGCGGTTGCGCCCCTCGGACGAGGAGGGCTCCCGGCTGCTGCGGACCCTGCATTCCGGGCTCGACGGCCGGGTGGCCGACCGGGTCGCTCTGCTCTGCGGGCAGTTGACCAGCCCGGATCCCCTCGACCGGTGCAACGGCGTGTGGATGTCGGCCGCGCTGTTCCGTGTGTGGCGCACCGGTCACACGGAGCCGGTCCCTCTCATCGGCAGCCAACTGGGGGCGCAGGAAGGCTGGTTGCACGACGCGGCGGTCGCGGTCCTGCTGGAGCTCTCCGAGCTGGCCGCGCCCGCCGCCGACCGGCTCCACGCGTTGGTCACCCGCCGTCCCGAGCTTCGGATCCGGCACGGCGAGCGGGGTGCCCCGGCCCTGGGCGGCCCGCTCAAGGCACTGGCCGGGGCCGGGGACGCGCGGGCCACGCCGGTGCTGGCCGAGGTGCTGGCCGGTCCGGTCGTACCGCACGACCTGGGGCTGGCCGTACCCCACCTGGGCCACGCGGCCGTGCCGCTCGCACCCGCGCTGCGGCGACGGCTCGCCCGCCTGCCGCTCGACGCGCCCGACACCCCCGCACAGGCCGTTCCCCTGCTGTCGGCACTGGCCGCGCTGGACGACGTCGCGTCCCTACCGGCTGTGGTGCGTCTGCTGCGCGGCATGCCGGACGGGCTGCGGCGGCGTGCCGCCGTCACGGACGCGGCGGTCCGTGCGCTCGGCGCGTTCGGCGGCGCCGCGCACGAGGCGGTGCCGGACCTCCACGCACTGCTCGGGACCGACTGCGCGGTCGCGGCGGCGGATGCGCTGTGGTCGGTCACCGGCGACGCGGAAGCCGTACTTCCGGTGCTGATGCGGGAGTTGACGGACTCGGGAAGCGGTCGGCGGCACCGTGCGGCGGCCGTACTGGGGCGGCTGGGCCCGGCGGCTCGCCCCGCCCTGTCCGGGCTGCGCGCGTTGGCCGAGCGAGGGGACGCGCGGGCGCGGACCACGGCGGCCTGCGCGGTGTGGCAGGCCATGGGAGACCCGGAGCGGTTCCTCCCGGTCCTCCGCTCGGCGTGGACGGAGCACCCGTACACCCGCGCGACCATCGCGGAGTGCGTGTCGGCACTGGGACCGGCGGGAGCGCCCCTGCACGACGTGCTCCGAGCGGAGCTCGCCTCCCCGCGGCGGCACCGTCCCGGCTCCGGCGGCTCCGGCATACGCGAGGACCTGGCACTGCTGCGGGTGTGCCGGGAGGCGGTGGCCGGACCGGGGGCCGGGGAGGCCGGCGAGGATCACCGTTAGGACTCACCCCGCCGTGCGGCCCCACATCGGACCGAACCGGGACCACTCCACGGCCCACCGGTCGATGCGGCGGCGCTCCAGGCGGCCGCGCAGGGCCCGCCCGGCGAGCAGGGGCACGGCCGCCGCGCACACGCCTGCCACGCCACCGGTCAGTGCGGCCCGTACGCGGGCCTGGGACTCGGTGACGGGCCGGGTGACCTGGCGGCCCTCGGGATCCGTCCACACGGTGACCGGTGCGCCGGCGGCGCTGCCCGCCGGGACCCGCAGCTGGCCGGAGTGCTCGGAGCCGTCCGCGGCGGTCCACCGTGCCGTCGCCCACACCTGCTCGGCGCGGGCACGGGCGTTCTCGGGGGCCGCCCCGGGGGCGCGCTCGGCGAGCCGTGCCACGAGCGGGCGCCACTCGACGCGTTCCCGGGCCAGTCCGTCCTCGACGGACCGGGCTGCGCTCGTGCCGGCGAGCAGCCCGAGGAGCACGGTGAGCGTCCACACTCCCAGCACCACCCAGGCCTCCACCCGGTCGGCGCGGCGCTTGAGCGGATTGCGCCGCCAGCGCCACAGCCACACCCTCGGACCACGTAACGCCATCGCAGGCCTCCTCATCACGAGCCGACGACCATCCCGCCGCTCTCCCCATACGGACCGCGGGGCCTGGATGCTCACTGCACCTACCCGATGTGACGATCTCCGCGGCCACCGGCCCCCGCGAGGGGTCTGCCGGGGCGGCCCGCGGCACCCGGCGCCCTCGCCGCCGACACCCCGCTGACCTGCGCCGCAGCCGTTCCGGAGGTGACTGTCAGTGGTCGGGTGCAGACTGGCCGGTGTCCGGGACGAGGGCGTCGACGACGACGCCGCGGAGGTGATCGGCATGACCGAGGTACTGCTCGCCGTGGGGACACGCAAAGGCCTGTTCATCGGGCGGCGGCGAGGTGGTGACGCCTGGGAGTTCGACGAGAGCCCCTACTTCAACGCACAGGCCGTGTACTCGGTCGCCGTCGACACCCGGTCCGGGACCCCGCGGCTGCTGGTCGGCGGCGACAGCGCGCACTGGGGCCCGTCCGTGTTCCACTCCGACGACCTCGGCCGGACCTGGACCGAACCGGCCCGTCCTGCGGTCAAGTTCCCCAAGGACACGGGGGCGTCCCTGGAGCGGGTGTGGCAGCTGCATCCGGCCGCCGCCGAACCGGACGTGGTGTACGCGGGCACCGAACCGGCCGCGCTGTACCGCTCGGAGGACCGCGGGGAGACGTTCGAGCTGGTCCGGCCCCTGTGGGAGCATCCCACGCGGTCGAAGTGGGTGCCGGGCGGCGGCGGTGAGGGCCTGCACACCGTGCTCACCGACGCGCGCGACCCGAAGGCGGTGACGGTCGCCGTCTCGACCGCCGGCGTGTTCCGCACCCTGGACGGCGGAGCGAGCTGGGCGCCTTCCAACTCGGGTGTCTCCGCGGTGTTCCTGCCCGATCCGAACCCGGAGTTCGGCCAGTGCGTGCACAAGGTCACACGGGACGCGGTCACCCCCGACCGGCTGTATCTGCAGAACCACTGGGGGGTGTACCGCAGCGACGACGCGGGCGCGCACTGGACGGACATCGGCGAGGGCCTGCCGTCCACGTTCGGCTTCGCCGCGACGGCACATCCGCACCGCGGCGACACGGCGTACGTGTTCCCGATCAACGCCGACGCCGACCGGGTCCCGGCCGACCACCGGTGCCGGGTCTACCGGACGGCGGACGCGGGCAAGAGCTGGGAGCCGCTCTCGGCGGGACTGCCCCAGGAGGACCACTACGGCACGGTGCTGCGGGACGCGATGTGCACGGACGACGCCGACCCGGCGGGCATCTACTTCGGCAACCGCAACGGCGAGGTGTTCGCGTCGGCCGACGACGGTGACAGCTGGCGACAACTCGCCTCCCATCTGCCGGACGTCCTGTGCGTCCGGGCGGCGCTGGTCGGCTGAGGCGGGCCGGGGCGCGAGCGAGGCGGGGGTGAGGCGGGGTCGGGGGTGCTCACAGGCGTTGGCCACCGGTTGATCGCCGCTGTCCGTACGGCAGTAGGGTGACGCCCGTGGCACCACGACCCTTGCATGAAATCGTCGAAGCGGGCTGGGCGAAGGCCCTGGAACCGGTGGCCGAACGCGTCGCCGCGATGGGGGACTTCCTCCGCGCGGAGATCGCCGCGGGACGCACCTACCTCCCGGCCGGCCCGAACGTGCTGCGGGCTTTCCAGCAGCCCTTCGACGACGTCCGCGTCCTGATCGTAGGTCAGGACCCCTACCCCACCCCGGGGCACGCGGTGGGGCTGTCGTTCTCGGTGGCGCCGGAGGTGCGGCCGCTGCCCGGCAGCCTCATCAACATCTACCGCGAGCTGAACGCCGACCTCGGGCTGCCCCAGCCGTCCAACGGCGACCTCACCCCGTGGACCCGGCAGGGCGTGCTGCTGCTCAACAGGGCGCTGACCACGGCCCCGCGCAAGCCCGCCGCCCACCGGGGCAAGGGCTGGGAGGAGGTCACGGAGCAGGCGATCCGCGCCCTGGCGGGGCGCGGCAAGCCGCTGGTGTCCATCCTGTGGGGCCGTGACGCCCGCAATCTGCGTCCGCTCCTCGGCGACCTGCCCTCCGTCGAATCCGCGCACCCCTCCCCCATGTCGGCCGACCGGGGCTTCTTTGGCTCCCGTCCGTTCAGCCGGGCCAACGACCTGCTGATCCGCCAGGGCGGCCAACCGGTGGACTGGCGCCTGCCGTGACCGGCGCGTCGGAGCACTCCGGGTTTCTCGCCGTGGACTCCGGCGGCTCCGGCCTGCGGGCCGTGATCGGGACGACCGAGCGCGGCCCGCTGGCCCGGCGGGCTTCCGGTGAGCCGGTGCGCACGGGCGAGCGGGGCGTCGACCCCGAGGACTTCATGGCGCGACTCGTACCGCTGGTCGGCGCGTTGACCGCCGAGGCGGGAGCGGTGCCGCTGACCACCGTCGTCATCGGCGCGGCCGGACTGGCCTCCCTGGGTGAGGGGCTGCGCGCCGAACTGCCGGCGGCCCTGGCCCGGGAGTGGGGCGTGCGCAGGGTCGCCCTGGCCGCCGACGCCGTGACCGCATACGTGGGGGCGCTCGGACCGCGCCGGGGTGCCGTGCTCGCCGGCGGTACGGGGCTGATCGCGGTGGGCACCGACCTGACCGGCTGGCGGCGTGCGGACGGCTGGGGGCATCTGCTCGGCGACTGCGGGGGCGGTGCCTGGATCGGGAGGGCCGGTCTCGAGGCCGCGCTGCGCGCCCACGACGGGCGCGAGGGTGGCTCGGCCCGGCTGCTGGCCTGCGCGGAAGAGGAGTTCGGGCCCGTCGCGGGGCTGCCCGGCGCGCTGTACCCCCGCCCCGACCGGCCCGCCGTCCTGGCCTCCTTCGCACCCCGAGTGGCCGCCTGCGCGGACGGGGACCCCGTCGCCGCGGGCATCCTGCGCGCCGCCGCCCGGCACATGGCGGACTCCGCGGCGGCCGTGTGCCCCTCCGGTGGTGAACCGCGGGTCGCCGTCACCGGTGGCCTGTTCAAGCTGGGCGACCCGCTGCTCGGGCCCCTGGACGAGGAGGTGGCCCGGCGGCTCCCGCAGGCGCGGCGGGTACCGGCCGAGGGCGATCCGCTGCACGGTTCCGTGCGTATCGCGGCCGAACTGAGCGCCGGTTCCCTCACCCTGCCGGTGGACGGCAGGATGTTGTCAGTGACCACCCGTTCGGGTGATTGACAACACGCCCCTTCCGTACGTAACTCATCAGACAAAACGGGACGGATACCGCTCACCTGCACCCTCCCCGAACAGGGGAACCCCAGAAGCCAGTAACATGCGGCGCCATGAGTTCCCCCACTGGGCCCGCGGATGGCCTGCCTGTACGAATGCCGCGCCCCCGCCAGCCCGGACGGCACCGCCGTCCCGAGCCGCTGGTCGCTCCCGAGGGCGCGCCCGCGCTCGTCCTCGCCGTGCCGGGGACGCCCAGTAGCACCACGCGCAGCCTCGCCGAGGAGGTTGTGAGCATCGCCCGCTCCGAGCTGCCCGGCCTCGACGCCCGCATCGGGTACCTCGACGGAGACAACGCGGAGTTCCCCTCGCTGCAGGCCGTGCTGGTGCGTGCCGCCGAGGAGCGCACGGCCCGTTTCGAGCAGGCCCGTGCCGCCGGCATGGACGTGAAGACGCCCGACGGGCCCGTCGCCGTCGTCGTGCCGCTGCTCGCCGGGCCGGACGGCTCGCTGCTGCGCCAGGTCCGCCAGGCCCTCATGGAGAGCCGGGTCGCCGCCGAGCTGACCGACGTCCTCGGCCCGCATCCGTTGCTCGCCGAGGCGCTGCACGTGCGGCTGTCCGAGGCGGGTCTGGCCCGTGCGGACCGTGCCCGCCTGTTCACCGTGGCGACCGCCGCGGACGGCATCATCCTCGCTTCGGTGGGCGGTGACGAGGCCGTGCAGGCGGCGGGCATCACCGGCATGCTCCTCGCCGCGCGCCTCGCCGTTCCGGTGATGGCGGCGGCCCTGGACCAGGAGGGCTCCATCGCGTCCGTCGCCGAGCAGCTGCGCTCCTCGGGTTCCCAGCAGCTGGCGCTCGCGCCGTATCTGATCGGACCGGAGATCGAGCAGGGTCTGGTCGAGGAGGCCGCGAAGGAGGCCGGCTGCTCCGCCGCCGAGTCGCTCGGCCCGTACCCGGCGATCGGCAAGCTCGCCCTGGCCAAGTACACGACGGCGCTGGGCATCGCGCCGCAGCAGGCGCAGAGCACGCCCGTGCGCTGACGCGGGACGCTGCCGCAGCACACCATGAAGGCCCGCTCCGGTTGTGAGCGGGCCTTCGTCCGTCGGGCCTTCGTCCGTCGTGCCCTGTCGGGACGGGACGCCCGGCCGGCCGCCGGGACGGTCGCAAAGGCGGGACGGGTCGCGGGGCCGGGGCGGGCCCCGGCCGCCGGAGTGGGAAGACCGGCCGGGCCGGGTCGCACGGGGGTGTTCAGCCGAGGGTCACGTACGAGGCGGCGGTCACCCTGATCGAGCCGCCCCGTCGCGGGACACCCGTGAGCGGATCGACCACGAACCAGGTCACGTCGCCGGAGCGCTCGTTGGCGACGTACAGGAAGCCGTCCAGGAAACCGTCGCCCGCGGTGAGGGCGCGCGGCCAGTGGCCACCGCAGTGCACCGTGGTGACGAGCCGCAGCCCCGCACCCTCGACGGCGAGCACGGACAGCACGTCCTCGCCGCGGGTGACGGTCCACACGAAGCGACCGTCGGGTGAGGCGGCGATGCCCGACGGGTAGGCGTCGCGGGCCGGTGCGCCGGGCAGGACCGGGGTTTCGGACAGCGGCGTCAGGGCGCCTGCCGCGGCGTCCCAGCGGCAGACGGTGACGGACGGGCTCAGCTCGTTGACGACGTACGCGTACGAGCCGTCCGGGTGGAAGGCCAGGTGGCGTGGCCCCGAGCCGGGGCGCAGCGCGGTCTCCCGGTGGAGCGCGAGGGCCCCGTCCGTCAGGGTGCACACCCGCACCGAGTCCGTGCCGAGGTCCACGCTGACGGCCCAGCGGCCGCTCGGATCGGGCTGCACCTGGTGGGCGTGCGGTCCCTGCTGGCGGGGTGTGTGCGGGCCTGCGCCGCTGTGCCGGAGCACGCGCGCGGCGGATCGCACGAGGGTGCCGTCGGGGTGCAGAGGGAGCGCGGTGACGCTGCCGGAGCCGTAGTTGGCGGTCAGGACGTGCCCCGCGAAGAGGCTGAGGTGGGTCGGACCGCTGCCGTCGACCGGTACGGGCCGCCCGGCCGGCTCGGGCTTGTCACCGTCCACCCGGTACGCGGCCACCGCCCCCTCGGCGGTCTCACTGACCGCGTACAGCGTCTCCCCGTCCGGCGAGAGCGTCAGACAGGAGGGGTCCGGGACCGCGTTCACGCTGCTCAGCGGGGTCAGGGCGCCAGTGCGGGGGTCGACCTCCGCCGTCACGATCCCGGGGCCGCCGGCCGCCGTGAACGACCCGATGAACGCCCGCCGCCTGCCGTCCGCCACCGCTGTCCCCTTTCGCCCGCGCAGTCCGGAAGGACCGCGCAGCCGATCATGCGCGGTCTAGACCAAGCGGTCAAGGGGTGGTTGGCCCAGCCGGCCGCGGGCCGCCCGAGTACGCGGGGCCCTCCAGCTGCCGGGACGGCCGAGAGCGGTTCCCGGTCAGTGAGCTGCTGCCGTTCCACCACCCCGGCGGGGTGGGCGTCGGCCAGGCCCGTCCTCCGGGCTCTCGACGGCGCAGGCGTGTGCTCAGCGCAGGGCCGGCCGGATCCAGCTTCGGTGGTGCTGTGCGTGGTGACGGGCAGGACGAGGATCACGGAGAACGGCCTGCTGGCGAGTCAGGAGGCTGCCGACCGAGAGCGGCAATGAGCCGGGCCGACGGGGAGGCCCATCGCATGCCTACGCTCTTCCATCCGCTCAGGAACGGACATGCTCAGGAACGGACAAGCGGAGGGCACGGAGACGACCCCAGTGGCATCGCCAGCTCCGACAGGGCCTTTTCCAAGCCACGCAAATGCACGAGGGCCGACTCTGTCTCGTTCTGCTGAGGTATCTCGCCGGTATCGGACGCCACTCGCCTACGCCCCAGATCGCTGACGGTGAGTACTTCCAACGCCGCTTCGACGCGCCAGCAGGCAGCGGCAAGACGGGCGTCGTGCGACGCGACGGGATCGGCGGCAACGGACACCAGCCCCCGCACTTCACGGGCGCAGTCGTCCAGCAGCTCAATGACCTGGCGGGCACGGGCCTTCCGAGCGCGGAAGGGAGTCAGAGGGTGCATCAACGGGGCGAGCGCCATCCGTACCCGGCCGAGCAGCAGTTCCAGTTCGGCGGCGTGCGGGGCAGGGTCACTCTTCGGATCTCCGCCGAGACGAGCGGTCGCCTCGGCGGTGGCCGCGTGCACGCAGTGCAGTGCCCGCTGTATCCAGGCATCGTTCGTGGCGTGCGTGGTGACCGGCAGGACGAGGGCCACAGCCAGCGCGGCGCACAGCGCGCCCGCACCGGTCTCCTCGAGGCGGAGCGCGAGCAGACTGAGGTCCAGCACGCCGAGCAGGCCGTACAGCAAGCTGACCATGACCGTCACTGCCAGCATCATCCAGGAATACGAGACGGCTGCGGTGTAGAAGATACCGAAGACGCATACGGCAACCAGGGCGGCCGTCGGCGCGGGCGCACCATGAAGCGGGACGGCGACCAGCACGCCGACGGCGATGCCGATCAACGTTCCGAAGACACGGCGGAAACCGCGGACCAGGGTTTCGCCGCGAGAAGCCGTGTTGACGAAGATCCACCAGACAGTGCCGACGGCCCAATACCAGCGCTCCTCGGAGAGCACCTGTCCAATCACAAGCGCGAGAGTCGAGGCAGCAGTGGCCTGGAAGGCTTGACGGGTGGTGGGTCTCGCCAATCCGATGCCGGGCAGGGCAGGCGGGGCTGCCGCAGGAGGGGCATGACGCTCGATGGGCCAGAGCACGAAGCGCGTGACACCGGCCGCGACGAGGGCGAGGCCTGCGGCGGCGTACAGTTCGGGCAGCTGAGCGGGAACCGCATGCAGGAACTGCGTGATGAAGAAGCTCATGAAAGCGAAGATCCCGAGCGCGTGGCCGCGCGGGCCCCAACGGCGGGCGTAGACCCCACAGAAGACGACGGCCAGAAACGCTGCGTCACGGGCCGAGGTGACGCCGTGCAGTGCGGTGGCAAGTCCCAGCACGGGGAATCCGACCAGGGGAAGCAGGGCGGTGGTGATCCGCTGATCACGCACGGTCGCATCGGTGACTGTGAAGAGGGCGAGCAGCGCCGTGAGCCCTCCGGTGATCGAGGCGGTGAGTGTGAGCCCGCACACTTCGGAAGCGGCGACTGCTGCGGCGACACCAATGACAGCGCGGGACGCGTTCCGCAGCCTCAAGCGCCCCGGGTCCGGAGCCACGAACATCCTCTTCACGGCGGTGCGCCGCCCCCTTGTGGTGGTACACGTCCTGCCTGCGGTCATCCCGGGTGGCGGACGACAAGCAGGCAGGACCAAGGCACCGCGGTCCGGACTCGGCCTCATCGCCGCCCGGCGCTACGCGGCGCCGCAAGTACATGGATGCAACAAAGAAACCACTTCTGGCCCCACTGGCTCAACCGTTGCCCTATTGACTGTGCCATTGGCGCAGTCAGTAGGACACGATGGCGGCTGCTGGACTGCCAATGGACCAAAGTGTGCCCATCCGCCGGGCCGGGTGTGGCCTACCGCACCGGATTTGGAAGGGGCCGCGCCCAGACGACCCGACGCACTCGCCGACCGCGGTTACTCCCACGACGTCGACCGCACCCATGTCGGCAGACGTGGCATCAAGCCGGCCACCGCCCGCGGAACACGAAACTCCACCGGGTCGGGAACCTATCGCCGGGTGATCGAAAGAAGCCTCGCGCGGCTCCAAGACTTCCGGCAACCACGGATCCGCCGGGAACACCGAACCGGTATCGACCCAGTGTTCCTCAAACGGCCTGCGGTCTGACCACCCGCCGACGACTCAGCCCATCGCGTTTTGCCTGTGAACGCCTCAACATCGACCGACCCCGCAGGCCAACAACCAGCCCGTCGGGATCTGACGCCCTCGATGCTGCCGAAGGCAGCGACCTGACCGATCGAGGCTTACCAGGGCAGGCCGGCGAACCACAGCCTGTTCGTCGTGCCGGCCGGCCGCATTGGCACCTAGGAAAGCGATCGCCTCTCCGGCACACGCACATTGGGACCGAACAGGTTGCTCATGTCGCCGAGAGGTTACGGGTGTTCGGGCGTTCACACTCCTGGCCGGGGCACTGATCGTCTTAATCTCGGGCCGTACCCGACACGAAAGGTCCATCATGGCCACGACACGACGCGCCCACACTGTCTGGAACGGGAACCTGCTCGACGGATCGGGCAAGGTTTCGCTGGACTCCTCCGGTGCCGGAATCCATGACGTCTCCTGGCCGGCCAGAGCGGAAAGGCCGGACGGCAGGACCAGCCCGGAGGAATTGATTGCCGCGGCCCACTCCAGCTGCTTCTCCATGGCCCTGTCCCACGGACTTTCCCAGACTGGCACCCCGCCGGTCCGACTCACCACTCTGGCTGAGGTCACCTTCCAGCCCGGTGAAGGCATCACCAACATTCACTTGTCCGTGCGGGGCGAGGTCCCCGGCGTCGATGAAGGCACATTCGCCGCGGCAGCCGAGAAGGCGAAGGCGAACTGCCCCGTCAGCATGGCCCTGGCGGGGGCGGTGATCACCTTCGACGCGGCACTCGCCTGACATGCGGCGCCCCCGGAAACGCGGTTCCTGGCGCCGGTCACGTGCCGCTGTAGTTTCACCCCGGAACCGGAGCTCCCCACACGCCGTCCCAGGTCGGCCACCCATGGAGACACATGCTCAACCTAGCCGCTCTGCTGGAGCAGAGCGCTCGTACCGTCCCAGATCGCGTCGCCGTCGTATTGGGCGAACAGCGACTCACCTATGCCGAGTTGGACTCGGCGGCCCGCCGTGTAGCCAACCTGCTCCGCTCGCGCGGGATCGCGCCGGGCGACAAGGTGGCGCTGTCCTCCCCCAATGTGATCTGCTTCCCGGTTGTCTACTACGGCATTCTCAAGGCAGGGGCAGTAGTCGTCCCGCTCAACGTCCTGCTCAAAAGCCGGGAGATCGCCTACCACCTGGCCGACTCCCAAGCTCGGGCCTACCTTTGTTTCGAGGGCAATGCTGAACTCCCGCTCGGCCGGGAGGGTTGGTCCGCCTTTGAGGAGACGCCGGGCTGCGAGCACTTCTTCCTGTTGACCGCCCTGCCCACCGAGGACTCGCCCGTCCCAGGGGCTGAGACTTTGACGGCAGCGTTGGCCGGCATCGACGAATTCTGTGTCACAGAGGCGACCGAGTCCGGCGACACGGCCGTCATCCTGTACACCTCCGGTACCACCGGCCGGCCCAAGGGTGCCGAACTCACACACTCCAATGTGATGCTCAACGTGCTGACCTGTCAAAAGCTTATGGGGGAGGCCGAGCACGACGTTCACCTGATCGCCCTGCCGCTGTATCACTCATTCGGCCAGGTCGTTCAGATGAATACGGGAATCGCCACCCAGGCGACGCTGGTGCTGCTTCCGCGCTTCGACGCCCGGACGGCTCTCGCGCTGCTTGAACGTCACGCCGTCAGCTTCTTCGCGGGTGTCCCCACGATGTACTGGGCCCTGCTGGCGGAGGATGCCCCCGACGTCGACCTCGCGCGGATCGCCGGCAATCTGCGGCTAGCGGTCTCGGGAGGATCAGCGCTCCCGGTAGAGATCCACCGTCGGTTCGTCGCGCGATTCGGCGTCACCGTCCTCGAGGGGTACGGTCTTTCGGAGACCAGCCCTGTCGCCACCTTCTCGCCGCCCGGCGCGAAGGCACGACCCGGCTCCATCGGACGTCCGGTCTGGGGCGTCGAAGTGGACCTCATCGCCGAGGACTGGACTCCCGTGCGGCACGCCGACGCGATCGGTGAGATCGCCGTCCGCGGACACAACGTGATGAAGGGCTACTACAACCGACCTGACGCGACCGCTGAGGTGATGCGCGATGGCTGGTTCCGGACAGGTGACCTGGCTCGCCGGGACGCCGACGGCTGGTACCACATTGTCGACCGCGCCAAGGACATGATCATTCGCGGTGGATTCAATGTGTACCCGCGCGAAGTCGAGGAGACCCTGCATACCCATCCCGCCGTGAGCACGGCCGCCGTGATCGGCGTGCCGCACGAGAGCCACGGCGAGGAGGTCAAAGCCTGTGTGGTCCTCACCCCGGGAGCGTCGCTGTCGGCCGAGGAACTCGTCAACTGGTGCAGACAGCAGATGGCAAGCCACAAGTATCCCCGTCTGGTGGAGTTCTTCGAGGAGCTGCCGGTGAACGCCACCGGCAAGGTTCTCAAGCGCGAGCTGCGCGAACGTCACCAGGTCATGTCGGAGCGGTCAGGGCGACGGTACCCGAGGTAAGCACTGTCGACCGCGGTGACTGGCCGCGTTTTGACAGCGCGTAGCTCGCCCGATGACTCACTCACCAACGGCCACCCGAGATGATGGACTGGCCCACCGTCGGGGACTCATCACGACAATACCGGTCAATGCATCACTCCCACAGGGCCTCACGGTGTTGCCAGGTTCGGTTCGCACCTCCTAGTCACCGCGAGGCCCTGTCATCCGCCGACCTGACCGAGCTCAGCGCCGAGGGCGAGCGGGACCGGTTGCGTCCAGGAGAACTGGCTTGGCTTGTTCGCTGACCGCTTCGCTGATCCAGGAACGGAATACGGTCACGTCAGTGTAGATGGCATGGCTCATCCCACACGCCTCGTCACCGCGGCTGGTGGCACCGATGAGTCGCCATTTCCCGTCGAGTCTGACGATCGCCGGCCCTCCGGAGTCGCCGTGGCAGGAGGAACCCGTAGGGGTGGCCTTCAGACAGAGCTCCTTGCCCGGGACCATGCCAGGAACACCGAGACGCCCCAGCCGTTCCAGCGGACGGGAAGGTGATCGATATCGGCTCAGCCGCTGTCACCGCCCGGAACGGAAGCGTGGAATGACCTTCTCCCCCCACTGCCGTATGGTCTCCAGACATACTTGGTGGGGCACTGTTCCCATCTGCACCAAGCAGATCACCTCGTCCGCCCCCGCATCGCGGAGTTCCTCGACACGTTCCACTGCCATGTCGGCAGTCCCGTAAGGGTGATCGGTGTTGTACGCGGCGACGTATTCGGGCCTGAACGGGACCTGGCAGGCATCAATGTCCTTCAAGACTTCCTGCTTCGTCCTGTCGAGGTTCGCCAGTCCGTCCGCCGCCGGGTCCGGGTCGGGTAGCGTCCCCCCTCCATACCAATGACGCGCGGACTCGACGAAGAACTGCTGCCCACGCAAGCCGATGGTGCGCGCCTTCGCTGCGTCGTCGAGCACGACAGTGGGACAGACAACTGCGAAGTGATCATTGGCCGTGGGAGAGAGGAGGTCCTGAGAGGTCCGCTCGGCCCGCGCAGCGTCGTACGCGGCGCGCCTGCGGCGGGTCATTTCGGGGCCGCCGAACCCTAGGACGAGAGCTCCGAGACCCAGTGTGGCAGCCGTCCTGAGGGTCTCCTCCTTGCTGCATGCCAAAAAGAGGGGCGGGTGCGGCTGCTGCACAGCCCTGGGTAGCACGCATCCAGGTCCGATGTCGATGGAACCGTGCCATTCAAACCGATCACTCGTCCAGATCCCGGTGATGATGTCCAGCGCCTCGCGCACCTGTGAACGCGCCCGCTCCGGCTCGACGCCGTAGAGGGCCATTTCCTGTTCACTGGCACCGTTACCGGCACCGATGTCGAGGCGGCCGCCGGACAGAATGTCGAGCATGGCGGCCCGCTCGGCGACCCTGACCGGGTGCTGATAGGCAAATGGCAGGGTGACGACGCCATGCCCGATCCGGATGCGCTCGGTACGTGCAGCCACCCAGGTCAGGAAGATCTCGGAGGCACTCATGTGCGAGTACCACTTCAGACCGTGGTGCTCCACCGCCCAGATGCGGTCGAACCCCACCTGTTCGGCGAATACAGCTTGTTCCACGGCATCCCTCAGCATCTGCTGCTCTCGCTCCGGGGTGGGATCGGACAGCTGGCCCACGAAGAAGAGGGAAAAGCGCAATTTATCCTCCACACTGGCGTTTCGTCGGACGGCATCGCAACTCGGGGGCCCGGACCGGCTGTCCGGACCCCCGAGGATCAGCACCTGGCGCCGGTCAGAAGTGGGTGCAACCGGTGCTCGCGGTGGTACCGCCGCAAAGGCCGGAGGCTGCGAGGCGGTCGTGTGTCGGCGTCTCGCTTTCCAGCAGTTGCAGTGCCAGCACTTCTTCCATTACCTCGTTGGTTACCTTCATGGTCATCCTTTCCATCATCGGATTCACCTTTCCCGGCTGAGAAAGGGAGCATGGTGATGAGGCAGCGGGCCTTCTGGCTCGCGGCTGCCTATTTCGTGAGACGGTCCAGGGTGAAAAAGGCGTCCTGCGTGTCGTCCAGAAGACGCGTCAGTGCAAGGAGGACGCCGGCCGACCCGCTCCACAGCTCCGTGCTGTAACGCATGAGGTACTCGCCATGGAAATGGGCACCGGTGGCGGTGGAGACGGCATGGCAGAAGAGGGCCTGGGCGGTCTTCACCGCGGCTGTGCGGCTCGTCGACGAGCCGGTCAGGGACGCGTGTTCGCAGAGTGCGAAGATGAGCCCCGACTGGCCTTCATAGAGGCCCGCGTAGTAGGTGGTCGCAGTGGTGCTGGCACGCATCGCCGCGTCCACCTCACTCGCAAGGTCCTCGTCGGCGACCGGTAGATAGCGCGCGGCCACCGTGGCGAATCCCGCGGATCCCCGGTAGAGGTAAGGGTAGAGCCGCCGATCTTCCGCGGAGACGCGAAAGCCGATGCCGCCACCTGGGAACGGATCCGCCTGAGCCGCTTCCTCGCGCAGCAGTGCGAGTCCGTTCCGCCTCGCCTCCGTGTCGCCGAGGATTGCGTACAGGTAGTGGTCGAGTAGTGCTACACCTGCCCGCCCGTGCAGAAGACCGGTCGCACCCTCGGTCTCCAGCACGTGGCAGATATCCGGGCCGGCCGGAATCGACGCGCGGATCCGCTGGGCCGCGTTCAGATGCCCCTCGTCTTTGTCATGGCCATATAGAGCCAGATGCGTCAGTGCGACGCCTGCCGCCCCCTCGCCGAGAGTGGCGATGCGGGTCAGGATGGGATGCCGTTCCGCGGCCGCGAGCAGTGTGTTGGCCTCCTCGATCATCCCGTGGTCGGCGAGCACCCACGCGATGCCTGCGCTGCCGGAATGGAGGCCCGGCGCCGGATCCGTGCTCCCGTCGAGGCTTTCCCGCCGGAATCGTGCAAGCACTTCATCCGGGATGTCGCGCCCGGCCAGGCGCAAAGAATGCAGGACCCCCGCGGTCCCGTAGATGACCGCGTGCCGGTGAGCGTAGTAAGCGCGCGGCACGGTGGGGAATATGACGCGGCCTTCCGGGGTCGCCGCGGCGAGAATCGCATCGGCTGTCGCATCCTTGAGCCGTCTCAGGCTGCCCAGGGGGTCGCTTTGCACGTCGTCGGGCGAGGGCAACGCCGTCGGCCTACCGACGGGGGCGAACATGGTGGACTTCCGCCAAAGAGGCTCCGGGACGGGCATCCCCGAGTTGCGATACATGAGGTCTTTCAAGTGGTTGAGCGCCGCGGGTTCCCGCTGTGTGATGTGGGTTTTCATGCCGAAGGTCAGCAGCTGGGCCAGAGCGGCGAGCCCGTACCGGTCACAGTATGCGGGGTCCTTACGCATCAGCTCGTCGAGTACGTCGCCCGGCAGGTCGGGGAAGTAGCCCGGGGTGCCGAACAGACTGAGGGTGTTGCCGATTTCCTCCGCCGTCTCGAAGTCGATGAGGCGTGCGGTGTCGTCCTCGTCCACGAGAACGTTGCGGGGGCTCACGTCGAGGAAGACAAAACCTGCCTCGTGTAGCCGATCCAGGGAATTCGACAACTGCTCGATTACATGCGTACAGCGGTCCCAATACGTCCGATAGTATTCACGGTCCGGAGAAACGGTGAATGCCGGGTGGTGGTTCGTGACCCATTCAAGCAGAGACTTCCCGGGAACCAGTTCGGTGACCAGATACGTATGCTCCCAGCGTTGAAAGAATTTCAACGGCTTGGGCGCCACTCCCCGGACGCGGTGCTCCAGAGCCTGCAGAATTCGATTCTCGTGCGCCAAGTGCTCCGGCGAGGACGTCCCGTCTGGGTACAGTCCGGAATATGCTCTGGCCTCTTTGACAAAGACCTTCTCACCGGTCTCCTTGATGGTCGCGAAGTAGGCTCCGCCTCCATTTGAGTGCCTGAGCAGTTTGCTGAAGACAAGGCCTTCGAATGACACACTTTGAGGTGCGGGCGCGGAAGTGGCCATGTGGTGCCTGAGCGGCCTGGTCTCCGCGACGAAGGGATCCTCGATGCCGTCGGGCAGGAGGAATGACAGGCCACGGACGTCAGGGACAAGCTTCCCCGAACCGTCTGGAACCATGAGCTTTTCGGAGCCATCGGGCTGGACCACCGGGATGGTCTCAAATGCCCCGTACCGGTAAGAGACGGCCCTTGAGTCGCGCCAGCGCCGGTCGCCCAGGATATAAGGGCCTACTTCGTCAGGCAGGGCGGCATGCAGTTCTTCCATGAGCCTCCTGGAAGCCCCCTCGTCCGGAGGATAGGCGGCTATGAATTTTCCGTTTTGATACCTTGGCGCATGCTTGTGGTGCAACATAAGGAAGTAGGCGCGTGTGCCGAGATGTTTGAAGGCGATGTTCTGCCGTACGCAGACGGCTGCTGCGATATCCAGGACCTGCTGTGCCCGGGACAGTCCAGCGGAGACGTGGACTTTCCATCCATGCGTCGCGATACGGATTCCGGGTGGTTTATAGATGGACCAGAAGGACATTTTCTTGCGATCCCAAGACGGTGGGACGTCGCGGGCCTCGTATAACTGCCCCAGTTCATTCCCCTCGTAAAGCGGGCGGTAGAAGTCCGGGTCTGCATGCACATAAGAGATGTAGTCCATCAGTCGCCTTCACACACATTAAGGGAATGTTCGCCTTGGTGTCCTGATCCTCACGCCGGGGCCCTGCTACTACTTGAACAGGTAAAAGGTGGGACTTGCCCACCCTTGGTCGGCCGCGCCTGAGGGCTGTCCCTCAACTGCTGGTCGCGATAATGACTGGTACGGGTACACCTAGGCGTACATCCAGCAGGTCCTCCGGAAACGCTTCAACCTCAACAGAGCCACGACCAACAGGAAACCCGAACCACTCAACGTTTCGGTCCGAACACATCAACAGCCGGAGGGTTCATCCGCTCACCCGACCAAGACCCTCGTGCGGCCACTTCCGGTCGGGTCGCCGTCGTCGCCGCCTGCAACCGCTCGGCGCAGTGGACGAAAGGCGCCCAGGGCGCGGTTCGCCCAGCCGGTTGCCCCTCGCCCCTGGTCGCCCGGCGGCAGGATCAAACCGACCAGCAGCCGTACAACCGCGGAGCGCGGCTCACCGCGCTCGAACGCACGCGGCATCAGTCCGAGGAATCCAAGCATGTCTATGCGGCGCTCCTCCTCAAACACGCGTCAACACCGATGGCCGTCAGATGAGGAGGCCGTACGCACACAGGTTTGCCAGACACATGGGACGCACAGTCATCGGATCTCGGGCATGCTCAAGGAGTGTCAGGACACAGGCCGCGCGGCGTAGGTCCATGGAGGCGCTAAGCCGCTGACGGGCCGAGAGATGACCTTCCGGCTCAACCGGGCAACTGAAGCACTCAGTCACATGGGTATGGGGCAGTTCGGTCAGTGGGGAGTTGACGACGAGCCAGGGCGGGCGACCGAGGCGCTCTTGCCCAGCGTCGAGCGCGCTCTGTCTGCCCTGACGATGCGGACACAACCCAACGCCCAGATGTGTCATTCGGTTACCGCCGCCGGCCGTGTCGCTGCAGTCACCTCGCCCGGCCGGGGGCCCCACCCGTTGGTCAACGTTGTCAACTTGTGTAAACACGCACGGGTATAGTCCGAACACTCAGCGATGTTGCAACGCGTGCGCTAGCCTCTGTGCCTCGCGTCCCACTCGTGAGGGGTGACCCTCCCTCCTCGACCATGGCGCGACCGCATGCTCCTACGGACCCACATTCTGTTGGCCGGCACCTGCACCGGTCACCATGCTCAGGCGGACCCGAGGTTAACAACCCCGACGCCCACTGAATCAGCCGTCGGTTTTCAACGGGCACGGTGGCGGCACAACCCTGCGTTCATGCCGCATGTGCGCCGCAACCAACCGTGCCGCGAACTGCTCCCTGCCCGGAGGGTACTCCACGTGAACACCAACCGTAAGATCGCTGCTCTGCGTACCGTCAGAGCCCTGACCGCTTCCGCATCTGCACTGTCTCTCGCCGCTTGCGGTGTCATCAGCCAGGCCGGCGGTAACAGCGCAGGCGCGACAAGGGACAACAACCTCACCATCGGTCTTCTCCTGCCCGACAAGGAGACGAAGCGCTTCGACGCCTTCGACTACCCCATCTTCGAGCGCGAGGTCGCGGCTCTCACCGAGAACCGGGCCAGCGTGCATTACGCCAACGCCAAGGCGAGTGCGGTCAGACAGAGCAGACAGCTCGAGCAAATGATCACGGACAAGGTAGATGTACTGGTCGTGGACGCCGTGGACGCGAAAGCCATCGCGCCGGCCATTGTGCAGGCCAAGAACGCGGGTATCCCGGTCATCGCCTACGACCGGCTCGCACAAGGCCCGATAGACGCCTACATCTCCCATGACAATGAACTTGTCGGTGAGGTACAGGTACGCGCCCTCATCGAGGCACTTGGTCCAGCAGCCTCCAGCAGCAAGATTGTCATGCTGAACGGCTCACCAACCGACCCGAACACCGCGGCACTCAAGAAAGGAGCACTCAACGAACTCGAGGGTCAGGCCAACATCGCCGTATCGTACGACACCCGCGATTGGCTTCCGAAAGTAGCCAAAGCCAACATGCAGAAGGCGATCCGATCCCTGGGCGCCAGCAACATCGCTGCGGTCTACTCGGCGAACGACGGCATAGCAGGCGCTGCCATCGAGGCATTGAAGGAGGCAGGAGTCGACAAACTCCCCCCGGTGACGGGCCAGGACGCAGATCTCGAGGCAGTGCAGCGCCTTGTCTCCGGCGAACAGTACATGACCGTGTACAAGCCCTTCCTGCTGGAGGCGAAGTTCGCGGCGGAAATGGCCGTGGCCAGGGCTCAGGGAAGAATGATCGCATTCGCGGCACTGACCCCTGACCGTGTCGACAGCCCCACACACAAGAACATCGCCTCGAAGCTGGTACCCGTGGTCGCACTCACAAAGAGCAACATCGGGGACACAGTGCTGCAAGACGGCGTCTACACCACCAAGGACATCTGCACCACGACGTATCGGCGAAGCTGCGCGGCTATCGGTCTGAAATGATCCGTCGGTCGCCTCGCCTGCGCCTTGAGATCGCCCATGAGAACGGAACTCGTCAGTAGTCACCGGAGAGACCGCGCGGCACGACCACTCGCGTCTCGCCGCTGACGCAATGGGTGGCGTCTTGAGTAACCGCACCCCCGGCCCGGCAGCGCCGTTGCGCACAACGGGGCCAGTGAAGATCCAAGAGCGTGCGGCACAACACCGCTTCGCCGCACCATGCCCGCCGGAGATCAAGCACCTCCACAACCGAGCCGACGTCGCATCTCCGGACCGCTTGCCGCTCGTGCAGCGGGGGGTGTCCTGCATCGCCCCGCCGGCGCAGAGCCGTCGCCCTGCCCGCCGCGCTCACCGTGCGCGCGGCGGTCCGCTCAGGGGAGGAGAGAGCTCTCCAGACCACACGGCGGCCCTCACAAAGTCGACCGCACAGGCGCGGCACACGCCGCGCCTGAAATCTCTGTTACATCTCTTGACGTCCACGGTATCCGCGTTACGCTCTGAACACCCCAGACCAGGATCCCGAAGTCTCGGAACCAGAGTTACAGCACGTGTCCAGAGGAGCCCCTTCATGAAGCACAGCCTTTCGCTCGTCGAGATCTCTGGGACGGCACCTCAGAGAGGACGGCAGTACGGTGAGGCGGTCGCTCAGCAGTTGGACGCGGCACTCGGCTACTACGCGGAGGCGTTCGGTGTATCCACGGGACTGACTTGGCAGCAGGTCACGGCACGTGCGGCCCGTTGGCTGGACCCAGTACGCAAGTACGCACCCGATCTACTCGAAGAGATGCAGGGCATCGCGGACGGTGCGGGGCTCGATCTGCTCGACATCATGGCGCTCAACGCACGCGGCGAAGTCATCTACGACGACTCCTTCAACCGCATGCCGCGGAGGGAAGAGCCCGCCGAAGGTTGCACCTCCTTCACTGTTCACGGCGAGGCCAGTGGTGACAGCCATGTCTGGGCCGGGCAGAACTGGGACTGGCGGGCCGGCGTTGCCGACACGGTCGTCATGCTGCGGATCGTCCAGCCCCCCAAGCCCACCGTCATCATGCAGGTCGAGGCCGGGCAGATCGGGCGCCAGGGTGCCAACTCGGCCGGGATCGCCCTGAACGCCAACGGGCTCGGCGGCCGTTTCGATGACGCCGTCGGCCTGCCGCAGACCGTGATCCGGCGCCGGGTCCTCGATCAGTCCAACATCACAGAGGCGCTGGACGTCCTGTTCCGCACACGCGCCCACATCGCCAGCAACGCCCTGCTCACTTGTCGTGAAGGCTTCGCCATCGACGTGGAGACCACCCCGGCGGGGCACGGCTGGCTGTACCCGAACGACGGGCTGCTGGTGCACGGCAACCACTATCAAGCCGGTGTCCCGGACGCCTTGGCCGGCGACTACCGGCCGATCTCATCCGACTCCCTGGTGCGTCTGCCGCGCGCGCAGGAGGGCCTGCGCAAGCTGCGTGAGGCCACCGGTCCCGACGAGTCACGCAAGCTGATCAAGCAAGCGATGTCGGATCACCTCGGCTACCCCGAGTCCCTGTGCACCCACGCAGACCCTCGGCAACCTCAGGTCAAGCACTGGAAGACACTCGTCTCCTCCTGCGTCGATCTGACCGCCGGTGACTACCACGTCACGGCCGGCACCCCTTGTGACCGCGACTACCAGCGCGTTCCCTGGAACCTCTACGACGGCCCACACTCGCCGAACTGACTGACGCCTCCATCCTCTCCCCATTCCTTCGCTCAGGAGCACCACTGTGAAGCTCAAGTCCTCCGTCGCGGCCGTCGGCCTCGTCTCGGCAATGGCCCTCGGCACCGCATGCAGCGGCGCCGGTGCCGGCTCTTCCTCCGGCAAGGAAACCTCCGTCGACGCCTCCAAGCTGAAGCTGTCACCCACTACCGCCCGCGCCACCGGGGCAGTCACCTCTGTGAACTGGCTGCTGGAGGACGAACCGGAGTCCCTCGACATGGACACTCAAGGCGGCAGTGCGGGCCGCACCGTGCTCAGCAACGTGTGTGAGCGCCTCTACCAACTGCAGCCAGACATGTCGGTGAAGCCCCATCTCGTCGAGAAGGAGAGCAGACCGGATGACAAGACGCTGGTCCTGACCCTCCGCGACGGTGTCACTTTCCACGACGGCTCTCGGATGACCGCCGATGACGTCCTCTACAGCCTCCGGCGTCATGCCAGGCCGGAGATGGAGCAGTCCGACGAGTTCGTCAACGTCACCTCCATGCGCAAGACCGGGCAGCGCGAAATCACCATCGCGTTCAAGCAGCCCGACGCCCTGTTCGCCAAGGCCCTCGCGGGCGACGCCGGCCTCGTCTACAACGCCGAGCAGGTCAAGAAGGCAGGCAAGGAGTTCGGTACCCCCAGTCAGAGCGATGCCTGCTCGGGACCGTACGTGCTCGGCAGCTGGAAGTCCGGCGACTCCATCACCCTGACCGCCTTCGACGGCTACTGGGGCGCCAAGCCTCTGACCAAGAAGGTTTTCTTCCGCTGGGCAGACGACAGTGCGATGGTCAACGCGCTCACCACCGGAGCGGCCGACGGGGCATACGCCGACACGGTCGGGGCTGCTGCTTCCCTGCGCGGCAAGCCGGGACTCAACCAGCACTACGGACCGAGCACCGCCACTCTCACCCTCATACCCACCGAGCGCGGTGGGCTGGCCGATCCTGACATTCGCAGGGCACTCTCCCTGGCGCTGGACCGCAGGGGCATCGCCAAGTCGGGCTACGGCGGGCTGGTCCAGCCATGGGCGGCGCCCGTCGGCTCCGGGGCATGGGGCTACGAGAAGCCTGCCTTCGTCGCAGCGCAAGCGGAACTCGCCAATGCCCCAGCGGCCCCGGATTCCAAGGACATCGCCAGGGCCAAGCAACTGGTGAAGAAGGCCAAGAAGGTCCCTGACGGTCCGGTGGTGATCGGAACGGACAGCACCCAGGGCCGACTGGTCATCGCCAACGCGGTGCGGGCCGCCCTGGCAAAGATCGGCCTCAAGGGACAGATCAAGACCATGTCCTCCTCTACGTACCAGGAGACCTACGGCGACAAGGGCGCCCGCGCCGACATCGACGTGCTGGTCGCCGACTGGTACATCTCCAAGAGCGACCCCATCGGGTTCTACGACAACGGCCTGTCCGACAGCACCAACAACTGGGTCGGCTTCAGCAGCACCAGCTATGACGCCAAGGTCGAGGAAGCACTGCGCACCATCGACGACACAAAGCGTGCCGAACTCGCCGTGGACATCCAGCGCGAGTTCACCGACGCGGCCGTGTGGATCTCCATCGCGCAGATGCCCACTGTCCTGACTCTGAACGACAAACTGACCGGTCCGCCTGCCTCGCAGGCCTACCTGTACTCCCCCTGGGCCGCCCAGCTCGGTGCCAAGAAGGGGTGAACACCATGATCGTCGCCATCGGCCGACGGCTCACGGGGCTCCTGGCCACCCTACTCGCCGCCTCCTTCGTGATCTTCGCCGCCGCCTATGCGGCCCCTGGTGACCCCGCCGTCTTCCTGGCCGGAGGCCGGGACAAGCTCACCCCCGAACGACTGGCCACCGTGCGCGCCCAGTACCACCTCGACGAACCACTGGTCCTCCAGTACGGCCGCTGGGTGTGGGACTGTCTGCATTTCGATCTCGGCCGGAGCTTCCAGTACGGTGACCAGGTCTCCGACCTGCTCGCTTCCCGACTGCCCACCTCGCTGGGCCTGGTCGCGTACGCCACGGTCCTGTTCGTGGCGTTCGGCGTGGGCGGCGGGATCCTCGCCGCGGTCCGCCGCGGCACTTGGGTCGACTCAGTAGTCGTCGCCGGCACCACGCTGGCCGCGTCCGTCCCCTCGTTCGTCGGCGGCATCGCCTTGGTCGCGTTCTTCGGGGTGGGACTCGGCTGGTTCCCGGTGGCGGGCAGCGGTGAGGGCGTCGTGGGCACCCTGCACCACCTCACGCTGCCGGCGGTGGCCATGGCGCTCGGCGCCCTCGCGGTGATCAGCCGGGTCACCCGGCAGGCCATGGTCGACGCCGGCGCGGCCGACCACGTGGCGGTGGCGCGCGCCGCCGGACTTCCCGAGCCGGAGATCGTGCGGCGACACGTACTGCGCAACGCACTCGGCCCGATCGTCACCATGTGCGCACTGGTCACCGCCGGCATGCTCGCGGGCACCGTCGCAGTGGAGACGGTGTTCGGGCTCAGCGGCATCGGCTCCCTGCTCATCGGGGCCATCAACTCGCACGATTTCCCGGTCACCCAGGCCGTACTGCTGCTGATGGTCACCTCCTACATCACCGTCACCACCATCGTCGACGTCCTGCACCCGCTGCTCGACCCCCGGCTCAAGTCCTTGAGGAGCCATGCATGACCGCAGTACCCCTCACCGCGTCACCGCTCGCCGCTCCCCGGCGTGCCCGCCGCCCCTGGGCGGTGCTCGCCGCGGGCGGTTTCCTGTCCCTCGTGGCACTGGCCGCGGTATTCGCACCCCTGCTTGCTCCCGCCGCACCGGATGCCATCGACCTGTCGGCTTCACTGGTGGGTACTACCGCAGAGCATCCGCTCGGCACCGACGCCTCCGGTCAGGACCTGCTTTCCCGGGTCCTGTACGGCGCCCGGACGAGCCTGATCGCCCCGCTCCTGCTGCTCGCGCTCGCCGCCGCCCTGGGTGTCACGCTCGGCACGGTCGCCGCCTGGCGGGGCGGCTGGACAGACACGCTGATCTCGCGCATCACCGACGTGATGTACGCCTTTCCAGGCCTGCTGTTCGTCGTGCTCGTCATCGCCGTGTTCGGCGCCGGTATGACCACTTCGGTGATCGCCCTCGGTCTGGCGTACGCACCCACCATCGCCAAGTACACCCGCAGCGTGGCCCTGGGCGAGCGGTCCAAAGCGTACATCGACGCCTACCGGGTGCAGGGCATGAGCGGGATGCGGATCTGCGTGGCGCATCTCGTGCCCAATCTCGCCCGCTCCATCGTCGGGTACCTGGTCGTGCTGTTCGGTGAGGCCCTGATGAGCCTCGCCACGCTCAGCTTCCTCGGCTTCGGCGCCCAACCGCCGAGTTCCGACTGGGGCCTGATGGTGCAGGAGGGCCAAGCAGCCATCGTCCAGGGCGCCCTGCTCCCCGCACTCGTGCCGGGCACCGCCATCGCCGCCGTGGTGGTGGCCTTCAATGTGGTCGGCGTCTGGGGCGCCGACCGGCTCGGCGCCAGGAGGTAGGCCCATGCTGCTCGATATCGAAAACCTGACCGTGGACCTTCCCGGCGCTGCCCGCCCGCTGCTCGCCGACGTGTCCTTGCGGGTCCGCTCCGGTGAGGTCGTCGGCCTCGTGGGGGAATCCGGCTCCGGTAAGTCCACCACCGCAAAAGCGGTACTACGTATCCTGCCCGACGGCGCTCGGCACGAAGGCCGGGTATGGGTCGACGGTGCTGACGTGCGGGCGATGTCCGGCCAGGCGCTGCGCAGTCACCGCTCCCGGACGGTCGCGATGGTCCACCAAGACCCCCGTTCCGCGCTCAACCCCGTCCGCCGGATCGGCGACTTTCTCAACGAGCGCCTTACCCTGGCGGGCGGCCACAGCCGGCAAGAGGCGCGCGAACGGGTCACCGCACTACTCGAAGCCGTGGGCCTGCCCGCTCCCGAACGGCACGTCCGCCAGTTCCCGCACGAGTTGTCCGGCGGCATGCTGCAGCGCGTTGTCATCGCCGGCGCCCTCGCCGCCGAACCACGCCTGCTGCTCGCCGATGAAGCCACGAGCGCGCTCGACGTCACCACGCAGGCCGAAATCCTCTCCCTGCTGCGTGACCTGCGCACCGAACGGGACCTGGGCATGTTGTTCATCACCCATGACCTGCATCTGGCCGCCGCGTACTGCGACCGGGTGTACGTCATGTACGCAGGCCGGGTCTTGGAGGAACAGCAGGGGCACCTCCTCTTCGACGGTGCCCGACACCCCTACACACGGGGACTGCTGGAATGCTCGCCGGAGCTGGGCGACGGCCCACGGCTTCTGCGCCCCATCCCAGGCAGACCACCTTCCTTGGCCGAGGCGTTCACGGGCTGCCCGTTCAGCGGGCGCTGTCCGCACACCGAGCCGGCTTGCGACACCTGGGCACCGAAGCCGGTGCCCACGGGAGCGGACGCCTCAGCAACCTGCCGCCGACTTCCCGACCTGCCCGGCGCACCTGTGCCCACGGTGGCCCCGGCCACAGTGTCCGGAGCACCCACCAGGAGCCTGCCGTGAAGCGTCTGGAAACTCTTGCCCCCGAAGGTCCGCCCCTGCTTGTGGTCGACCAAGTCACCAAGACCTACCGGCTACCCAGCGGCGACCGTCTCATCGCGGCCGACCAGGTCTGCTTCACCCTGCCCCCGGGCGGCTCGATCGGCATCGTGGGCGAATCCGGCTCGGGCAAGAGCACCGTCGCTCGCATGCTGACCGGCCTGCTCCAGCCCGACGCCGGAACCATCATGGTCAACGGCAACAAGCGCGTCCTCGGCAGGAGACGCAGCCGCGACCGCCTGGCGCGGGCGCGGGAGATTCAGATGGTTTTCCAGGATCCCTATTTGTCACTCGACCCCCGGCTGACTGCCCGCCGCTGCCTCCGCACGACATTGAGTCTGCACGGACACCCCTCTCCCGAGACTCGCATCCAAGCGCTCCTCGACCAGGTTGGACTCGGCACCCGAGAAGCTGACGCCAGGCCTCACGAATTGTCGGGCGGGCAGCGGCAACGGCTGGCCATCGCCCGTGCCCTTGCCGTGGAACCGCAGATCCTGGTGCTCGACGAGGCAGTCGCAGCGCTTGACGTGTCGATCCAGGCACAGATCCTCAAACTCCTGGCAGACCTACGAGATGACTTGGGAATCGCGTTGGTTTTCGTAAGCCACGACTTGGCCGTCGTGCAGCACATCACCGATGAAACACTGGTGATGCGACGAGGCATCGTAGTGGAACAGGGCGCAACCGCCCGGGTGCTGAGCGACCCTCAGGACCCTTACACCCGCTTGTTGCTGGCCTGCGTACCTCGCCGCGACTGGGACCTCACAGCTACCCGGTCTTGAGTGTTCTTCCGTCGCCGCGATGAGGGAGCCCGGCCCCCGTCCGGGCTCTCAAGTCATGCCGCGGGCGCGGAAGCGGCGGACAATGAAGGCCTGTGTGCTGCCTATCGCGCCGTCATCTCGTCGTAAGACTGCACACAGCCGGCTGGACATAGCGAACCCTGGCCAGCCGCTACAGCGAGGCGCTTGTCACTGTCGAGCCATGGTCACCATCGCCTGATCCATGGATTGATCGCTTCGCACAACCGCCCGGCGGCCAGCGTCCCTTACCGGCTTGCACAGACGCCGCCCTGGCCGTCGTCTTCCTCTCTCTCCGAAGGCTGCGCCTCGCGTGCGGCATCCTCGGAACGCGGCGCCAACCCGGGCATGCCCAGGGTCAGCCGCAACTCACCGAACGCCTCCGCCGGCACCGCCGGGCATTTCGGCACGGTAGGTCGCAGGCGTCGGTAGGACGCGGCCTGCTCCGGGCGCGCATCTCTCTCACCCTTGTTGGGCCAATACGCCATCGCTCGCTCGGCCTGCGCCGTGATCGTCAGGGACGGGTTCACACCCGGATTCGCCGAAACCGCCGCACCGTCCACGACCGAGATCCCGGGGTGGCCGTACAGCCGGTGGTACGGATCGATCACTCCGGTTTCACGGGAGGCGCCGATGGGGCAGCCGCCCAACAGGTGCGCTGTGAGCGGCATTCCCATCAGCTCGCCGACGTTGGAGCCGGGGAAACCGTTGATTTCTGTCGCGAGGGCGGACGCACCGTCCGTGGCGGCCTTGATCTGCTGAGGGATGGGGGCGCCGTGACCCTGCCGGACAGTAAGCAGTCCTCGGCCAAGCCCGGACGGTTTCAGATACGTCGTCAGGGAATTGTCCAGCGATTGCATCACCAGGCCTATGATGGTCCGCTCCGACCAGCGGCGATTGGACAGCGAGCGCAGTAGCAGCCAGGGATGCCGTGCGGCATGGCCCAACCAGCCCTTGATCCTGAGCGCAGCGGAACCGCCGCCCGAGTACGGCACTTGGAGGATGGACAGGCAGCCCAGCGAGTTGGAGCCGCGACCGTAGCGCACCGACTCGAAATGCGTGTTCTCGTCGGGTTGAATCGAGGATGTGATGGCCACGCCGTGCGTGAAGTCCGCTCTCGGTGACCCGGTCTTCCTGCGGTAACGCCGGTCACCGGTATGCGCAGCCACGATGGCCTCGGAGTTCGTACGGGTCATCTCACCCAGCCTGTCGGACAGGTGCGGCAGGCACCCGTCCGCCTTCATGCGGTGGAAAAGGGTCTGGGTACCGTACGTACCGGCCGCCAACACGACCCGCCGTGCTCGGAATGTGCGACCACTTGCCCTGCCCCGCCTGTCAGTGGGACGCACGCGAACCGAGTAGCCTCCGCAGCCATCGCCTGTGAGCGAAACCACTGTCGTCATGGGATGTATCACCGCGCCGGCCTTCTCGGCGAGATGAAGGTAGTTCTCGTTGAGGGTGTTCTTCGCGCCGTACCGGCAGCCGGTCATACACTCTCCGCACTCGGCACAGGCCCGCCGCGTCGGGCCCGCCCCGCCGAAGTACGGGTCGGAAACCTCCTCCCCCGGCCGAACTTTCGCCGTGCCTCGGGCGTCCTTGCCGTCTCCGAAAAACACTCCGACCGGTGCCATATGGAAGGTGTCACCGACGCCCATCCTCTGGGCAGCCGCCCTCAGATGGACATCCGAGGGGGTCGTCGTCGGGTTGAGCCGTACGCCGAGCATGCGCTGAGCCTGGTCGTAGTACGGCTTCAACTCCTCCTGCCAGTCGGTGATGTCACACCACTGCGAATCCTCGAAGAACGACTTGGGAGGTACGTACAAGGCGTTGGCGTAGTTGAGTGAGCCACCACCGACTCCCGCCCCGGCCAGCACCATGACATTGCCCAGCAAATGGATGCGCTGGATACCGAACATGCCGACTCTCGGCGCCCAGAAGTAGTTCTTCAGATCCCAAGAGTTCTTCGGCAGCGCATCGCGGGTGAACCTGCGCCCGGCTTCCAGGACACCAACGCGATATCCCTTCTCTACCAGCCGGAGTGCCGAGACCGAGCCACCGAAGCCGGATCCGACCACGATGACGTCGTAGTCGTATGAGTCACGGATCACACGATCCCCTTCATCTTGCACGCAATCATCGATCGGGCGGCCAAGCAATATCTCTTGAGGGAAAGCAAGACAGTCAGTCCCGTCCCGCGGGTGGACCACTCCGCAGATCACCCGCGGACTTGATTGGAGTACCAGGAGACGCCCAACCGGGGTTTTGAGGAACCTACTTGAGGCTGAGTGGATCCAACGATCGTCGCGCTTACGCTGCTCAGCGATGCCATGCGTGGCCGTGGCGGCTGCGCTGCCATCACCGTTCGAGGCACCGGCGTGGGAGTGAGACAAACAACATGAGGCCGACACCGAATATCACGGATGCTGAACTCACCGTACTGTGCGGCGGACCGGAACCAGGACCGCTGCTGAAACCTGCCGACTCCATGGCGCTGGGAAAGGAAACGTGCCAGCAATTCAGCGCCTACCTCAGTGCCTACGTGCGACAGG
Source organism: Streptomyces sp. NPDC101110 (assembly GCF_044759525.1). NCBI lineage: Bacteria > Bacillati > Actinomycetota > Actinomycetes > Kitasatosporales > Streptomycetaceae > Streptomyces > Streptomyces sp. NPDC101110. Next base: position 13,251 of record NZ_JBIVZM010000009.1, on the reverse strand, counting down.
GTGATCACAGGGCGGGCAGGGTGCTCAACGTCCATCTCAGACAATGCGAACGCTGCGCAGCTGCTGCCCTGAACATCTACCTCACGGCCATCAGCGCAGGGCGGACGACAGGCGGCCACCATCTCTGAGGCGACTCATGCGCGACCACGCGGCCCGGCGGAGCCATCCGGAAGCGTGAGCAGAGACCGTGCGTCGACGCCAAGCATGACGGTCTCAGCGACTGCTTCGACGGCAGACCTGGTCGCGATGGAGGGGCCCGCACCCAGGTCTGATCAGGAATCCTGTCGGCAGCGTCGGCGACCTGTGCAGAACACGCCTATTCCGATGGCTAGTGCGCAGAACGACAGGACTTCCATGTCTCCCACCCCGTCGCCGTTTTCATCTTGTTGAAGAGAGGACGCGGGTGAGGAAGCCGGGGCCTTCTCTCCGACCTCGGCAGGCCTCCTCTTCGCCGCCGTGATCCGCACGCGGTCCTTACCGAAGACGAGCCCCGGCAGGGCACTACGTATTGTGACCCGCCACCGACCCGGCGGTAGGGCCCTGTGCGTGGTGAATGAGCCCGAGGCATCCGGCACCCGCACAAGGCGCCAAGGGCCAGCAACACGCCCATCGGCTGCCGCGGCTGTCATGGTCCCGGGCAGTCTTTCGGTGACCGCACCGTTGTCGTTCTCATTGATTGTCGGCGCGAGGACTCGCCAGGCACGGTCGAGCTCTATCTTGAGTACGATGATGTGGTCATGCGAGGAGCCTGGGTCTGCTCCATTCATGACCAAAACACCCGATATCAGCATGCTGGTCACTGCCGCTAGCAGTCTGCGCACAGTCAACCTCCCGTCCGGGCACACGTCGTACCCGATCGACGGCCTGACGCTGCGGACGCCGTCACGAAGAGCCCGAGGTCGAACACCGCAGGGCGGAGGGGCGGAATGTCGGCAAGTCAATGTCCAACGTCCGTCTCGCACATCGTCCGAAAGCACGGCCGTCGACGAACGTTCGTTCCTTCCAGGCGCCGGCCCGGCCGCCACGGCTGCTGGGGCTTCGGGCCGATGCCTTCACCATGCCGCCATAGACACGAGAGGGGATCGGGAGAAGTACGTATCCCGGCCCCGACAGTGACGCCGTGCTGGAAGTGATCGTCGGAATCGACGAGGGCCTGGCCGGCGAAGCGACCCGGATCGCCTGTCTGCTGAGGCCTTCGATCACGCTGTCGCGAAGACCGGCGGCGAGCTCGACGGATACCTCAGGGGTTGGAATCGGCACAATCCCTGTCCGGGAGCCAAGCATCTCCCTGAGTCGGGGGCGGGCGCCGGAGGTCGAAGGCCCTCTGAGTCGACTCCCGAGGTAGGGCCTCGACCGCGAGGTGATCCCTTCGCCCTGCTCCGCCTGGTCTTCCCCAGTGACGCACTCCCGCGTTCGGCCAAGCAGAGCCGGGGGCCGCCCTGCCGTACCGTCTTGAGCCCGAAGACCAGCCGGGGCAGCGTTGGCCACTGGTGCCGGACGCCACCTCCGTCAGCGGCGGGCAGCGAAGACCTGCGTCCACCAGGGTCCGCCCACACCCCGGCTGATCCCGATGCCGATCTCCTTGACGTGGCAGTTCAGTATGTTGCGACGGTGACCTGAGCTGCTCATCCAGCTGGACATCACCGGACCGGCCGACGCCTGACCGCGTGCGATGTTCTCTCCGTAGGTCGACCACCGGTAACCGGCGGCGGTTATACGCTGGCCCGGACCGCGTCCGCCGGGACTCACATGGTCGAAAAACCCGCGGGCTCGCATGTCGTCGGAGTGCCTCTGTGCGGCCGAGTTCAGCTTCGCGTGCTGCTTGACCGCGCCGCATCCGGCCTTGCGACGCTCCGCGTTGACCAGGAGAACGATGGAACGCCTCACCGCAGCCTCGCGGGACGTGGGCGCGTCAGCCGCGGCCCTGCCGCCCTCCCCGCTCTGGTGGTGCTTCACCGGCGTATCGGGCGCGGACGACGTCGCCAGTGCCGTGCTGACTCCTGCAACGCCGACAACTCCGCCGAGACCCGCGGCTACCACCCGGCGCGACAACAGCTGTGAACGCTTGTGGCTTCGAGGGCGAGAAGAAGACATGGGGGGCTCCTGATTCGAGGGGGAAACGAGGTGTGGCCGTCGCCTTTTATGTCCGCGTGCCTGTGAAACTGTGGCTGTCAATGGCCGCCGGCTACCGGGACGTCGAAGTCGCACTTGACGGCTCGTGGCACGCGCGAGCGACCAAAGTGAAGACGACCCCCATAGCAACACGATGGGCGGGCCGGAACACACCCCGTCCTTGCCGAAGCAAGACGAAGGTTCGGTTCCTTCCAGTACCTGACGACCGCGGCATCACGTGGCTCCGCCCACGGCCAACTGGAGGCTGGTCTCCGGTCTGCAACAACATCTGTGGCCGAGCTCGTGGGCGTGGACCAGGCGCCGGGATCCCGTGGGTCTGTTCGGCCCTCCACCGCTTCGGCTCCAGCGCCTACCACTGATCGACCGGAGCCTTTCGGAAAGCACCGCCGAGTTCGGCCAACAGGTCCATCAGGACGCGCCCACGAACCGCCCGCCTGGACACCCTGATCATCATCACTTCGTGCGCAAGGTGAGTTCGTCCGCCAAGCGCCGCAAGATGTCGAGGATTTCGGGAGGGAAGGGTGCGCCTGTAAGAGCGTCAAGAGCCTGTTGTTGCAGAGCTGCTGCCTGCGTCTCGGCCGCTTCCCGCGCCCCGGTGGTCACGAGGAGGTCGCGGGCTTCTGCTTCTTCGTCGGGGCCGAGGGGGCCGGAAAGGAGGTGCGTCAGGCGCCTGGCGTCCGGGGAGTCGGCTCGGGAGACGCCCAGGGCCGCGAGAAGGGTGCACTTGCCATCGCGCAGGTCGTCACCGCGCGGCTTGCCGGTCTCTGCCGGGTCGCCGAAGACCCCGAGGATGTCGTCGCGGATCTGATAGCCGATGCCCAGTGGGAGGGCGAAGTCACTCAACCTGCTCAGCGATTCATCGTCGGCGCCGGCGATGACGGCGCCTGCTCTGAGCGGGGCGTCGACGGTGTACCGGGCTGTCTTGTTCCGGGCGATGAACAAGGCCTTGTCCACTTGAGGCGTACGGGTGAAGGCAGCCAGGAGGTCCTGGTATTGGCCGTAGACGGTGGCTCTGCGCATGCTGTCGATCTCCGCCCCCACCTGCCTCAGCTGACGGGGAGTAAGGTCTGCGGAGCGGAGCAGTTCATCGGACCAGGACAAGGCGAGGTTGCCGAGGAGTATCGCGGCATTGGCTCCGAACCGTCGTGCCTGGTCTCCGTCTCGGAGGCCGGCCAGGGCGCGGTGAGCGGTGGGCTGCCCTCGGCGTACGTGGCTTTCGTCCATGACGTCGTCGAGGAGTAGCGCGCATGCATGGAACATCTCCAAGGAGGCCGCCACGTTGACCACCGACCGGGCGAGGTAGTTCCCTCCTCCCGCGTACCAGCCGACAACGCACAGCAGAGAGCGCAGCCGCTTCCCGCCCCGCATCACGTACTGGCCGATGACCTCACGCATCTGAGCCGGCATGGGGGGCTCGTGCGCCTCACCAGATTGCTGTCTTCCGAGGAAGTCCTCCAGAACGAGGTCAACTTGCCGTCGGATGACGGTGGGCGTAGGCATGGTCAGGCAGGTGGTCGAGGATGACATGGGTGTATCCCATCATTCACCGGTAGCCGGAGTGAGCGACCGGGGCTTCCTAACTCAAAAGACTTCGGGGTGCCGCGGCGGTGTTTCGGTGGGCCCGATCTCGTGAGAGAGGTGCTGCCGAGGGATTGCGGTGCCGCGCAGGTCACTTCGCCGGCCGCTCAAGGCCGCCTGCGCGGATTCTTCCGCTCGGGTGAGCGACGGGGTCAGGGCTCGACGGGCTGGTAGAAGACGTATGTGGCCTTGTACGGCACAGCGGTCTGTGTGCCCGCGGCGCAGGACCCGGTCGGCGGGACGCCTCCCCGGGTGTTGAGTCGCTGGATATAGGAGACGGAACCGAACAGTCCGGTGCCGCGGTTGTCGGTGGACTTGAGCAGAAGCTCGGGGACGGCGTCGGGACGAGGGGCCTTTGCGCCGGGCACGGCAGCGGCGTTGACCGCGCTGCCGTCGGTGGTCGACACCCAGACCGGTCCGCGCGAGTGCAGCGCGGCGGGGCGGCGCCGCCGGTCACCGTGCCGGAACAGCGTCGCGGCGGGTTCCAGTAGTGACCATGTGCCGTCGGTGCACGTGTAGGTCTGAACGCCCGTGGCGTCGAGTTGTGCCGTCCTCTCGTTGCCATCCGGCACCTTCAGCTGCGGAGCGACTGGTCTGTCGTATGGCTTGGGCCCCTCGACGGAGGCAGTGGCCGGGCTCGTTAGCTGGTCGACGCCGACCACACCGGTGACGGCTGCTGCCGTGACGACACACGCGGTCACCTTCGCGGCACGCTTGCTGAGTAGCATGAGTAAGCGACTCCTCGAGTCGGGACGGGCACACCAATGAACGCCGTCTTGGGGCGGAATCAGTGTGCGGCAACGGAGACCAGAAGACCGTCGGCGGAGTTCGGAGAGCTGAGGCCCCGGCAAGTCTGAGGTTCACCGCTTCGCTCTGGCCAGGGGGCTGATCGAAGCGGCAACGGACGTCGCGCGCATCAGACTTGCGGATGAGATCGGTGAGTGGTTGAGGTTACGCAATAAGACCAGTCTGCCGCGGGAGGCCGGCTCCACGGCTGCGCTCCGTGCATGCGTTGACCTGAGCGTCCCACCAGGTTGTCTGTCACTGTTCTTCGGCACGGTACCGGTGCTGGGTATGAGGCCTGTAGCCGTACAACTGTCGCGCGCCGGACCGCCTGCCCTGGCCGCTTCCGCCTCGCACGTCCAGCGACCGTGTGCGGTGCCCCCTCCGACATCGGTGGCGGGGGCACTTCCACCACGAGCCACAAGGAGCAGATGAGGTGGATGATCGCGGACAGCATGGAGGGGGTGGCCCGTGGACGCGGCAGCCATCGCGGGTGACCGTGTCAGAGACAGCGGTGAGCAGGGCCCAGCAGCAGATGATCACCTTCGGCGCGCGAACCCGGAGTTCGGACGACGGGCTGACGCGCTCGAGGAGGATGCCTACACCGTAGAGGACATCTGCACGCCCGAGCGTGCGGAGGAGCGCGGGGCGTTCGGGCTGATATGAGCACCGTCTTTCAGATCACTTTGTTTCGGTCAAACATCGGCAGCTCATGCACGGAACAACCGAGGAGAGGGAAGAGTTCGTCCTTCGTCTCCTTCGGCACCACCAACCCCTCGGAGTAGATGTGTTTCAGCCGGGGCGGACGCAGGCCGGGCGCTGATCTCAACGTGTCGATCAGCGGTCGGTACATGGGCAGGGAGCCTGTCATCACTGTGCACTGGTGTTTCGTCAACGCCCGGAGAGCTGTCTCCGCCACGAAGCCGTCGTCCAGTACGAGGGTCGCGCCGGCGCCGACACACGCGTGCATGGCGACCCTGCCGAAGTACTGCGACAGCGGCAGACACCTGTACAGGATGTCTTGTCGGCTCAGCAGGAAGGGAGAGGTGACGTCGGGTTCAGCCTCCCCGATCAGGTCGGCCTCGTACCGCTCGCGGACCAGGTCGTAGGGCGCTACGCACAGCGTGATGGTGCGGTACAGGCGATGCAGGTGATCTGGGCAGACCAGGAGAGACACGGCACTGTCCGTGACAACGCGCTCCACTTCGGGTTCGGCGAGCATGCCCTGCACGGCGACCACGCTCGCCCCCAGGGCCCGAGCCGCGTAGTAGACGGCGACGAAGTCCGGCCCGTTCGGCAGCAGGACCCCCACCTGTAGTCCCGGCCGGACGCCTCTGCGGCACAGACCGGCGGCCATGCGCATACACCGGTCCCACAGTTCCCGATAGCTCACGGAGGCGTCTTCGCAAATGATTGCGGAATGGTCCGGGAAACGCATGGCGGAGTTCCTGAGCACAGCGGCTGGTGAAGTCATGATGGCCCATCGGGAGAAGGGTCGGCGGACCACGGCTCGGGCATGCCGAAGGCTGTGTCCCATCGTGTCGTCGTCCTGTGACCGCCGGAACCGGCGCTTCGGCCCGGTCGCACCGAATCATTTGTACTGTTCGGGGCTGAACTGCTCGGTCGACCGAGGTCACGAAGGTTGGATGTGAGAGAGATTGCACGTCAGTCACTCATGGAGAGTCCCGGTCGAACATCATGAATCATCGATTGTTGTCAACATCGGCGAAGGAACCACGTCGATGGCCGCTCGGACTGCATATGTTTATGTGCGCCTCGATCGGAGTCACCCTTCTGTGTTTGTCCGGATGCAGTGGGAAGACAGACGACTCCACCTCGCACAAACCACCCGTCCCGAAGACTCTGCCGAAGTCGATAACCGGCCAGGAACTTCGATGGCATTCCTGCCCACCGCCCAAGCCCGAGCAGGGAATGGGCCGGGCTCCTGGCAAGAACTTCCAGTGCTCGACACTCCGGGTTCCGCTGGACTACGCGCAGCCGTCCGGCAAGTCAATCGGGATCGCGCTGATCCGCAGCAAGACCAAGGATCAGGAGAGGCGACGCGGATCTCTCCTGCTCAACTTCGGGGGGCCCGGGGGATCAGGCGTCGCGATGCTGCCGCTCGTCAGCAAGCTGCTCTTCCGGCCCCACTCAAGCTATGATCTGGTCAGTTTCGACCCTCGCGGTGTGGGCGCGAGCAGCGGTGTCACCTGCCTCAAAGGTGCGGCGCTCGACCGCTACTACGAGTTGGACTTCACGCCCGAAACCCCCGCTGAACGTGCTCGTCTCAAGAAGGCCACCGCTCGGTACATTGCCGCATGCCAGAAGGACTCGGGCGCGGTCCTGCCCCACGTGGGTACGGAGAACGCCGCCCGCGACATGGATGTTCTGCGAGAGGTGCTCGGCGAAAAACGCACCAACTACTTCGGGGTGTCGTACGGCACGGAGCTCGGGGCCGTGTACGCGCATCTCTTCCCCCGAAGGGTCGGGCGCTTCGTCCTTGACGGGGCTGTCGATCCCACGGAGAGCGGTGCCGAAGCTGCACTGCACCAGACGCAGGGCTTCCAGATGGCCCTGGAGCATTACATGGACAGTTGTGCACGCCAGGGTTCGGCGTGTCCGACGGGCAGCGGCGGTGAGGAGGGCAACCGTATCCTCGCCTCCTGGCTGAAGAAGCTCGACGGGGCGCCTTTGACGACATCCCAGGGCCGGCCCGTCACCGCGGATGTGGCCGAGACGGGCATTGCCTCGGCGCTCTACGACAAGAAGACCTGGCCTGTGCTGACCAAGGGGCTTCGGCAAGGCATGTCGGAACAGCGCGGTGACATCCTGCGGGCTCTCGCCGACGCGTTCGTCGAGCGTGATCCGAAAGGCCGTTACAGCACGCTTCAGTCGTCCCACCTCGCCATCAGTTGCGCCGACAGCCGTGAGCGGCCCAGCGCCGCGGAGGTCGCTTCTCTGCGGATGAAGTTCATGAACGCATCCAAGGTGTTCGGGGCGAGTTCCGCGGAGGGCATCGACGCCTGCAACGAGTGGCCCGTACGGGGAAGGTCCAAGCGTCTGGATGTGTCGGCGGCAGGAGCGAAGTCGATCCTCGTCATCGGGCAGACCGGTGATCCGGCTACTCCGGTGGCCGGAGCTCGTAAATTGGCACGGGCTCTGGGTAGGAACGTCGGCGTCGATATCACGGTGGCAGGCGAGGGCCACGGCGCCTACTTCGCCGGCAAGCCCTGCCTGACCCGTCTGGTCGACGACTACCTGCTCTGGAACGTGACACCGTCAAACGGAACTCACTGCGTCTAGGCTTTCCGCGAGCCGCAACCGAGCAGGCGCTCCGCGCCGCCCCGAGACACACGCTCCAACCGGCCGGCGCGTACGGCCGGTTGGAGCGCCCTGAGTCTCACTGCCGTACCCATCCCGGCGCATAACGCCGCACTCAGCGACTGTGGCCCTGGCCTCTCCTCCCCTGGAACTTCGGTTGAAGCTCTTGAGTCGGATCATCGTTGCGCTATGGACGATCCGGCCCAGGAGCACGGATCTCCGCAGCCGCCGACACAGGGGAGCAGAGGCGATGGGCGAGGGCGGGATGTCGCGCTCGGCTACTTCGCGGAGGCGTCTCGGGTCGCCCTGGCCGTGACACGGCGGCTGGTCATCGCGTAGCCGGGCGCACACGCCCGACTTGGTGGAAGAGATGCAAGACATCGCAAGCGGCGCGGGGCTGAGGGCACCTCCTCGCGCTCATACGCGCGGCGAAGTCGCCTGTCACGGCTCCTCCACCCCTCAAGCGGGCAGAGGGAGAGCCAGCCCGGGGCTGCCCTTCGCTCGCCGTGGACCAGCGCATCCTGGTACTGATCGGGAGCGGTCGCCACGACGTCCCGGTCCGGGCCAGAGACTCGAGCTCCTGGGCGACATTCACGATGGCACCGGCGTCACGCCGGCCTTCGTGAGTCATTCCCGCCGTGACTGGAATCTCGCAGCAACCCGCGGGTGAGGCACAGACGGTTCCGCGGTCAGCTCGGCTCCGGAGCCGGCTCCCTGTCGGCCCTGTTCTCCGGGGTGACCGTGCGGGCTTCGGAGTCAAGAGGCACGGAGAGAATGACCTCGAACTCACCGGCGGGTGTCGCCCAGGCCGTCAGCGTCGCGCCAATGCTCTCCGCCCGCTGTCGCATCCCGACCAAGCCGAGACCGCCGCTCACGGAGTCCGGACGCATCGCCGAACGGGTCGCTCCATTGCGCACTTTCAGACACCAGGTGTCGCCGAGTCGATCGGCTACGACCAGGACGTCGGCGCCCGGGGCGTGTCGGGCTGCATTGGTGAGAGCTTCCTGCACGATGCGGTACACCGCCTGCTTGGTCCGCGGGTCGAACTCGTCGAACCCGTCGTGCAAGAACCAGGAGACAGCGATGCCGGCGCCGAGTGCTCCGGAGAGGAGCTGCTCCACGTCGGGGACGAAGGGGGCCTCACTGGTACGGCTCAGCGCCGTGTCGGGGCCGGAGATGTCCGTGCGGAGGACGCCGAGGAGGTCGCGCAGCTCCCTCATCGCCTTGCGTCCCAGGCCGGCGATGAGGCTGCCGCTCTGGCCTGCGGGGGACCCCGGCCCGGCCGTAATCTCCAAGGCCCCGGCCCGCAGGATGATCAGTCCGACGTAGTGGGTGACCACGTCGTGCATCTCCCTCGCGATCCGCGCACGCTCTGTCAGGGCCGCATTGCGGGACACCAGTTCCTGCTCGCGCTGCAACTGTCTGTTCATGACCTGGAGGTTGTCGATCCGCTGACGGTGCTGCCGGACGCTGACGGCGGCCAGGACAGGGAAGAGGACGAACGGCACGGCGTTCCTGATGACGGCTTCCTCGAACATCTGGACCGCGAGCAGTGGGACACCGCCGTAACGGACGCCCGGACCCGACTCTGTGTAGAAGTCGTACAGGGAATTGACGCAGAACGCGCTCCCCGTCGCCGCGGCCCACCAGTATCTGCGCAGCCGGACGAGCGTGTAGACAGCGATGGGAACGGTCAACACGGAACCGGTCACGAACCGCGCCAATACGGCGGCGCCGCCCATGAGGAGCGGCAACCGGCGACGGACGACGATCGCCAGTCCGGCGGCGACGTCGGTCACGACCCAGGCGATGAAGAGCCAGTCGATCCGCCCTTCGCCGGACGCCCCGCGCGACGGGTCGGTGCGGGGGATGATCGCGAAATAGACGGGGAGCGCGTAGGCGATGGCACCGGCCGACAAGACTATGTCCATCGCCGTGATGCTGTAGTGGGTGGCATGCCGCCGCCGCTCGCTCGGCAGCCAGGCCCGCCCGAGGAACCGGCCTCTCGCGCCTTTGCCCATCTCGCTTACGCCCTGAAGCTGTAGGTGACCAGGACGGCCCCGACCAGCGTCCCGCCGACGAGCAGAGGAAGGGGCCAGACGTGTGCGGACCCGACGAGAACACCGACCATGAGGGTCATCCCCGAGGTGAAGCCGACCAGCGACCACACGGCTGTCTGATACAGCTCCGCCGTGGGGCGGGGTCGCGTAGGGGTGCCCTGCATGTGTGCTCCGATCATGTACTTACTGCCAGCGCAGGCTGTGGCATGACTCCCGGGCGAGGAGAGACAGAAGGCCAAGGTTGACTCAACGACTGCGGAGAGCGTGGCAGCCTGCCGGAACATGTCAGCACGACCCGACGCCGTTCAACCACCCCTGCGGCCCCGAAAGGTTGCGGTATTTCGGTGTGCCGGGAGGTGGTTCGGTCAACTGAAAGTTGCCTGAGCAACCATGACAAGCCATCTGCTACAAGTTCGGCATTGCCGCCATTCCGCATCGTGGATGAACATGGCACCTTGCATGTCAACCCCGCATAATCGGCTACCGTGCTCATAGGACGAGAGCGGGAGCATCGGCTCCTGCACGATCTTCTTGCCGCTTCCGCGACCGGATCACATGTACTGGTACAAGGCAGCCGAGGTGCCGGCAAGAGCGCGCTCCTGCGCGCTTTCGTCGAGAAGGCCTCGGCTCAGGGCCGCCGTGTGATCTCCGCCGCCGGTGACCGTGCCGATCCGGCCCTCGGGTTCGCGAGCAGATTGCTCACCGGCAGCCGAAGCGGCCAGGACGCGCTTAGCCCGCAGCGCCTCGACGAGATGGTGACCGCCGTCCTGTCCGGCAGCGAGGGTCGCGTCGCCGTGGCCTTGGACGACCTCCACCTGGCCGACGGGGCGTCCCTCCAGTGGCTAGGTCGTCACCTACTGCGCCGTCCCGCCGTACCGGTGCTGGCCACGCTCAGACCGCAGACAGCCGCCACTCCGGCCGCCCTGGAGGTCGGCGCGCTACTGCCGTGCTTCGAGCATCGCATCTACCTCGCGCCGTTGACTCACGAGGAGATCCACTGTCTCCTCGCCGCAGAGTTGGGCGCTGAGCCCACTCCCGCGTTCGTTGAAGCCTGTCATCACGCCACCGCGGGCATTCCCGGCGTGGTGAGCGAGGTGGCGTCACTCGCCCGGGCACACAAGCTGGAACCGGACGATGCCTCCGCGCCGATGGTGCCACGACTCGTGCCTCGCGAGGTGGGCCGTGAGTTGCTGGCCGACATCGCCGCCGGCGGCGAGGAGAGCCTGCGGGTGGCGCTGTCGGCTGCAGTGATCGCCGACAGTTGCACCCCCGCCCTGCTCGCCTCCGTGACCGGCCTGCCCCAGAGCACGGTCGCGGACCGGGTGCACTCCCTGTGCCGCGAGGGAATCGTCAAGGACTCACCGCACGGCCCGCGTTTCGCCGCGCCCGCGGTGGCCGCCGCGCTCGCCGACGAAGTCCCGCCCAGCCGCCGTCGTGAGCTGCACACTCGTGCGGCCCGCCATCTGCTGGACATCGGCGCCCCCTGGGACGCGCTCACCCCGCATTTGCTGCACAGCCGGCGAGGTGACCAGTGGGTCGCCGAGGCGCTGCTGCGCGCCGCGGACGAGGCCAGGAGCCGGGACAACGACAGCGCCGTGGCCTGCCTTCGGCGCGCCCTGCGCGAGCCGTTGGCCGACGAGGTGCGCGCCTTCGTCCTGCTCTCCTTGGGAGAGGCGGAGTTGACCCGCTGTGCGCAGTCCGCCGTACGCAGTCTGCGGAGTGGACTCCGGTTGTCGCCCACACCGGACACTCGGGAGGCTGCCGCCCGGTCACTGGCCTGCGCCCTGTTCGCCCTCAACCGCTACCCGGAGGGCATCCAGGTGCTGCGGGATGCTGTGCGCGAACTGCGGCCCGGCCACCCGGCCCGGGCCTTGCGCACGGAAATCGACCTACTGTACGCACAGATCACGTACCGGGAGAGTGCCGGGTCGGTGATGACCGAAACGGCCGCGGTCAGGAGTGCGGCGGCACGGCAGCCCGCAACTGAGCGTTCCATGGCGGCACTTCTCTCCCTCCTCTCCGTCATGCGGGACGGCTCGCCCGAAGAAGCCCTCGCCCACGCGGAAACGGCCCTGGCTGACGGGGTGCTGCCGCCGGGTGACGAGTCGTTCGTCTTCACGGGCGCCGTGCTGGCCCTGGCGGTTGCCGGTCGTCCGGAGGCGGCGTTGTCCGTCGTCGACGCCAGTGTCAAGGCATTGGGTAAGCGGGGCGCGGGTCTGGCTCTGGCCTACGTCCGCACGCTGCGGGCGGGAGTCAACTTCCGGCTGGGCAACGTTGTCGCTTGTATCGGCGACGCCCAAGAGGCCGTCACGACGTTGCATGCCGTCGGCGCCGACTGCCAGGCCAACCACAGTGTGGCCCTGTGGGCCGATTGTCTGCTCAAGCAGGGCAGGCCGGCCGAGGCTCAGGACCTTCTCGACCGCTACAGGCTCACCGGTGTGCTCTCGCAGCACTGGGCCAATGACTTCGCCACGCTGGTGCGAGGCCGCGTACGCTTGGCCCTCGGTCAACCACGCCAGGCACTTGCCGACTTCATGGACAGCGGTGAGCGAGCCCGGGCGCGCGGCATGGTGAACCCCGCGATCCTGCCATGGCGTTCCGAGGCTGCGCTGGTGTGCCGGACTCTGGGGGATCTGCCGCGCGCGCGTGAACTGGCCGAGGAGGAGTTGGCTTTGGCGCAGGGCTGGGGGGTGCCGGAGTACGTCGGCGGTGCGCTGCGCGCAGCTGGGGTCGTCGCCGGCGGCGCCGAAGGCGTGAGGCTGCTGCGTGAGGCCGTGGCAGCGCTCGAAGGCACGAGCGCGCGGGTGCTGTACGCCCAGGCCCTCCTGGACTGCGGAGTGATGCTGGCCGACGACCGGGCCCTCACTGAGGCACGGACGCACCTGCAGCAAGCCTTCAACGTGGCCGACCGAAGTGGGGCTTCCGCGATCGCTCTCGCGGCGGAGAACGAGCTGCGCCGCAGCGGCTACCGGCCCAACGGCCCGGACAAGCCGCATGGGGTTGAGGCACTCACCCCCTCAGAACTCCGGGTGGCGAAGATGGCGGCCGAGGGCATGACCAACCGGGCGATCGCGGGAGAGCTCTTCGTGGAGCTGCGGACGGTGGAACTGCACCTCAGCCGGACGTACCGGAAGCTCGGCATCGCGGGGCGAGCCGGACTCGGCGAGGCCCTCGGATCACGAGGATGAGCTGCCCCAGTCGGTACACACAAATATGGTGCCGGACGGCGGAAATCCGCCGCCCGGCACCGAAGCCGGGTGGACTCAGTCCTCGCTGGGCGTGGCCGGCAGCTTGGCCTGGATGAGGTCCATGACCGTGGAGTCGGTCAGTGTGGTGACGTCACCGAGCTGGCGGTTCTCCGCGACGTCCCGCAGCA